>CAMAQR010000051.1 GCA_945860375.1 Pseudorhodobacter antarcticus
CGAGACGGACCTTCCGATAAAGTTCCACGATTAAAATGCCCCCACCCTCCCTGTCGCCAGAAAGGGCCAAAGTGGCAAAGTTTTACTCTGCCCGCAGCAAGACTATCCCGCCACTTCCGTGGCAAACTTTTGCACTGCCGTTCTCAGGAGTCAGGTTGCCGCCGGGCTCCTGCAGAGCAACCGGTTGTTTGAAACCGTTTCCGATATCAATCACGGAATCCCGATCACTCCGCAGGGATGCAAGCCTATCCGTAAGGGGCGCAATAGAATTCAAGGTGCGCTGGGCGTTTGCGCCGATTGACGCCGGAACAGAAAAAATGATGCAATCGACAGGGCGACGGGGCTCCCCTACCCCTGTGTCCAACGCCCGCAAGAGGATCAACCGGGGATCTGTTGGCGACATGCAGCACAGGCAACTGGGCAAGGCCAGCCAGTGCAGCGTCGGAACGGAAAAGACAGCAGCAGCGGGAACCGGGGGGACGGATGCCGCGGTGGTAAAAACCAGCGCCCCAAAGAATGGGGCACGCTGCATCTGTGCCATCAGATATGATGTGATGCTGGCTTCGTTTTCGGCCAGCAGCAGGGTGACTGGGATCTGGCCACCCATCAGCGGTGGCCGACCGGGCCTTGGGCAAAAAGCGACTGCACAGCTGCTTCGGTGACGTGCGCCATCGGACCCGGGAACCGCAGAATGAACTGGCGGCGGTCGGCGCGGATGACGGTGACCACAGTCTCCAGATCGGGGCAGCCGGGATCGCGGCAGTCCAGTTCGGCCAGCATGATGGTATCGCCGCCCGACAGGCCCATCGCGGTGGCGACCCAGAGTTTCAATCGGTCCGTCACCACCGGATCGGCGGGGGCTTTGCGTTTGAACAGGCCGAACATCAACGGTCTGTCTTTCCCAAGGGTGCCCAGAGCACCAGCCCGTCCTCGGCGGCCGCCAGCATCCAGCCGGTGTCGGGTGTCACCACCAGATGGGTGATCGCAGCCCCGGAGCGACGTTTGATGACGCGGGGATCGAACCCCATGTCCAGCTCGCTATAAAGCACGACGCCGTTCTCGAACCCGGTCAGCACGGCTTCGTGGCCCGGCAGGTCGCGAACTGCGGTCGCCAAAGCTTCGCCATCCTGGCACAGGGTCAGCGGTCGCTGCCCCATAGGGCCATTCGCGCCATCGAAAGGCCAGCAGATCGCCCCTTGCGCACCACTGCTGGCGAGGTGGGGCAATCTGCCAACCCAGTCCATCGACTTGACCTTCGCCGGATAGCCCGACATCCGCATGTCGGCCTTGTCGCGCAACCGCCACCCGTGCAATGCGTTTTCCTGCATCGTGGTGACAAGAAACCGGTTATCCGGACTGAACGTCACAGCGCCATGACTGCCTGCCCATTTGAGTGACGATGCCTTCCAGTCGCGCCGCCCGCGTGTCCAAATCGTGACGCCGCCATAATGCGCCACGGCCAGGCGCTCACCCTTGCGGTCAAAGGCCATGCCGCCAACCGTGCTGGGGTGATCAAGGGCGTGAACACGGCCGCCGACGTCCGTCAGATGCGCGGTCTTGCCGACCGAGGCTGCCCAAGCGCCTTTTGGGTGCGAGGCCACGCAATCGACCCATTTGCTGCCAAAGTGGGCCAGTTCGGTCATCCCCTTGTCCGCATCCAGATGCAGGACGCGGCCATCGTCGCCTCCGGTCAGAACCCCGGTGTCATGACGGGCCATGCACAGGATCGCGCCGTTGTGTGCGGGAACCTCCTGCATCGGCAGGTCGGGACGAAACACCCGGACCTGCCCATCTCCAAAGCTGGCATAGACGCTGTCGCCAACCGCCGCTGCCCCGGTCGGCACGGCATCGCAATCGAAGTACCGCCCGACCTTTTCGATGGCGGTGGGCTCAAACGCGCGGGTCAGCGGTGGCAAGATCGTCACGCCGCCTTGCATGCCTCAAACCCTTCGCGCAGACCCATGCTGTCCAGATTACGCCCGATGAACACCAGTTTTGTCTGGCGCGGCTTGTCTGTTGGCCACGGCCCCAAGAGATCGCCGTCCATCAGCATATGGACACCCTGGATGACATATCGCTGATCCTCGCCCGCCATGTCGATGATGCCTTTGGATCGCAGCAGGTCTTGCCCCTTTTCGCGCAACAGGCGGCTGAACCACATCTGAAAGGCGTCGGGGTTCATCGGCACATCGGAATGCAAGGAAATGCTGGTGACCGCGTCATCATGTTCATGCGCATGATCTTCGGTCAGAAAATCCGGCTCGATCTCCAGCACACGGTCAAGCTCGAACGCATCCAGGCCCAGAACCTGATCGAGGTCTACATCGCAGCGCGCGGTGCGGATGATCTTGGCGGTGGGATTGATGGCGCGCAACCGGGCCTCGACCGCCGTCAGCGCGTCACCATCGACCAGATCGGTCTTGTTCAACAACACGATATCGGCGAACGCAATCTGCTCGGCGGCCTCATGGCTTTCATCCAGATGGGTGGACAGGTTGACCGCATCCGCCACCGTCAGGATCGCATCCAGCCGCGTGCGGGCTGCTACATCTGCATCGACGTAGAACGTCTGCGCCACCGGGGCGGGGTCGGCGAGGCCTGTCGTCTCGATCAGGATACCGTCCAGCCCCTTCCTTTTCATCAGCCCGCCGATAATGCGGATCAGATCGCCCCGCACGGTGCAGCAGATGCAGCCGTTGTTCATCTCGAACACTTCCTCGTCGGCATGCGTGACAAGGTCGTTGTCGATGCCGGTTTCACCGAATTCGTTGATGATGACCGCGAACTTGCGACCGTGGTTTTCGGTCAGGATACGGTTCAGGAGCGTGGTCTTTCCGGCGCCCAGAAAGCCGGTGAGGACGGTGACGGGGATTTGTTCGGTCATGGTCATTCCTTCAAAGCGGCGGTCAGAGTGGCGATGTTGTGGCGCATCATGTTCAGGTAGGTGTCTGCCGGGGCACCTGCCGACAGCGCGTCGGAATAAAGCGTGCCGCCCGCCTTGGCCCCGGTCTCCGCGGCGATCTGTTCCAGCAGGCGCGGGTCCGAGATGTTTTCCACAAACACGGCCCCAATCGACTGATCCTTGATCTGGGTGATCAGCGCGGCCACGTCGGCGGCCGAAGCCTCGGCTTCGGTATTCACGCCCTGCGGGGCGAGGAAATTCATGCCGTAAGCGGCGGCAAAATAACCGAATGCATCATGCGAGGTAACGATGGTGCGCCGGTCGGCAGGCAAGGCGGCAACGGCAGCCTTGACCTCGGCCTCGACGGTGTCGATCTGAGCCAGATAGGCGGCGGCGTTGGCAGCATAGACGTCGGCCCCTGCGGGATCGGCCTCGGTCAGACCCTTGGCGATATTGGCCACATAGAGGCGGGCGTTGCCGAGGTCTTGCCAGGCATGCGGATCGAAGTCGCCATGGTCGTGGCTCGCCGGGTCGGCCTCTGCCTCACCCTCGGCATGGCCTTCCTCTGCAGTCATCGCGCGCGGCGTGATGCCATCGCTGGCGACCACAACCACGCCCTTGTATTCGGCGGCTTCGATCAGACGGTCAAACCAGCCTTCAAAGGCAAGGCCGTTGACAACCACCAACTTGGCTGCCGCGACAGCCTGCGCATCGGCAGGGGTCGGTTGATAGACATGGCCATCACCATCGGCCCCAACCAGCGTGGTCACCGCCACACGGTCGCCGCCCACCTCGGCCACCATGTCGCCAAGGATGGAAAAGCTGGCGACGACGGGTAGCTTGTCCTGTGCAAACACCGACAATGGCAGCATGGCAAGTGCTGTGGTCAGGCCAAGAAAAATACGGCGGTTCATAGCGGTTTCCTTTCGGGAGTAGGTCAGGATTGCAGATGGGGGCGCGGCAGATAGCGCGCCATGAGGCTGCCGTGTGGGCCAAAAATTAGCGAGAGGGCGTAAAGTGCGCCCGCCACAAGGATGATCGACGGGCCGGATGGCAGCGAGACGTGGTAGGAGAGCAGAAGCCCGGTGGCGCTGGATAGGATCGCCACAAGCACCGCCACCCCGATCATCGCGCCGATGCCCTGCGCCCAGAACCGCGCGGCAGCCGCGGGCAGGATCATCAGCCCGACTGACATCAGCGTGCCCAGCGCCTGAAACCCCGCCACCAGGTTCATCACCACCAGCGCCAGAAAGGCGAAATGGGTGATCGCCGACAGGCGGCTGACCGACCGCAGGAAATTGGGGTCGGCACATTCCAGCACCAGCGGGCGAAACAGCAAGGCCAGTGCGAACCAGGTGATGGAGGTGATGCTGCACAGCAGGATCAGCGCGTCATCGTTCAGCGCCAGCACCGTTCCGAACAGCACATGCAGCAAGTCCACGCTGCTGCCCTTCAGCGACACGATCAGCACCCCACCCGCCAGACTGATGAGGTAAAAGGCCGCCATGCTGGCATCTTCCCTCAGCGCGGTGACGCGGGTGACAAAGCCCGACATCAGCGCCACGGCCATGCCCGCCACCAGCCCGCCAATGGTCATCGCGCCCAGCGACAGGCCCGATACCAGAAAGCCAACCGCCGCCCCCGGCAGGATGGCATGGGCCATGGCATCACCTGTCAGGCTCATCCGGCGCAGCATCAGGAAGACGCCGATGGGGGTGGCACCAATAGAAATTGCGATGCAGCCTAAGAGCGCCCGGCGCATGAAGGCAAAATCGAGGAATGGGGTGAGGAGCAGGTCGATCATGCCGCCCCCCTTTGGCCAGGCGCGCAGACCGGGGCGGCCTCGTCAAACGCCTCACACATCTGGCGGGCGCGCAGCAGGTTGGCAGGCGTCAGCACCTGAGCCGTCTGCCCATGCGCCACCATCTCGCGCGCGATCATCAGCGTGTCGGGGAACTGCGCGCGAACGGTGTCCAGATCATGCAGAACCGCCACGACCGTGCGCCCCTCGCCATGCCAGCGCTGTACCAGAGCCATCAGGTCGGCAGCGGTCTTGGCGTCGATGGCGGTAAACGGCTCATCCAGCAGGATCACTTGCGCGTCTTGCAGCAACAGCCGGGCAAACAGCACGCGCTGCATCTGCCCGCCCGACAGTGCGCCGATGGGGCGGCGTTCAAACCCGGTTAGTCCAACTGCGGCCAGTGCGACGGCGATGCGGTCAACCTGCGCAGGGCCAATGCGCCCAAAGGGTCCTATTTCCGCCCAAAGCCCCATGGCCACCAGATCGCGCACCGATACCGGAAAGCTCCGGTCAATCTCGGCCTGTTGCGGTAGATAGGCCACGCGGGTGCCGCCAAGGGTGATGCGGCCCTCCAGCGGGCTCAGCGCCCCGACAATCCCCTTCAACAACGTCGATTTCCCCGCCCCGTTCGGCCCGACAATCGCCGTCAGGCTGCCCGAGGGGATCGTGGCGTCCAGATGGTGCACCGCGGGGTGACGATCATAGCCAAGCGTCAGATCATGCAAAACAATGGCGGGCATGGCTCAGGCTACCACCAGCGCAAAACCCGCCCAGAGCAGGCCCGATACAAGGGCTGCCACAGCCAGCCGCAGGCCAAGCCCCGACAGGATCAGGCTGAAGCCGGTCATGGCTTTCCCCCTGTGGCATCACAATCGCCACAGCGGCCATGCACTTCGACCACCGGATGAGTCGGGCGAAAGCCATCTTTTGCCAGTGCCTTGGTAATGCGTCCGACCTCGGCCACGGCATCCCGCTCTTGCACTCGGCCACAATCATCGCAAATCGCAAAGACCACCGCCCGGTCACCCGCATCGGTTGCCGCAAGATAGGCGTTCAGTGATTCAATGCGGCGCACACGCCCGGCACGGATCAAATGCTCAAGCGCGCGGTAAACCGTCGTCGGCGCAATGCGGGGACGATCCGGCTTCAAACGGTCAAGAATGTCGTAGGCCGAAACAGGACCATTGGCAGCACGCAACACCTCGAAGACCAGCAAATCGTTGCCGGACAGCACAGCGGTCACTGGATGGGGCGGAAATGTTTTGGTCACGGCGGCCTCTCGGTTCACCATCATTGTTATGCTATAACATAACTATCCACAAGCACCAACGCACTACATCCTGCGCCGTGCCAGCAAGCCGACAAAGAACACGCCGCCAATAAGGCCCGTCACAACGCCGATCGGCATATCCTCGGGCGCCATGACAACTCGGGCCGCGATATCTGCCCAGATCAGGAAAATCGCGCCAAACAGCGCCGAAAACGGCAGCACGCGGGCGTTGTTGCCCCCCATGACCAGCCGCACGATATGCGGCATCATCAGACCGACAAAACCGATGATGCCGGAAAACGCCACCATGACCCCGGTGATCAGCGCGCTTGCAACAAACACCTGCAACCGGAACCGGGCAGGGGCGATGCCAAGGGTGGCGGCGGTTTCGTCGCCCACGGTCATCGCGTTCATCTCGGGCGCGCGCAACCACAGCCACAAGCCCGTGGGCACCAGCACCGCCAGCGGCCAGATCAGGTGCGCCCATTGCGCAAGGCCAAGCCCGCCCAGCATCCAGAACACCACCGTATGCGTGGCGCGCGGATCGCCCAGAAAGATCAACACGTTCGCCCCGGCCATCACGATAAAGCTGACGGCAACGCCTGCCAGAACCAGCCGGTCGGCACTGGTCGCCCCTGCCAGCTGCGCCACCCCCACCACCAGCATCGCCGCCACCAGCGCCCCGCCAAAGGCCAGAAGCGGCACGGTCAGCAACCCCAGAAACAACCCGGTGTGCAACAGCGCCAGAATGGCCCCAAAGGCAGCCCCGGACGAGATGCCCAACAGATGCGGGTCAGCCAGCGGATTGCGCGTCACCGACTGCAAGGCCGCCCCCACCAGCCCCAGCCCCGCCCCCACCAGCGCCGCCAAAAGCGCACGGGGAAAGCGGATTTCCCAGACAATCGCCGCCTGGCCCGTGCTCCGTGTGGCCTCGACCACCCCCGGCATCAGCTTGTTGGCCAGAACGCCCACGACCGTTGGCAGCGGAATGGAAACCGCGCCCACCGCCACGGCCAGAAGGATGGATGCGCCAAGGGTGCAAAGACCAATCAAGGCCCCGACGCCCAAGTTCAGGCGACGGGATGCGGCATGGGTCAACGCGCTGTCAGTCATGGGGCCCTCCGGGGATATGGCCCGCGCAAAGGTTGCGCGGGCCGCGTGATCAGTTGGCGGCAAACCCTGCGACCAGCTTTTCCACCGCGGCGATATTGCGCGGCCCCGGCGTTGCCTCGACATATTCAAGCACGACAAAACGGTCGTTCACCACCGCATCAATGCCCGCAAATGCCGGATTGGTTTTCATGAAGGCAATCTTCTGTTCCGCCGTCACATCGCCGTAGTTCACGATAATGATCACTTGCGGATTGCGCTCGACCACCGGCTCCCACGCGATTTCGGTCCAGCTTTTCTCGACATCATCCATGATGTTGACGCCGCCCGCCGCCTCGATCATGGCTGTGGGCATGGCGTATTTTCCGGCGGTAAAGGGGGCCTCTTCGCCGCTGTCATAGACGAACACCCGCAGGGGGTTGGTGCGGCCCACGCCTGCCGTCACTTCGGCCAGACGCGCCTTGTAGCCATCCACCAGCGCCACAGCCCGGTCAGACACGCCAAAGATCGTGCCCAGATTGAGTAGGTCATTGTACATGTCCTCCATCGCAACCTTGTCCTTGGCGCCGATGTGGATGCAGCTTTCGGTCAGCTCATAGGTCTGAATGCCAAAGGGAGCCAGCGTTTCAGGCGTGACCTCGCCGCCAACTTTCATGCCGTAGTTCCAGCCCGCAAAGAAAAAGTCGGGCTCGGCCCCGACCAGCACTTCCTTGGTCGGGTACTTGGCCGACAGTTCCGGCAGTTCGGCGACGCCTTCGCGCATCACGGGATCAAGCGTCTTCCAGCCAGAGATTCCGGTATAGCCCACCATCCGGTCAGCCAAGCCCAGAACCAGCATCATTTCGGTCAGGTTCACGTCGTTGGAAATAGCGCGGGCCGGGGCGGCCTCAAAGGTCACCTCGCGGTCGCAGCTTTGCACCGTGACGGGGAACGCGGCGGCGGACGTGGCGGACAGAAGCAAGGCAAGTGCGGCAAGTTTCATAGAAGTCTCCGGTTACAGATGAAAGGAATAGCGCGGGCTGGGGCCCGTCGTGTCGATCCGCGCAGTCACGTCGAAAGCGCGGTTGATGGTACCTGGGGTCAGCACATCGCGCGGTGTGCCGTGGGCCAACAATCGGCCCTGATGCAGGATCAGCACCGCGTCGGCATGTTCCGCCGCAAGCGTCAGATCGTGCAGCGTAAGGACTACCGTCAGGCCAAGACCGCGCAGCAGGCTCAGCACCTCCAGCTGGTGGCGGATGTCCAGATGGTTGGTCGGCTCGTCCAGCACCAGCACTTCCGGCTCCTGCGCCAGCGCGCGCGCCACCATTACCCTCTGACGCTCACCCCCCGACAGGGTGCCGAACGGCTTGGCCGCAAAGCGCACCAGATCCATCCGCTGCAAACTTGCGGCCACAACCGCGGCGTCGCGCGCCCCTGCCCCGGCAAAGCCCATCCGGTGCGGGGTGCGGCCAAGGCCCACCATCTCGCGCACGGTCAGGGCGAAATCGGTGGGCTGTTCTTGCAGAACGGCGGCCACGCGGCGGGCAGCGGCACGGGGGTTCAGCGCCCACAGGTCGGTGCCGCCCAGCAGCACCTGCCCCGCATCAGGGCGCAGATAGCGATACAGCATCCGCAGCAGCGTGGATTTGCCCGCGCCATTCGCGCCACAAATCGCCAGCACCTGACCCTGTGGCACGGCAAAGCTGACATCGTGCAAGATCGATGTCCCACCGCGCGGTGCCCATGAAAGACCCGACGCCACAAGATGCGCCATCATTGCGCGCCCTCGTTCATTTCAGGCGGCAGAGACGGGATTCGCGCAAGGGCGCTGCGCGACAGCTTGCCGGGGCGGTCAGTGGACGAGCACCAGCCATCTTTTAGCGATGCGTAAAGACCTGCGAAAGCGACAATGTCGGCGCAATCGGCGGGGCCGAGATCACCAAACAACCAAGCTGCCTTGCCGCTGGCGGTAAATCCCACCGTGCAGGGGCACGTGCAGCCCGCCATGCAGCGCACGCCGGACACCGTGAAAGTGTCCGCCAAACCGCAGGCAGCGAACGCCTGATGCAAGGTCTGCAGCAAGGCTGCGCCCGGCAGATCATCTGCAGAAGCATCGCGGCATGCCGTGTAGACAAAGACGTGGTGGCAGGCCGCAGGTTCAGGGTGCGCAGCCATCACAACACGGTCGGGTTTGGCGCATCCCCGTAAACGGCGACCGGATCGAACATCTTGACGTGCTCAACAAACCGCAGCGCGCCCGCCTGCCCCACCGGAACAGCCCGGTAAAAGCAAGACCGGTAGCCAACATGGCACGACGCCCCGCCTGCAACCTCGACCCGCAACCAGACGGCATCCTGATCATCGTCGATCCGCAGCTCGATCACGCGCTGCACAAAGCCCGAGGTTGCCCCCTTGTGCCAAAGGGTCTGGCGCGACCGGCTCCAGTAATGCGCCTCGCCCGTCTGGATCGTCGGGCGTAGGGCTTCGGCCGTCATCACCCCCATCATCAACACCGCGCCTGTCGCCTGATCCGTGGTTACAACCGGGACAAGCCCGTCCGCGTCGAACCGTGGCGCAAGGCAAGTGCCTTCCTCAACCTGCGCGACGCTGGTGCGGGGTACAAAATCTATAGGGTGCATGACGGGCTCCGGACTATGGCAGCGGCTTGCATAGTGTAATGTTATAATATAACGCAAGTGGAAATCGACAGGACGAAAGGCGCACCCGAACATGACAGCCCCCGCATTTCCCATTCCGGTCACGCTGCTGACCGGGTTTCTCGGGTCTGGAAAAACCACGCTGCTGAACCACCTGATCCGTGACCCCGGCATGGGGCGGGTAGCGGTAATCATCAATGAGTTCGGGGACATAGGCCTTGATCATGACCTGATAGAGGAATCGACCGAAGAGATGGTCCTGCTGCAATCGGGGTGTCTGTGCTGCACGATCCGGGGCGACCTTGTGACGGCCATGCTGGCGCTGCTGCGCCGTCAAGCGCTGGGCGAAGTGGCCTTCGACCGCGTGGTGATCGAGACGACAGGTTTGGCCGACCCCGGCCCGATCCTGCACACCCTGTTGATCGAGCGCGAACTGGCGGCGGCCTTTCGGCTGGACGGCGTTGTGACGACGGCCTGTGCCGCCACCGGGCCGCGCACCCTGGACGCGCAGTTCGAGGCGGTGAACCAGATCGCCCTTGCCGACCGGATCGTACTGACCAAGACCGACCTCGTCACCCCAACTGAGTTGAGCCGGTTTGAAGACCGGCTGGCCCAGATCAACCCCGGCGCGGCACGCATCACCGCCGATCATGGATGCGTGGCACCCGGCGTTCTGTTCGGCATCAGCGGCCTGCAAGCAGAAGCCGACCCCGCCCAAACCCTGGCTTGGGTCAATGTCGGCGCCTATGCGGCACCCAGACCCACGCCGCCTGCCCAGCCCATCGGTCACGGCAACCCGGCCTATGGGCTGTTCGCCCCGAACCCTGCAGCAGACCCGTTTGCCAGCCTTTCGATGGGGTTTCACAGGCCAGCGCCGACTGCCACCCTCAGCCTGCACGACAGCCGCATCACATCTGTCTCGGCCACCATCGACGCACCGATCCCGGCAGACATCTTCGATTTCTGGCTCGATACCCTGATCGCGCTGCGCGGCCCCGATATCTTGCGAATGAAGGGCATCGTGCATGTGGAGGGCATCCCCCACCCCTTCGCCTTTCACGGTGTGCAACACATCTTCCATCCGCCGGTCAGCCTGCCGCACTGGCCGATAGGTGATCGCACCAGCCGGATCGTGGTGATTGGCCGCGACATCCCGCGCGACATTCTGGAAAGCAGCCTTGCGGTTTTGAGGATGCGGCCTGAGCCAACCGGGTCAGGCGGGATGATGGCGCAGCACATTCAGATGCCGTTCTGACCGCCTCCCCTCCCCCTCACACAACAGGTCAACCATGCCCACCGCTGACACCCGCCTTCCCGTCACCGTCCTTTCCGGCTTTCTGGGTGCTGGAAAAACCACACTTCTGAACCACGTCCTGAACAACCGCGAAGGCCGCCGCGTAGCGGTGATTGTCAACGACATGTCCGAGGTCAACATCGACGCCGACTTGATCCGCGAAGGTGCAGACCTGTCGCGGGCGCAGGAAAAGCTGGTCGAGATGACCAACGGTTGCATCTGTTGCACCCTGCGCGATGATCTTCTGATCGAGGTGCGCCGGTTGGCGGCCGAGGGACGGTTCGACTACCTGCTGATCGAATCCACCGGCATTGCCGAACCGCTGCCCGTCGCCGCGACGTTTGATTTCCGCGATGAGAACGGCGACAGCCTGTCTGACGTGGCACGGCTGGATACCATGGTGACCGTGGTGGATGCGGTGAACCTGCTGCGCGATTTTGCCAGCCACGACTTCCTTGCCGACCGTGGTGAAAGTCTGGGAGAGGATGACAGCCGCAGCCTCGTCAACCTGCTGACCGAACAGATCGAGTTTGCCGATGTGGTGGTGCTGAACCAGATCGCAGATGCATCGGCCGAACAGGTGGACGCCGCCCGCAAGATCATCCGCGCGCTGAACCCGGACGCCCAACTGGTTGAAACCAGCCATTCCAGCGTTGCCCCCAAGGCGATCTTTGACACTGGTCTGTTTGATTTTGATCAGGCCCATACCCACCCGATGTGGGCCAAGGAACTTTACGGTTTTGCCAATCACACACCGGAGACAGAGGAATACGGTATCTCATCCTTTGTCTATCGCGCCCGCGAACCCTTTGACCCCGTGAAGGTTCACGCCGTGCTGAACGGGGATCTGCCCGGCGTGATCCGCGCCAAGGGGCATTTCTGGATCGCGTCGCGCCCGAACTGGGTGGCCGAGTTCAGCCTTGCTGGCGCGATGTCATCGGTCGCACCGCTGGGCGGGTGGTGGGCCTCGGTGCCGCGCGAACGCTGGCCGACGCACCCCGATGCTTTGGCCGAGGTCGCCGCAAAGTGGCAAGAACCCTGGGGCGACCGGCGGCAAGAGATCGTGTTTATCGGCGCGGGGATGGACCGTGCGGCCATCTCCGCGGCACTTGATGCCGCATTGGTGTCAACGGACGCCTTTACGCCTGATGCCTGGAGCGACATGGCCGATCCCTTCCCGGCCTGGCGCCGGACGACCGCCTGATTGTGCCGGGGCATTGTGATCATGCGCAAACCCAACCTCGCAACATCGCTGCGCCGCAGGGCGAAAGGCAACCCGATGGCCGCCTATGACGCACTGCCCCCCGACGCGCGCCGATGGGTGATGCAGGCCGCCCTGCCGTGGAGCGCGCGTTCGGTTGCGCGCCTCTGGGGTCGCGCCCTGCGTGACGCCAAGGGCGACAGGGCTGTTGCGCTGGCGCGATTGGACGCCGCAGAAAGAAAGTTGCTGAACCGCGATGCTCCAAGGGTTTGGGGCGACAGCTACCTGAAGGCGAAAGCCTGACAGAGCCCGGTCTCGTGGCCTTTCCATGACCGAGCATCAGCCAGGTGCGGCGGGGCAGGAGACACAGGTTTTGCTTGCAACCGAAATTTCATCTGTTAGCGTCCCCGTATGAACAGGGGCGCTCCGTAATGCCGGGGCTGAGATGTCGGGTGCAGTCCCGCGAACCCTTTAGCTGATCTGGGTAATGCCAGCGGAGCGAGGTGAGATGTTTTCCGGCGCACAGATATCCCTGTATCCCATGTCCGATGATTTCATCGGCATCATCCTTGGCGCGATCGGCGCGCTGGACCCGTGGCGGGACCGGCTGCGGGTTGAGACAGATGACCTGTCCACCCTGATGGTCGGCCCCCCGGAAACCCTGTTTCAGGCGATACGCGATCTGTTCGTGGCTGCGGCCCGGACGGGCGTGCATTGCACGCTGCACGCCACCGTATCGCGCGGCTGCCCCGGTGAACCAGATGACCCGATCTGCACCCCGCTGGGCGGCCTGCCGAACGGCGCACCGCTGGCCGATCGGATCGCGGCGGCGCGGGCGGGTGTGGCGGCGGCGCACCTGACGGGCCAGCCGGTGGCCGCGCAATTCTCGCTGTATCCGCTGGGGCTTGGGCATCACATGGACGAGATTTACGGCTGCATCGATTTCCTGAAATCCTCGGGCACGTTCGAGCGGTCGAAGAACTTCTGCACCAAGCTGCGCGGCGATGCGGGAGAGGTGTTTGAAACCCTGTCGCAAGCCTTTACCGGCTTTGGCGCGCAGGCGGGCCATGTGGCCCTTGACGTGACCTTGTCGGCCAACAGCCCCGGCAAGGTCTGACCCCGCGGCACCCGCCGCCTTTCCAACCCTGCAAGAAATGGAGCTTTCCATGCCGGGTACGGCTGTCTGGACGTTGCGTGAAACCCTGATCGTGGCCGTGCTGGGCGCGGTGTTCGGGGTGCTTTATCTGGGCTGGGTGCAGGTGTGGCTGATAGTGCAAGCCACCCAAAATGCCGATTTCGCGCTGGCAGTCTGCGACAAGGTCGCGGTTCTGGCCGAAGGCAGGATTATCGCCGACGGCCCGGCGCGGCACATTCTGCGCGACACCGCGCTGTTGCAGGCCGTGGGTCTGGCCCCGCCAGAGGCAGCCCCCCTGCCGGGCTGGATGGAGCAACAAGGATGCTAGGCCGCCTGCACCTGCTGCCAAAACTCGCGCTTTGCCTGACCTGGATCGCGCGTCGGTTCTGGTGTTCGATCTGCGCTTTCAACTGCCGACGCTGGCCTTTGGGCTGTTGTGGGCAGTCGAACGCGTGGCGTTGTGGAAGTTGTTGGCGCTGATGGTGCCATTTGCACTGTTCGGATTTGGCTTTCTGACAACCTCGCTGCTGTTCAACGCAGTTTCCGGTTTTGCCGTGCAGATGGCGCGTGAACAGGGCGCGGCGGTGCCGGATGCGGCACCAGGTCTGGTGCTGTTCGCCCGGACGCTGGCCTGTGGCATGGTGTCGGCGCTGTTTGCGCTCAGCACCGATCCGGGCCAACTGGTTCGGTCGCTGATGACCCACCTGCGCCTGCCTGCGCCTGCAGGGTTTGCCTTGATGCAGGCGATGCACCTGGTTCACGATCTGGGGCGCGAGATGCAGACGCTGCGCATGGCCCGCGCCATGCAGCAGGGTCGCCAGATGCGCCGCATCCCGCGACCGGGAGAGGTGATGGCACTGACCATCCCGCTGCATGCCTTCGCCATCCGCCGTGCCAGCCGCGCGGCCATCGCGATGGAAGCTAGGGGTCTGCGCCCCCATCACCGCCGCAGCCACATGCAGGATTCGCCGATCCGGGCTGCCGACACTGCCGTCCTTGGTTTTGGGTTGGCAATCCTCGCAATCCTGATCACATTTCTTGATGAAACGTAGCGCAACCGATGGCCCGCCAGCATGGGCCAGCCGTCAATCGCTCGCGAATAGCATTGCAGGAAAATCAGAACATGCTATCCAAGGGGCATGTGGTTTCAGGCGCGACATCTTTTCCTGCGGGTTGCAATGACCTTTTTGCTGGCAACAAGTCTGTTGTCAGCAGGTTTTGCGCACCGCCCGATCGTCAGAGTTGCAGAGGCTGAAACGATTGCGACCCTTGCTGCGATGGGTCTCACCACTGCCGACCTGTGTGCTGATCCGGGTGAAGATGGCAAGACGATGGCAATGGGTGATTGCCCGGTTTGCCATCTTGTGTCGGGCATGATGCTTGCCGAATCTGCGCCAAGCCTTATCGACATCGAACTGCGCTTCGTGGCTGCTGTTGTCATGCCAGCGCAGAATCGCGCATTTGGCCGCAGCACCAACCCAGCAACACCTGTGCGCGCCCCCCCTCTGGCCTGATCGCCAAAATCTTCGTCGATCAATCAACAACGCTACGCCTTGCGCGTGGAGTGTCAGAGGGTAAACCCAATGAAATACATCGCTTTTGCTGCGGCTTTGGCCGCCACCCCCGCCTTGGCCGATCAGGCGGTTTCCATCAACTTTGCCGGTGAGATTGCAGGCAAACCGTTTTCCTGCACCGAGAGCTTCGACGGCATCGGGGCCAAGGCCACTGCCGTTAAAGGCATCGACTATCGGCTGTTCGTATCCGGTGCGGCCCTGATCCGCGCCGATGGGTCGGCCCAACCGATTGCCCTGGAGCAGGACGGCAAATGGCAGCTGGACGATCTGGCGCTCCTGGATTTCGAGGATGGTTCGGGCGGCTGTTCAACCGGCACGGCTGAAACCAACACCACCCTGCGCGGCACCGCGCCGGATGGCGATTACGTCGGGCTTTCCTTTGCCTTGGCAGTGCCGTTCGACAAGAACCACAATGACCCGACGCTGGCCGCAGCCCCCCTGAACACCACGGCGATGTTCTGGAACTGGCAGGGCGGCTACCGCTTTGTGCGCATCGACATGGTGCCGGTGAACAAGGCCGAGGGTGGGCCGAAGGGCTGGTTCCTGCATCTGGGCTCGACCCAGTGCCCGGCAGCCTCCAAGACCGAGGCGCCGACGGCGGAATGCAAGAACCCCAACCATCTGCCCGTCAGCTTTGCCGTCTTTGATCCGGCGACCAATGTCGTGGTCATCGACCCGGCCGCCGTTGTGGCCGAGGCGGATATCATGGTGAACGCGGCGGAAACCTCGCCCGGCTGCATGTCCTTCCCCGGCGACGCCGATTGCACCACAGTGATGACCAAGCTGGGCCTGCCTTATGGCGATATCCCGGCAGGGGCGCAGCAACTGGTCTCGATGCGCTAAGCCATGCGCCGCCTTGCCCAATGGGCGGGGCGCATCGGTGTGGCGGGGTTTGCCCTTGCCACACCGATGACGCTTGCCGCCGAGCCCTATGTCTGGCCCATCCCGGCCTGGATGCCTGCGCCACCCGTGCCGGATGACAACCCGATGTCGGCTGAAAAGGTCGAATTGGGGCGGCATCTGTTTTACGACGCCCGCCTGTCGGCGGATGGCACGGTGGCCTGCGTGTCATGCCATGTGCAGGAACGCGCCTTTACGGATGGGCGGGAAACCCCGCTCGGCATCAACGCAACGCCCGGCATCCGCAACGCGCCGGGGCTGGCGAATGTCGGCTATCTGCCGCTGCTGACATGGGCCAATCCGCATATGACCAGCCTAGAGTTTCAGGCGCTGATGCCCCTGTTCGGCGATAACCCCGACGAGATGGGCAACAATGGGCAAGAGGACGCGCTTTTTGCCCGGCTGGCGGCGGACCCCTATTATCAGACGGCTTTTCCCGCGGCCTTCCCCGATCATCCCGCGCCCGACCTGTTCACCCTGACCCGTGCGCTGGCCGCCTTTCAGCGCAGCCTTATTTCGGTGGACAGCGCCTATGACCGGTTCAAATACTGGGGCGAGAAAGACGCGCTTTCCGAGGCCGCCAAACGCGGTGAGCAGTTGTTCTTTGACCATCGGTTCGAATGTTATCACTGCCACTCCGGCATCCATTTCACCGAAAATCTGCAGACCAGCCGCTCGGCCTTTGCCGAAACCGGATTTCACAACACCGGGCTTTACAACATCGATGGTGCGGGGGCTTACCCCGCCAACAACACCGGGTTGATTGAGTTGACGGGTGATCCTGCCGATATGGGCAAGTTCCGCACGCCATCCCTGCGCAATGTCGCGCTGACCGCGCCCTATTTCCATGACGGGTCGGCTGAAACCCTGACCGATGTGCTGGACCATTACCGCGCAGGCGGACGCCGGATCACAGACGGCCCCCATGCGGGCAACGGCGCGCAAAGCCCGCTGCGCGATGGGATGATCGTTGGCAACAGCGCAACCTATGCCGAGATCGCCGACATCGTCGCATTCCTTGAAAGCCTGACGGATGAAGGCTTCCTCACCAACCCCGCTTATGGCGACCCCTGGCCGGCAGATCATCCTGCAGTGGCCAACCGGGTGCTGCCATGAGCCCCGCTCTCGAGATGCAAGGCAGGAGGCGTCCCGCCCTTCGCATCTTTGGGTGGCCCTTGCCCTCATTCCCGTGGGCAAGGGCCTTACTCTCCCCTTCGGCTGCCATGTCGAAGGGGGCTTTTCCATCACTCTAGGAGATCGCCATGAAGCGCCACCTTGTCACCCTTGCTGCCATTCTGATGACCAGCACTGCCTTCGCCCACGAAGTGACCGTCGGCGACCTGCAGATCATCCATGCCAATATCCCGGCTCCCATAGGCACGGCCCAGGTTGCCGCAGGGTATATGGGCATTTCCAATGAGGGCGATCACCCCGACACCTTGATCGGCGTCGAGGTTGGTTTTGCAGCGAAGGCCATGCTGCACACCACCGAATTCAGCGCCGATGGCGTGGCCAGCATGAAGCATGTCGAGGCGCTGGAGATCCCCGCCGGGGACACCGTGGTGCTGGAGCCGGGCGGCTATCACATCATGCTGATGGGGCTGACCCAGCCGCTGAACGTCGGGGACATGGTTCCCGCAACCCTGATCTTCGAGCAGGGCGGGCGGGTCGAGATAGAGTTCATGGTCGATCCCGCCGATGGATCGGTGGACCATTCCAAGATGGACCATTCGGCGATGGGCCATGACGCGACGAACGCGCAAGCCGCCCATGGCGCGGGGCATACGGCTCCGGTTCAGACGGGGGATGCGATGGTGGACATCGAGGCCCTGCTGAAAGCGCAGTTCGACACGCCGGAAACCCCGTTGACCGTGGCCCCGATTTCAGTTCACGGCCCTGTCGCCATAGCAGGTTGGGCACAAGACGGACGCGGCGGGCGGGCCTTCTTGCGTCAGGACGACAAGGGCTGGTTTATCGAACTGTGCTCGGGCGCAAGCCTGATGCTGCCCGCCACCCTGCAATCTCTGGGGCTGTCGGCGGCAGAGGCCGAGGCTTTGCTGACCCAAGCCAAAGCTGCCGAAGCAGCCCTTGCCCCGGACACCATCGCCCTGCTCGACAGCTTTGACGGCACGCTGATCGTCGGGCGCGACGTTCACTAATTGATCCCTAAGTTAAACCTTCAACCAACGGAGACCTCAATGAACCCCATCTTGAAACTCATTGGTCTTGGCGCCCTTGCCGTGACCACAGCCCTGCCCGCATGGGCCGAAGTCACACTGACCGACCTCAAGGGCCGGACGGTCACCTTGGCCGATACCCCCGACCGGGTCTTGCTCGGCTTCTACTACGAAGACTTCATTGCCATCACTGGCCCGGGGGGCATCGACAAGGTCGTTGCCATCTCGCGCGCGCCTTGGGCGGAATGGCGCCCGATGCAGTGGGAGGCCTACAAGGCTGTCTACCCGCAGATCGAAGCGCTTCCCGATGTCGGCGATACCGAAACCAGCACATTCAGCGTCGAAGCCGCCATTGCGGCCAAACCGGATGTCGCCCTGCTGGCAGGTTGGCAGTTCGATGCGCTTGGCGAAGGTGTGGCGCAACTGGAAGCCGCCGGCATTCCGGTTGTCGTTGTGGACTACAATGCCCAGACGCTGGAGGCCCATCTGGCCTCAACCCGCGTGATCGGCACCTTGATGGGCACCGAAGATCGGGCCGAGGCACTGGCCGGGCTGTATGAGGCCAAGATCACTGACACCATTGCGCGGGTGGCTGCCGCCGGTGACGCGCCGAAGAAAGTCTATGTCGAACTGGCCAAGAAAGGCCCAGCAGAGGTCGGCAACAGCTATGGTAACGGCATGTGGGCCGGGGTGATTGATCTGGTCGGCGGAGCGAACATCGCCAAGGGCCAGGTCGAAAACTGGGGTCCGCTGGCCCCGGAATATGTGCTGGCAGAACAACCCGAAGTGATCCTTCTGGCTGGCTCTGAATGGATGAGTGCGCCCGAAGCCGTGCGGGTTGGATTCAAGGCTGATCCGGCCGCCGCCCAAGAAAAGATGGCTGCCTATCTGACCCGCGCTGGTTGGGCAGACCTTCCGGCTGCGAAATCCGGTGAAATTCACGCCATCTATCACGGTGGCGCGCGGTCTCTGTCTGACTTCGTCTTTGCCCGCTATCTCGGCAAGGTCTTGCACCCCGAAGCTTTCGCCGATGTCGATCCGCAGGCGGAACTGGCGGCCTACTATGCAGAATGGCTGCCGATCCCGCTGGACGGCATCTTCGTGCAAAAGCTGCAATGACGGGCGCAACAACGACCCTTGGCGGGCTTTATGCCCGCCAAATCAAGGCGCGCACGGCAGCCCTTCTGGCCGCTGCCGCCGCGCTTTGCCTTTTGCTGGCCGCCGATCTGGTCACCGGGCCATCCGGCATGTCGCTGGCCGATCTGAACACCGCCCTTTGGGCAGGCCCCGCGGGTGAAGACCGGGCCGCCGCCGCCATTCTCTGGCAAATCCGTTTGCCACAAAGCATCATGGCGGCGCTGGTGGGAGCCAGCCTTGGGCTGGCAGGGCTGATGATGCAGACCATCCTGAACAATCCGCTTGCCAGCCCCTTCACTCTGGGGTTCTCCGCTGCCGCCGGGTTCGGTGCGGCGCTGTCGATCTTGATCGGCGGGCTTTGGGGCATGCCGCAATGGCTGCAAACCCCGATTGCCGCCTTTGCCATGACACTTGCCGCCGCCGCATTGATCTATCTTGTGGCCCGTCTCAAGGGGGCCGCGCCTGAGGTGCTGGTACTGGCGGGCATTGCGGTCTTGTTCTTCTTTCAATCCCTGCAATCGCTTGTGCAGTTCATGGCATCGCCCGAGGTGCTGCAACAGATCGTGTTCTGGCTATTCGGCAGCCTGCTGAAGGCAAGTTGGACCTCGGTTCAGGTCTGCGGCACCATCCTGGTGGTCTGCCTGCCCTTCGTGTTGCGTGATGCTTGGAACCTGACTTCGCTGCGCTTGGGCGATGCCAATGCAGCCAGCCTTGGGCTGGACGTGAACCGCCTGCGCCGCCGCAGCTTTCTCTTGGTCGCCGCTCTGACGGCGGGGGCGGTCTGTTTCACCGGCACCATCGGCTTTGTCGGGCTGATCGCCCCCCATATCGCGCGGGCGGCGGTGGGCGAAGACCATCGCTTTGCCCTGCCGACCGCTGCTCTGATGGGCGCAGTGATCCTTGTTGCTGCCTCTGTCATCGGCAAGCTGATCTCGCCCGGCGCGGTCATTCCGGTGGGTATCATCACCGCCATCGCAGGGATCCCGATGCTGATGGCGGTAATCCTGACCCTTAAACCCACGGGGACAAGATGACCCTAACCGCCAACCTGCCCTCTGTGTTCAAGGGCCGCGCCCAAATCCTGCATCCGGTTCAGATCGTCGTCCCCGCAGGCCAGGTGGTTGGCGTTATCGGCCCGAACGGTGCCGGAAAGTCCACCCTCCTGCGCAGCCTTGCCGGGATCGACAGACTTCACGCCGAATGGAATGGAGTACCGCTGACCCGCGAACAAATCGGGTATATGTCTCAGGCCTATCAGATGAATGCGCGCCTGACCGTGCTTGAGTCTGTCCTTCTGGGCAAGCGGGAAGCTCTTGGTTGGCGCGTCGCCCCGGCTGATCTGGAGGCCGCAAGCGCCGTCCTCTCCGACCTAGGACTGGCACATCTGGAAGGGCGCAGCATGGACCGCCTGTCAGGCGGCCAGCAGCAAATGGTCCTGCTGGCGCAACGAATCCTGCGTGCGCCCCGGCTTTTGATCCTGGACGAGCCGACCTCGGCACTCGACCTTCACCATCAGCTTGTCATCTTTCGGCACCTGAGGGCCTATGCCCCATTGAACAACGCAGTGGTCGTCCTTGCGCTGCACGATCTGACCTTGGCCGCACGGTTCTGCGACCAGCTGTTGCTGATCGATAAGGGCAAGAACCTCGCACATGGTGACTGCGACACAGTGCTGACGGCTGAGCGGATTGCAGAATCGTGGCGCATATCACCCGAGCTCATCCGGGCAAGGGATGGCTCATGGGTGATTGTTCCCCATTGATCGCATTTGCCTAGTCTGTATCTGCTCTCCCCAAACGCAAAAAGCCCCCTTGGGTTACAGTGGGACTCGTCAAACGTTGAGGTGGCGTTGAGGTAAAATGACGAGTGTTATACACAAGTGTTTTTGTCGGATTCCAAGTCTTTGTTATACAAAGATTTTTTGGTTGCGGGGACAGGCACGAAGTGCTGCTTTGGCGTGCGCGCTACGGGTGCGATGTCGCACCGCTGTCAGTCGGCTTTCCGCCCCTTGCGTCGACCGCGAACGCCGGCTGGCTTTCATGCGGCGCCGTACCCTTGGTAGCAACCAAAGATGCCGGATCAGGCCGTGGGCGCAAACAAGTCCGTCACCGCAAAGCGGGTCACGTCGATCAATCCTTTGTCCGAGATGCGCAGTTCCGGGATGACAACCAGCGCCAGCAGGGAATGCTGCATGTAGGCGTTGTTCAGGGTGCAGCCGCAGTCGGCCATGGCCGCGACGAGGGCTTGCGCCTTGTCAGCCACCTCGCGCGCCGGGCGGTCCGACATCAGGCCCGCGATGGGCAGTTCGACCAGCGCCAGTTCAATGCCTTCGCGCCAAAGGGTTACGCCGCCGCCCACCTCGGCCAGGCGGTTGGCGGCCAGCGCCATCTGGTGGCGGTCTGTGCCGACTACGATCATGTGGTGGCAGTCATGCGCCACGGTCGAAGCAATCGCCATCCGGCCCTTGTACCCAAAGCCCGAGACGAAGGCGTTGACCACCTGCCCTGTCGCCCGATGCCGTTCGACCAGCGCGATCTGGGCGACGTCGCCCTGCGCCTCGACCAGCCCGCCGGTCACTACCAGATCGGCGGTAAGGGCTTTTGTCGGGGCCTGGTTCTCGACCACCCCGATCACGCGCGCCGTCACGTGGGGCACACCGGCAGGGGCCGCAATCGCAAAGTCATCGGCCGTCTTGGCCCGGCCCAGCCGCACTGTGGCGCGGGCATCCTCGGGCCAGGCGTAATGCGGGCAGGTCACGGTCAACTGCCCGCCTGCGGCCACCTTCACGCCCCGGGCAAAGACCGCGTCGATGGGCAAGGCCCGGAGATCCGAGGTCAGAATCATATCCGCCCGCCGCCCCGGCGCGATGGAGCCCAATTCCCGCTCCAGCCCGAAATGGGTGGCGGTGTTGATCGTCGCCATCTGGATCGCGATCAGCGGATCGCAACCGCAGGCAATGGCATGGCGCACAGCGCGGTTCATGTGCCCTTCAAGCACCAGCGTGCCGGAATGGCTGTCATCGGTGCAAAGGATGAAGTTGCGCGGATCAAGGCCCTTTTCGGTGATCGCGGTGATCTGGCTTTCGATGTCGTACCAGGCTGACCCCAGCCGCAACATCGCCCGCATCCCCTGCCGGACCCGGTCGATGGCATCGGATTCCCGGGTGCCTTCATGGTCGTCCGACGGCCCACCCGCCACATAGGCATGGAACGGAATGCCCCGGTCGGGGCTGGCATAATGCCCGCCTACCACCTTGCCCGCGCGCATCGTCGCGGCGATCTCCTCCAGCATCTGCTGGCTGCCGTTGATGACACCGGGATAGTTCATCATCTCTCCGAGGCCAATGATCCCCGGCCAGCGCATTGCCTCGGCCACATCGTCGGGGCCGATCTCAAACCCTGTCGTCTCCAGCCCCGGGGCCGAGGGCGCGCAGGACGGCATCTGGGTGAAGATGTTGATCGGCTGCAACAGCGCCTCATCATGCATCATCCGGACGCCGCGCAGGCCCAGCACATTGGCGATCTCGTGCGGGTCGTGGAAGATCGTCGTTGTGCCATGCGGGATCACGGCAGCGGCAAATTCCGCCGGGGTCAGCATGCCGGATTCAATATGCATGTGTCCGTCGCAAAGGCCGGGGATCAGGAACTTTCCGGTGGCATCGACGACCGTGGTCTGCGGCCCGATGCAATGCGAAGCATCCGGCCCGACATAGGCAAAGCGCCCCTCGGCCACGGCCACCTGCCAACCCGGCAAAACCTCGCGGCTTTGGACATTGACCAGCGTGCCGCCGCAGATGACCAGATCGGCAGCCGAGCGCCCGGCGGCCACAGCCACCAGCCGGGGGGCGCAGTCGGCCCAAGTGAGAAGAGGAGCGTGCTTCATGAGAGCAGTTGAACGTGCCGACGCGCCGCATTCAAGCACTTAATCGCTTCACGTGGTTCAGGTCCAGGTTTCGTCTTCAGACAAGACTGGGCATCCCGATTGAGCGCGGCCCTATGCGGTTTTGGCGCGGTCGGCGTCCTGTCGGGCTACTATCCAACTGGAATCGCTGCGGTTTTCGCGTTTTTGTTGACCTATTGTTGACCTGGAAAATTCAACGCAAAAAGCCGCCCGTAAGGCGGCCTGTAACGTCTTGTAATCGTTGTTAGATTTGGTTGCGGGGACAGGATTTGAACCTGTGACCTTCAGGTTATGAGCCTATGGACCCGGAATTCCACTAATCGTTTGAATTCAGTTACTTAGACCGCAAGCCTTTGAAATCGCGAATCCTTCTGGTAGGCGATTGGCTGCATTGGCTGGATTTAGACGGATCGTGATGGGCAGGAACGTCGCAGTCCTGCATACGTGGGTTGAGGTGGCGTTGAGGTAAAGCACGGAAGGTTGATTAAATCTAACAGGTCGCTGAAAGAATCGGATGCGCGGAACGGTTTCCCTCTGCAGGCTTGCCGAAGCAGGCCCGCCGCCGAGGTTTGGTTTGCATGTTCGCCACCTTCGGCCTCATGCGGCCAACAACCTTGGCAGTCGGGCTAGGTTGCAGGCCGCCGTCGTTAGGGTGAACTGAGCGACCACCTGATCATGCCAGCAGGCGATGGTCCTCTTCTGCTTCTAAAAGAGCCAAATATGCGGATTGGTGTGGGCTTGCATTGCGGCGGATTGCTATGGCTTCGGCTTTAATCGTTTCAAGCTCTGTTACTCCCTTCAGTAGCTCGGTCTCCATCGCACTTCTGCGCATCGAAATTTCGTTATTCACTTTGGCAATTTCCGCAGGGTCGGTTGGTACGGCTGGGTTGAATTTGAAGCGTCGTTCGACTGTTTTTCTCCAGTCAGTCAACTTCTTCGTAAGGCCCGGGCCAAAACCTGGAATTGCCATGACGGCATGATGCTTGATGTCCCAAGCTGTTTCAATTCCAAATGATCGGAGCGTCAGCGTCCGGCTGTCCCCAATGCTATCAATCGAGACGCGTGCGATCTTATGGGCTTCGAGGTGCTTTCGCATTTGCAGGTCCTGCTTTCGCTTCTCCAATGCGACGAGCATATCCCGTTCGATGCCTGGCAGCGCCCGGTAAGACAAACCTACTCGTTCTAGGGCACTTCGTTTTTCATCAAACCGCCCCATTCCTGCATTCTTGTTCCAAGCTGAGAACGGCAGTGCAAAAGTTTGCCACGGAAGTGGCGGGATAGTCTTGCTGCGGGCAGAGTAAAACTTTGCCACTTTGGCCCTTTCTGGCGACAGGGAGGGTGGGGGCATTTTAATCGTGGAACTTTATCGGAAGGTCCGCCTCG
>CAMAQR010000052.1 GCA_945860375.1 Pseudorhodobacter antarcticus
GGGGTTTCACACCCCCGCACCCCCGTGGGATATTTTCACCAAGATGAAGCGCAAATTTGAGCTAAATTGTTATGGTTTCAGGCCTTCGCCGCCGCGCGCGATTTCAGCCAGTGCCGCCAAAGGGTGAACAGGCTGGCCCCGACCACAACCACGGTGCCGATGGCGACGTTCATGCGCAGGGTTTCACCAAAGTAGAACACGCCCAGCAGCGCAATGAACACCAGCTGCAGGTAGGCAAAGGGTTGGACGGCGGAGGCCTCGGCCTTGTCATAGGCCTGGATCAGCAGCCAATGACCCAAGGCGGCGGTGCAACACAGGGTCGCCATGAACATCCAGTCATTGCCTTGCAGCGGCGTCCAATGTGTCAGGCCAAAGGGGGTGATGGCGATGGCGCCGATGATCCCGGTCCAGAAGAAGCTGACCGAGGCGGCGTCGCGGCGGGCGACATAGCGGGTGAGCAATCCGTAAAGGCCGAAGATGAGGGCCGACAGCAGCGGGATGATCGCCCAAGGTGAGACCACCTTCAGACCCGGTTGCAGGATGATCAGCACGCCGACAAAGCCCACGGCAATCGCGGTCCAGCGCCGCCAGCCGACCTTTTCGCCCAAGATCGGGCCGGACAGCGCGGCGATGATCAGGGGGGTGCAGGCAAAGACGGCGTGGGTTTCGATCAGGCCCAGTTTGACGAAGGCCAAGACCATGATCGCGACCTCGACGATCAGCAACAGTCCGCGGGTCAGCTGCAGCCAGGGGTGGCGCGTGTGGATGGCCGCGCGGATGCCGCCCGGTTGGCGGGCCGCCAGCACCATCACGAAGGCGGCGAAGAACCAAAAGCGGATCATCACCACCATGTAGATGCTGTAATTCGCGCCAAGATAGCGCGACACACCGTCTTGCAGCGCGAAGACCATGGCAGATCCGCACATCAGCCAGATGCCATGCTTGGTGTTTTGCGCGCTGTTCACGGGATCAGTCTGACGGGTTTGCGTTCTTGCCACAGGGCGTAAATGCCTGCAGCCACGATCAGGGCGGTGCCGATCACGACGGGCAAGGCCAGCGTTTCACCGTAAATGGTGATGCCGATGATCGAGACAAACACGATTTGCAAATAGGCGAAGGGTTGCACCGATGACGCCTCGGCGGCCTCATAGCATTTCAGCAAGAGCCAGTGTGACAGGATGGAAATGCTGGCATAGATGCCAAGGTAAAGCGCATCGGTGCCGATGATCGGTTGCCATTGCGGCAGGCCGATCACGGTCATGATCACCGCGCCAATGACGCCCGGCCAGAAGAAGGCCGGGAAGGTTGGCTCGTCGCGGGTGGTCAGGCGGGTCAGCACGGAATAGGTGGCAAAGAACAGCGCCGATATCAGTGGCAGCAGCGCAGGCCATGAGAATACGCCTGTGCCGGGGCGCAAGATGATCACCACGCCCGCCATGCCGACGCCGACGGCGGCCCAGCGTTGCCATGTCAGGCGTTCCCCCAAGACCGGGCCAGAGAGGGCAACCACCAGCAGCGGGCAGATGGCAAAGACCGCGTGGCTTTCGATCAGCCCGATCAGGGTGTAGCCGTAAACGATGATGCAGATCTCGGACACCAGCAGCAGCGATCGCAGGACATGCGCCCCAAGGCGGGTGGAGCGTATGGCGGCGCGGGGGCCTTCGGGGCGGCGCAGGGCGAGCAGGATCACAAAGCCCGCGAAGACCCAGTAGCGCACCATGACCACCATCAGGGTGTTGTAGCCACCTGCCAGATAGCGCGAAAACCCGTCTTGTGCGGCAAAGGCGGCCACGGCGGCGATCATCAGCAAGATGCCCTTGCGGTTGCTTTTCATGGTTTGCGGCCCGTCGACATATGGCGTTTGCGGCCATGGCCGGGGCGGCGTTCGACGGTGAAACCAGCCTCTGACAATGCGCGGCGGACATGGCCTGCGGCGGTGTAGGTGGCGAAGGTGCCACCTTGGGCGGTGTGGTTGGCGACCTGCGCCAGAATTCCGGCGGACCAGAGTTCGGGGTTCTTGGCGGGGGAAAAGCCGTCCAGATACCACGCGTCGGCTTGGTGGTTCCATGCGGGCAGGGTGTCGCGGGCGTCCCCAATCAGGACTGTCACCGCGATGGGGCCAAGGGTGAATTGGGTGCGGCCTGCGGCCCAATGGGACAGGAAGTCGTCGGCCACGGCGCGGGCTTCGGGAAAGGCCTGCAGCGCGCGGGCGATGTCTGGGGCGGGCAGCGGATAGGCCTCAAAGCTGGTGTAGCGGACCGGGATTTGCGGGTTGGCGATCAGGGTGGCCAGCAGGTTCAGCCCGGTGCCAAAACCCAGTTCGGCAATGTGGAAGCCGGGGCGCAGTCTGGCTGGCAGATCGTTGCCCGCAAGAAAGACGTGGCGGGTTTCGGCAAGCCCGTCGTTCAGGCTGAAATAGGGGTCGTCAAAACGCTGCGATACCGGGACGATGCCGTCGCGCCAGTCCAAGCCGTTGCCCTGTTCGCCGCCCGTCATATGCCATATGCCCTTGGTCGGGCGGACCATGCGGAAGGCATCGCGGAATGGCAAGGGTTGATCTGACGGTGCGGGGCGGCGGCATCTTTGGCCTGTCGATTGCTTGGGAGGCGGTGCGGCGCGGGGCTTCGGTGCGGGTGATCGAGGCGGTGGCGATTGGCGCGGGGTCTTCGGGCGGCATCGTGGGGGCACTGTCGCCGCATGTGCCGGAAAACTGGAATGAGAAGAAGGCGTTTCAGCTGGACAGCCTGCTGATGGCGGCGGGTTGGTGGGCGGGAGTGGAGGCGGCTTCGGGGCTGGCGTCTGGCTATGCGCGGACCGGGCGGTTGCAGCCTTTGGCCGATGCGGCGGCGGTCGATCTGGCGCGGGCGCGGGCGGTGACGGCGGACGATCTGTGGCGCGGCGCGGCGGAGTGGCGGGTGATTGAGGCCATAGGGGCGGCGTGGGAGCCTGCCACCGGCTCGGGGTATCTGGTGCGCGATACCTTGTCGGCGCGCCTGCATCCGCGGATGGCGGCGGCGGCACTGGTGGCGGCGATCCGGGCGGCGGGGGGTGAGGTGGTTGTGGGTGATGCCACCAATGAGGGTGCGGTGGTTTGGGCGACCGGGCTGGCGGGTTTGGCGGCACTGTCGGCGGATTTGGGGCGCGAGATGGGCGGCGGGGTGAAGGGTCAAGCCTTGGCTTTGCGCCATGATGCCGCCGGACTGCCGCAGTTGTTTGTCGACGGGCTGCATGTGGTGCCGCATGCGGATGGCACGGTGGCCATCGGGTCGACGTCAGAAAACCAGTGGGTTGAGGCGACTTCGGTGGACGCGCAGCTTGACGCCCTGCACGCCCGCGCGGTGGCGGCTTTGCCGGTTTTGGCGGGGGCCGAGGTGGTGGAGCGTTGGGCCGGGGTGCGCCCGCGCGCCAAGTCCCGTGCGCCTTTGCTGGGGGCTTGGCCGGGGCGGGCGGGGCAGTTTGTGGCCAATGGCGGCTTCAAGATCGGCTTCGGGATGGCACCGAAGGTGGCGCAGGTGATGGTGGATTTGGTGCTGGACGGGCGGGACGGGATTCCGGCGGGGTTTCGGGTGTAGCGATTTGGTTTGGTGGGTTCGCCACCCATCTTACCGGAAAGTATCCGTGCTGGAGGCTTTTGGCCGCACCGCAAGTCCGGCCTATGATTTCGGGCGGTTGTCCACAATACGCACCGCTTTGCCTTGGCTGCGAGGGACTGCGCCTGGTTGGCCTGTCTGCACCTGTACGGAAATGCCCAGCATCTGCTTGATGCGCTTTTGCAGCCGCATGGCGGTAGCGGCGCGGCTGGGGTCATCGGCGGCGATCTTGGTTTCAACCGACAGCACCATCGCGTCCATGCGGCCGTCGCGCAGCAGTTCGATCTGGAAATGCGGGGCAAGGCCGGGTTGCGCCAGCAGTTGTTCCTCGATCTGGCTGGGGAACACGTTCACCCCGCGCAGGATGATCATGTCGTCGCTGCGTCCCATCACCTTCTCGATCCGCCGCATGCTGCGCGCCGTGCCGGGCAACAGCCGGGTCAGATCGCGGGTGCGGTAGCGAATAATCGGCAGCGCCTCTTTGGTCAACGAGGTCAGCACCAACTCTCCCATCTGACCATCGGGCAGCACCGCGCCGGTGTCGGGATCAATGATTTCGGCGAGGAAATGGTCCTCCCACAGATGCAGCCCGTCTTTGGTTTCCACGCATTCGATGGCCACACCCGGGCCGATCACCTCGGACAACCCGTAGCAATCGAGCGCGTGCATGTCGAAAGCCTGTTCAATTTCGGCGCGCATGGCATTCGTCCAAGGCTCACCGCCGAAGATGCCGACGCGCAGCGGGCTTTGGCGCGGGTCGCGGCCTTGGGCGCGGTATTCGTCCAGGATCGACAGCATGTAGGACGGGGTCGATCCTATGACGGTGGCCCCGAAATCTTCGATCAGTGACACTTGCCGGTGGGTCATGCCGCCCGACACCGGGGCCACGGTGCAGCCCAAACGTTCGGCGCCGTAGTGAAAGCCAAGGCCGCCGGTGAACAACCCGTAGCCATAGGCCAGATGCACCAGATCGCCCGGCCTCGTGCCACAGGCGCGCATCGAGCGCGCCATCAGGTCGGCCCAGGTGTCGATGTCTTGGGCGGTGTAGCCGACCACCGTGGGCTTGCCCGTGGTGCCGGATGAGGCATGCAGGCGCATGATCCGTTCGCGGGGCACGGCGAACATGCCAAAGGGATAGTGCCGCCGCAGATCCGCCTTTTGGGTGAAGGGAAAGCGGCGGATGTCATCAAGGCTGCGCAGGTCATCGGGGTGGATGCCCGCCGCCGCGAAGGCCTGCGCGTAGTGCGGCACGTTGTGGAAGGCATGGGCCAGCGACCATTTCAGGCGCGACAGTTGCAGCGCCTGAATTTCATCACGCGAAGCGCGTTCTATCGGGTCAAGGCTTTGGCGGCTGGGGGCCAGATCAAGCATGATGATTCCTTCGCCACACCGCGAATGCTTTGCAATCGTCACAGGAAACCACGAGAATCGGGCAATGTCGTGGCAAAGCAGGGGAGTTTATTGGGTTTTTGCCCCTACAACGCGGGCTTGGGCGCGCAGCAGGGCGAAGGTGTCGCCTGATGCCAAGGTCACCGTCATATCGTGAATCGCTGTCCGTCCGGGGCGCGACACCAGTGCGGCGCGGGCGGTTAAAGTATCACCGTGGGTGCCGGGGGCGGGGTCGGCGCTGGCGTTTGCTTGCGCCAGAGCCATCTCCGCGCGAGAGTTTGACACTAGGCAAAGGCGCAATCGGCCGGCGTGAAGATCACGCCGCCATGACACATCGCGTCGCTGCTCAGGTGTTGCGGCGTATTGGTCAATTGCAGGGTGGCCGCGTGGCTGCCCACCGCGCGCAATTCCGCACCGAGGGCGCGGGCGGCGTTGTCACGCGTTCAAAAGGTCATTCACCATCGGTATCACCTGTTCACCGTAAAGCTGGATGCAGGTCAACAAGGCAGAATGCGGCACCGGGCCGGTGGCGTATTTCAGATCAAACCGCTGGATCTTCAGATCGCGCACGGTGGCCGCGATTTTGCGCGCCACGGTTTCTGGCGAGCCGACGTAGAGGGAACCGTTGTGCACCTCATCCAGATAGCGCTCTTTGGTGGTGGGGGGCCAGCCGCGTTCACGTCCGATGCGGCCAAACATGGCTTGGTAATGCGGCCACAGGGTTTCTTGGGCTTCCGCGTCCGTCGCGGCAATAAAGCCGGGCGAGTGGATGCCAATGGGGCGAACCGTGTGGTCCAACTGGGCGCAGGCGCGGTTGTAAAGGTCGATATAGGGCAGGAACCGGCGCGGATCGCCACCGATGATCGCCAGCATCAGTTGCAGGTCTTGCCGCACCACCAGCACCACGGATTCGGGGGAGCCGCCGACGCCGACCCATGTGGTCAGGCCCTTTGGCCCAAGGGGCGGGTAGACGATTTGATTGGTCAATGGCGGGCGGGTCTGGCCGGTCCATGTCAGGGCAGGCTGGCGAACCAGCTTGGCAAAAATGTCGAGTTTTTCCTCAAACAGCACTTCATAATCATCCAAGGCATAGCCAAACAGCGGATAGCTTTCGGTGAACGACCCGCGCCCAAGGATCACCTCGGCGCGGCCATTCGAGATGGCGTTGAGGGTGGAGAAACGTTGGAACACCCGGATCGGATCATCGGATGACAGCACGGTGACGGCAGTGCCAAGGTGAATATCGGAGGTGCGGGCGGCGATGGCGGCCAGCAGCACCTCTGGCGCGGAAATCGCGAAATCGGACCGGTGATGTTCGCCAAGGCCGATGAAATGCACTCCGGTCTGGTCGGCCAGAACCGCCTGTTCGACCACATCGCGCAGCACCTGATCCATCGGCAGATCGCGCCCGTCTGGTCCATGAGTGACGTCGCCAAAGGTATCGAGGCCCAGTTCAATGGTCATGTCTGCTCTCCTGTTGCGGGACAGACATAAGCGCAGCCGCGCGGCAGCGAAAGCCCGCGCGCCCGCACAATCCGTGTTCGTCAACCAATATAGGCGCGCAGGGCGGCCTCTGTCCCGTGGTCGCGGACGCGGGCGAGTTGGGCGGCGAAGGTGGTGGGGAAGGTCGGATGATCGGCCAGATCGCCGTAGATCATGCGCTGTTCCAGCCAAGCCTGCGGGTTAATCTGCGCGGCGATGGCGCAGGCCTGCAAAGCGTCCCAGTTCGGATCATTGGGCGGGATTGCGGTGCCGTTGTCGGACACCCCGGCGCAATAGCGGCACCAGAGGGCAGACACCAGCGCCAGACCTTCAGCCTGTTGCCCCAGCGCCAGCGCATCGCGCAGCGGTGGCACGATGAATTTCGGCTGGCGGTTTGACCCGTCCAGACACAGGCGGCGTTCGGTATCGGCCACCTCGGGGTTGGAAAACCGCTGCACGATCTGGGCGTAGTATGCGGTCAGATCGGTGTTCGGAACGGGTGCCACAGTGGGGATGATCTCGGTGGTTTCCAGCTTGTTCAAGAAGCCAAGGATCAGCGGATGCGCCATAGCCTCATGCACATATTCGATGTCCAGCAAGCCACCCGGATAGGCAATGGTGGCGTGGCCGCCGTTCAGGATGCGGATTTTCATCGCCTCATAGGCGTGGACATGCGGGGTGAAGGTGACGCCCACCTGTTCCAAAGCGGGGCGGCCTGCCGGGAAGTTGTCCTCCAGCACCCATTGGCGGAAGGGTTCGCAGGTCACTGGAACCGGATCGTCGATGCCAAAGCTGGCAGCCAGCTCGCGTTCGCGCGGGCCTGTGCCGGGGGTGATGCGGTCCACCATGCCATTGGGGAAGGCGACATTGGCCTTGATCCAATCTGCCATGGCGGAATCGGAAAGGCGGGCAAGGCCCACCACGGCGGCTTGCGTGACATGACCATTGCCGGGCAGGTTGTCGCAAGACATGACGGTGAAAGCCTGGATGCCTGCGGCGCGGCGCAGTTTCAAGGCGGCGATGATCGCGCCAAATGCCGTGCGGTGCGGGTTGGCGGCATCGATGGCGATTTCCGGGGCGGTCGGGTCGAACTCTCCGGTCGCTGGGTCGATGAAATAGCCACCTTCGGTGACGGTTAGAGAAACGATGCGGATTTCAGGTTGCGCCATGGCGGTGATCAGGGCGGCGTTGTCTGCTTGTACCTCGATAAACCCGGTCATCGCGCCGATCCGGCGGGCGGATTTGCCTGCGGGGTCCAGCTCGATCACCGTGGACAGGCAATCTTGCGCCATCAGCGCGTCGCGCATGCGGGCGTCACCTTCGCGCACACCTGCGCCCAGAATGGCCCAATCCTGCGACAGGCCCATCGCAAACAGATCGTCCAGATAAACCGCCATATGGGCGCGGTGAAAGTTGCCAAGGCCGATGTGCACGATGCCGGGCCGCAGTCTGCTGCGGTCATAGGCGGGCAGTTGCACGGTTTGTGAATTGGTATTCATATTCATGCCAGCCAGTTTCCGCCGTCCACCCCGAAGGTCTGGGCGACGATGTATTGGGCCTCATCGGTGGCAAGAAATATCGCCATCCCGGTCAGGTCGGCGGCGGTGCCCATGCGGCCAAAGGGCACGCCTGCGCCGACGATGCGTTTCTTTTCACCCAACGGGCGGTTTTCAAACCTGGCGAACATCGAGTCCACATGGTCCCAATGCTCGCCGTCCACCACACCGGGAGCAATGGCGTTGACGTTGATCTTGTGCTCGATCAGACCAAGGCCCGCGCTTTGGGTCAGGCTGATCACGGCGGCTTTGGTCGCGCAATAGACGGCGACCAGACCCTCACCGCGACGGCCAGCCTGTGACGCCATATTGATGATTTTCCCACCCTGCCCCCGCGCGATCATATGGCGCGCGGCGGCTTGGGTGCAGAACAACGCCCCGGCCACGTTCACTGCAAACAGCCTGTCATAAGACGTGCGGGTGATGTCGGCGAAGGGCGAGGCATCAAAGAGGGCGGCGTTGTTGATCAGGATGTCCAGTTGGCCCATTTGCGCAATGGCCGACGCAAAGCCCGCGTCGATGCTGGCCTGATCGGTCACGTCCATCTGCACGCCGATGGCTTTGGGGCCAAGCGCCGCCGCCGCTGCCGCAACCGCCGCAGCGTTGATATCGGCGAGCGCAACAGTGGCTCCTTCGGCAATATAGGCACGGGCGAATTCATGACCGATGCCGCGTGCGGCCCCAGTGATGAGGGCGGTTTTACCTTGAAGTCTCATGCCAGATTCTTTCCATCAGTGCCAAAGCGGTGAACCTTGCCGTCTTGAGGCGTCAGATAAACCGTGTCGCCATGCCGCAAATTCACATCGCCACCCGCACGCACGGTCATCGACCCGTGGCCCGTAACATTGACGTGCAGGAAGGTGTCAGAGCCAAGCAGTTCGGCCACGGACACTTTGCCCTGCCACTTGCCTTCCGTGGTTGAAATATTGAGATGTTCAGGCCGCACGCCGATGGTTTTCGCCCCCATCGCTTGCGCGTCCGCGCCCTCCAGCAGGTTCATGCGCGGGCTGCCGATAAAGCCCGCGACAAAGGCGTTGGCGGGGTGGTTGTACAGATCCAGCGGAGAACCGACCTGTTCAATATTGCCCGCCTGAAGCACCACGATCTTGTCGGCCATGGTCATGGCTTCGACCTGATCATGGGTCACATAGATCATCGTCGTTTTCAGCGTTTGGTGCAGTTCGGTGATCTCCAGCCGCATGTTGCCACGCAACGCTGCGTCAAGGTTTGACAAAGGCTCGTCAAACAGGAAGGCCGCCGGTTCGCGCACAATCGCCCGGCCAATGGCCACACGCTGCCGCTGCCCACCCGAAAGCTGCCCCGGTTTGCGGTCCATATAGCTGGTCAGGTTCAGAACCTTGGCGGCGGCGTCGGCCTTTTTGGTGGCCGTCTCAATATCCATCCCGGCCATTTTTAGGGGGAACATGATGTTCTTGCGCACCGTCATATGGGGGTACAAAGCATAGCTTTGGAACACCATCGCCAACCCACGCTTGGCGGGGGGCAGGGCGGTGGCGTCTTTGCCATCAATCTCGATGACGCCCGAGGTCGTGTCCTCCAGCCCGGCAATCAGGCGCAGCAGGGTGGATTTGCCGCAACCCGAGGGGCCGACGAAGACCACAAACTCGCCATTCTCGATCGTCAGATCGACCGAGGGGATGACATGCACATCGCCAAAGGACTTGCTGACGGATTTCAGTACGATTTTACCCATGTTATCCTCACTTCACCGCGCCGAAGGTCAGCCCGCGGACGAGTTGTTTCTGGCCAAACCAGCCCATGATCAGAATTGGCGCGATGGCCATGATGGAAGCCGCCGAAAGTTTGGCGTAGAACAGGCCCTGCGGTGCCGAAAAGCTGGCGATAAAGGCGGAAAGCGGGGCGGCATCAACCGTGGTCAAAGTGATGGTCCAGAACGACTCGTTCCAAGCCAGGATGATGTTCAGCAGCATGGTGGACGCGATGCCGGGAATGGCCATGGGCATCAGGACGTAAAGCACCTCGTTTTTCAGGTTGGCCCCATCCATCCGCGCGGCCTCTAATATCTCGGCGGGGATTTCCTTGAAGTAGGTGTACAGCATCCAGATGATCACAGGCAGGTTCATCAGCATCAAAGCCAGAACCAGACCGATGTGGGTGTCGAACAACCCGCTGCGCTGAAAGATCAGGTACATCGGGATCAGCACCGCCGCAGACGGCATCATCTTGGTGGACAGCATCCACATCAGCAAATCCTTGGTCCGCTTGCCGGGCACAAAAGCCATCGACCAAGCCGCCGGAATGGCGATCAGCAGGCCCAGCACGGTGGAGCCGACCGAAAGGATGATCGAGTTCAGGAAAAAGCGCGGATAGTCGGAACGCTCCCAAACATCGGCGTAGTTCTGCAAGGTCCAGTCCGCGCCCAGCAATTCGGGTGGATTGGCCACGGCGCTGGCTTCGGTCTTGAAGCTGGTCAGGATGGTCCACAGGACCGGGAAGAAAATAAGCAGGGCGACGGACCAGGCGGCGAGCGTGAAAAACAGCTTGCGGCGGGGGGTGACTGCGCGGGCCATGGGGATCTCCGGCTCTATGCGTCTAGATGCTTGCCCATGCTGCGCATGAGAAAGAAGGCGACAATATTGGCAAGAATGACAGCAATGATCCCGCCCGCTGCGGCGCGTCCGATGTCTTTGGCGATCAGCGCTTGCTTGTAGATCATGTAGGGCAGCGTGGTGGACGCTGATCCGGGGCCGCCTTGGGTGGTGGTGAAAATCTCACCGAAGATGCCCAGCAGGAAGATGGTCTGGATCAGCACGACCACGGTGATGGCGCGGGTCAGGTGCGGCAGGGTGATGTAGCGCAGACGGCTCAGGGCCGAAGCCCCATCCATTTCGGCGGCCTCAAGTTGTTCCGACGACAGCGATTGCAATGCGGTCAACAAGATCAGCGTGGCAAAGGGCAGCCATTCCCATGAGGTGATGAAGATCACCGACGCCATCGGGTAACTTTCCAAAAACAGGATCGGCTCTGTCCCCAACCCTATGGCAGCGGCGGCCAGCAGGCCGTTCTGGGGATGCATGAACAGGTTTTCCCAGATCGAGGCGGCAACCGGCGGCATGATGAAGAACGGCGAGATCACCAGAATCCGCAACGGGCCCTGGCCCCAGACGGGTTGGTCGATCAGCAGGGCGATCAGCACCCCGAAGATGATGGTGATGGCCAAGACGCCACCAACCAGCAAAAGCGTGTTGGAAATACCCAGCCAGAAATCGGGCGCGTTGAAGAACCATGTGTAGTTTCGCACACCGGCCCAGCCGTTGCGTTCCGGCGACAGCAGGCGGTAGATGCGGAACGAAAAGTAGATGGTCATCACCAGCGGCACGATCATCCAGATGAACAGCAAGATGACAGAGGGTGCCACCATAAGTCTGCCAGTGGCGCGGGAAGATTGGGTGGCCATCAGAATTCTCCGAACCAAATGCCGGGCCAGCCGGATGGCCAGACCATTTCAGATACCAGATTCATGGGGAAAAGGACTTCCCCCGCACCTTGGGAAACGCGGGGGAAGATGTGAAGGTCGGCGGCTTTTGCAGCCGACCTTCGGGTCTTACTTGATGTAGCCTGCCGAGGTCATTTCTTCGACAGCCAAAGCCTGCGCTTCGGCCAGCGCCTCATCGACGGTCTTCTGACCAGCAAGGGCTGCCGAGAAGATTTCGCCAACAGAAGTTGCCAGACCTGCAAACTCGGGGATCGCCACGAACTGCACGCCGGTGTAGGGCACTGGCTTGACGCTCGGGTTGACCGGATCAGCAGAGTTGATAGCGTCGATCGTCAGCTTGGCGAACGGCAGGGCAGCGTATTCCGGGTTTGCGTACAGCGACGTACGGGTTCCGGGAGGAGCAGCAGCCCAACCTTCTTTAGAGGCGACCAAAGCAAGGTAGTCTTTGTTGGTTGCCCAGTTCACGAACGCTTTGGCAGCGTCTTTGCTGTCAGAAGACGACGGGATGGCCAACGACCAAGCCCAGAGCCAGTTGGCACGCTTGCCAAGACCCATATCGGGGGCCAGAGCAAAGCCGACCTTGTCAGCAAACTCGGATTGCTTGGGATCGGTCAGCGACGAAGCCGACACGGTGGCATCCATGCGCATCGCGCACTTGCCTTGCAGCGACAGTGTCAGGTTTTCGTTGTAGCCGTTGTTGGACGCGCCGGGCGGGCCGTATTTGGTCAGCAGCTCGACGTAATCGGTCATCACGGCCTTCCACTCAGGCTGATCAAACTGCGGCTTCCAGTCCATGTCGAACCAGCTTGCGCCATAGCTGTTGGCCATGGTGGTCAGGAAGGCCATGTTCTCGCCCCAGCCGGCCTTGCCACGCAGGCAGATGCCATAGATGCCAGCCTCGGTGTCGGTCATCGCGGCAGCGGCGGCCTTGATGTCGTCCCAGGTCGGTGCGTCCGGGATGGTGATGCCAGCCTTTTCGGCCAGATCCTTGCGGTAGTTCACGAAGGACGACTCGCCATAGAAGGGTGAGGCCAGCAGCTTGCCGTCAACGGTCAAGCCAGCGCGGATTGGCGGCAGCAGGTCGTCAGCGTCATAATCTGCGGGCAGGTCATTCAGGCTTTCCAGCCAGCCCTGCTTGCCCCAGATCGGAACTTCATAGGTGCCGATGGTCACAACGTCATACTGACCGCCGCCAGTGGCAATGTCATTGGTGACGTTCTGGCGCAGGACGTTCTCTTCCAAAGTGACCCATTCGACCTTGATGTCGGGGTTCTTGGCGTAGAAATCGTCCATCAGCCCTTGCATACGAACCATGTCGCCGTTGTTCACGGTGGCCACGGTGATCGTGGTTTCAGCGCTCGCCACACCCGCAAGGGTAAGCAAAGCCGTCGCGCCAAGCAGCGCGCGAAGCGTCATTTTCATTGGTATCCTCCCAGATCAGCGATTGAGCATTTCATCGCTTGATGAGTAATTGCTCATATTTACACGGCATCCGTCAAGCCCCTTTATCCGCCGCAGTTGCAAAGAATACAGGCGGTCAACGCACCGCCATCAGGGCGCGGGCCGTGGGTTCGTCTGTGACCAAGCCGTTGATAATGCAAGAGCTGAGTGCCGCAAAAATGGCTGGAACTTTGGATGCCCCCGCAGCAATGCCAATGGAAGGGCGGTCCAGTTTCTGCGTGATCCGCACTCCGCCTGTGCGGGTGTTGGTGCCCACATCAAGATACATGCCCGCCGAATCAAACACCCAACCAGCGACTTCCCCGACTGCACCTGCGGCTTGCATCTCATCCAACTCGCTGCGGGTCACGAATCCATCGGCAAGCAGGGGGGCGTCGTTGCTCATCTGGCCGACGCCGACGAAAATCACATCGGCGGCGCGGGCCAGTTCGATCACCTTTTTCACCGGACCCAAAGCGTGAAAGGCGGCGTTTTCCTGCGGCGTTGGACTGATCACCGGCACGGGCATCGGATAATGCGGGGCGCGCACCTTGTCGGCAATGCGCATCACCACGTCAAAAAAACTGGCGGACCCATCGGGCGCAATATTGCCGATCAGCGACACCAGCCGGTGCTGTTCGGCATCCATCGGCGCCATCGCATCGACCATGCCACGCATGGCCCGTCCGGTGCCCAGCGCCACTGTCATTGGTTGCGGCATCCGCAAAAACCGCTCCAGCTCTGCGGCAGCCGCCGGAGCGATCGCGCGCACACTGTCCCCGACCGGCCCCAAACCCGGCGCAACCCTGCAGCGCGTCATGTTGAACCGCGCCTTCAGGTCGGATTCCAGATCAAGACAGGCTCCGATCGGGTGGTTCAGGCGCACATGGATCAACCCATCGGCCATCGCCCGGCTGACCAGCCGCTGCGCGCGTTGGCGTGACACGCCCAGTTCCGTGGCAATCTGGTCCTGAGTCAGCCCACCGACATAATAAAGCCAGCCCGCGCGGGCGGCTTCGTCGTTCAGCGTGGGTTCTGGATCGGTGCGGCTCATGCTTGGTCCTGTAACGCGGGGTCAACCTGAAAGAAAGACGCAAAGGATGCAAACCGCCTGTCGGCGCGGGCATCTTCGGGTTCATCCAGCACCCGGTCTTTCAGATGGCTGCCGCCGGTGAAACGCCACACCGGCATCCCTGCCGCAAGGGCCGCGCGCACGCCCGTCAGGCTGTCTTCGATCACCAGACAGCGCGCTGGGTCGGCCCCCATCTGCGCCGCCGCGTGCAGGAACAGGTCTGGCGCAGGTTTGCCGCGCGCGACCATGGTCGAGGTGAACAAACACGACCCCGCCAGATGCCCCAGCCCCACCATCGCCAGAGATTTTGCCGCCCGCATCGGACTGCTCGACGTCGCGATGCAATAGGGCACCCGCAGCCGCGCCAGCACATCGGCGACATGCGGCATGATCTTCAGATCCTGTTCAAACCGGGCCAGCAAGCGGGCGCGGTATTGATCTTCAAACTCCGGCGGCAGGGTCAGGTTGAACTCTTGCCTTATGGTGTCCATGACAGTGGGATAACTGCGGCCAAGGAAATGGCGGGCGACATAGGTCAGATCGATATGAACGCCCAAGGCGGCCAGTTCATCAATCAGCATTTGGGCCGAGATGATTTCCGAGTCGATCAGAACGCCGTCGCAATCGAAGATGATCAGGTCAAACATCAGAACAGCGCTGCCAGTCGGGCGGTATCAATGCCCTGCACGATATGGCCCGGCGGTTTGACGGTGGCCACATCTTCACCCGCGACGATGGCATTCACCACCGCCTCTTCCACCGCCTGAACGGCGGCGAGGTAAAGCGGGTCGATCTGCTCACCATTGATCTCGGTTTTCGTCAGAACCGCTCCGGCATGTTGTGGCATCGGGCCGGGGTTGGCGGTGGACAGCGCAAGGAAAATGTCGCCCGAGGAATTGCCCCCCGGTGTGCCTCCACGCCCAATGCCCAAGGCCGCGCGTTTTGCCACTTGCCGCAAGGAAAGCCCCGACAACGGCGCGTCGGTGATCAGCACGACAATGATCGAGCCCAACTCCTTTTGCGGCATGCCGCGATCAAACGTTCCCTCGGGCATCAGCGCCCCCACCGCCCGCCCCAGCACCTGAAAATCCGCCCGCTTTCCATGGTTGGTCTGCACCAGAACGCCCATGGTGTAGGTCTGCCCACCAATTTCGAACAGCCGTGAGGCGGTCCCTGTCCCGGCCTTGAACTGATAGGCAATCATGCCGTTGCCACCCCCGACGGATCCTTCGGCCACCGCACCTGTGCTGGCATCGTTCAGCGCGGCCATGGCGTGATCGGGCGTTACATGCAGAGCGTTGATATCGTTCAGGACACCGTCATAGGTTTCCGCCACCACAGGCATTGCCCAGCCGTGATCCTTTTGGAAGAAATCGCCGTAGTGGTCGATCATCCAGCGGGTTGCGCCATGATGGACCGCGCCGACGCCATGGGTGTTGGTGATGCAGACCGGGCCAATCATGTAACCTGCGTCATCGATCCAATGCGTGCCTGTCATCTCACCATTGCCGTTCAGCGCGTAATGGCCAGCCCAAACCGGCACCGGCAATCCGGCATCAGACCGCGGCAGGATGGCGGTGACTCCGGTGCGCATCTTCTGCGCCGGTTCGGTCAGGGTGCAAAAGCCAACCTTCACCCCAGCCACATCGGTGATCGCATTCAACGGCCCGGTGGTGCCGGGAAAGGGCAGGCCCAGATCGCGGGCGCGGGGTTTGACGCGGGTTTGAGACGGGGGCATGGGCGCATCCTTTATGGCACGCCTCAAGGGATGCCGCTGCGCCGTGTTCAAATCAAGGAGAGTTTTCCCACTGGCGCAAATGGCAAGGCCAGACCACGCCGCCCCGGATCAAATCGGGCATGGCTTGGCGAGGCGGGCATTGCTGATTTCATCGGGTTGGATCTTGGTCTAGCTTTGCGGAAAAGTTGGGGGCCATGATGACCGGATTGAACTGGAAAACCGCCGCAGAACTGACGCAGGGTTTTCGTGCAGGTGATTTCTCACCGCCGCAGGTGTTGGCCGACTGTCTGGTGCAATTGGATCGGCTGGAGCCTGCGTTGAACGCTTTGGTGCTGGTCGACCGAGAGGGCGCCGCCGCGCAGGCCGAGGCCAGCGCGCAGCGCCATGCGGCAGGGCGGGCGCTCGGGCCACTGGACGGCGTGCCGGTGCTGATCAAGGACATCCTGCTGACCAAGGGCCAGCCCACCCTGCGCGGATCGTGGAGCGTGGATGCGGCGGGGCCTTGGCAGGAGGATGCCCCAAGTGTTGCCCGGTTGCGAGAGGCGGGGGCGGTGTTGATGGCCCGCACCACCACGCCCGAGATCGGCTGGAAAGGCGTCACCGATTCGCCGCGCCATGGCATCACCCGCAATCCTTGGGATGTGACCAAAACGCCGGGCGGATCTTCGGGTGGTGCTTCGGCAGCGCTGGCGGCGGGATATGCGCCGCTGGCCCTTGGCACGGACGGTGGCGGGTCGATCCGTATTCCGGCCAGCTTTGCGGGCATTTACGGGATCAAGCCGTCGTTTGGCCGGGTGCCGGCCTGGCCGCTGTCGCCGTTTGGCACCGTGGCCCATGTGGGGCCGATGGCACGCACGGTGCAGGATGCGGCGCTGTTGCTGGAGGTGATCGCGCAGGGCGATTCCCGTGATTGGCACGCCCTGCCGCCGCCTGACGCAGGCGCGATGATACGGGGGCTGGGTGCTGGCATCCGGGGCCTGCGGGTGGCCTATTCGCCGACGCTGGGCTATGTGGATGTGGACCCGCAGGTGGCCGCAGCCGTGCGGCGCGCTGTTGATCTGATGGCCGATCTGGGGGCCGAAATCACCGAGATTGACCCCGGCTTTGCCGACCCTGCGCGGATGTTTCAGATCCTGTGGTGGTCTGGTGCGCGTCAGGCTTTGGGACATTTGCCAACGCAGGCGCGGGCGCAGATGGACCCTGCCTTGGCGACTGTGCTGGATCAGGCGGCGCGGTTCACATTGTACGACTACATGGCCGCACAAACCGCGCGTGGGGCGCTGGGCGCGCAGATGCGGCAATTCATGCAGCGGTTTGATCTGCTGGTGACGCCGACGATGCCGATAGCGGCGTTTGGGGCCGGGCAACTGGCCCCCGGCCCGGTTGGCCCGCAGGCTTGGGTGAACTGGACGCCGTTCAGTTATCCGTTCAACCTGACCGGGCAGCCGGCCGCCAGCGTCAATTGTGGTTTCACTGATGCGGGCTTGCCGATTGGCCTGCAAATCGTCGGGCCGATGTTTGATGATGCGGGGGTTTTGCGGGCGTCGGCGGCGGTCGAGGCTGCGCTGGGCCTGCTGCACCACCGCCCGGCGATGGCTGCACAAGCGCCCCAATGACAAAGGGTCTGACTGTTGCCAGTCAGACCCTTGATTGTCATGGTGAGCCGGACGGGATTCGAACCCATGACCCGCTGATTAAAAGTCAGCTGCTCTACCAGCTGAGCTACCGGCCCACGACTGGCGCTGATTAGGAAGTTCAGCCCATGGGGTCAAGGGCAAAACGTCCGGCTCTGGCAAAAAGCTGCGATGCGGCGTATATGGCGCGATATGGAACAGGCGCAAACTCTTGGCAACGTGGCCTTCATGAAGATGCATGGGGCTGGAAATGATTTTGTCATCATCGACTCGCGGGGGCGCGGAGCGGTGGTGACAGAAGGCTTGGCGCGTGCCTTGGGCGATCGCAACCGTGGCGTGGGCTTCGATCAACTGGCCGAAATCCGCGATTCAGAGGCTGCTGATTTCGCGCTGGATTTCTGGAACAGCGATGGCAGCCGGGCGGGTGCCTGCGGCAATGCCACCCGCTGTGTGTGTGATTTCGTGATGCGCGGAACTGGGCGCGATGCGGTGACGCTGACCACTGCGCGCGGGGAATTGCGGGCCGTGCGGCTGGCCGATGGCCGGGTGTCGGTGAACATGGGGCATCCGCAGCGCGATTGGGCGTCGGTGCCTTTGGCGCGCGCGGTGGACTTGATGCATTTGCCGCTACCGGGTGATCCGGTGGCGATTGGCATGGGCAACCCGCATTGCGTGTTCTTTGTGCCCGATGCCGATGCGGTGGATTTGCGCGCGGTTGGCCCAGTGTGGGAGCATGACCCGCTCTATCCCCAACGCACCAATGTGGAATTCGCATCGCTGATCGCCCCCGACCATCTGCGCATGCGGGTCTGGGAGCGCGGGGCGGGCATCACATTGGCCTGTGGGTCTGGCACCTGTGCCACCGTGGTGGCGGCACATTTGCGCGGCCTGACCGGGCGACGCGTTGAGGTGGACGTTGATGGTGGCGTGTTGGAGGTGGACTGGCGTGAGGATGGCGTGTGGTTGACTGGACCCGTTGCGCATGTGTTTGACGGCGTGCTGATGCCCGCGTTTCTGGCCACGCTATGACCGCGCCGATCTTTGCAACGCTGGGCTGCCGTCTGAACGCCTATGAAACCGAGGCAATGAAGGAATTGGCGGCGGCGGCGGGCGTGTCCGGGGCCGTGGTCGTCAACACCTGCGCCGTAACCGCCGAAGCCGTGCGCAAGGCCAAGCAGGAAATCCGCCGTCTGGCCCGCGAAAACCCCGGCGCGCAGATCATCGTGACAGGCTGTGCGGCGCAGACCGAACCCGAGACATTCGCCGCGATGGCCGAGGTGACAAGGGTCATCGGCAACACCGAAAAGATGCAGGCGGGCACCTGGAACGACTTGGCCGCGCCCGATCTGATCGGCGTCACCGAACGGGTGCAGGTCGATGACATCATGTCGGTCCGGGAAACCGCGGGCCACCTGATCGACGGCTTTGGCCGCCACCGCGCCTATGTGCAGGTGCAAAACGGCTGCGATCACCGCTGTACTTTTTGCATCATTCCGTTCGGGCGGGGCAACTCGCGGTCGGTGCCTGCGGGCGTTGTGGTCGAACAGATCAAGCGGCTGGTCGACAAGGGCTTTCACGAGGTCGTTTTGACGGGCGTCGATCTGACATCCTGGGGGGCCGATCTGCCAGCCACGCCTCGGCTGGGCGATCTGGTGATGCGGATATTGCGGCTGGTGCCGGATTTGTCCCGTCTGCGGATTTCGTCGATTGACTCCATCGAGGCGGATGACGCGCTGATGGGCGCGATTGCGACCGAACCGCGCCTGATGCCACATCTGCACCTGTCGTTGCAGGCGGGCGACGATATGATCCTGAAGCGGATGAAGCGGCGGCATCTGCGCGGTGACGCGATTGCGTTTTGCGAAGAGGCGCGACGGTTGCGCCCGGATATGGTGTTCGGCGCCGACATCATCGCAGGCTTTCCGACCGAGACGGAAGAGATGTTCCAGCAATCTTTGCGGTTGGTGGATGATTGCGGTCTGACCTTTCTGCACGTCTTTCCGTTCAGCCCCCGCAAGGGCACGCCGGCGGCGCGGATGCCGCAGGTGAAAGGGCCGCTGGTCAAGGAACGTGCCGCCCGATTGCGCGCGGCGGGGGACGTGGCATTGCAGCGGCATCTGGCGGCTCAGGTCGGGATTAGCCACCGCGTGCTGATGGAAAGCGCGCGGATGGGGCGGACCGAGCAGTTCACCGAGGTGGATTTCAACGCGGATCAGCCCGAGGGGCAAATCGTGCAGGCGGTCATTGCCGGGATGAACGGCGGTCGGTTGACCGCTTAGGGCGGGTTGCCGCTGTCTGATTCTCTCCACTCTTACCCGCGATCAGCCCGGTCGCGTTGTAACTCAACCGCCATTCCATCCGCAGCCGGACAGGTGCGCCATTGGCCACGGGCTGGGCCGCAGTGTTCAGATCACAAGCGAGGATGGTTTGGGCGTGGTAAGTGTCGATCTGGTCGATGGCTTCTTCTTGATAAACCGCGCCCGACAAGATGCGTTCCCTTGCGTCACGGCAGTGGCACAGCGCACAGCGGGCGGTCAGCTTCGGTGCGGCGGCGGTCAGAACCGCGTCCAAGGGCTCGCCCTTCCATAAGGCAAGGCAGATCCAGCTCTTGATGCAGGCATGCCGGGTGAACAGGCGTTGTCGGTAAACCAGCATGGCGCCCCGCTTTGCTGAGGCAACTGCGCCTCAAGTTGCGCAAAAGGTTCAGGCATGGGGATTTGGCGTGAGGGCTGACTTGCGCACTGTGTTTCGGCTCGATACCTTCGCGCTATGATTGTACCGCTGTTGATATTTCTGGCCTCTGGAATTGGTCTTGGAATTGCTGTGTTCCTTCCCGGCCTGAGTGATTTTGTCCTTCTGGCGGGCCCCATGGCGGTGGCCAGCCTGTACTTGTTGTGGCGGGCAGGGCGAAAACCAAACCGCTTGGGACCAACAAAATGGCCCAAGGCTGAGCCGTCCGAGAAACGGTTGCGCGCGCCATGGGCACCAGCCAAGCCGAAATGGATCGTGGTTGACGGGTCCAATGTGATGCACTGGCGCGATGGCACGCCGCAGATTGAAGCAGTGCAAGACGTGGTGAACCGCTTGACCGATCTGGGTTATTCTCCGGGCGTGGTTTTTGACGCCAACGCGGGCCACAAACTGACTGGACGCTACAAGCATGACCACGCCCTTGGCAAATTGCTTGGCTTGCCCGAAGCCCGTGTGATGGTGGTTGACAAGGGCACGCCAGCGGACCCGATCATTCTGGCCTCTGCCCGTGATCTGGGTGCAAAGGTCGTGACCAACGACCGATACCGCGACTGGGCGGAAACCCACCCCGAGGTGGCCACCGCTGGCCATCTGATCCGAGGCGGCTATCGCGACGGCCAGTTGTGGCTGGACACGGCCGAAGCGCACCCCAAGCAGCGCATCTCTTAGCCGCCAAACTGTCAAACCATGACGCCGCGATTGCATTTCCGCACCCCCCAGACTATTTGACGCAAGACCGATGTTACCGCAGGACAGGCGATGAACTGGATTTCCAACTACGTCCGCCCCAAGATCAACTCGTTGTTTTCGCGCCGCGAGGTGCCCGAGAATCTTTGGACGAAATGCCCGGAATGCGGGACCATGCTGTTTCACCGCGAATTGGCGGGGAATCTGAACGTTTGCACGTCCTGTGACCATCACATGGCGATTTCGCCGCGCGATCGGTTCAACGGGCTGTTCGACACCGGCGTTTTTGTCGAAGTGAAGGTGCCCGAACCCGTGGTCGATCCGTTGCATTTCCGCGATCAGAAGAAGTATCCCGACCGTTTGAAAGCCGCGCAGAAAACCACGGGTGAGCGTGAGGCGATGCTGGTGGCCGAGGGTGAGGTGGGCCGCACCCCGATCATCGCCGTGGCGCAGGATTTCAGCTTTATGGCCGGGTCGATGGGCATGTATGTCGGCAATGCCATCATTGCCGCTGCCGAGCGCGCCATAAAAACCAAACGCCCGCTGGTGCTGTTTTCATCCGCAGGCGGTGCCCGGATGCAGGAAGGGATCTTGTCCTTGATGCAGATGCCGCGCACGACGGTGGCGGTGCAAATGCTGAAAGAGGCCGGGTTGCCCTACATCGTGGTGCTGACTCATCCGACCACGGGCGGCGTGACTGCGTCTTATGCGATGCTGGGCGATGTGCATATTGCCGAACCCAATGCGCTGATCTGCTTTGCGGGCCCCCGTGTGATTGAACAGACCATTCGCGAAAAGCTGCCCGAAGGCTTTCAGCGCGCCGAATATCTGTTGGATCACGGCATGTTGGACCGCGTGACCCACCGCAAGGCGCTGCGTGAGGAACTGGTGACGATCCTGCGCATGCTCATGAACCAAAGCCCCGCGATCAAGGGTGATCTGCCACCCCCAGGAGCGATTTCCGAGGCCACAGCGTGAGTTCCGACGCCGTTCTGGAACGGATGATGTCACTGCATCCCAAGGTGATCGACCTTGTGATGGATCGGGTCTGGCGCCTGCTGGCCGCTTTGGATCACCCCGAACGAACCTTGCCCCCGGTGATCCACATCGCCGGGACCAATGGCAAAGGGTCAACGCAGGCGATGATCCGTGCGGGGCTGGAGGCGGAAGGCGCGCTGGTGCATGCCTACACCTCGCCGCATCTGGCGCGGTTTCATGAGCGGATCCGGCTGGCGGGCGAGTTGATTTCCGAGGACGCATTGACGGCATTGCTGGACGAATGCGTGACTGCGAATGGCCCGGATGAGATCACGTTTTTCGAAATCACCACCTGCGCCGCGTTTCTGGCGTTCTCACGCGTGCCTGCGGATTACACGCTGCTGGAGGTGGGTCTGGGCGGGCGACTGGATGCCACCAACGTCGTGGACAGGCCAGCGCTGACCATCATCACCCCGGTGTCGATCGACCATCAGCAATATCTGGGCGACACCCTGCCCGAGATCGCCGGCGAAAAGGCCGGGATCATCAAGCGCGGCGTGCCGGTGATCGTCGGTCCGCAGGATGAGGCTGGCCTTGCGGTGATAGAGGCGCGGGCGGCGCGGATGGGCGCGCCTGTGCTGGCATTTGGGCAGCATTGGAACGTCTGGGAAGAGCGGGGGCGGCTGATTTATCAGGACGAAAACGGCCTGCTGGACTTGCCCCTGCCCAACCTGCCCGGCCCGTTTCAGGTGCAAAATGCCGGGGCGGCGATTGCCGCCTTGCGGTATCTGGGCAAGGGCGAGGCGGCCTGTGAGGCGGCGGTCACCAGCGCCTATTGGCCCGCGCGGATGCAGCGGCTGCGGGTGGGGCCGTTGGTGGAATCTGCGCCGTTGGTGGAGTTGTGGCTGGATGGGGGCCACAATCCGGCGGGCGGGGCGGCGGTGGCGGCGACTTTGGCGCGGATGCCTTTGCGCGAAACGCATCTGATCTGCGGCATGCTGAACACCAAGGATGTGCGCGGCTACATGCAGCCCTTGGCCACGCATGTGACCCGACTGCATGCCGTGTCGATCCCGGACGAAAAGAACACGCTGCCCGCCGAAGTGACCTGCGCTGCCGCGATTTCTGCGGGGATGGATGCAGTGACGGCGGTTTCCGTGGCGCGGGCTTTGCAGGATATCGCGGCGGTCAGTCCGACGGCGCGGGTGCTGATATGTGGGTCGCTGTATCTGGCGGGCGGGGTTCTGCGCGAAAACGGTTAAGGGGTTTTCCCCGACGTGCGGTTCTCGCCTCATGAAACTTGGGCACTCAGGATGACAATTCTAAACAAAGTCTAGGCAGTTGTGCCGCGCCCTATTGGGGCCGCAATCGGTCGGCACTCTGCCGGGGATTGTGGGTGATTTGGGTTTCGGGATGACGGATTTGTCGCCTTTTGGGGTTTCAAGCGCTTCAAGAAAGCCGCGGGTGGCCGTGTTGGTGGATGGTGACAATTTCCCGTATTCCGAATTACGGGGACTTGAGGCCTTGGCAGCCACCGTTGGCGAGGTGGTAATTCGTCGGGTATTTGGTGACGTGAAAAAGGTGGGTGGATGGCCCGAAGCTGCGGCCTACCAGATGCTGCACTGTGATAGCTCGTCTGGGAAGAAGAATTTGGCTGATATGCAGTTGGCCGTAGCGGCGTTGGATTTGGCACATCGGGGGTTGGCGACGGGGTTCGTGATCGCATCCGACGACCGCGACTTTCAGCCTGTCATTCAGTATCTTATCGAAGCTGGACAGACCGTCTTGCGCTTGCGCAAACCGCAGGCCGCTGAGGTGCCCCCATTGGAGCAACCTGCAAAACAGCCATCAGTTCCGAAGAAGCCACCATTATCTGCGGTGGACAAAGCGCTAGAGGCTCTGCTGGCTGGCTGTCCCAAAGGCCTGACTTTGGTCGCCATTGGAGCAAAGGTGCGGGACGGAACAGTTATGGCGCAAACTGGGAAGAAGACTTGGCGAGCCTATTTTGAGTCAAACACTGGACGCTATGTGATCGAAGGCACAGGCGCGTCAACTTTGGTCCGCCTCAAGCGCCCCCAACCCCATACCGCGCCATGAACATCTGTACTGCGCCGTCGATCACCTTGGCGGTGTCCATCGCGGTGCGGGTGTAAACAGCAGGCGGTCCAGCAAATCGGCCTTGCAGAGCTGAGCGCATTGGGCGGCGGCGAGGTTGATGTCGTCGATCGCCAACTCACCCCGACCGACGGCGCAGCGCAGGCATTCGGCGATGCGATCTTGCACCAGTTTCGGGCCGGAGCGGTAGAATTCATGCGCCAGTGCGGGAAAGCTTTCCGACTCGGCCACGGCAATCCGGTAAATGCGCTGACCGAAATCGGACAGCAAAAAGGCCACCAGCTTTTCGGCGGCAAGGCGCAGGATCACCGTAAGCGGCGTCTGCGGCCCATTGAATTTTCGGTTGCATTCAGCGGTTTTTGCAGTTGGACCTAGGCCGATGGGCTCGTCGGGGAGTCCCGGATGAGCTCATTATGATGCTTTGACTGGCGGGATGTGGGCCCACGGCATCAGGGCGTCGATGTCCTTTTCGAGGTGGCCGTTGGCCAGCCTGGTGAAGAGATCGCGCAG
>CAMAQR010000053.1 GCA_945860375.1 Pseudorhodobacter antarcticus
TCGGAAGGCTGGGTCGCCACCCGCGAACACTATGACGATGGCGGGTTCTCCGGGGGCACGCTGGAACGCCCCGCGCTGAAGCAATTGCTGATCGATATCGAGGACGGACTGGTCGATGTGATTGTGGTCTACAAGATCGACCGCCTATCCCGCGCTCTGATGGATTTTTCCAAGCTGGTCGAAGTCTTCGATCGCAATAACGCCACTTTTGTTTCGGTGACCCAGTCGTTTAACACCACGACATCCATGGGCCGACTGACGTTGAACATCCTGCTGTCCTTCGCCCAATTCGAGCGCGAAGTTATCGGCGAACGCATCCGCGACAAGGTGGCAGCCTCACGCAAGCGCGGGATATGGATGGGGGGCCACGTGCCACTTGGGTATGATGTTCAGGATCGCAAGCTGATCGTGAACGAGGCAGAAGCCGCCTCGGTGCGTCGGATTTTCCAGAGGTTCATCGAAGTTGGCTCTGCCACCGTGGTTGCACGCGAACTAAGCCGCGACGGCATGCGCACCAAACAGGGCGCATGCGCAGACAAAGGCTATCTCTATCGCCTGTTGAACAATCGTGTCTACCGCGGGGAGGCCCTGCACAAGGGCACAGCCTACAACGGTGAGCACGAGGCAATCATCGACGCGGACCTCTGGGACCGTGTGCATGCGGTCATGCAGGAAAGCCCGCGCAAACGCGCAAACAACAGCCGCGCCCAAACACCCGCGCTTCTTAAGGGGCTGATTTTCAGCGAGAACGGCGTGGCACTGACCCCAACCAGCACCAAAAAGGGGCCAAGACTTTACCGCTACTATGCCTCCATGGACCTGATCAAAAATCGCGACACTGGCTTGGAAACTTTCCCGATGCGGCTTGCGGCAGGCATGGTCGAGGAAGCCGTCGTGGGCGAAATTCGCCGCATTCTGCAAACGGCTGAAATCGTGGCACAAGTTTTGACCACCCTAAAGCGCGATGAAAGCCCCGCATCCGAGGCCGATGCCATCGCTGCACTGCGTGATTTCAACGGCTTGTGGTCCCAGTTGTTTCCCGCCGAACAAGCACGGATCATCCAGCTTTTGGTCCGGCGCGTGACCGTTTCTGCCACAGGGCTTGCCGTTGATATCAGGCGCGAAGGCATCGCCGGCGTCATCCGCGAAATGATCGCCCCACGCCAATTAGAGGCAGCCCGATAATGACCAGCCCCGACGACACAATCCGCATCATGATCCCCCTCACGCTGCGCAGGAGAAACGGGCGACCAAAGATCATGCCTCCGGCCGACTACTGCCCAAGCATTGACCGAATACAGGACCCGCACATCCTGCGCGCTATCGGCCGAGCTTGGAGCTGGAGGCGGCGCATGGAAGCTGGTGAATTTGCCACGATCCAGGAACTCGCTGAAGGCATAGATGTGGCCGAACGGTATGTCAGCCGACTTCTGCGGCTAGCGTACCTCTCGCCGGAGGTACTCAAGCGACTGACCTGTGGGCGTGAAGCCTTGGCGGTAAGCCTGTATGATCTCTGCTTCTTGGCAGGGGAATGCTGGGAAGAGCAGGTGGGGCGTTGCCTCAGCGAGTGAACGCTAACGACTGCCCAAGCCACCATTAACCGAGTTTTCGACCTTTAACTAAATGGGGGCATGGAGAGCCTGATTTGAGCCGTTTGTGGCGATGCTGAACTTGACAAAGATTTGCCAATCTCTGGCAATACATCAGATTTACCGCTTGATAACGATTATAGCTATCCCAGTTGGTGATCCACTTCACGAGGGGCACTCCAAACCCAAGAGTATTGACTTTATCACAACCAAACCTAGTTTGAATGAGTAAATTATAATGAGGGGAACGTTAATGAACTATCGCGCGCTTATGTCTTCAGCTGCCATTCTCCTAGTTCCGATCGCGGCTGCCGCACAAGAGCAGCGCGAGCCGGTCGATTTGAGCGGCTATTATGCGGGTGTATTGGGCGGAACGGCCGAGTTTGATGCTGAACGGCATTACCAAAATAGTGTGACCTCCTTCAGCGGTAATGGGTCGTTACTAGGTCTGGTTGCGGGCTACAATGTCCAGCGAAATGATTGGATCTACGGGATCGAGGCCGATATCGCCACGCTAAGCTGGACGCAAGGAAATCAAGATAGCCTTTCGTCAGGACTAGGGGAAGGGTTCGATGTAACTTCGGCCGCGTCTCTTCGGGGCCGTTTCGGCTTTGTCCAGGACCGAACCCTGTTTTTTGCGACCGCAGGGATTGGGCATGTCGACCGGCAATACACTGGCAGTAGTGGGAGCGAATTAGACCTGAGCGGTACCGGTCCAGTCGCAGGGCTTGGCGTTGAGCACCGGCTAGACGAGAATGTATCAGTTGGTCTGGAAGGGTTTGTCTTCTTTATGGATGAATCTGCTGATGAAGTTTTTAACTCTGGCGACATCAGCTTTAGCTTGGCTCCCACAGAGCTGAAAGCAGGAAACGTTGGTATCATTCGGGCCAGGGTGACCTACTCCTGGTAGGATGCGGGTGATGTCGCGATGTGCCGAAGCGATGGCATGATGAACGAACGGCTTGAGCGTCTGCAGCATGTCTATGAGCGTGTGATGGCCGCTGAAGAGCTGCGTGGGTCGGGGCAACTGGACAAGGCTGCGGCCATCCTCGTGCCGCTGTCGGAGAAGCACCCAGACTGCTGGGGCGTGATCTACACTTTGGCTCTTGTGCGCTACGACCAGCATGATTTTCCAACGGCGTGCGGCCTGTTGGTGAAGGCGGATTTCCTTAACCCTGACGATGCGCCGACTTTGGCCATGCTTGGGCGGACATGCCTTGCGCTGCGCGACACGTGGCGGGCCGAACGCTATATCTGTGCAGCCGAGACCCTAGACCCGCAGGATGTTGCGGTGCGACTGGCGGTTGCGGCGCGGTTGCAGGCAGAAGGGCAGTACGATTTGGCTGTCGAAGCGTTTCGGGCGATCCTAGCGATCTGCCCAAATGATCTGGACATGGCAATCGGGCTGGCGACTTGCCTGCGTGCATCCGGGCACGTTGTCGAGGCTGCGGCGTTACTTGATCCGCTTGTCCGTCGCAATCGGCTTGCCGTACTGCAAGAATTGGCGCGCCTGCCGCATGGGATCTCGACTGTCGATCTGCTTGCCGAAGCAGCAAAGTTTCCCAAGCCCGACGATCCATCTCGCAACGAGGTCGAGACAGCGCTGGCGTTTGTTTGCGCCGAAGTCTTGCATAAAGCGGGCCGAACGACTGAGGCCTGTGCCGCGATCAGGGACGCCAATGCGCGCGTGCTTGCCGGGACGGGTTTTGACGCTGCGCGCCACCGAAAAGGTACCCGCACCGCCGAAGTAGACCTTGCAGCCGATCTGGCACGGCTTCCGGTGGCAGAGCCGGATCCCACAGTTCCGATTTCGTTGTTCGTCCTTGGAACTTCAAGGTCCGGAAAGACGACGCTCGAGGGGTTGCTGGCCTCGCATCCAGGTGTCTATGCGGGCGGCGAAAATCATTATCTGTCAGAAGCTGTTAGCGCCAGCCTGCAGGCCGCCGGTTTCTTGCCAGAAACCAACTTGGCCTGTCTGCCCATTCAGTTGCAGGACGCGTTTCGGCGTCGCTACTGGTCGGCCTGGCGGCGTAGAGCGGGGGCGGCTAAGGTCTTTGTTACCACGGCTCCGGGATTCATCCATCAGGCCGCACGCTTGGCGGCGATCTTGCCGAATGTGCGGTTTGCCCTAATCGACAGGAATGCTGACGATGTTCGGTTCCGGATGCTTTTGAAGCGTTATGCAAATGGCTACCTGTATGCCAGCGACGCTGTGGCGGCGCGCGATCATATCGATAGCTATGGGAGACTGGCAGACCTTCTTGCAGAGGCGCGACCCGGAACCGTGCATAGGATCTCTTATGAGGCGATGATTGCCGACCCGGAAACTACCCGCGCCGGATTGCTTGGGTTTCTTGGCCTGTCTGATGCGGGTCTTGCACCGCCCCCCCTGCTGCCCGACGACCGAGGGGCCGCCGCACCCTATGCGTCGCTCCTCGCCGGTGGGTGACCAAGAGCCATCCCGCACTGCCAACGTTGGAATTAAAGAAACATCTAGTTGAAGCAAGGCGCCATCTGGAGAAAAGAAGGGTTGCTTTCACGGCAACGTCACGCGACCTTTCCAGCAAGCGTAAAATCACTTGGAGATCATCGGATTAAGACTGTCATACTTGCAGCGGCTCTGGGCCTGGTGGCAGGTGTTGGTTTAACGGAAGACTTGTCGGGGCATTACTGCGTCAAGGGGACGAACTTCGATGGCTCGATCTATTAGGGCGAGGCCACGGTCATGGCGACCAGCGAATTCACATGCGAGATCGTGTGGAACACTGGGAACAGCACCTCTTCAGGCATTTGTATGCGCAACGGCAACGCCTTCACGGCGGCCTATGAAATGGGTGGCGAGATCGGTCTCATTATATACTTTATTCAGGATGATGGCACGCTAGAGGGCACCTGGACGGCGGCTGGGGTGAATGCAATTTGCACCGAGATCATGACGCCGGATTGAACGAAAAGCTTTCCAGCCTTCTAGCAGATGCCTTTCCTCGCAGGAAGCCTAAGCTTCACGCCTTCTTATCCTCAGGCCTGCCTTAACCAGCAAATGCCAGCAGTGGCGGCGGCTTAATCGAGGTGGAAAACCGATTAGAAAACATCCGGCACCTGTTCAGAAAAACTGAACCACTTTACCCCCGACATAACCCGTTTTTGTTCATGAAAGATGAAATCGCAAGCATCAATGCCGGCACGGGTCGTTTTCTTCATGTGTCCACGGCGCATTCGACATCCTGCCAGGCCAAGATACCAAGGTCGGATTGTCATCAGAGACTTCGCGCAAAGATCCGCAGCGTTTCGCAGCAAAACGCCGCCTTTGGATGTGTCTGCCCGCACCGACAGCCGAGACAGCCCGTTCCATTTTGGCACGTATGAGTTCCATCAAGATTCTGAAATTGTTCGGCTTTTTTGACCGTCTAGTTTCCAATAAAGAGCGGATGGAAAGAGACAAATGGCGTTCTGAGACCGATGCCCTAGGCGAAAGCTAGTCTCTCAAGTGCGGATGGATCAGCTAAACCCCTTTGAAACAAAAACAAAAAAGGCCCCACAAGGGACCTCAACTCGGGTTTGCGACATGATGTTGGCGGAAGCGGTGGGATTCGAACCCACGGTAGGGTTCCCCCTACGCTCAGTTAGCAACCGAGTGCTTTCGGCCTCTCAGCCACGCTTCCGACGTCATTTATTTAGCGAGGCTGCGGGGCGGGGGCAAGAGGGAAAGCGGCAAAGCGGACCCAGAATGAAACCACGTCGGTCGCAAGGGACCCGAATTTGCCGCAGCACATAAACGCGCGCGCAGCCAAAATGTTAACAAATGGTTAAAACGGCCACCTCAACTCATTGATAAACATAATATAAAAAAAGGTCCCGCGTTGGGACCCACTCGCCGGGGCGCGACAGGGTTCGCGCCCGTTCGGACCTGAAAGCGGTCCACTGCACCGTTTTCACCGGGGCCACAGCCCCGGTCGGTCCTCACCCATTGAACAGGAAGTGCAGCACGTCGCCGTCCTTGACCTCATAGGTCTTGCCTTCCACCCGGAACTTGCCCGCCTCTTTCGCCCCGGCCTCGCCATTTCCGGCGATGTAATCCTCATAGGCAATGGTTTCCGACCGGATGAAGCCCTTCTCGAAATCGCCATGGATCACCCCCGCCGCCTGCGGAGCCAGCGTCCCCTTCGGGATGGTCCAGGCGCGGGCCTCTTTCGGGCCGATGGTGAAATAGGTCGCCAGACCCAGCAACTCATACCCCGCGCGGATCAGACGGTCCAAGCCGGCTTCATGCAGCCCCATCTCTTCCAGAAACATCGCGGCCTCATCATCGGCCAGCTGCGAAATCTCTTCCTCGATCTTGGCCGAGATCACCACCGAGGCCGCACCCTGCGACGCCGCCATCACCGCCACCCGCGCGGATTGGGAATTGCCCGCCGCCGCACAGGCCTCTTCGACGTTGCAGACATACAGCACCGGTTTCGAGGTCAACAGTTGCAGCATCCGCCACTGCCGCTGATCGTCTTCCGAAACCTTGATCGTGCGCGCGGGTTGCCCTGCCTCCAGCACCGCCAAAGCCGCGCGCAGCAAACGATCCTGATCCAGCGTGCCCTGATCGCCCCCGCGCAGCTTTTTCGCAAGCCCGGTCAGGCGGCGCTCGATGCTTTCCATGTCAGCCAGCATCAGTTCCGTCTCGATGGTTTCCGCGTCCGCGACCGGATCAATCTTGCCCTCGACATGGGTGATGTCGCCGTCTTCAAAACAGCGCAGCACATGGGCGATGGCGTCACATTCGCGGATGTTGGCGAGGAACTGGTTGCCCAAGCCCTCGCCCTTGGACGCGCCCCGCACCAGCCCGGCGATATCAACAAAGGTCATCCGTGTTGGAATGATCTGCTTGGAACCAGCAATCACCGCCAATTTTTCCAGCCGCGCGTCCGGTACGGCGACTTCGCCGACGTTCGGTTCGATCGTGCAAAACGGAAAGTTCGCCGCCTGCGCCGCCGCGGTGCGGGTCAAAGCGTTGAACAGGGTCGACTTGCCGACATTCGGCAGACCCACGATGCCCATCTTGAAACCCATCAGACTCTCCTATGCTGTTGTCGCGCTTCTAGTGGGGCAGGGGCCAAGGATCAAGCTGTCCCGCTCGGGCTTCCGGGGCATATTGGCCGGAAAGGAGGGCGGTATCATGAGTTTTGATCTGTATCCGCACTTCGGCCATCATTGCCAGAAGCCGATGACGGCCGACCAGTCGATTTTCGGCGGTGCTTTGGATACGCCCCCCGTGCCGAGGCCCCGCTGCTCGCCTCTGAATTCCCGCCCGGCATCCCGCACGAGGCGCAAGCGGCTGTCACCGTCACCCAAATCGCGGACCCGGTGAAAGCAGGTCGCAGAGTTTGTGACCTGCCTGCCACATGGATCAGCAGGTCATGCCCTTTGCGCCCACTTTCCGGTCTGACGGGTTCGGTATGTTGAAGGACGGCTGTGGCACCCATTGGGCGGTGTCGGCCCCAAGGCGACAGCCATAAGCGGCTTGACCGCCGTTTGGGCCGGTAATCAGACCAAAAGGCCGGGGCGCATGGGCCAAGTTCATCAGAGCGCGGGTTTGTAGTCGCCCAATTGCCAGATGATGTTTCCCAGATCAGGATTCATGACCACCATGGGTTCAAGATCCGCGGTGCCATACGTCTCGACAAGCGTTGGCGCGCTTGCCAGTAACGAGCGCCCAAGGCCTGCCTCATATGGGGGATGCTGCAATCCGAGCGCCTGAAGGATGGTCGGATAAACATCAATCATGCCTGCGGGCTTATTCACCACCAAGCCGGCAGGCAAATCCGCGCCGGCCATCATGACTGTGTTGTAGCCGCCGTATTCTGTTGCAACATTCGGAGTGAGCGCGTCATGGTTCAAGTGATCTGATTGAAGCACCACCAACAATGGATGCCCCGGGCGTGTCGCCGCCTGCCGCGCGCGCGCTTCTTTTACAAATTGAATGGCATCGTCGATGGTGCAGCGCAAGACCCGGTCTGTGTCCCTGCTGAATTGCGCCTTTCCATCGGCTGCGCAATGACGTGACAAATACCCCTTTTGGCCATGAGGACCAATTGTTTCGATGACAAGTGCGTAGGGGCCCGGTTTGGCAAGCATTTCCACATGGAGGGCTCTGGCATGTTTGAAAACCAACTGGTCATCCAGCGTCCAGCCAATCAAGGCTGCGTCTGTTTCTGGCTTGGGATAAATCTTGCGCAGTTCATCGCGGCCCACAGCTTTTTTAAACCCATGCTCCGGACCAAACAGCATATCCAGCCCGCCAAACTCCAATGGGCCGCCAACAACGAATGCCGTCTGGTAGCCCGCCTCTTGGGCAAGATCGCCAAGGCAGGTGGCGCCCGGCATGTAACTGTGCATCTTTTCAAAGTTCATCCCGTACAGCAGTCCCCTTGGCACGATGGGGACGCCGCACAGGGATGCGGTCACTCCGGCAAGGCTCCATCCTGTCGCCACAATCTGGCTGACGCGATTGAAGGTAACGCCTTCTGAAGCAAAATTGTGCAGCGGGGCATAGGCATCCCCCCAAACAGCGGGGTCGGCAAACTGCCGATCCGTCCCCTCAAGATAGATCAGCAAAAGGTCTACGGCAGGGGTCGGCACATCGCCAAGCCGCGGCGTGACCAAAACTTTTGTCAGATCAGCCTTGGGCCCCGGCGTGACTGCCAGAACGGCAAACGCGGTCACAAACGGGTTGATCAGCACCAGCAACAACGCCATCGACAGGATCTTGCGCCAAGTCGAACCCCAAAGCCGCGCAAGCGCCCAGAGTGAAATCACCATAAAGACAGCCGCCAGAACGGCCTGTAGGATCTCGGTCTCAAGCCCCTCAATTCCGGCGTCGGCAACACCCGCATGAGCGTGGAAAAGCACCGACACCATGTCAAGGCTGCGAAAAGAACGTGCAACTGTCACGGTCGGTATCAGCAAAGCCGCCGCTGGCAGCACCAGCCAAAAGAATCCCTGCGATATGGCGTGCAATCTGCACCGAGACATCAGCACCCCGCCTGTCAGAAGTGCAATGAAGGCCCCAATTCCGGGTTTGTCCGCTGCAATGGATGGGATCAGAATAACCACGCAGGACAGGGCTGCCGCAGCCAGGAAGGCAACAGAGGCGAAAGCGCGGGTTGGTGATGACACTGTTTCAGAAACCCAATGAATGTGACAGGTTGCTCTGCTTGGCATCAGTCGATGACATTGCCAAGCGTCGACCATTGATATTCTTCTCGCTAAAGTGCAAACCGAGGCGAAAGTTTGCAGGGACGGGCCACAGCATGACCAGAATCGACACGACCTTCGCGCGGCTGAAATCGCAGAACAAGAAGGCTTTTGTCTCCTATATCATGGCCGGTGATCCGGACGTGGCGCGGTCTCTGGAGGTGATGAAGGGTCTGCCCGGAGCGGGCGTTGATGTGATCGAACTGGGCCTGCCCTTTACCGATCCAATGGCCGACGGCCAAACCATCCAACTGGCTGGGCAGCGCGCGCTGGAAGGTGGCATGACGCTGGACAAAACCCTGCAGATGGTCCGCGATTTCCGCGCGGGCGACGATGTGACCCCGATCGTGTTGATGGGCTATTACAACCCGATCTATGCGCGCGGTGTCGATTTGTTTCTGGTGCAGGCGCGGGATGCCGGGATCGACGGGTTGATCATTGTCGACCTGCCACCGGAAGAGGATGAGGAGCTTTGCATCCCCGCGCAAAAGGCCGGCCTGAACTTCATCCGGCTTGCCACGCCCACAACCGATGCCAAGCGCCTGCCCAAGGTGCTGACCAACACATCGGGCTTTGTCTATTACGTCTCTGTCACCGGCATCACCGGTGCCGCTGCGGCACAGGCGGGTGATGTCGGACCAGAGGTGGCGCGCATCAAACGGTCTACCGATTTGCCGGTGATCGTGGGCTTTGGCATCAACACGCCAGAAGCGGCTGCGGCGATTGCGGGTGTGGCTGATGGCTGTGTGGTCGGATCGGCAATCGTCAAGGAAATCAGCACCGGCAGACCAGTGGCCGAGGTGCTGGCCTTTGTCGCCGCTTTGGCGGCGGGCGCACATTCAGCCTGAATCCAGTCAACTTCGACTGAAACTGTCATCCGTTCTGCTCTAATATCTTCGGGGTAAGTTGGCGCAGCCAAAAGGGGGCGGAAAGCCCTCTGCTTTTGCATAAGCAGGTGCAAAACCCATTGCGCCAAATCCGTGAAATTGGTAAGCCTTCATAACCAATTTCAACATAAGGGCACGCGCCATGGCTGTGATCACCTGCATCGACGATCTGAAGCAAGTTTACAAAAAGCGCACGCCGAAGATGTTCTACGACTATTGCGAAAGCGGGTCTTACACCGAACAGACCTTCCGCGAAAACACTTCTGATTTTGCCAAAATCCGCCTGCGTCAACGGGTTGCCCGTGATCTGACCGGGCGCAGCACCGCCACCACGATGATCGGCCAGCCTGTCTCGATGCCGGTGGCACTCGCCCCCGTTGGATCAACCGGCATGCAATGCCCGGATGGTGAGATCAAGGCCGCCCGTGCCGCAGCGGCATTTGGCGTGCCCTTCACCCTGTCCACGATGTCGATCTGTTCGATCGAGGACGTCGCCGCCGCCAGCCCGACGCCGTTCTGGTTTCAGCTTTACGTCATGAAGGATGAAGATTTCGTCGATGCAATCATCGAACGCGCCCGTAAGGCCAAATGCCCGGCTTTGGTGCTGACGCTCGATCTGCAGATTTTGGGACAGCGGCACAAGGATCTGAAAAACGGCCTGAGCAGCCCGCCGAAACTGACGATCCCCAACCTGATCAACATCGCGACCAAGCCCGCTTGGGCGCTGGGCATGCTGCAAACGCCACGGCGGACCTTCCGCAACATTGTGGGCCATGTCAAAGGCGTCACCGATCTGGCCGATCTGACCAAATGGGCGAATGAACAGTTCGACCCGATGCTGGACTGGGGCAAAGTGCGGCGCATCCGCGACCAATGGGGCGGCAAGCTGATCCTGAAGGGCATTCTGGACGCCGACGACGCGCGGATGGCCGCCGATGTCGGGGCTGATGCGATGGTGGTGTCGAACCACGGCGGGCGGCAGTTGGACGGGGCGTTGTCGGCGATCCGTGCGCTGCCCTCGATCGTGCGCGCGGTTGGGGATCAGACCGAGGTTTACATGGACAGCGGCATCCGGTCTGGACAGGACGTGCTGAAGGCGCTGGCCTTGGGCGCGAAATCCACCTTCATCGGGCGCAGCTATATCTACGGTCTGGGCGCTGGGGGCCAAGCGGGTGTGACCAAATCGCTGGAGGTGATCCAGCAGGAACTCGACATCTCGATGGCGTTGTGTGGCGTGCAAAAGGCGCGCAACATCAGCCGCGAGCAAGTGCTGGTGCCGGCCGATTTCGAAGGCATTTGGGCATAGTGTAAAGCGGGTTCTTCCGCGCCAACCGCTACCGTCGCACCAACATCCGCGCCAGAATTGGCACTCCTGCCAAGATCACTGCGGCAAAGACAAACGCAAACCGCAACCCCATCTGCCCGGCGATAAGCCCGATCAGCGGCGGACCAAAGAAATAGCCGAAATATCCCAGCAAGGTCGCCCGCGCCACCGCCCGCGCCCGCGCCTCTGGGGCGGCCTTCTGCCCGACCAACGAGAATGCCGTGGGCGCAATCACCGAGGACCCGATCCCCATCACGATGAAGCCGGCATAAGCCATCGCAGGCGTCCCCGCCATGGCCGCCCCCAACGCCCCAATGGCGGAAATCGCAGCGCCCCCCGACAACAACACGCCTGCCGGGATGCGCCCCGCAAGGCTCTGGCCGAACAACCGCGCGACGCCCATGGTCAACGCCATTGCCGCCGGTCCCATCGCCCCATGCGCTGGACTGCCGCCCAAAGACTGTTCAATATGCAGCGCTGACCAGTTCTCGGCGGCGTTTTCGGTCAGAAAGGCGATCAGCACCATCGCGCCGCCGATCACCGGCACCCAACCCAGATGCGCCGCGCCGGGCCCTTTGGGCCGCCGCAACCCGTCGATCCGCCCATCGCGTTCCAGCGTCGCAACCGTGATCACCCCAGCCACCACCGCCATCGTGCCCAACACCAAGCCGGGTGACCACTCTGCCTGCCGCATCGCCCCGGTCAGCACGGCCGCTCCGGCATAGCCAAAGGAATAGGCGGCGTGACACAGGTTCATCAGATGCATCCCACGCTGAGCCTCCAGTGCGGCCACCCGCGCGTTCATCAGCACATCGGTCAGCCCCGTGCCCGCGCCGCAAGCCATCATCGCCAGCGGAAACAGCCACAGGCTGGCACTTTGACCGGGCAGGACAAAGGCCAGACACATGAGCGCGCAAGCAATCGGCAAGGCCCAGCGACCAAACCCCACCCCCGCTGCCGGGGCCACCAACATGGCGGCCACCGCCGCAATCGGCGTCATGAACATCAACGCGCCCAAGTGCTGCTCGTCGACGTCCAGCATGGACTTTATATCGGGCAGGCTGGCGGCAAAAGTCCCCCAAAGCACGCCCATCGCCGCAAAAGCGGCTACGGCGGGACGGGCGATCCGCAGGGTGTTCAGAAAGGTCATGCAAGCTCCGGGTCCAAGGCGCAAGACCTAACGCGGCACACAAAACCGGGCTTGCCCAACCGCGACAGCACCGCCGCCAGCGGCGACCCAATTGCCGCTTCCCTTCCGGGTGATTCCCTGCTACCTGCCCGCAGTCGCGCCATGCACCCTTGAACGTTGGCGGATATATAAATGGAGAAACACCTATGGCACGCGAGATCCTAGATCTTCACGCCGAAGTACGTACGGGGACAGGCAAGGGGGCCGCTCGTCAAGCTCGTCGCGATGGCTTCGTTCCCGGTATCGTCTATGGCGATAACACCGCCCCACAGCCGATCCAGATCAACTACAACGCCCTGCTCAAGCGTCTGCGCGCGGGCCGCTTCCTGTCGTCGCTGTTCAACCTGAAGGTTGAAGGCATGCCGGACGTGCATGTGATCTGCCGGGGCGTCCAGCGCGACGTGGTCAGAGATCTGCCGACCCACATCGACCTGATGCGCCTGCATGACGAGAATCGTATCAACCTGTTCATCCACGTGACCTTCATCAACCACGAAGCGTCACCGGGTCTGAAGCGTGGCGGCACCTTGACCGTTGTGCGCAACGACGTCGAGTTGAACGTTCTGGCTGGCGACATCCCGGACCACATCACCGTGGACCTGACCGGCAAGCAAATCGGCGATGTGATCCACATCAACGACGTTGTGCTGCCCGAAGGCACCAAGGCCAGCATTGACCGCAATTTCGTAATCGCGAACGTGTCGGCCCCGGCTGGCTTCATCGACACTGCAGAATAATCCTTCGGGATTGGGTTTTAAGGCGCGGCGGGGAAACCTGCCGCGCCTTTGCTTTTGCCGCGCCGCTGATCAAACATGCCTGCTTCCGGTGTTTTCATCTTGGTCTCAATATCCCCGCCGGAGGCTCTTGGCCTGACAAAGGGCCTCCGGCGGGGATATTGAGACCAAGATGAAACCCACGCAGACTGCCAGACCCGCGACGAAAGCGGTCAGGCTTGATGAGCCGCCCGCGCCACGAAAGCAGCAAATCGCGGGTCATCCGTCGCCCGCCCTCCTGCTTTTTCGACGATCGCCTGCACATGATCTGCGCAGCACTGCGCGTGCAACTGCGCAACGCCGGGCAGCGCCATGGCCTGCGCATGCATCGCGTCGAACTCGGCGGCATAGCGGAAGGCAGAGCTGTCCAGTTGATCGCCGCCGTCGGCGCGCCGGAAATAGCCGCTGTCGTAGCGGTTGCTCAACGCGACGGGTGAGGTGCTGCCCATCTTCAGGCTGTAACTTTCCACCGACCGCAACATGTAGTGGTTGATCTGCGCCACCTCATAGCTGACGCGGTTACGCTCCATCAGGTGCAGATGGCGGCCGCCCGGTTGCCAAGCCGTCAACGGCTGCCCTTCGCAGTTCACCCAAGCCATGCCCGGATCGCCCCACGCCTTTCCTGCCTTGCCAAAATCATAACCGCAGGGGCTGTGTTCGGTCAGCCTCTCAAACCGCTTGACCTGATTGAAAATGGATTTCACCGTGCGCGACAGCATCGCCTTTTGCCGCAGGGCATAGACAAATTGCCGATGCACCGGAGTGTCTTCATAGGCCTGCAGACCCGAGGTGCCAAACACCCGCCAGTTCAGCGACATGCCCAGATAGGGCGGTGCCGCCGACAGATCCAGCAGATCGCCAATCTTGCCTGCGCCGCTATGGATCACCAGAAATTCATCCACATCGCAGACCATCAGCCAGTTTGACCGCCGCACCACCTTCAACTCGGCTGCCGCCGCCAGCTTGGCCCGGGTGATTTTTTGCCCCACAGGCACATCATGGCGCAGGTGCTGCACCCAACCCGCCGTGGCCAACGCGTCCAACAGGGCAGGGGAATGGTCACTGCAATTGTTGGTCACGACCACCACATCAGTGAAGCCCAGCATCCGATACCAGCAGACCCATTCGACAATGAACGGGCCCTCATTTCGCATCGATGCCAAAACGGTGATCCGCACGCAGGGCTCCTGTTGGCCGCCATTGTCAGGGGCTAGGCTGGCGGTGTGCTTGCGTCAAGTCAAGACAGACCGGCTTGCATCGCAAGGCATTGGCAGGCAATGAAGGGGCTGTTGGGCAGGCAAGGGCGGCGTGATGAAACTATTTGTGGGCTTGGGCAATCCGGGCGCGAAATATGCGGGCAACCGCCACAACATCGGCTTCATGGCGCTGGACCGCATCGCCTCGGATCATGGTTTTGGCCCATGGCGGCGCGCCTATCAGGCGCAGGTGAGCGAAGGTCGGCTTGGGGCCGAAAAGGTTGTGCTGCTGAAACCGGAAACCTTCATGAACCTGTCGGGTCAATCGGTGCGTGCGGCGGCGGACTTTTACAAGCTGGGGGTCGAGGCGATCACCGTGTTCCATGACGAGTTGGACCTCGCCCCCGGCAAATGCCGCGTCAAGCAAGGCGGGGGCCACGCCGGGCATAACGGCTTGCGTTCCATCCACGGCCATATGTCAGAGGCCTACGCCCGCGTCCGCTTGGGCATCGGCCACCCCGGCCACAAGGACGCCGTTGCCGATTATGTGCTGCATGATTTCGCCAAGGCCGATCAGGACTGGCTTGATGATCTTCTGCGTGGGCTGTCCGACGGCGCGCCGCATCTGGCCGACGGCGACGCCGCAAAATTCATGAATGCGGTTGCCCTGCGGATGGCCCCGCCCCGCGCGTCTACGGGAACCGAACGCCCGCCCAAAGCGGTGGCGATGGCGAAGGGCCCTGCACCCGAGGCTCCGCCTGCAGATGCGCGCAACCCGTTGCAAAAGCTGCTCGACCGGTTCAAGTGACCGGGTAGGGCAAGGCGCGCTGTCGTGCCTTACCGACCCAGCGCCAGAGCCTTTCCTCCCCCCTGGCACCTTTCCGCCAGCCCCGGAACCCGCTATGAACAGCCATGACCATAACCTTGACATCCCTTGCAGACCTTGCCGCGCACGGCTTTGATGACATCATCGACGTGCGCGCCCCTGCCGAATACGCCGAGGATCACCTGCCCGGCGCGATCAACCTGCCGGTGCTGGATGATGCGCAACGCGCGCAGGTCGGCACCATTTACAAACAGGTCAACCCCTTTACCGCCCGCAAACTGGGCGCGGCTTTGGTGGCGCAGAACGCGGCTCATCACCTGCTGACCGCACTCGCGGACAAACCGGGTGGTTGGCAGCCCTTGGTCTATTGCTGGCGGGGCGGGCAAAGGTCCGGCTCTTTCGCTTCGATCCTGTCGCAGATCGGCTGGCGGGTGGAACTGATTTCTGGCGGCTACAAGGCGTGGCGGGCGCTGGTGGTGAAGGCGGTTTATGACACGCCGTTTCCGGCACCCGTGGTGGTGCTGGACGGCAACACCGGATCGGCCAAGACCGAGGTCCTGAACCTGCTGCCCGCGCGCGGGATCCAAGTGATTGATCTGGAAGGTATTGCCCGCCATCGCGGCTCACTTTTCGGTGCGATGGGGCCGCAGCCGTCGCAAAAGGCGTTTGAATCCGCCTTGGCCATGGCAATTGCCAAACTGGACCCAACCCGCCCGGTGGTGATCGAGGCCGAAAGTTCAAAGGTCGGTGATTGCCGCCTGCCGCCCGAGATCTGGAAGGCGATGACCCGCGCCCCGCGCATCTCGATCAGCGCGCCAGCCGCCGCCCGCGCGACCTATCTGACAAGCGCCTACGCCGATATCTGCGCCGATGGCGCGCGGCTGGCGGCGGTGATTGACCGGCTGCGCCCTGCCCATGCCGCCGAACAGATTGCCGATTGGCAAGCGCTGGCGCTGGCGGCTGATTTCACGCCACTTGCGGAAAGCCTGATGCAGCAACACTATGACCCGCGGTATGAAAAACACCGCGCGCGGATGGAGGCGGGGCAGACCGAATTGTCCGTGGGCAGCCTGTCGCCCGCCGATCTGACCGGCTTGGCCGACCGCATTGCGACTTTGTTGCCGACACTTGTTCATGGCCTTGGGCCAGTAGGGTGAGTATTTGTGAAACAGCAATGGATTGAGACGATCCATTTGCTTCCAAGCCGGTCAAATTTTACTAAAATTGTGTTTCACCTGTCAGAATATATCCTGCGGGGACGCGGGCACCTGCTTGCAAATGCAAATACGTTGCTTGGTGTGAAACCCCCGCCTTGGCTGATGCAGCCGGACCCTGCGTCAGGATATCTCTATCCGCTGCGCCCCGGCCACCACTTCGCCCACAATGGCCGCCTTTTCGCCTGCCGCCACCAACGCCGCCAGCAGGGCAGGGGCCGCCTCGGACGGAACCGCAGCCAGCAGACCGCCTCCGGTTTGTGGATCATGCAGCAGCGCCATCAAAGGCCCGTCTTCCCCGGTCACGCGGCCCAAAGTCGCCGCGCGGTTGGCGGGTGCGAGGCTTGACCCCTGTCCGGCGGCGGCCAGCGCCAAAGCGCCCGGCAGCACCGGCACAGCCGCCGCAGTCAGCCGCGCACCCACGCCCGAGGCGTCGAGTATCTCCAGCAGATGCCCGGCCAGACCAAAGCCTGTCACATCCGTCATCGCCCGCGCCTGCGGGGCCAGAATCGCTGAAGCCGCGCCCAATGGATGGCTCATCACCGCCAAAGCCGCTGCCACCGCCTCGCCCAAAATCAAGTCTGGCACGCGGGCCAGCGCCATTTCTGCCGCCATGATCGTGCCGCTGCCCAAGGGTTTGGTCAGGATCAGCACATCGCCGGGCTGCGCCCCCGCCTTGGTGATCGCGCGCGCAGCCAGCCCGGTGACGGTAAAGCCGATCGTCAGCTCGGCCCCAACGGAGGTGTGCCCACCCACCACATCCGCGCCCGCATCGCCAAAAACCGATGCCGCCTCGGCCATGATCTCGGCCAGCATCTCGGCGCCTTTTTCGGCCGAAAGTCGCGGCAAGGTGATCTGCGCCAGCGCCACTTGCGGCGCAGCGCCCATCGCCCAGATGTCGCCGCAGGCATGCACGGCGGCGATCCGCGCCATCAGCCTTGCATCCTGCGAAAAGGCGCGCAAATGGTCGGTGGTCAACACCTGCACCCCGCCCTGCGCCTGCAGGATCGCCGCATCATCCCCCCGGCCCGACAGCACATCGGCCCGTCTTGGCGCAGGCAATCCCGCCAAGGCCGCCCCCAGATCATTCGCCCCCAGCTTGGCCCCGCAGCCACCGCACAGCGGCTTGTCCCCCATCGCGGCGCGCAAGCTCTTTACGGCGCGCGCCGGGATCATTGGCACGGCCATCGCCGGATAATCCTCAAACTTTGCCATGAACTTGCGGTCGATCCGGTCCTTCAGCCGCCAAAGCCAGCCGCCATTCAGCGGTAGCCCCCATTTGTCTGCCACCGCCCCCTGACCGCCGGTCGAGATCAGCTTCAGGTAATCGCGCTGCGGCGCAAAGGCCTGCATCGGACCGTCCAACAGCGCCGCGCGCAGGTTGTGCAACAGCACCGGGGCCGCGCGCACCGCATAAACGCCGGCCTTGGGGCGCGGCGCAAAGCCCATGTAGGCGCAATCCCCCACTGCAAAGATCGCAGGGTCTGAACTTTGCAAGGTGTTGGCAACGCTGACAAACCCCTGATGCAGCGTTAGCCCGGTTTCGGCCAGCCATTCTTGCGGTCGCGCCCCGGCCACCGCCAGCGTGAAATCGGACGGCAAGCGGCGACCATCCGCCAGCACCACCGCATCTGCCTCAATCCGCGCGGGCCGTGCACCCGTCAACAGCCGCACCCCGGCGCGGTCCAGATGCGCCAGCAACGCGCCCCGCGCCCCGGCACCGATGCCGGGCAAAACGGTGCCGCCCTGTTCCAACAGCGTGACCTCGGCCTTTGCCCCCAACCGATGCGCCGAGGCCAGAGCCAGCTCTACCCCGCCCACACCCGCACCCACGATCACCACGCGCGGCCTCTGCAATCCCCGCGCCAGAAACGCCTGCCAGCGATCAGCGTATCCGCCCAAGGGTTTGGCCGCGACCGCATGTTCAGCGTAGCCCGGCAGATTGGGCAAATCGGACGCGATGCCGATGTCCAAACTCGCCACGTCAAAGGCGAGCGGTGCGCGCCCCGCCAACAACACCTGCCCGCCGTCGCGGTCGATGCCAACAACCCGGTCCAGGATCACCCGCGCGCCCGCAAACCGCGCCAGCCGCATCAGATCAATCATGATCTGCGCGCGCGTATAGTGCCCCGCGATCAGCCCGGGCAGCATGCCGGTGTAAGGTGCCGCCGGACCGGGGTTGATCACCGTCACCCGCACGCCGGGCACAGGATCCATCGCCCACATCCGCAGCACCAGAGCATGCGCGTGACCGCCGCCGATCAGCACCAAATCCTTGACCACCGGAAAATCTGCCTGCCGCATCGCGCCCTCACTTTGCACCCTGCCTACCCTTGTGCGCCCGCAATGGCCAGCACCCCGGTTGCGCCCTGCTGCCACACCCCCTAACCTTGGCCCATGCACAGCAACCGCACCAGCATCAACCTGACCCAAACCCAGAAGCTGGCGCTCAATGCCAGTCTGTTCACCGCGATCACCCTGCTGCGCAGTGATGCCGCCGGGCTGACCCGGTATCTGGAGGAACAGGCAGCGGACAATCCCCATTTGCGGTTGTCTGTGGCCCCTCCGTCCGGTCTGCAAGACTGGCTGCCGCGCTGGTCCGGCGTGATGCAAGCCAGCGGCACCGCCCAGCCAGAGGCCGCAGAGGCCGCCCCCAGCCTGATCGCCCATGTGATGGCCGCGATTGACCAGATGCCCCTGTCCCCGCGAGACCGCCGCATCGCGCTGGCGTTGGCCGACGCGCTGGAGCCCTCGGGCTGGCTGGGGCTGCCTCTGCCCAAGATCGCCGCCGAGGCGGGCGCGTCACTGCCAGAGGCCGAGGCCGTGCTCCGCCATCTGCAAACCATCGACCCGCCGGGCCTGTTTGCGCGCAACCTGTCGGAATGTCTGCTGCTGCAGGCCAAAGACGCGGGCGTGCTGGATGCTCCGATGGTGGCCTTGCTGGGCCATCTTGATCTGCTGGCCGCGGGCGATCTGGCGCGGCTGGCCCGGATTTGTTTGGTGACAGAGGCGCAGATTCTGGAACGCTTTCGCAGCATCCGCGCGATGAACCCCAAGCCCGGGACTGATTTCTCGCCCCTCGCTGCGGCGCAGTTGCGCGAACCCGATCTGGAGGTGCGCGCCCTGCCGGATGGCGGCTGGGCCGTCGCGCTGAACCGCTCGGCCCTGCCTGATCTGCGGGTGGAGGACGATGGCCGCGGCGGCGCGCAGCTGACCGCCGCGCGGGCGGTGCTGCGGATGGTGGAGGCGCGCAACATCACCCTGCTGGCGGTGGCGCGGGAAATCCTTGCGCGTCAGCAACAGGCGCTGGCGCTGGGGCCGATCGCGCTTGCCCCGATGACCATGGCCGATCTGGCGCTGGCGCTGAACCTGCACGAAAGCACCATCAGCCGCGTGGTCGCCGGGGCCAGCATCGACACGGCCCATGGCACGTGGTGGCTGCGCCAGATGTTCAGCGCTGCCATTGGCGACCCTGATGGTCCGCAAGTGGCAGGCGCGGCCCTGCGCCACCGTCTGGCTCGCCTGATCGGTGCCGAAAACCCGGCCAAACCGCTGTCCGACGCCGCCCTGGCCATGGCGTTGACCGAGGAAACCGGGGTGCAGATCGCCCGACGCACCGTTGCCAAATACCGTGAGGTCCAAGGCATTCCCGCCGCCTACCGCCGCAAACGCAAACCCTTGCGCGGCTGATCTCGACACTTTGCCTGAATGTTGCAAGCCTCTGCGCAAACATCTTCGGTGACAGTCACTTCGGCAAAGCCGATCCAGCCTTGGTGCAACGGCGCGACGGTTAGCCCAGATCTTGCCGTGGGATGACCAAAACCGCCGCCGAACTGCTCTGAAACGTCGCGTCGAGGGCTGACTTGGCCTTTCAGTCGGGCTATCTGACCTCAACGAACAGCGCAGGACAGCAAACATGGCCTATTTTCTGGGTGTCGATACCGGCGGCACCTACACCGATGCGGTGATCGTGGACGATGCCGCCGACCGTGTGATCGGCCATGCCAAATCTCTGACCACCCGTGCCGATCTGGCGTTGGGCATTGGCCGCGCCGTGGATGCGGCGCTGGCGGGCGCTGGCATAAATGCTGCTGATGTGGCGCTGGTGTCGCTGTCCACCACGCTGGCCACCAACGCGCTGGTCGAAGGGCAGGGCGGTCGTGTCGCGCTGATCTTCATTGGCTTTGACGACGGCGATCTGGAACGCGGCGGGCTGACCGAGGCGCTCAAGGGTGATCCGGTGATCCGCATCGCGGGCGGCCACAGCCACGCCGGCACCCAGACCGCGCCGCTGGACATCGCCACCCTGACGACGGCCATCACCGAACTTGGCCCGCAGGTCATGGGCTTTGCTGTCGCCGCCCGCTTTGCCACCCGCAATCCCGCGCATGAGGTTGCGGTGCGCGATCTGATCCGCCAACTGACCGCGCGGCCCGTCACCTGCTCGCATGAATTGTCGGCGCAACTGAACGGCCCCAAACGCGCCCTGACTGCGGTGTTGAACGCAAGGCTGATCGGCATGATCGACCGCCTTGTCGCCGCCTGCGAACGCCATTTGCTGGCGGTTGGCATCCACGCGCCCTTGATGGTGGTGCGCGGGGACGGCGCGCTGATCTCGGCCGCTATGGTGCGCGAACGGCCCATTGAGACGATCCTGTCTGGCCCCGCGGCCTCCATCGTCGGCGCGCGCTGGCTGACTGGCGCGCAAGACGCGCTGGTCAGCGACATCGGCGGCACCACCACTGACGTCGCCCTGCTGCGTGGCGGCCTGCCCGAGATTGACCCGCAAGGCGCCCGCGTCGGCGGCTTTCGCACCATGGTCGAGGCTGTGGCAATGCGCACCACCGGGCTTGGCGGCGACAGCGAAGTGCATCTGAAAACCGAAGGTCTGCTGGGGGGTCTGCGCCTTGGCCCCCGCCGTCTGATCCCGGTGGCGCTGCTGGCCGCCGACCATGGCAAAATGGTGCATGACACTTTGGACCGCGCGCTGTCGTCGGACACTGCGGGCGAGTTCGATGGCCGTTTTGTCGTGCCGATGGCCGGACAAACCGGCGGTCTGACCGCGCGTGAAGCCGCCGTTCTGGCGCGCATCAGCGAACCGATGCCAATGGCGCGGGCGCTGTCGTCCCGGCTGGAAGTGGCCGCGCTGGAACGCCTTGTCGCGCGCGGGCTGGTGATGATCGCGGGTGTGACGCCCTCGGATGCGTCCCATGTTCTGGGCCGTCTGGACGCCTGGGATGGCACCGCGTCGGAAAAAGCCGTGCGATTGCTGGGCCGTCGGCGCAACGGTGCGGGCGACCGCTTTGCTGCCAATGCCGAGACACTGGCCCACCAGATCATCGACCAATTGACGGCGCAAACCGTCGATTGCCTGCTGGAGGCCGCTTTCGACGAAGACCCCGCTTTCGACGGTCAGGACACGGGCGCTCTGGCCCGTCACCCGCTGACCAAAGCCGGATTGTCGCAGCATCGCGGCGTGTTGGAAATCAGCACAAGGCTGGGCGTGCCGGTGATCGGCCTTGGCGCCTCGGCCCCGTCCTACTACGGCGCGGTCGGGGAGCGGCTGGGCTGTCAGATGATTCTGCCGGAACACGCAGGCGTCGCCAATGCCATCGGTGCGGTGGTCGGTCAGGTCAGCCAACGCGCGCAGGCGCTGCTGTCCAGCCCATCGGAAGGCCGCTTCACCGCGCATCTGCCCGACGGCCTGTTGCAGTTCAACGACCGCGATACGGCGCTTGCCGCGCTGGAAGCCGCGCTGACGACAGAGGCCACCAGCCGCGCCCGTACCGCCGGAGCGGAAGACCTGCGCATCACGGTTGCCCGCGACATCCGCGAGGCCAGCATCGAGGGCCGCACCATGTTCATCGAGGCCACCGTCACCGCCACCGCCACCGGCCGCCCCCGCGTGGCGCATGCGACGGCACAGGAATCGTAGGGCGGGGTTGAACCCGCCCAAGGCCTCACCGCACCTGTCGGGCCAGTGTCATCGTCCGGGTGGCGCAACCTGCGACAGTGACGTCGCAACACCGGTCGAACCCTGCCTTAACCTGCCTATCGGCGATCCCCACGCTTTGCGTTTTCCCCTTGACGCCCCCCCCGCGCCCGCCTAATCACGGCGCCAGTGGCGAGGTAGCTCAGTTGGTTAGAGCACACGACTCATAATCGTGGGGTCGAGAGTTCGAGTCTCTCCCTCGCCACCAAATAAAACAACGGGTTAGACTAGCTGTCGGCGCTGCACTCTGGACCCGTTTACACCCCCGTTTACAATTTACGTTCTGGCTCTGTGCTGGTCCATCTTCAAAATGGCCGATTCCCCAAGCGCGTTTGTGCGGCTCAAATAGTGGCGGCTCAAGATCGTTTCGACGGTTTTCAGATCGTGGCCGGTGATCGTCGCAATCTCTGGCACTGTGCAGCCAGCGACTGCCAGCCGGGTGACTGCCGTGCCGCGAAAGTCGTGGAAGGTGCGGCCCACAATCTCGGCTGCAATCTTGGCCTTTCCAAAGCTGGCGCGGAATCCGTCATTGGTCCATGTCGCGTTGCGGCTGGTGGCGCAGATCGTCACGGCAACCCGTGGCGCTGCGTCCAGCACCGGGCGCAACTCAGCACTGATCGGGATGCGGACGTGCCGCCCGGTCTTAGTTTGGCGCAGGTTCAGGGCTTGCCCGTCATAGGCCGACCACGGCAGGCGCAGCACGTCATTCTCGCGCTGCCCGGTATGCAGGGCGATCAGCACTGGCAGCGCCACCGCAGGGCTTGCCACGCGCATCAGTGCATCAATCTCCGCCTCACTCCACACCGATTCCGCCCGACTGCCGGAATAGAGCCTGCCGGGCCGCTCAAGGTGGTTTGCGCTGATCCGGCCCCGGTCTTTGGACCATGACAAGATGCGGGCCAGAACGGTCAGCGCATAGTCGGCTTCGCGGCGGCTGGTCATGGCGTCGCGCCAGTCCAGAAACTCGCCGCGCACCGCCTGGATCTCCAAGGCGCGAATGGGCAGATCGCCAAATTCGGTTTCGATCTTGCGGATTTGCCGCGTGTACCCGGCGCGCGTTGTTGGCGCTAACTCGGTGAACATCGGGCTGCGCCGATAGCCGTTTATGAGGTCTTGAAACGTGCCGGCATAACTGACCGGCTTGTTGCGCTCTGCGGTCAGGCGCTGGAACTCCGCGACGAACTCCGGGCTATCCGGCACGGCTTCGATCTTCGGGCCGCCGCGCCATGCGTAGAAGTGCAGCGAGAACCCGCCGCCTGCCAGCTTTCGCTTGACCTTATGCACGCCGCGCAGCGCGATTTTCACGAGCGGATTTCCATTCTGCGAGGGGGTCTGTTTCTGTTGCGGCTTCGGTGTGCCAAAGCCTGATGCTACCGTCGCTTGAAATTTCCGATCTGACAACGGGCAATCCTCCGGCAATGGCGCCCTTGACGGCGCGGGTCAGGTCGGATTGGCGAAAGTTGGCGCGGTCGCGGCTCATTCCCAAAACCTCCGTTTGATTCTATCGATCGTGTCCGCGTGCTGCTCGGCCATGCGAACAATCAG
>CAMAQR010000054.1 GCA_945860375.1 Pseudorhodobacter antarcticus
GGGCTTCGAAGATCTGGCCGGGCGGGCCCTTTTCGATCAACTGGCCCTGATGCAGGAAGACGACGCTGGGTGCCACGTCGCGGGCGAAGCGCATCTCATGTGTTGCCAGAAGCATCGTCATGCCGCCCAAGGCGAGGTCCTTCAGGATCTCCAGCACCTCGCCCACCAGTTCGGGGTCAAGGGCCGAGGTAACCTCGTCCAACAGCAGAACCTCCGGCTCCATCGCAATGCAGCGGATGATGGCGACGCGCTGCTGCTGGCCGCCGCTGAGTTGGTCTGGCATGTAGTCGGCCCGCTCTGGCGAGGTCGGCCCGCGTCAGCGCAAGACCGGCAGGCAGGCCGTCGCCTCAACCTCGATGAGGATCTCGTCCGATGGCATCATCGCCGATACTTCTACCACGGTCGAAACCGGCGGTGTGCCGGGAAAGAACATCCGGCGCACCGTGTTGTAGCGGGGGAAATCGGCTAGGTTGCGGAAATACTGCACCAGCTTGAACACGTCTTCCATCGTCCCGCCCGCTTCGGCCATCGTGGCGCGCAAGCGATCAAAGACGAACCAGCTTTGCGCCAGGATCGGGCCATCCTTGGCATCGACAGAAAACTCGCCGGTCTGGCCGATTGTCGGGCCGATGCCGGGGGGCAGGTCGGCAAAGCCGCGGATGATCTTGCCCGCCTCAGTATTAACGGCAATGATTCCGGACAGGAAAATGAAATCCCCCCTTCGATGCCAGGCCGAGTAACGGGCGAGCGGTTTGGCGATATCGGTCATGCAACTATCCTACAGAGTCTTGAGCCTGCGTTCCACCTTTGCCAGAAACCCGGCGCGGTCTGCATCCGTCGTGTGGTTCATGTTGTAAAGCTGCTGCCAGACTAGCTTGCAGCGCATGTTGAACAAGGGTCGCAGCCCGCGCGTCCACAGGCTTCGGCCCGGATCACGGATCAGCCGGATCCACCACCACGGGCTTCCCGAAGTGGTGATGCCGACAAAGAGCCTGATATTCTGCAGCTTGGGCTTTGGCCGGCGTTCCCTGCCGTCGGACACTTCGAACGTGATGCCCGGCAGCCAGACCCGTTCCAGCCAGCCTTTCAGGATGGCCGGGGCCCCATAATACCAGGTCGGATAGATCACCACCAGACCCTCGGCCCATTGCAGGTCGGCGACGTGGTCAGGGTGCTTGGCGATGATCGTATCGGTGCGGGTCAGATAGTTCTGCCACTCTTCAGTCGACAGAACCGGATCAAACCCCTCCCGGTAAAGATCATGGCAGCGCAGGTCGTGGCCTGACGCAAGCAGGGTGCGGCAGGCCAGATCATAGAGGGTCGCACCGTAGCTTTCGCGACTTGGATGCGCGAAGATTACCAGAAGGCGCATGGCCCGCTCCTTGTCTGAACGAGTACCTTCCGGCCGCTCTGCGGCGAAGACATTATTCGCCAGCTTGATTCTACCGACCGCGCCATGCTCATCTCGACGGCACGGATGCCGGCCCCGGGCAGCCCAAGGCCGCCCTGGCTTTCGTGGACGGGACGGTTGCAGTCCATAGAACGGATGTCTTCATTTCTGCCTCCGGTGTCGTGTCAGATCTTTGCCATCTCGGGCGTCCAGCCCCGGGTTTTCCCCGGGTTCATCAGGCCATGGGGATCAGCCTGTTTCTTGAAATTGATCTGTGTGCTGTCGATTTCCTTCATCCCGCCATCCTCGATGGTGATGACATGGGGATCAAAGATCGTGCAGCCGTCGAGGCTTTCCATCTCGCGGATGATCTCGTAGGTGCGCTCGCGACTGCTCCACCGCAGAATCGGCAGGGCAACAATCTGGATGTTGCCGTCTATCCGCGCCATTTCGTGATGAAAGTAGACTTCCTCTCCGTAACGCTGTTGCTGGCGCAGCACGAGCGCCGGATCGAAGGGGCGCGGGTAGGCTACTTGCAGGTAGGTCCAGATCCCGGGCTCATGCTTCAGCGCCTGCAGCGTGGTGTGGTTCCAGCCGCACTCCCAGGCCGGAGGCAGATTGGCCGCCTCCATGTCATGCAGAGATTTCGACAGGCTGATCTGCCCGCCATGCGCCGCGACCCGAGCGGTAAAAGCCTTGGCCTCTCCGGGGGCCACCATGGAAAACACCGCGTCACGGTCCTGCGGGAAATGTGCAGCCAACCGCTTGTAGAACCGGGCAAATCGCCGTTCGACCACGGTCATCAGATAGGCATCGACGCCCTCTGCCTGCGCCTCTACGGCAAAATCCAGCGCCCGGTCATAGCCATCGAACAAGGCAATCGTGTGCAGCCAGTCGGTTGCAGGCGTCAGAGCGTAATCCATCGCGGTGATGATGCCGTTGGTGCCGTAGGCGTGCTGCACTTTCAGGATATCGCGCCGGTGCAACTCGATGATCTTCGGCTCTTCTTCGACGGTCACAATGCGGATGTACGTGATATTCGTGCCGTCACGGAGCATTCCATTGCGCAAACTGCCGATCCCTCCCGAGCCGCCCGCGACAAACCCGCCAATGGTGGCGAGCCGCTTGGTTGACGGGAACATCGACAGCATCTGCCCGGTTTCAGCCACGGCCTTTTCCACACGCTCGACCCGCGCGCCCGCTTCGCAGATGACGCGGCCCGGGCTGATCTCCAGAATGCGGTCCAGCTTGGTGGTCTCGAGGATCACCCCACCTTCCATCGGCACGCATTGGCCATAGTTGCCAGTGCCGCCGCCGCGCAGGGTCAGCGGGATGCGCAACTTGGCCACGGCGGCGGCGACGGCAATCACCTCGGCTTCGTTGCGCGGCAGGACAATCAATTGGCCGACATGGTTATCAAGCTGGGCCTTCAGGATGGGCGAATACCAGTAGTAGTCCTTGGATTTCGCATCCAGCAGCTTCGGGTCGTCATGGCAGGGAATATCCCCGATCGCGGCGCGAAACAGGGCAAGTTTTTCTGCAGAAACTGTCATACGGCTACCCTTCCTAGGTTTTGGTCAATGCCAGAGCGGATGATCTGGCGCGGGGCGCGGGGCGAGCGCAGTGCCGCGTCCCAATCTGTCCCTTCGATCAGGATGAAATCGGCAGGCTGGCCTACGTCCAGAACGGGCACGGAAAGACCCATGGCGCGGGCCGGTGCGGAGGTAATGGCCTCCAGCCAGTCAGCCGGGTTCAGATGTGCCGCAAGGCAGGCCAGCCTCAGCACCTCGATCTGGTCATAACTGCCGTGCGGATAGAAGGGATCGGCGACATTGTCGGCCCCCAATAGCACCGGCACGCCGGCCGCACGCAATTCCTGCATCGGGGCCAGCCCGCGCTGCCGGGGGCTGCGCCCCGGTGCCATGTCCTGCAGATAAAGGTTGGTGGTGGGCATGACCGTCAGCGCAAGGCCTGCTGCAGCGGCTGCGTCGAGAAGGCGGGCCACCTCTGCCTCGGGGCGGGTCGACAGCGCACAGGCATGACCGCACAGCACCCTTCCGGCCATACCGTGCCGCGCAGTCAGCGCGACGATGCTGTCAAAGCCGCTCAAGCCGGGGTCCAGCCCCTCATCCACGTGGAAGTCAAGCAACAGGCCACGATGTTCGGCCAGCGCAAAGACCCGCGCAAGTTTCGCATCAAGATCTGCATTGGCATAGATAAAGCAACCCAGAACGGCATTGTCTTTCGCCACCCGCGCCGCGATTGCCGGGCCAAGCTCGGCATCTCCCAAAAGGTCCAGCGGCACCAATGCCGCCCGTTGCAAATGCAAGATCGACTGCCAGTCCTGCGCCAATTCGCTCAGGACCGACCAAGCCAGCGGAGCCTCGGGCTGCCCCCAGTCGACGTGGCTGCGTAGCGCCCGGATGCCGTTATTCCGCGCCTCGGCCAACGCGAGGCCCGCACGGTTGCGGATGTCGTCCGCGCTCCAGCGCAGGACATCGGCGGCCATCGCTTCGATAGCGCCGAAAAGCCCGGGCTTGTCGGCGCGGGCGCGCCCGATGGTAAAGGTCTTGTCCAGATGCACATGCGGATCGACCGGCAGCGGCATGATCACCGCCCGCGCGGGGCCGACCACCGGAGTGATTGCTCCGATCAACCCGTCGCGAAGGGTCAAGGCAACTGTCCGGCCATTCCAGTGCAGGGTGGAAAGATCAAGGTTCACGTCATATCTCGCTTTCTTGCTAATCTCCGGAACCCGGGGGAGTTCAGACAAGAAATCGCCGCCCCCGGCCGCGAGACCACACCAGGACCGGGGTCAGCGACTAACCTGTATGCCATACCGGCGCGCGGCGCGGTCATGCGCAGGCCTCCGGATCGGCTTTGGTGTCGAGGTGGGAAAGCGGCATGCGGTGCACCTCATGCAACAGGGTCACGATCTGGGCCGCAGCGTGTGCGATAAAGGCACGGCCCTTGTCAGCGGTGGCTTTCGTGGCATCGCCACAGGCCCCGGCGGGGTTCATGTCCTGCGCCTGCCAGCCCAGCTTGCCCGCAATGGACAGGCCAAGATGGCGGTTGTCGCGGGCGATGTCGGCAATCCTGGGGTAAAAATTGCGGGCATGCTGCATCTGCACATGATCCGGGTCGAGCGCCAGCATGACCGAGGTTTCAAGATCGCCGGCATGAATGCCGAAACGGTCTTCGTCCGGGGTCAACAACCCCTCAGGCGTGCCCATGGCAAACCAGCTTGCGGCCACCGTCAGCATCCTGTGCTTGACCCGAAGGTCGCGCGCCACGATGTCCATCGGCGCGATCTGCCCGCCGTGGGAGTTCAGAAGCACCAGCTTCTTCACCCCAGCGGCAGCGACACAGTCGCCAATCTCCATCCACATCGCCATCAAGGTCTGGGCCGAAAAGGTCAGCGTGCCGAGCCATTCAGAATGCTCGTTCGATTTTCCAACCGGCAGCGTTGGCAGGAACAGCGCCGGGCAGTCATCCGGAATTAACGGTACCGTGGCGGCGATGATGCCATCCAGAATGGCCTGATCCACCGACAAGGGCAGATGCGGCCCATGCTGTTCGATGGCCCCCACCGGCAGAACCGCGATCAGGCTGGACCGGTCCAACCGGGCAAAATCCCGCGCGGTGTAATTGGCCCAGAACCGATGCTGCATGTCAAAGTCCCCCGACGGCGCGCAAGGGCCTGCCGGGTGCCAGCCCCGCAATCACCTTGAGGATGGAATTCCGGTCGATGCCGAAATGGCGGTAAAGATCGGCCACCGTGCCGGTCTGGCCGAAATGCTCTACCCCGAGCCCGGCCACCCGGTGACCATGGACCGAACCAAGCCAGGACAAGGTGGCCGGATGCCCGTCGATCACCGTGACCAGCAGGCAATCGCGCGGCAAAGGGGCGAGCAGCTGCTCGACATGGCTTTGGGCGCTGCGCCCGTTGATCCGCGCGGTCTGGGCAGCCTGCCAGCCTGCATTCAAGCGGTCAGCAGAGGTCACCGCAAGGATGCCGACATTGCGCCGCCCTTCGGCCAATGATCCCGCCGCCGCAATGGCTTCGGTCGCCACCGTGCCCTGATAGGCAATGACCACTTCGCAATCCGGCCCCGGCGCACGCAGCCAATAGGCGCCGTCGATCACCCCCTGCCGAATAGTGTCCAGCTTGCGGCGCGGTTGCTCCAGCGCGCGCGTGGACAGGCGCAGATAGACCGACCCGCCCCCCGCCTCGCGTTGCCAGTCGGCGGTTTCGGCCTTGGCCGCATCGCGCTGCATATAGGCAAAGGCCCATTCCATAATGCAGGCCAGTTCATCGGCGAAGGCCGGTTCGAAACTGGCCAGCCCGTCCTGCGACATGCCGATCAGCGGCGTGGCGATGGACTGATGTGCCCCGCCTTCTGGCGCCAGCGACACGCCCGAGGGCGTGGCCACCAGAAGGAACCTCGCCTCCTGATAGCAGGCATAGTTCAGCGCATCTAATCCGCGCGAAATGAAGGGATCGTATAGCGTGCCGATCGGCAAAAGCCGCTCGCCGAACAAGGAATGCGACAGGCCCGCCGCCCCCAACATCAGCATCAGGTTCATCTCGGCGATACCAAGTTCGATGTGCTGACCTTCGGGTGAGAACTGCCACTTCTGCGCCGACACCACCTTTTCGTCGCGGAACGTATCGGCGCGCTCCTGCCGGGCGAACAACCCGCGCCGGTTAACCCAGGGCCCAAGGTTGGTGGACACCGTCACATCGGGCGAAGTGGTGACGATATGCGCAGCCATGGGGTGATCTGACTTGGCAATCGCATCCAGAATCTTGCCAAAGGCCATCTGGGTCGAGATTTCCTCGTCCTCGGGCGCGTCGATCACCGGGACTGCAATTTGCGGCGCGGTCATTTGCCGCGGTCCCGCTGACAGGAACGGGCTGCGGGTCAGCAGGCCGTCAAGGGCGGCCTCGGAAATGCCCAGACCCTCAGTGCGGTCCCATTCATGGCCGGGGCGGATTCTCATGCCCGCGCGAAACTCTTCCATCTGCGCAAGTGTCATCAGCCCGGCATGGTTGTCCTTGTGCCCGGCCAGAGGCGTGCCCCAGCCCTTGATCGTATACGCGATAAAGACGGTCGGGCGGTCATGGGTGCCCGCCTTGTCAAAGGCCTCGCTGACCGAAGCCAGACAATGGCCGCCAAGGTTCTCCATCAACGCGGCCAGTTCACTGTCATTGCGGCTGTTCAGCAGGGCTGTCACGACCCCCTGATCGCCGATCTTGTCCATCAGCCGCTTGCGCCAGGCCGCCCCGCCTTGAAAGGTCAGCGCCGAGTAAAGCTGGTTCGGGCAAGCGTCGATCCAGTCGCGCAGCGCTTCGCCACCAGGTTCGGCAAAGGCCGCGCGTTGCAGCGCGCCATGCTTCAGCGTGACCACATCCCAGCCAAAGGCGGTAAAGATGCCGCCGATCCTCTCGGACAGCCCCTCGCGCACAACGCCGTCAAGGCTTTGCCGGTTATAGTCGATGATCCACCAGCAATTGCGCAGATCGTGCTTCCAGCCCTCTTGCAGGCATTCGTAAATATTGCCCTCGTCCAGTTCGGCATCCCCGACCAGCGCCACCATGCGGCCTTCGGGCAGACTGCCCCAGTTGCGTGCCTTGACATAGTCCTGCACCAGTGAGGCAAAGGCCGTGATCGCGACGCCCAGGCCCACCGACCCGGTCGAGAAATCGACATCTGCCCTGTCCTTGGTGCGCGACGGATAGGATTGTACCCCGCCAAACCCCCGGAAGTTCTGCATCTTGGCAAGCGTCTGCTGGCCAGCCAGATATTGCAGCGCATGAAACACCGGACCGGCATGCGGCTTGACCGCCACCCGGTCTTGCGGGCGCAAGGCGCGGCCATAAAGGGCTGTCATCAGCGTGGCCATCGACGCGCAAGAGGCCTGATGCCCGCCGACTTTCATGCCATCGGTCTTCGGGCGCAAATGGTTGGCGTTGTGGATCATCCAGGCCGAAAGCCACAGCGCCTTATCTTGCAGAACCCGCAATTCCGGCGGTCCAAGTTGAGTCGTCATGGCAAGTCTCCTGTGGTCCGTTGATCCAGCAATGAATGTCCAGGCAAATCGTCAAACCAAATGGTGTGACCAGAAAGATGGCAACGCTCATTCCCCTGTGCCACAAACGCGATCCGTCAGATTTCGCGGCGGCGCACAGCGCCCGGGCGCTGAGAGGCACCACTGCGGGCGGCCTCCAACCCGGCAAAGCAGTTGGCAAGTGAAAGTAGATTGCCCGCCGCGCCGTTTTCCGGTTCGCGATCTTCTTCGATGGCCAAGAGCAGCTCACCCATTGCTCCGGCAAAACCGTCGTTGAACCATTTACCGGTCAAGCGGGGGCGGGCGACACCCGCTTCGGTGAAAAGCTCGACCGTTTGCTGGCCAAGGTCCGGACCGCGCGACACGAGGCTGCCCTTCGTGCCCGCGATATAGGTCGTGTCAGAGGCGCCAAAAGGTGTGGCGGCATCGAAGATCAGGCTGGCCTGCGCCGGGCCGAAATCCATCAGAACCGACGCCAGCATCGCCGGCCGGATTCCGGTTGACGGCGCACGCAAGGCCTGCGCCTGCACCCTGTCTGCCAGCCGGCCGGTGATCGAGGTAACAAAATCGAACCAGTGCACGCCGAAGTCGAAAAGGACGAGGTCGGCCACCTCCTCGAACGGCGTGCCCTTGACCCACATGTGGCTCCAATGCAACGCGCAATGAACGCCCGTGACCTCGCCGATCAGCCCGGCCCGAACGGCGGCGCGCATCCAGGCCATGTGCGGTGACCAGCGGCCGTTCTGGTTGACGGCCAGCTTGACGCCCTGTGCTTGGGCCAGGGCAACCAGCCGCTCACCCTCATGCAGATCGGTGACGAAGGGCTTTTGGCTAAGGACATGCTTGCCCGCCTTGAGCGCCGCCTCAATCAGCGGCCCGCGGTCCTCGGGGTGGGGGGTAAGGTCAAGGACGGAGATGTCATCCCGGGCCAGAAGGGCCGCGTAATCCGTCATCACCTCGGCTTCCGGGCAGAACTCGGCCGCGCGCGCCTCGGCCTTGGCGCGGTCGCGCGACAGGATGGCGGCCACCTCAATTCCATGCGCCTGGTAGGCATCCAGATGGGCAAATGAGATGCCGCCCGCACCCACCAGCGCGATGCGGTGGCGGCCTTTCGGCCGGGACGGCAGATAGGGCAGGTCTGGCGCTGCCGTTTCGGCAGCGGTCTTCGAGACAAGGGCGTAATCGTCGCGGTCAGCCATGGTTTATCCCATCAGTGGCAAAGTGCGCCCGGCCCTGGCCGAGGCGAAAGCAGTATCGACGATCTGCTGGCCCACCCGGGCGATGGAAGGGTCAAGTGGCCCGCGCAACGGCCCGCCAGTGGCGAAGGCCTGAAGAACATGTTCGATCGGGCCTCGGTCGGGGGCAATGACAGGGTCGTTGGCAATCTGGCATGGTTCGGGATGGTCCAGCGTCTGCAGCGTTACATGGGGTTCGAAATCGTAAGACGAGATGGTGCCCCGTTCTCCGACAACCACAAAGCCGCATTTGGGTTGCGGCTGCAGAACCCAAGGGTCGCTGAAGGTGCCCCAGCGTGTCTCCATCTTGCCCATGCCGCGGGCATAGCGCAGCACGGTGATCGAATGCTCGTCCACTTCCAGCCCCGGGGCAGCCCAGGTGGTGGAGGTCACGTCGATCGGCGCCTCGCCATTCAGGAACCAAGTGCCAAGCGTCGCGCCATAACCAAGGTAATCCAGCAGCGCCCCGCCCCCTGACGCGGCCTTGTACCACCATGAACCGGGCTTCTGCCGCTCGACCTCCTCGGCCGTCACCTCGACCTTGTCGGCAAGATGGTAAAGCGGCCCGCGGTTGCCATCGTAGAAATGCACCTCTCGCACTGCGCCGATCATATCCGCATCAATCATGCGCTTGAGCGTGACATGACACGGATACCAGGCCAGCGGCCAGTTGACCGCCAGCCGCACCCCCGAGGCCGCGCAGGCCGAGATCATCCGGTCGGCATCGGCAAGGCTGGCCGCAAAGGGCTTTTCCACCACGATGTTGCACCCAAAGGGCGCCACCATCTCGACATAGGCGGCATGGTCGGCGGTGGCCGGGCAAAGGATCACCAGATCGGGTTTTGTCGCCATGCAGGCAGCGACATCGCTGAAAACCCGGTCGGCGGGCAGGTTGAAATTGGCGATGGCCTGCTTCATGCGCGCGGGGTCGCGGTCGCAGATGCCGGTGATCTCGGCCTCGGGGTGGTCATGCACCTGGCGCAACAGATCGCCCATATGCATGTGATCAAAGTTGATGCCGACGACGCGGAACTTGGCGGGCATAGCGGTCTCCTTAGGGAAAAAGGTGAGCCAGATCGAAAGCAACGGTGCGGACAAGGCCGGAGTCGGCAGTGACGGTCAGGCTGTCTCGCGTGGCGGAAACCCCGGTCACCCGCGCCTCGGAGGGCCAGGCGATGCAGCCGATGGCGTGGCGGACATCCAGCACGCCACCCAAGGCAAGCCCCCCCGGTTGCCCCAGCATATGGGGGGCAAAGCCCTCTTCCACCCCCAGGCAGGCGCGGTGGCGCCCCGACCAAGGGGCATAGTCGCGCCCCCCGTCCGAGTGCCAGAGCATGGTCATCGGCAGTTGCAGCGGATTGCGCAGCGATAGATAAAGGTCGCCCTGACCCAGCCGCACCACCGCCGCCCAACCCAGAGGGCTACCTTCGGCTTCGGTGGCGATGACGAAATCCTCGTGCCCGGCGCAAAAGGGATAGCGCGTCAGGTCGAGCGTCCCGCCATCCGCCGCCGGGAAATGGTGCGGGTCGGTGCTTTCAGCCGGATAGGCCAGGGCCGAGCGGCCACGGGCCGGGTCGGTCTCCAGCGGTGCAGCGATGGTGGCAAACCTGCGCTTGGGCGACAGGCTGATGAGCCCGCCCCGAGGCAGCGTGACCATGGCATGGTTCGCGACCGAGATCGTGCCGGTGCCGCCGTCAAAGCGGTGCGACTGGTAGACAAAGGGATGGCCGTCGCGCAGCGTGATGCGCTTTGTCACATCGGCACCTTGAACCATGTGCGGCATGTGCGCCTCCAGCCGGTCGGCCTGATGATTGCTCACCGCCCAGGCGGCGTTGGCGGGCCAGCCATGAAAGATCGGCGCATCGCCCCCGCCATCGCAAAACGGCGCGCAGAAGAAATCGCCCTGCATCTGCCCCAGATGCGGCGCGGTATCGGCGGGCATCGGCTCGCCGATCCAGGGAGCGCGGTGCATCGGCCGCAGCTGCCGTCCGCCATCGGTCACGGTCAAATCGCACAGAAAGCCGCAATCTGGCGCAAAGCGTAGGGAAATACCCCCGGTGCTCAGGGTGTGGCGGCTGCCGCTGGCTGTCATTCTTCCACCGGCAACCGTGCCCTGAAGGCGGCAAGCTCGGCTTCCTCCATCTTCACCAAATACTGATCGCTTGGAAATGCACCGGTTTGAACATCGGCCACGAATTCGCGGAAGGCGGCCGTGCGTTCGGCCTGCAACCGGTCATAATCCGCAGCAAAGTTGCGATAGACCTTTGAATGCCGCGGCATATGGTCTTTGTGTTCACCAAGAATGTCCATTGCGAAAAGGTATTGCGCATCGCATCCCGCGCCCGCGCCCATTGACCACAGCGACAACCGCTTCATCCGCCGGCTGATTTCGGCGGCGACCTGCGGCGGCACCACTTCTACTTCGACTGCAATCGCCCCGGCGCGCTCATAGGCCAGGCATTCGTGATACATGGCCAACGCAGTTTCTGCCGTCTTGCCGACAGCCTTGTAGCCCCCGGTCCAACCGACCCGCGCCGGCACCAGGCCGACATGGCCCACGACCGGGATCCATTCGCGGGCAAGAAATTCCACAGTGGTCATCGAGCCGGAACAATAGACCGCGTCAGCTCCCCGGTTCAGCATATCGCCGGACCAGCGCAGGTAATCTTCCTTGGTGCCCGCCTCCAGATGCGTGGCGCCGGTCATCGAAAACAGAGATGGCGCAACTTCGCGATAGCGCGGATGGGTGACGAGTTCGGGCGGCAGCGACACCACGTCGATCCCGGCAGCCTCGGCGGCAGCGGCCTCGTCCAGGCTGAAAATGCGCAGCATGGTCAGCTGGCGCTTGCCCTTCAGGGCGGCGATATCGGCAACGGTCAGGCGTTTGCGGGCCAAGTCACACCTCGATTTCGATATGGCCGTCCACCACACGGGCGGGCCAGGTCTTCAGGTTGATACAGACCGGCGCGCGCAGGGCCTGCCCGGTCTTGATGTTGAAGCGCCCGTTGTGCTTGGGGCACTCGATCTGGTCGCCCATCACCAGACCATCGGCCAGATGCACGTTTTCATGGGTGCACAGCCCGTCGGTGGCAAAGGCCGTGCCATCTTCGGCCCGGTAGACCGCATAGGTGCGACCAGCATGGTCAAAGCGGATGACGTCTTCGGGGTCAATGTCATCGACCGGGCAAACTCGGGTCCATTCAGCCATTCGTGGCTCCTTCCTGATAGGGCCTCGCAGTGGGCGGCAAGGGTTTGCGGACGGCGTAGTTCAGGTCCCTTGCCTGACGCAGAACGGCAGGGATGGCCTCGCGGTAGGCATCCCAGATCGACGAATTCGGGACCGGCAAGTCGTGTTTCAGAACCTCATGCAGGCGCGGCAATGCGTGATACGGCACCATCGGGAACATGTGATGTTCGACGTGGTAATTCATGTTCCAGTAAAGCCAGCGGCTGACCGGGTTCATGTAAACGGTCCGGCTGTTCAGCCGGTGGTCGGTCACGTTTTCGGCCAGGCCGCAATGCTGGATCAGCCCGGTCATGATCATGTGCCAGGCGCCATAGATGCGCGGCCCGCCGATCAGCATCAGCGGAATCCAGCTTTGCCAGGCGACGGCGGCGACAAGAGTCGCGGCATAGACCGCCATGTGGAGACGGGCCGCGAGGATCGCCTTGGCCCATTCCGTCTGCGGGATATAGTCCTTTTCGCCGTCCGTCAGCTGGCCCAAGGCGTTCTTGACCAGTCCAACCAGCGATTCCCACATGCCATAGACGCCGGCATAGGCCGCCAGCAGCTTGACCACATTCGGCGGGCGCATGCAGGCAATCTCGGGGTCGCGACCGACGATGATCGTATCGGTGTGGTGGCGCGCATGGCTCCAGCGCCAGGAAACGGGATTGCGCACCACCTGGAACGAGGCGATGTGATAGACCAAGTCATTCATCCATTGGGTGCGGAAGGCCGTGCCGTGACCGCATTCGTGCCAGCGGCTGTCGCAGGCCGAACCGTAAAGAACGCCATAGGCGAACCAGAAGGGCACACATGACCAGCTGCCCCAAAAAGCAACCCCGCCCCAGGCCGTCAGGCCAAGCAGCGCGAACCACAAGGCCGTGTCGCGGATCGCCGGGCCGTCGCGGCGCTGCATCAGCTCTTTCATCACCTTACGCGGAACGTCGGTGTGATACCAATCCGCATTGGCAAGCCCCTCGGCCTTTGCACGTTCAGTATCGACCCCGGTCAATGAGTAGTCTCGTGCGCTATCTGCGGTTACCGTCATGGCTTCAGCCTTTCAGAAAGGACTTCCGTATCGACAAAACAAGCCCGGCGATCGTTCACCCGGGCGTCAAAGCCGCCCTCCCCCGTCACCGGTTCACAGTCACCGACTGGCCGGTTTCTGCCACCTGATAGATTGCGGCAATGGTGGCAAAGTTGAAGCGGATGCCGACCTCGTCCAGCGAGACCGAATCCTGTCCGGCAATCCGGCGCACGAGACCGAGCAACGGCGCGTGGTGGAAATGCGGGTGCTCGCCCATCGGCAGGGTTTCGACCTCGGCCTCCACCTTTCCGCCAAGATCGACATAGCGGGTAACCTTGGTCTGCTCGTCCCCATAAGGAGGCAGCCATTGCCAGGACAATCCGCCCTTGGTGCCCTCGACCGACAGCTCGTAGAGTGCGGGCCCGTTCACCCCATTGGCGCGCTCGTACAGCAGCGGCAGTCTCGCACCGTCCGGCAGGGTCAGTTCCAGCATCGCGGCCGCGTGGCTTTCCACCTCGACCGGGAATTCCGGCGGATCGTCGCGACCCTCGACACCGCCAATCCAGGCAGATTTGACCGTGACGGACACCGGGCGCAGCACGTCAAACAGCATGCCAAGATCATAGACCGCCCAATCCAGCAGCACCCCGCCCCCGGCCTTTTCACGGTCAAGGAACCAGCGACTGACAGGCTGATATTCGATCCCGGGCCGCATGCGCGGGGTGCGGTTGATCATGCGGGCAAGGTTCAGCCGGCCAAGTTCCTGCGCCGCGAGGATTTCGCGGACGCGAGCAGCAGCCGGCTGGCCATTGAACCGCACAGCGCAGTCTCCGACCATCCGGCCCGCCCGGGCTGCCGCGGCAAGGATCGCGTCCACCTCCGCCAGATCGCGGCCAAGCGGCTTTTCGCACAGGATGTGGAACCCGGCCGCCAGCGCCAGGCCTGCCATCGGCGCGTGCAGCCAGGGCGGCACCGCGACGACGACGATGTCCGCCTGGCCGGCCGGTGCCTCTGCCAGCATGGCCTCGGGAGCCTCGAAAAGCCGCGCCTCGGGGAAGGCCTCGGCAAACTTGGCGCGGGCAGCTTCTGACGGATCAGCGGAAAGGATCTGCGCGCCGGGGATCAGCCGGGCGGCGTTGGCGTGGTGGTGCGCGATGGCACCGGCGCCGATGATCAGGATGCGGGTCATCTTATCCTCACGCTGCGATGGCGCCAAAGACGCGCTTGACATAGTCGGTCGATGCCGCGTGGGCGGCCACCGGGTTGAGGGTCATGGTGGTTGCCTCTTCATAGGCATGCTCGATCACCAAAAGCGGCTTTGCACCCTTGGCCTTCAGCATCTCGGCCATCTTGGCCATGTCGATATCGCCCTCTCCGACCGTCTCGTGCCAGATGCCGTTTTGGGACTGCCGGATGTGCAGTTCCGAAACCCTGTCGCCGTAAAGCCGGATGATGTCCTCCAGCGCGACTTGAGAGTTCTCGGCGCCGCGCCAGATCCAGTGCAGATCAAGGCAAAGCCGCACCGACAGTGGGTCGGTTGCCACAAGCATATGGTGAAACTCACGCGCTGAGGCGCGCATTTCAGGGGAATGGGTGTGAAACAGAAGCTCCGCCCCCCGGGCGCGCAGTGAAGCCCCCAGCCGTTCAAGCTCCCCAGCCTGCACCCGCAATTCGGCGTCAGACTTCAAGGCGCCGCCCGGCAGCGGGTTTGGGTTCGAGATGAAGCGCGTCACGCCATGCGGCATCAGCGCGTCGCAGACCTTCAGCGCATGGTCATGGCTGAGCGCGGCCGCTTCGGCAGTGTGGAAAGTGCCAAAGACATAGGCCGAACGCATGGCCAGACCGGCGGCTTTGGCTTCGGCCGCCACGCCGGCCGGGTCCGAGGTTTCGCCGAAGGCGTCTTCCCAACCCGTCAGGCCGGCGGCACGCGCGTCGGCCATGGCGCGCGGCCGGTCGTAGGCGCGACCCTCGCGTGCGGCGATCTGGGTCCAACCGTAGCAATTGGTGGCGATGAACATGGGGGTCTCCCTGATGCGGCGTCAGCGGCCTCGGCCCTGCGCCAGAGGTTGAATCAAGCGGCGATATCGAAGGGACGGATCACTTTGAAGACACCGAGTCGCATTCCAGATTGAGCCAGGCGCATTCCTCGGGCGAAAGCTTCGCGTTCAGCGCGGCAAGAGTTGACGCCAGCTCACCTGGGCTTCGGGGCCCGATCAGTGCGAACGACGGGAAGGCCTGGGTCAGCACCCAGGCAGCGGCGATGGCATGCGGGGTCAGACCCTTCATCGCGGCCAGCTCTTCGGCTCGGCGACGCCGCTCGGCATTCCGGTCGCTGCCAAAGCAGTTTTCCGGCCCGATATCGGCAGGCAGGCGGTCGCGCAGCTCGGCTGGCAGGAAATAGCCCCGGGCCTGGCTGGACCAGGACAGATGCACGACCTGCCGGTCCGCCATGAATTTCAGCGTTTCGGGCGTGTTAGACGTCAGGCAACCAAACCAGATCGGCTTTTCCATGACCGCCAGCGACAGGTTGTTGTTCAGGATTTGCGGCGCAAGCTTGCCCGCAGCGCGGGCCGCATCTTGCGCAGCACCCAGACGCTCGATGGTCCAGTTCGAGCCGCCCCAGATCCCAACCTTTCCGGCCTTGTTTAACCGGGTGAAGAGATCGACAAACTCATCCACCGGCACATCCGGATTGTCCCGGTGCATGATGTAGATCGGCGCGTGGTCCAACCCCAGCCGGTCAAGCGAGATGTTCAGTTGCGCTTCAATCGCGTCAGGCGTGCAATAGGGCGGCACACCGCCCTTGACGACCACGACCGTCTCCTTCTGGACGCCGCGTGACTTGAGCCATTGGCCCAGCACCCCTTCATGCACCCCGCCGCCGTAGACAAAGGCGGTGTCAAAACTGTTGCCGCCAGCTTCCATCCACGCATCCCAGATCACTGCGCCTTCGGCCGGGGTGTTGCGGTTGTCACAGCCCATGACAAAGCTGGTCATCGGCAGATCGACACCTTCGACCTTGATCCTGGGAATGGCCGGCAGGCCCTTGGGCAGGCTGCGCGGCAGCTTGCGGATGACACCGGGCACCTCGGCAAAAGTCTTGTAGCCGGCCTCGGCCCGCCAGGCGTCCAGCGCCGCAGCCGTGGCGATGCTGTCGGCATGACTGACGGCCGGGAAGGGCGGTTCTTTCAGGCCTGCGGCGATGGCACGGCTTGCCAGATCTGCCTCGAAGCCGAAAAGCTGCCAGGGATGGCGGATCACCTCTTCGCTGGTCTTGTCACCCTTGGTGATCCGGATCGTAGTGTCCGACGGCCCAACATTGCGGCCCGGCATCCACGGATTTGTCAGCAGGATCGACCCATCCGACCCGTCGATGCGCATCTGGTTGTCCATCTGGCGGCTGGTGGCACAGGCCAGTTCCGCCGTGATGCCCGAAGCGTAGATCGCGCTGGCGTAGGACACTTCGTCGACGCCGGTCGCGCCGAGGATGCCGGTCGCCTTGATCTTGCTTGGCGTCTGGTAGGTGCCGCCCGCCGCCAGACCCGCGACCAGCCCGGCACCGGTCAGCGCATAGCCGCCCACATCGATGATGCCACCGCCGGCGAGTTCGTACTTGTACACCCGAGATGTCGGCCATTTCCGCGCGTCAAATCCGAAGGTGGCGTGGATGTGATGCACCTTGCCGATCACGCCGTCCCGGATCAGTTCAGCCAGCCGCGCAATCTGCGGATGGCAACGGTACATATAGGCTTCCATGAAGAAGACGTTTTCCTGCCGTGCTGCCTCGACAAGCAGGGTTACCTCGGCCTCGTTCAGACCGGCAGGTTTTTCGACCAGAACCGCCTTTCCGGCTCGGATGGCCAGAAGAGCATGCTCGGCATGAAAGGGATGCGGGGTTGACACATAGATCGCGTCCACCTCCGGGTCGGCGACCAAAGCCTCATAGCTGGCATAGCGCTTGCCGGCGGCCACGCCGAACTTGTCACCAAAGGCGCGGCGCCGGTCGGCATCCCGGCTTGCGATGGCCGAAAGCCGGCCCGTGTCGGTTTGCGCAAGGCCGGTCGCGAAATTATCCGCAATGGTGCCGGGCCCGATGATGCCCCAATTCACAATCTTCATTCCTGTATTCCTGATCTTGCCCAAGGCCGAAAAGCCGACGGTTGGGCGGTTAGAGGGTCATGTCGGTGTCCCGCGGGTCTTGCGAGTGGCGACGACGATAGCTGCTGGGCGAAAGCCCAAACTGTTTGCGAAAACGTGTCGAAAAGTAGAACACATTGGCAAAGCCATGTGCCGCCGCGACCTGCCCGATCGTCCATCGTGGCGAGCGCAGCATCTGACTTGCCCGCTCCAACTTGAGCTTTTCGACATAGGCTTGCGGACCGATCCGCATCTGCCGGGTGAACAACGCCGTGAACTGCGACCTCGACAGGCCGGAAGCGCGGCTGAGGTCACCCACACTGACCGGCCGCGAGATCCACTCGCCGACAAGGTTCAATGCCCTGAGGATGCGCGGATCCATGTCTGGCCTGCCGAATTTCGGGTTGAAGTGATCGGCAAGGATGAGGACCCGCTCCAGAGCATTCATCGCGCCATCCGAACGCAGGCGGCTTGCGCCATTGGCCACGTCATGCAAGCGGTTGAGTTCAACCTCGATAGGTTCGAAATCCTCGCCCGCCTTCAGGATCGAAACCCCGCGGTCCACTTCCGGCCAGCCCAGCCATTCGATCCAGCTCGGCCGGGGCCGGAAATGGATCCAAGTGTTGAACCAGGTATCGGTCGTGTCGGCAAATCCGTAGTCCTGCGGCGCGCCGGGCCGGAACAGTAACAGATCACCCCGGCCCAGCATCCGCGCATCGCCGTCCGAACAGGTCACACGCCCGCGCCCTGACGTGGTGGCAACCAAAAGCCAATCATCCGTTCCTTCCGGTCGAAGGGCGAAACTGCGCCAGTTGGTTTGGGGTTGGCGACCCGAAAGCACAGGCAACCAGTTCGGAACAATTGCCGCCGGGCGGGTGTTCGCAGGGGTCGATGAATCGGCACGCAACGTCACTTTACTTGCCTCCCCCTACGCTCACTTGGGCCATGCCAGATACCGGTTTGCCACTCCGCTGAACCCCTGTCTTAGGTCGGCTGGTAATGGCATCGATGACCCATTCACAATCACCGGAAAATAACGCGTTACAACCTTGGTCAATGTCGGTCACACCCGCACCAAACTAGCGTCTGCTCATTCATCAGGTCAATTCGAATTTCCCCTATATATATATGATATTGTCTTGTAGTGTGATCCCGACTGCGACGAATCATCCATCTTGTAGACACGAAGGTTCTCGCCCGAGTTCTGCTGATTTTGCAGAAGCGAAAGAAATTCTGCACCCGCATCAGGCATTTTACGCGCAAAAACCACGAATTTCGACGGCATGGCCGCCTCCGATCAAATAATTCTTTCGCTAAGCCTGGGGCATCGACCTTTGTTTTTGCTTGATCTCGGCCTTCGATTTTCGATTGGCGAGGTCGAGGGGAATTGGCCCGTCAACGGTTTAGCGGAGGCTGACAAGTCCTGTTGGGCTGAAGCATTCGTTTTTGTCCGGTTGTTTCGCCGTGCGAGCCTCCCGCAGCGCAAGGATCAGGTGGTTGACACACGCGGTCTTTGGTGGCCTGTTTTGCATTCTTCAAAATCTGAAGGGAGGAAAGACGTGGCTTCGAAAACAAAAACGTTTACCCGTGCGCTCTTTGCCGCAACGGCGATTCACCTGTTTGCTGCCCCTGCGGTTCTTGCCGGTGAGGTGACTGTCTGGTTCTGGGACACGAAGTTCAACGGCGCGGCGATGCAAGAGGCGGCCAACCGCTACAAAGCCGTTGCTCCGGACACCACGATCACACTTGTCGATCTTGCCAAGGCCGATCTTGAGACCAAGCTACAGACGCAGTTTGCCTCGGGTGTGACCGATGGTCTGCCCGACATCGTCCTGATCGACGACCTGCGCGCCCAGCTTTACCTGCAATCCTTCACCGGCTCGTTCGAGCCGCTGAACGGTGCCATCGACCACAGCCAGTTCGCCCCCTACAAGGTCGCCGTGGCAACCGTGGGCGAGAATATCTATTCCCTACCCTTCGACTCGGGCGTGGCGGGCTTTTACTATCGCTCGGACATCCTGGCCGAGGCCGGTTACGCGGCGGCCGATATGACCGACATCACCTGGGACCGGTTCATCGAGATCGGGATCGACGTGAAGGCCAAGACGGGCCACCCGCTGCTGTCCATCGACATGGCCAATGCGGCACCTTTCCGGATGATGCTGCAATCGGCCGGAAGCTGGTACTTCACGCCCGAGGGTGAACTGAATCTTGTGGGCAACGCGGCGTTCAAGAAGGCGATCGAGACCTATTCCAAGATGCTGCAGGCCGGTGACACACTGTGGAAGCCGGTTTCGGGCTGGGCGGAATATACCGGGGCCTTCACAGGTGGCGAAGTGGCCGCCGTGCCGATGACCGGAGTCTGGATCACCGGAACCGTGAAATCGGCCGCCGACCAGGCCGGCAAATGGGCGGTTGCCCCGGTCCCGCGTCTTGACATCGAAGGGTCGGTCAACGCAACGAACCACGGCGGCTCCAGCTGGTATGTACTGTCGTCTTCCGCCGAAAAGACCGAAGCGATCGACTTCTTGGCCCAGGTCTGGGCAAAGGATGCGGACTTCTACCAGAAGATCTTGGTAGATCAGGGTGCCTTCGCCACCTTCCTTCCGGCGCGCGAAGGGGCTGCCTACTCCTCGGCCGATGATTTCTTCGGTGGCCAGACGGTCTGGAAGGATTTCTCGACCTGGGTGCAACAGATCCGGCCGGTAAACTATGGGATATTTGCCGGCGAAGTTGATGCCGCCATTCTGGCCCAACTCCCCGCCATGGCGGCCGGCGAGAATGTTGACACCATCATCGAAAACATCGCCGCTCAAGCCAAATCGGCGATGCAGTAAACATCGAGTTCTGGTTCGGCGGGGCAACGCCTCGCCGAACCCGCTTGCGTTATGAAAGCCAGACGGACCGTCTGGCCAGACCTCGGTCCGGGCGCACCATGGGGGAAACGGCGATGCAATCTAGGCGGACCGACATCTGGGGCTGGTCTTTGATCATGCCAGCGCTCGTGCTGCTTGGTATTTTCATGATCTACCCGATCCTCTCCTCGCTCTGGCTCAGCCTGCACACCGGAAAAGGGATGAACCTGTCCTTCGGGGGGGCGGCGAACATTCTGCGACTGGCAGAAGACCCGGTCTTTCTGCGCGCACTGTTCAACACCCTGCTGTTTCTGGTCGTGCAGGTACCGATCATGATCGCGCTGGCACTGGTATTCGCCGTCGCGCTGGATGATCGCACGCTTTGGGGTCGCGCTTGGTTTCGTACCGCGATCTTTCTGCCCTGCGTAACGTCCCTTGTCACTTATTCGGTGCTGTTCAAGTCGATGTTTGCCCATGACGGTGTTGTGAACGACACCTTGATGTTTCTGAACTTCGTCGATCAACCCATCCCCTGGCTGACGGATCCGGGCTGGGCGCGGGTTGTCATCATCATCGCAATCACCTGGCGCTGGACCGGATACAACATGATCTTCTTTCTGGCCGCCCTGCAAAACATCGATCGCTCAATCTATGAACAGGCGCGAATCGATGGCGTCCCCGCCCATGCACGGCTTTTGCGGCTGACAGTTCCGATGCTGAAGCCGATCATCCTTTTCCTGTTCATCATGTCGACGATCGGGACCCTTCAGCTCTTCGACGAGGTCATGAACATCACCGAGGGCGGTCCGGCCGACGCCACGTTGACCCTTTCGCTATACATTTACAACCTGACCTTCAAGTTCATGCCAAGCTATGGCTATGCCTCGACGGTCTCATATGTGATTGTCGTCCTGGTTGCGATCCTTTCGTGGTTGCAGTTCCGTTTGGCGAGGGACAAATAGGATGAGCCCCGTCTCCCGTATCCTGCGATCTGCAACCTATCTGGGTCTTGGGCTTGCGGCTCTGATCTCGGTCTTTCCCTTCTACTGGATGCTGGTCAGCATGACCAATTCCGCCGTCGAGGTCGCCAATGGCAAACTGACCTTCGGGGATCAGTTGATTGCGAACTTTCAGTCCCTGCTGACCGAAGTGGACATGGTTCGCGTCCTCTTCAACTCGACTGTTATCACGCTCTTCGGCACCATTCTGACTGTCGCGCTGTCGTCGGCTGCGGGCTATGGCTTTGAAATCTTTCGCTCTCGCTTCAAGGACCATCTTTTTTCCCTGCTTCTGCTGATGCTATCGATTCCCTTTGGCGCCATGATGATTCCGCTGTTCGTGATGTTCGCCAAGGCCGGCCTGCTGAACAGTTTTGCGGCAATTCTGCTGCCTGGCATCGCGTCGATCTTCATCGTATTCTACTTTCGCCAGGCGACCAAAGCCTTCCCGCACGAATTGCGCGATGCGGCACGAATCGACGGGCTGAACGAGCTGCAGATATTCCTGCGCATTTACTTGCCGGTAATGCGGTCCACCTATGCAGCGGCCACCGTCATCGTGTTCATGGCCAACTGGAACGCCTATTTGTGGCCCTTGATCGTGCTGCAGACCAACGACATGAAAACGATCACGCTGGTCGTGTCGTCGCTGGTATCGGCCTACAACCCCAATTACGGCGTTGTCAGCGTTGCCGCTGTCATTGCCACTCTTCCAACCTGTCTTGTGTTCTTCATTCTGCAACGCAGTTTTGTCGAAGGACTGACGGGCGGGGTCAAATAGACCCTGAATCGCAAAGGAGATGCCATGACCAGCCTTACACTGCGAAACCTCAGCAAGTCCTTCGGCGCGGTTGACGTCGTCAAAGGCGTTGATCTTGATGTTGTCGAAGGCGAGTTCGTTGTTTTCGTTGGTCCGTCCGGCTGCGGAAAATCCACCCTTCTGCGCATGATCGCTGGGCTGGAAGGGATTTCCGGCGGCGAATTGCGCATCGGGGACACGCGTATGAACGAGGTGGATGCCAGCAAGCGCGGCATCGCAATGGTGTTTCAGTCCTATGCGCTCTACCCACACCTTTCAGTGCGAGAGAATATGGGTTTTGCACTGCGCTATGCGGGCATGCCTGCAGGACAGATCGCAAAGCGGGTCGCAGATGCCGCCGCGACGCTTGAGTTGACCAAGCTTATGGACCGCAAACCCAAAGAACTTTCGGGCGGCCAACGTCAGCGGGTCGCCATTGGCCGGGCAATCGTCAGGGAACCCGGTGTGTTTCTGTTCGACGAACCGCTGTCCAACCTCGACGCCGAATTGCGCGTGCATATGCGTGTCGAAATTGCCAAGCTTCACAAGGCTTTGGGTGCCACGATCATCTATGTCACCCATGACCAGGTCGAAGCGATGACCCTGGCCGACAAGATCGTGGTGCTTCGCGATGGCCGCATCGAACAATCCGGCAGCCCACTGAAGCTGTTTGACGACCCCGACAACCTTTTCGTTGCGGGCTTCATTGGCAGTCCGAAGATGAACTTCCTTGCCGGCCACCGTCAAGGCAACCGTCTGGTCATACCGGAATGTGGTGGTCACCAAATCGCCATGCCCGATGTCAAGAACCTTCCCGCCGAAGGCGAGCCGCTGACGATTGGCCTGCGCCCGCAAGTCATTGGCCGGGGCGGGGGCGAGATGCTGCCCTTGACCATCGAGATCGTCGAGCATCTTGGCACCGAAACCCTGGTTCACGCCCGCCCCGCAGAATCGGCGCGGAATCTGATTGCTTCCATCGAAGGCGGAAGGGACTTGCGCACCGGTCAAACCTTCGAGGCCCATTTCGCGGCCGACAGCATCTTTCTTTTTGGCCGCGACGGATTGCGCCTGCGCTGACCAAAGGCGGAAGGAATAGTGCCGGATCATTCGGAAATACCATGCTCGCCGTGCAACAGAAAGTTATCCAAGGTCTTTCTGGTTTCATTTCGTCCACTCCGGTCGGAGCCAGCAACGATCCCAGTTGTCGCGTTGCCCTTAAAATGGTTCTGCTGCGTTTTCGGCGCAAATTCTGTGCAGTTGAAGGCTTGCGTGCAACGCGCCATTTTGCGGGATGGAAAAGTTTTCAAGCTGTGCGCCAGCCCCGGGAATGAAAATCCATCTTGTTGAGCAAAATGGATCCGGCTTGACTGTTTTGCTGAGTGGAAAAGACAGTGGCTGTTGTCCCTCTTGCGGGACGCGATCACCTCCCGCCATAGCAGTTATTCCCGGCACCTTAGGGATCTGCCTGCTCGGTGGCTACGGGGCCTCGGCCGACGATCTGTTCGCAAAGAACTTCACAGCCGCGCAGGCTGCGGCCGCCAAGCGGTTGATCGCGGAGATCAAAGGGCGGACGGCGATCCAGAAGGTGTCGGGACACAACGACTATGCGGCGAAGGCATGTCCGGGGTTCAGGGTGGGAAGACCGGGGCTGGCATTGTGACGCGCCGCTGGCGGCTGACCTCGGCGGCGGTTTTGGATTCGGCGGCCGAGCAGCATATCAAGGAGGGCAAATACGCCTTCCACTGGACGCGGCTGTCCTGC
>CAMAQR010000055.1 GCA_945860375.1 Pseudorhodobacter antarcticus
TTCCATCTCAACCAGCTCGACCAGTTCTTCGTCGTCAACAAGGTCGATCTTGTTCATGTAGCACACCATATAGGGAATGCCGACCTGGCGACCCAACAGGATGTGTTCACGGGTTTGCGGCATCGGGCCATCCGAGGCCGCGCACACCAGAATGGCGCCGTCCATCTGTGCCGCACCGGTGATCATGTTCTTCACATAGTCAGCGTGGCCGGGGCAGTCGACATGGGCGTAGTGACGCGCAGGTGTCTCATATTCGACATGCGCGGTCGAGATCGTGATCCCACGCGCCCGCTCTTCCGGCGCACCGTCGATCTGGTCGTAGGCGCGGAATTCACCAAAATACTTGGTGATCGCTGCCGTCAACGTCGTCTTGCCGTGGTCAACGTGGCCAATCGTGCCGATGTTGACGTGCGGTTTGTTCCGTTCAAACTTTGCCTTTGCCATGATGGCCTCCTAATTTTGGTCAGGTGCGGTGGGGTAAAGCCCACCCTACGAGTGGTAGGGCGGGCTGTTGGGGTTTTGTCTCCAAAACTCCAACCTGCCCGCCACACCGGTTAAGCGTATTTCTTCTGGATCTCGTCCGAGATGTTCTGCGGAACGGCATCGTAATGGTCGAAGGACATCGCGAAGGTTGCACGACCGGAGGTCATGGAACGCAGCGTGTTGATGTAGCCGAACATGTTGGCCAAAGGCACCATCGCGGCGATGACGTTCGCGTTGCCGCGGCTGTCCTGGCCGTTGATCATGCCCCGACGCGAGGTCAGGTCGCCGATGACGCCGCCGGTGTATTCTTCCGGGGTGACGACTTCGACTTTCATGATCGGTTCCAGCAGCTTGGCGCCGGCTTTCTTCAGGCCTTCACGCATCGCGGCACGGGCCGCGATTTCGAACGCCAGCACCGAAGAGTCAACATCATGGTATGCGCCATCGATCAGCGCAACCTTGAAGTCGATCACCGGGAAGCCTGCGAGCGGACCAGAGTCCATCACCGATTTGATGCCTTTTTCAACGCCGGGGATGTATTCCTTCGGCACCGAACCGCCCACAACCTTGGCTTCGAACGAATAACCTTCGCCCGGTTCCGTCGGCGAGATCACCAGTTTCACGCGCGCGAACTGACCGGTACCGCCGGTCTGCTTCTTGTGCGTGTAGTCGATCTCATGCTCACGCGAGATGGTTTCGCGATAAGCCACCTGCGGCGCACCGATGTTCGCCTCGACCTTGAACTCGCGACGCATACGGTCAACGAGGATGTCGAGGTGAAGTTCGCCCATGCCCTTCATGATCGTCTGGCCCGATTCAATATCGGTTTCCACACGGAAGGACGGATCTTCGGCAGCCAGACGGGCCAAAGCAATGCCCATCTTTTCCTGGTCGGCCTTGGTCTTCGGTTCCACCGCGATCTCGATCACCGGGACCGGGAAGGTCATGGTTTCCAGAACGACGGGGTGAGCCGGGTCACAAAGCGTGTCGCCCGTGGTGGTTTCTTTCAGGCCACCAAGCGCGATGATGTCACCAGCAAACGCTTCGGCAATCTCTTCGCGGTCAATGGCGTGCATCATCATCATACGGCCAACGCGCTCTTTGCGCTCTTTGGTCGCGTTCATCATCGCGTCGCCCTTGGACAGGGTGCCGGAATAGATGCGGGTGAAGGTGAGCGAGCCGACGAAGGGATCGTTCATGATCTTGAACGCCAGCGCCGAGAACGGTTGCTCGTCCGAAGCCGAGCGGGCGATGTTCCGGGTTTCCGACTCGTCGCCCGGTTTGAAGCCCATGTAGGGCGGCACGTCCAGCGGGGTTGGCAGATAGTCGATCACCGCGTTGAGCAAGGGCTGAACGCCTTTGTTCTTGAACGCCGAACCAGCCAGAACCGGGATGAAAGCGATGGCGAGGCAACCCTTGCGGATCAAAGCGCGCAGTTCTTCAACCGACGGCTCTTTGCCTTCCAGATAGGCTTCCATCGCAGCATCGTCTTGCTCTACTGCGGTTTCCAGCAGGTTGTAGCGCCACTGATTGGCCTCGTCCTGCAAGGATTCGCGGATCGGCTGACGCACCCAGGATGCGCCCAGATCTTCGCCCTCATAGACCCATTCTTCCATGGTCACGAGGTCGATGATGCCTTCCAACTTGTCTTCTGCACCGATGGGCAAAGCGATTGGAACAGCGTTGGCGCCAGTCCGGTCTTTGATCATCTTGATGCAGTTGAAGAAGTCAGCGCCGGTTTTGTCCATCTTGTTGACGAAGACAATCCGCGGAACCTTGTACCGGTCGGCCTGACGCCAAACGGTTTCGGTCTGCGGTTCCACACCTGCGTTGCCGTCCAGAAGAACGACCGCGCCATCCAGAACCGCCAGCGAACGTTCGACTTCAATGGTGAAGTCAACGTGGCCGGGGGTGTCGATGATGTTGAAACGGAACTTGTCAGCACGCGCGTGCTCTAGGCCCGGATCAATGGTGCGCTCCCAAAAGGTGGTGGTGGCAGCCGAGGTGATCGTGATGCCACGCTCTTGCTCTTGCTCCATCCAGTCCATGGTGGCGGCGCCATCATGAACTTCACCGATTTTGTGCGACTTGCCTGTGTAGTATAGAATACGCTCTGTCGTCGTGGTTTTACCCGCGTCGATGTGAGCGATAATGCCGAAATTGCGATAGCGATCCAGCGGATATTCGCGTGCCATGATAACCCCTTACCAGCGGTAGTGGCTGAATGCTTTGTTAGCATCGGCCATCTTGTGGGTATCTTCGCGTTTCTTAACAGCCGTACCACGGTTGTTGACGGCATCCGACAATTCGGCGGCCAAACGCTCTTCCATGGTGTTTTCGTTGCGCTTGCGCGCCGCGATGATCAACCAACGGATCGCCAGCGCTTCACGGCGCTCGGTGCGGACTTCAACCGGAACCTGATAGGTTGCACCACCGACGCGGCGCGAACGCACTTCGACGGAGGGTTTCACGTTTTCCAAAGCTTCATGGAAACATTCGATCGGCTGACGCTTCAGACGGGTCTGAACCCGCTCCAATGCGCCATAAACGATGCCTTCAGCGACCGACTTTTTGCCGTCGAGCATCAGGTTGTTCATGAACTTGGTCAGAACCCGATCGCCATACTTGGCATCGGGAAGAATATCGCGTTTTTCCGCGGCGTGACGACGTGACATTGTTTATCTCCTCACTTCGGACGCTTGGCGCCGTATTTCGAACGACGCTGACGACGATCTTTGACGCCTTGGGTATCCAGAACACCACGCAGAATGTGGTAACGGACACCCGGAAGGTCTTTGATACGGCCGCCACGGATCAGAACCACAGAGTGTTCCTGAAGGTTGTGCTTTTCGCCCGGAATGTAGCAGATGACTTCGAAGCTGTTGGTCAGGCGCACTTTGGCGACCTTACGCATAGCGGAGTTCGGCTTTTTCGGCGTGGTGGTGTAGACGCGCGTACAAACACCGCGCTTTTGTGGGCAAGATTCCAAGTGCTGCGACTTGGACTTGCGGACGTTCGGCTCCCGCGGTTTGCGGATAAGCTGTTGAATAGTCGGCATTCAGCTACCTCGTGTTGCCCCAATCAAGGGACTGTCAATACTCGCCCCGCGGAACGGGGCACTGCTTCTCGACGTCATTTCGTGGCATACCCACAAAACGATAAAACCGAACCGTCTCCCGAAGGGACGGCACGGTGGAATTCCAGAGGATCGAGGCGCGAACCCGGATCATGACCACATCAAGTGTTTAGACCCTGAAGCCAGACCTATGGCATGACGACAGATAGCGCGGCTGATAGACAGAGTCGCATGGGATGTCAACTGCCGCCAAGGTCACGCAGGGGGGCCGTCCCGGTTCAGGATGAAACGCGCCAATATGGCCGCCAGCAGGGCGATAAACAGACTGGCGAGCAGGGTATCAGACAGAAAATGCCGCCCCGCCGCCACCCTTTGCAGGGCGGTGATCAGTGGAATGGCGATGATGAGGGCTTGTCCGGCGCGATAGGCCCAAGCCGGCAGCTGCGCCCGCCACGCCGACAGAATCAGCCACAGCGCAATTGCCAGCGCCATAGCCCCGGCAGACTCGCCAGAGACGAAGGAACAGTTGCTGGCGCATTGGCCGGTGGTATCATGCGGCGGGGTGAATTGCTGGGTGCCGCCAAAGTTGATTGTATCCGCGGGGCGCGCGCGGCCCCATTCGCGTTTCAGAATGCCGTTCACCAATAACCCCGGACCCAGAACGAACAGCGCCAATATCAGCCCCCAGACCCGCGCGGGCAGCCGCAACACCGGGCGGCGCAGCAGCAGGCTGGCCGCCAACATGCCTGCCGAGACCAGCGCCACAAAAATCGCGAAATCCCAAAGGATCAACCGCACCGTCTCAGCCCGCGCGTCCAGAGCCACGGGAAAAGTTGCGCCATCGTAAAAGGCGGCGGTCACGGTCAGATCAAGGCCGGGCCAGACCGCAAACAAGGCAAAGGTGGCGACGATCATCGTCAACAGCAGGTCAAGGCGCATCGACACACTCCATCGGAACCAGATAGGCCGCCAAACCCCATTTGCGATAGGCCCCGCCCTTGTGGTCAAGCGGCACTGGGTCCGGCGCACAGGCGGGCGGTTTTGCCGTGACCAACAGGATTTGCCCGGTCAGACCTTTGGGCAGTGGATAGCGTTGTTCATAGTGATTGGCCGGGCGGCCCTGTGGACGGGGGGCGTAAAAGGCCAGCCCGGACTCGCGCCCCGTGTAGAACAGATCGGCCAGAACATCGCGGCGGTCAGCCAAAACCGGCACCCCGCCTGCGTTTTGCGCGTAACTGATAATCTGCTGACTGATGGTGGCGCGGCCCAACTGGCGGTCCAGCAACAGCGCTTTGCCATCAAGACTTAGGGTTGGGAACAGCACCAGCAGCGGCAAAATCAAACAGACGGTACCGTTCAGAACAAAGGACGCAGCGCGCAAACGTGGATGGTTGGCCAAAACCGCCACGGCCAGCAGGGTTCCTGCGAAATAGGCCGAAACCGCCCAATTCGCCTGCGCCTGCCCCAGCAGCGATTGTACGGCCACCACCGCCAGCGCGGGAATGGCGAAGGCCGACAACGCTCCATCAATGGACGGGCGACGCAAGGCCAGCAGCAAGGCACCGAACATGACAGGACCAAAGACGCCGAACTGGCTGGCCACAAATGCCAATAGCCCCAGTGGGTCCGCCGCAGACAGGGGATTGTCGTTGCGGACCCAGCCGACATTATCCACAGTGTGTGATAACGTGGTCAACTGATGCGACAGATTCCACAGGATGTTGGGCGCGACCACGGCCGCAAAGCTGATCAGCAGCAAGGTAGCATGGCCCCATGACATCCGCTGATCTCGACGCAGCAAAGCGGCCAAGGCCACACCCATCAGGAAGAAAACAGCGGCATATTTCGCCATGAACCCCAGCCCGGCGGCGGCACCCGCGAGGACGGCAAAACGGGCGGCGGGTGCTTCAATCAAACGACGGTGGAAATACAGGGCGGCGGCAAAGAACGGCGCCATCACTGTATCGGTCGAAATCAAAAGGCTCCCGAGCGCCACAAACGGCAGCGTCACATAGCCCGCCGCCACCCAGACCGCCACCCGCGCGCCCATCATCCGCGCCGCAAGGGCCGCCAATATCAGCGCCGTCGCCCCGTGCAGCGCCGCCCCCGGCATCCGCACCCAGAAGGTGCTGTCACTGCCCGCAAGCATGGTCACGGCCCCGATCAGCCAGCCAATCAGCGGCGGTTTCGAGTAATAGCCGAAGGCGAACTCTTGCCCCCACAGCCAATACTGCGCCTCGTCGACATAGAGATCGGTCGCGTCAAACGCCAACAAAGCCCAACGCAGCAGCGTCACCGCCACCACAATTGCCAGCGCCGGGCGCAGCCATGTGTTATCGGGCGCTGTCACGGCCGGCCTTGTGGATCAGCCAAAGATTGCGGCTGTAAACCAGCACGCCGGGCAGTTGTCCGACGATGATCACCGGGTCCAGTTTGTGCAGCCCGTAGGCCAGCACAACAACGCTGCCAAGGATCGACAGATACCAGAAGAACACCGGCACGACGGACCGCCCTGCCCGTTCTGACGCGATCCATTGCACGATGAACCGCGCGGCAAACACCATCTGGCCCAGCAAACCAACGCTGACCCAGATCAGATCCGTGGTGGAAATGGTCTGAAACTTGGTGATGAAGTCCCCAATCATCGCGCGTCGTCCAAGGGTCGCGCCTTTTTGCGCCGCCGCAACAGCCAAGCCACGCCGACCAAATCGACGACGCCGACCAAAGCCCGTTGCAGGTTGGAATAATTCGACCGCCCTGCCCCGCGCTGACGGTGGGACACATCGACATGCGCCACCTGCCAGCCATCACGGGTGAACAGCGCCGGCAAATACCGATGCATGTGATCGAAATAGGGCAGGTCCAGAAACGCCTGCCGCCGGAAGGCCTTCAGCCCACAGCCGGTATCCCGCGTGCCGTCCTGCAAGATCCAGCCGCGCAGACGGTTGGCAAACTTCGATGCCACTTTCTTCGACCAGGTGTCCTGACGGTCCACCCGCTGCCCCGCCACCAGACCAATGCGGCCCGTGGTGTCGGCCAGCAAGGGCGCTGCCAGCTTTGGCAATTCCTCGGGTGGGTTTTGCCCGTCGCCGTCCAGCGTCAGAATGATCGGCGCGCGCGCAGCCTTGACCCCGGAATGCACCGCCGCCGATTGCCCGCCAGACCGATCATGCCGCACCATCCGCAAATGCGGCATGGTCAGCGCCCGCGCCCGCAGCACTGCGACCGAGTCGTCAGTGGAACAGTCATCGACCACGATAATCTCAAAAGGCGCATGGGCGGCCAACGCCCGGTCGATATCATCAACCAGCGTGATGATGTTCTTGGACTCGTTCTTGGCCGGGATAACGATCGACAACGTGAACATGGTTTGGCCCCTTGGATGCGCGGCTTATAGGCCAGCCCCCCTGCCCTTGCAATTGATCAGGCAGCGGCCGCCTGTTCAAGTCGCAGTTTCCGCTCTCGAAGCAGGGTGTAAATGCCGGTTGCGACAACGATGCTGGCCCCGATCAGCGCATACATGTCCGGCAGTTGCGAAAAGGCGACCCAGCCCAGCACGATCGCCCACAGCAGCGAGGTGTATCTAAAGGGGGCCACAAACCCCACGTCCCCCACCCGCATCGCGGTGACAGAGCAGATGTAACCAACGGGCAGCATGGTGCCGGCGCCAAAGATCAAGACCAGTTGCAACAGGGTTGGCGTTTGCCAGCCTTGGAAAACCACACCGATCATCCCCATCGCGGTGACGGCAACGGCGGCCCCAAGCGCCACGATGATGGACGGGACCGCATGCGTCAGCCCGCGCACCGACAGGTCGCGCACCACCACGGCCAGCACCGAGCCGAGGCCCACCACCGACCAGACATCAAAACCCGTTGTGCCGGGGCGGATGATGATCATGACGCCCGCAAAGCCGATCAGGATCGCCGTCATCCGACGCCAGCCGATCCGGTCCTTGAACACCAGCGCCGCGCAGAGGGTCACGGCCAGCGGGATGGCCTGCATCACCGCCGACAGGTTGGCCAAGGGCATATGCATCAGCGCCGACAAGAACAGGACGGTGGCGGCGACATCGGCCATGGAGCGCCAGAAGATCACCCAGCGGTCACGCGCCCCACTTGGGATGTGCAAGCCGCCCGTCGCGGCGGCGAGGATCAGCAACCAGACCACGGCAAGGGCGCCGCGCAGGGTGATGGTTTGATAGAGCGGCAGATCATGGGTGACGGCTTTCATGAAGGTGTCGTTCACCGTGAAGGCAAACATCGACAGGTTCATATAAAGCGCGCCGCGCAGGTTGTCTGACATTGCCATGGGCCATGGGTAGCAGGTGGGCGGCGTGGGGGGAAGGGGTCGGCGCGGTCCCAAATTGGGACCTTTGCGGAAGCGTTTGATATCAGGGAGTTGGGCGGCGGGATTAGGGAAGTGTTAAGGTTTGGGGGGCAGGAAGGCGGGGTAAACCCTGCCAGAATGGCGGTGGGGGCCAAACCCGGCCCGTGAGTGGAGTGTCTTTGGCGGCGGCATGCGGAGCATCGAACACATCCAATTTCGATCACAGTTGCCAAAGCGGCAATGCCGGGCAAAGCGCGCCGAAAGCGCCTTGGCGCGTGATTGCGGGAGAAATGGTGGATGAATCACCCAGCCGACACAGGCATGCGCCACGTTTGACGCCGCGTGACACCCCCCCAAACGCAAAGGCCCCGTGGTTTCCCACGGGGCCTTTGCAATCATTTTGCAGGCTTATTCGCCGCGCGATTCGATCGTGTCGACCATGTCCGACTTGAACCCCGGTTCTGCCACCGGCATCGGAGCGGCCAAAGCCGCTGCGGTTTCGGCTTCGGAACGACGGGCCTCGATCACCACGATGTCGCGGTCGGCGGCCACGGCTTTCACCACACGGGTTGCCCCGCCGGTGCCTGCCGGGATCAGACGGCCAACGATGACGTTCTCTTTCAGGCCGACCAGTTTGTCGCGCTTGCCCTGCACCGAAGCCTCGGTGAGCACCCGCGTGGTTTCCTGGAACGACGCCGCCGAGATGAAGCTGCGGGTTTGCAGCGACGCCTTGGTGATGCCCAAAAGGATCGGCTCTGCCGTGGCCAGCCGCATGCCATGCAGCGCGGCCTTGGCATTCGCCTCGTCCAGTTCGAACTTGTCGACGTTCTCGCCCTTGAGCAGCGTGGTTTCGCCCGAGTCGAGAATTTCAAACTTTTGCAGCATCTGGCGAACGATCACCTCGATGTGCTTGTCGTTGATTTTCACGCCCTGCAAGCGATAGACGTCCTGCACTTCGTCGATCATGTAGTTCGCCAGCGCTTCGACACCCAAGATACGCAGGATGTCATGCGGCGCAGGGTTGCCGTCCATGATGTAATCGCCCTTCTGGACGAAATCGCCTTCTTGCACCGGAATATGCTTGCCCTTCGGGATCATGTATTCCTGCGCCTGCAGCGTCTCATCCACGGGTTCTACCGTGATGCGGCGCTTGTTCTTGTAGTCCTTGCCAAAGCGCACATAGCCATCGGCTTCGGCAATGATCGCGTGGTCTTTCGGACGACGGGCCTCGAACAATTCGGCCACGCGGGGAAGACCCCCGGTGATATCCTTGGTCTTGGCACCTTCGCGCGGGATACGCGCCACAACGTCGCCCGGAACCAGTTCCTGACCGTCTTCGACCGACAAAATCGCGTCAACCGACATCGGGTAGGAAATCGGGTGGCCACCGTCGTTGCGGACGGGGTCGCCCGTGGCCGGATCCATCACGATAACCTCGGGCTTCAGATCGCCACCTTTGGGCGCGGAACGCCAATCGGTCACAATTTTCTGCGTCATGCCCGTTGCATCATCGGTGTCGTCGCGCACAGAAATGCCCGCGACGAGATCCTTGAACCGTGCAACCCCCGCCTTTTCGGCGATGATCGGCAGGGTGTAGGGGTCCCATTCGAACAGCTTATGGCCACGCTTGACGATCTGGCCTTCTTTGACGTGCAGCTTGGCGCCATAGGTCAGTTTGTGAACGGCACGATCAGCGCCGCCCTCATCCAGAATCGCAATCGACATGTTCCGACCGATAACAATCTGCTCGCCGTTGACGTTGGACAGCAGGTTGGTGTTGCGGAATTCAATCTTGCCCTCTTGGCTCGATTCAAGGAACGACTGCTGGCCGCCTTGGGCGATGCCGCCGATGTGGAAGGTCCGCATCGTCAGCTGCGTGCCCGGCTCGCCAATGGACTGCGCCGCGATGATACCCACCGCTTCGCCAAGGTTCACCAGTGTGCCACGGGCCAAGTCACGGCCATAGCACATGGCGCAAACGCCCTCTTCGGCATCACAGGTCAAAGGCGACCGGATGCGCGAGGTGGTCACGCCTGCCTGATGGATCAGGTCGGCGCGGCGTTCGTCAATCAGCTCGCCACGCGCCACCAGAACTTCGCCGGTCAGCGGCACGATGATGTCATCGGCAGCCACACGGCCCAGCACGCGCTCGGCCAAGGATTGCACGACTTCACCATCGTTGACGGCGACGTCGGCGGTGATGCCACGCTCGGTTCCGCAATCATGCGAACGCACGATGCAGTCTTGCGCCACGTCGACCAGACGGCGGGTCAGGTAGCCCGAGTTCGCGGTCTTCAACGCGGTGTCGGCAAGACCCTTACGGGCGCCGTGGGTCGAGTTGAAGTATTCGAGAACCGTCAGACCCTCTTTGAAGTTCGAGATGATCGGCGTTTCGATGATCTCGCCGTTCGGCTTGGCCATCAGACCGCGCATACCGCCCAGCTGTTTCATCTGCGCGGGCGAGCCACGCGCACCAGAGTGCGACATCATGTAGACCGAGTTCGGCTCCATTTCTGCGCCCGCATCATCGTAATGCACGGCAGAGATCGAGGCCATCATGTCGGCGGCGACTTTGTCGGAGCACTTCGACCAGGCATCGACAACCTTGTTGTACTTTTCGCCCTGAGTGATCAGGCCGTCCATGTACTGTTGTTCGAATTCCTTCACCTGATCGCGGACTTCGTTGACGATCGGCCATTTGGTGTCCGGGATCAGCATGTCGTCCTTGCCGAACGAAATGCCCGCCTTGAACGCCTCACGGAAGCCAAGGCCCATGATCTGGTCACAGAAGATCACCGATTCTTTCTGGCCGCAGTAGCGGTAGACGGTGTCGATGACGGTCTGCACGTCTTTTTTCCGCAGCAAACGGTTTACCAGATCGAACGGGGCTTTGGCGTTCAGCGGCAGCAGGTTGCCAAGGCGCAAGCGGCCGGGCGTGGTGTCGAACCGCTTCCAGACGATGTTGCCGGTGTCATCCACCTGACGCAGACGCGCTTTGACCTTGGCGTGCAAATGCACAGCGCCAGCGGCCAAGGCATGTTCCACCTCTTCGATGTCCGCGAAAGCCATGCCTTCGCCGGTCATGCCTTTGCGTTCCATGGTGGTGTAGTACAAGCCCAACACCATATCCTGCGACGGCACAATGATCGGCGCGCCGTTGGCGGGCGACAGAACGTTGTTGGTCGACATCATCAGAACGCGGGCTTCCAGCTGGGCTTCCAGCGAAAGCGGAACGTGAACAGCCATCTGGTCGCCGTCAAAGTCGGCGTTGAAAGCCGAACAGACAAGCGGGTGCAGCTGAATGGCCTTGCCTTCGATCAGGATCGGCTCGAACGCCTGAATGCCCAAACGGTGCAAGGTCGGCGCGCGGTTCAGCAGTACGGGGTGTTCGCGGATCACTTCATCCAGGATATCCCAAACTTCGGGACGCTCTTTTTCGACCAGCTTTTTCGCCTGCTTCACGGTCGAGGAAAGGCCTTTGGCCTCCAGCCGCGAGTAGATGAACGGCTTGAACAGTTCGAGCGCCATCTTCTTCGGCAAACCGCACTGATGCAGTTTGAGTTCCGGGCCGGTCACAATGACCGAACGACCCGAGAAGTCGACGCGCTTGCCGAGCAAGTTCTGACGGAAGCGGCCCTGCTTGCCCTTGAGCATATCGGACAGCGATTTCAGCGGGCGTTTGTTGGTGCCGGTGATGACGCGGCCACGACGGCCGTTGTCAAAGAGGGCGTCAACGGCTTCTTGCAACATCCGCTTTTCGTTGCGCACGATGATATCGGGCGCGCGCAGTTCGATCAGACGCTTCAACCGGTTGTTGCGGTTGATGACGCGGCGATAAAGGTCGTTCAGGTCGGAGGTGGCAAAGCGGCCACCATCCAAAGGAACCAGCGGGCGCAGTTCCGGCGGGATCACTGGCAGAACGGTCAGCACCATCCATTCCGGGCGGTTGCCGGATTCGAGGAACGACTCAACGATCTTCAAACGCTTGATGATCTTCTTCGGCTTCAGCTCGCCCGTGGCCTCTTTGAGGTCGGCGCGCAACTGTTCCGCCGTGGTTTCCAGATCAATCGCGGCCAGCATTTCGCGGATGGCTTCGGCACCGATGTTGGCGGTGAAAGCATCTGCGCCATACTGGTCCTGCGCGTCGAGGAATTCCTCTTCGGTCAGCTGCTGCTGATAGGTCAGGTCGGTCAGGCCGGGTTCGATCACGACGTAGTTTTCGAAATAGAGCACGCGCTCCAGATCGCGCAGCGTCATGTCCAGCATCAGGCCGATGCGGCTTGGCAGCGATTTCAGGAACCAGATATGCGCAACCGGGGCCGCCAGTTCGATATGGCCCATGCGTTCGCGGCGGACCTTTTGCAGCGTGACTTCAACGCCGCATTTCTCGCAGACAACGCCGCGATATTTCATGCGCTTGTATTTGCCGCACAGGCATTCGTAATCCTTGATCGGGCCAAAGATACGGGCGCAGAACAGACCGTCGCGTTCGGGTTTGAACGTGCGGTAGTTGATGGTTTCCGGCTTTTTGATCTCGCCGAACGACCACGACAGGATCCGCTCTGGCGAGGCCAGGCTGATCTTGATTTCGTCGAAGGTCTTGACGGGCGCAACCGGGTTGAACGGGTTGGTCGAGAGTTCCTGGTTCATTTCATACCTTATGAATGGGGGCGGCGGGGGAAGGTGCAAGACGGGGATAACCCCGCCTTACCGAGCGTTTGTTGGGGTTGTCCCCGACTTCCGCTCACTCTTCCTCCGCATCCAGGAGTTCCATGTTGAGGCCCAAACCGCGGACCTCTTTGACAAGGACGTTGAACGATTCTGGCACGCCAGCCTCGAAATTGTCCTGGCCCTTGACGATCGACTCGTAGACCTTGGTGCGGCCTGCAACGTCATCCGATTTCACCGTCAGCATTTCCTGCAAGGTGTAAGCGGCGCCGTAAGCCTCCAGTGCCCAGACCTCCATCTCGCCAAGACGCTGGCCGCCGAACTGGGCTTTACCACCCAAAGGCTGCTGCGTGACCAGCGAGTACGGACCGGTCGAGCGTGCGTGCAGCTTGTCATCCACCAAGTGGTGAAGTTTCAGCATGTACTTCACACCGATGGTGACTTTACGCGCGAATTGCTCGCCCGTGCGGCCATCAAAGGCAATCGACTGGCCCGAAGTGTCAAAGCCCGCGCGGGTCAGCGCGTCGTTGACGTCGGATTCCTTGGCACCGTCAAACACTGGCGAAGCGATCGGCACGCCCTTGGTGACATTGCCTGCCAGTTCAAGGAAGTCTGCTTCGGTCCGGTCGGCGAACTCTTGGTCATAGGTTTCGTCGCCGTAAGCATAGCGCACGGCTTCGCGCACCGGGGTCATGTCACCCGAGCGACGATACTCTTTCAAAGCCTCGTCGATGCGGATGCCAAGGCCACGCGCAGCCCATCCCATATGCGTCTCAAGGATCTGGCCTACGTTCATCCGCGACGGCACGCCGAGCGGGTTCAGAACGAGGTCAACGGCAGTGCCATCGGCCAAGAAGGGCATGTCTTCAATCGGCACAACTTTGGACACAACGCCCTTGTTGCCGTGACGACCGGCCATCTTGTCGCCCGGTTGCAGCTTGCGCTTCACCGCCACGAACACTTTGACCATCTTCATCACGCCCGGAGGCAGATCGTCGCCGCGACGGACCTTTTCGACCTTGTCGTCGAAACGGTTGTCCAAAGTGCGCTTTTGCACTTCGTACTGGTCGTGCAGGGCTTCAACGTCTTTCGCGTCAGCCTCACCTTCCAGCGCCAACTGCCACCACTGACCTTTGGACAGGGTGCCCAACAGATCGGCATCGATGGTCGAACCGGCCTTGATGCCCTTTGGCCCCTTCACGGCGGTTTTGCCGGTGATCAGGGTTTTCAGGCGCGAGTAGATGTTACGCTCAAGGATCGTCAGCTCGTCATCGCGGTCGCGCGACAGGCGTTCAACTTCTTCACGCTCAATCTGCAGGGCGCGCTCGTCCTTGTCGACGCCGTGACGGTTGAAGACCCGCACTTCGACGATGGTACCAAACGCCCCCGGCGGCAGGCGCAGCGAGGTGTCGCGGACGTCAGACGCCTTTTCACCAAAGATCGCGCGCAGCAGTTTTTCTTCTGGCGTCATCGGCGATTCACCCTTGGGGGTGATCTTGCCAACCAGAATGTCGCCCGGCATCACTTCGGCGCCGATATAGACGATGCCAGCCTCGTCGAGGTTGCGCAGCGCTTCTTCGCCGACGTTCGGGATGTCGCGGGTGATTTCCTCTGGCCCCAGTTTCGTATCGCGGGCCGCGACTTCGTATTCTTCGATGTGGATCGAGGTGAACACGTCATCCGACAAGATGCGTTCGGAAATCAGGATCGAGTCTTCATAGTTGTAGCCATTCCACGGCATGAAGGCGACGATGATGTTCCGGCCAAGGGCCAGTTCGCCAAGGTCGGTGCAGGGGCCGTCGGCCACCACTTCGCCGCGCAGAACGGTGTCGCCCACCTTCACCAGCGGACGCTGGTTGATGCAGGACGACTGGTTCGACCGCTTGAACTTGCGCAGACGGTAGATGTCGACGCCCGGCTCACCCGGTTCCAGCATTTCAGTGGCGCGCACCACGATACGGGTAGCGTCCACCTGATCAATCACACCAGCGCGGCGGGCCATGATGGCGGCGCCCGAGTCACGCGCAACCACGGCTTCGATACCAGTGCCCACGAACGGGGCATCGGCTTGCAGCAACGGAACCGCCTGACGCTGCATGTTCGAGCCCATCAGGGCGCGGTTGGCGTCGTCGTTTTCAAGGAACGGGATCAACGATGCCGCGACCGAAACCAGCTGTTTCGGCGACACGTCGATCAGGTCGATGGCCTCTGGCGGGTTGAGCATGAATTCGCCCGCTTTGCGCGAGGAAATCAGATCATCCGTAAAGCGGCCTTCGGCGTCTTGTGCCGCGTTGGCTTGCGCCACCGTGTGACGCATTTCCTCGGTTGCCGACATGTAGATGACCTCATCGGTCACCTTATTGTCGATCACTTTGCGATACGGGGTTTCGATGAAGCCGTATTTGTTCACGCGGGCAAAAGTGGCCAGCGAGTTGATCAGGCCGATGTTCTGACCTTCTGGCGTTTCAATCGGGCACATCCGGCCGTAGTGGGTCGGGTGAACGTCGCGGACTTCAAAGCCTGCGCGTTCGCGGGTCAAACCGCCTGGCCCCAGTGCCGACAAGCGGCGCTTGTGCGTCACTTCGGACAGCGGGTTGGTTTGGTCCATGAACTGCGACAGCTGGCTGGAGCCGAAGAATTCACGCACTGCCGCCGCCGCCGGTTTGGCGTTGATCAGGTCTTGCGGCATGATCGTGTCGATCTCGACGGAAGACATGCGTTCCTTGATCGCGCGCTCCATGCGCAGCAGACCAACGCGGTACTGGTTTTCCATCAATTCGCCGACCGACCGCACACGACGGTTGCCGAGGTGGTCGATGTCGTCAATCTCACCCTTGCCATCGCGCAGTTCGGTCAGGGCTTTGATACAGGCGACGATGTCGGCGCGGTCCAGCGTGCGCTGGGTGTCCGGGCGACCAAGATCGAGACGCATGTTCATCTTCACCCGGCCAACGGCGGACAGGTCATAGCGTTCGCTGTCAAAGAACAGCGTGTCGAACAGCTGCGATGCGGCTTCGACCGTCGGCGGCTCACCCGGTCGCATGACGCGGTAGATGTCCATCAGCGCGGTGTCGCGGCCCATGTTCTTGTCAGCGGCCAGCGTGTTGCGGATGTAGGGACCGACGTTGACGTTGTCGATGTCCAGCACCGGAATATCCGTAATGCCCTGATCCAGCAGCATTTTCAGCGTGCCGCCTTTGGCTTCGCCGTCGCGGTCATATTCCATCGTCAACTCGTCGCCGGCTTCGACCCAGATCTCGCCAGTTTCTTCATTGATGATGTCTTTGGCCACATAACGGCCAACGATGTGGTCAAACGGCAGCAAGAGTTCAGTGACTTTGCCGATCTTGATCAGATCATTCGCCATGCGCGGCGTCATCTTGTCGCCCGCCTTGCAGATCACCTCACCGGTGGCTGCATCCACGATGTCATAGGTCGGGCGGGTGCCACGCACACGCTCGGGGAAGAACTTGGACACCCAGCCCTTGTTCTTCAGATGGCTGAAGGTGACGGTCTGGTAATAGGCATCCATGATGCCTTCCTGATCCATGCCCAACGCATAAAGCAGCGTCGTCACCGGCAGTTTGCGGCGGCGGTCGATGCGCGCGAACACGATGTCCTTGGCGTCAAACTCAAAATCCAGCCACGATCCGCGATAGGGAATGATCCGGCAGGCGAACAGCAGTTTGCCGCTCGAATGCGTCTTGCCCTTGTCGTGGTCAAAGAACACGCCCGGCGAACGGTGCATCTGCGACACGATCACCCGCTCGGTGCCGTTGACGATAAAGGTGCCGTTCGAGGTCATCAGGGGCATGTCGCCCATGTAGACGTCTTGTTCCTTGATGTCCTTGACCGACCGTGCCCCGGTGGTTTCATCGACATCAAACACGATCAGACGCAGAGTCACCTTCAGCGGAGCCGCATAGGTCATGTCGCGGGCCTGACACTCGTCCACGTCATACTTCGGCTTTTCCAGCTCGTACTTGACGAATTCAAGCACGGCGGTTTCGTTGAAGTCCTTGATCGGGAACACCGACTGGAACGTCCCCTGAATCCCTTCGCCGTCATGCGGCTTGTCACTGTCACCTGACCGCAGGAACAGATCATAGGAAGATTTCTGAACCTCGATCAGGTTCGGCATTTCCAGCACTTCGCGAATTTTGCCGAAATACCGGCGGATCCGCTTCTGGCCAACGTAAGCTTGCGCCATGTTCGTCGTAACCTTTCATCTTTTTTCGCCGGCGTGCATTCCGTCGGGCCACGGAAAGCGCGCCGCTTGGCGATAGGGGGTTTAGGTTCTATTCATGCCACCCGCCCTTAGGGTGGCTCCCGAACCTCAACCGCGCCTTGGAACCGGCTTTCGCAAAAGCCGGTTCCAAGACGCGTCTGGCCATAACGGTGGCCATGAACGCAGATTTGGCCGGGCCCGAATTGCTTCGGACCCAGCCAGAAAATCACACCCGAGGCGAACCTCGGAGCAGGATTACTTCAACTCGACCTTGGCGCCAGCCTCTTCGAGTTTCTTCTTGATGGTCTCGGCGTCTGCTTTCGAAGCGCCTTCTTTGACCTTGCCGCCGGCCTCAACGAGGTCCTTGGCTTCTTTCAGGCCCAGACCAGTGATGGTGCGGACTTCTTTGATGACGTTGATTTTGTTCGGACCAGCTTCGGTCAGCACAACATCAAATTCGGTCTTTTCTTCAGCGACTTCAGCCACTGCAGCCGGACCAGCCATCATCACAGCGCCGCCAGCAGCGGGCTCGATGCCGTACTTGTCTTTCAGAATGGTTTTCAGTTCTTGTGCCTGCAACAGGGTCAGACCCACGATGTCTTCGGCGAGTTTGTTCAGATCAGCCATTTTATGTTCCGTTCAGATTTAAGATGGTTCCAACGAGGTGAGGCGAACCCCACGCGAGTCGAAGATCAGGCGGCTGCCTTTTCTTCGATGGTCGACAAGATGCTCGCGATGTTTTGAGCAGGCGCGCCAATGGCACCGGCGATGGCAGACCCGGGCGCACCGATGCACGAAACGATCTGAGCGATAAGCTCTTCACGCGACGGCATAGCGGCCACGGCTTTGACACCAGCAGCGTCCAATATCGTGTCACCCATAGCGCCGCCGAGGATGGCGAACTTGTCGTTCCCCTTGGCATACGCTTCGCAGACCTTCGCCGCAGCGACTGGGTCTTCGGTATAGGCAAGCACGGTCATGCCCTTGAGCAGGTCGCCCATCTTCACAGACGGGTTTCCTTCAAGGGCGATCTTGGCAAGCTTGTTCTTGGCAACGCGAACGGACCCACCAACGACACGCATTTTCGCGCGCAGGTCCTGCATTTGTGCAACCGTCATACCCGCGTAGTGGGCGACCACTACAACGCCAGAGCTTGCGAAGATTTGGCCGAGTTCATCGACCGCTTTCTCTTTCTGGGCTCTATCCACAGTTTCACTCCAAGGTTGGGGGTTTCCCCCCGGCTCTGTTAAGCCCGCCTTGCGGCAGGCCGTCGGGTCCTTGCTACGGTTCCCGAGCCAAAATCGCGGACTGCGACATCATCTCGTTCCCCATCTCAGGCAGGATATTAAGGCGTTTGCGCGCCACCGGCCCTCTCGGACAGGATGGGGCTATGGGTTTGCACCCGGTTGCCCCACCATCCCTTTGCCGAAGCATCGGGAATTTCATTCGTCGGGTGGGGCTTACCCCACCCTCCCGATCACTTGGCGGTTGCGGACGACAAGTCCACCGACACACCAGGACCCATGGTCGAGGCCAGCGATACCTTTTTGAGGTAAGCGCCCTTGGCACCCGAGGGACGTGCCCGGCTGACGGCTTCGACAAAGGCGCGGATATTTTCGGCCAGTTTATCATCCGTGAAGCTGACCTTGCCGATACCGGCATGGATCACGCCGGCTTTTTCGACCTTGAACTGCACTTCGCCGCCCTTGGCTGCTTCGACGGCCGTTTTCACGTCCATCGTCACGGTGCCCACTTTGGGGTTCGGCATCAGGTTGCGCGGGCCAAGGATCTTGCCAAGGCGACCCACCAGCGGCATCATGTCCGGCGTTGCGATGCAACGGTCGAATTCAATCTTGCCCTGCTGAATGGTTTCCATCAGGTCTTCGGCGCCAACGATGTCTGCACCGGCGGCCTTGGCTTCATCAGCCTTGGCACCACGAGCGAACACAGCCACGCGCACAACTTTGCCAGTGCCGTTCGGCAACTGCACAACGCCGCGCACCATCTGGTCAGCGTGACGTGGGTCAACGCCAAGATTGAGCGCGATTTCCAGAGTTTCGTCGAATTTCGCCGAAGCCGCGCCTTTGATCAGCGCAACAGCGTCTTCAACCGTGATCAGAGCTTTGCCATCAAAGGCTTTCTGCGCGACGGCAGTCCGTTTTCCAAGCTTGGCCATGATTTACCCTTTCACTTCGATGCCGCAGGATTTCGCAGAACCCATGATCACCTGCATCGCGGCCTCAACCGAGTTCGCGTTCAGGTCTTTCATCTTGTTCTCTGCAATCGCGCGGATCTGGGCGACAGTGACCGAACCTACAACCGTGTGGCCCGGCTTGACCGAACCTTTGGCGCGGTTGCGCTTGCCCACGGGAGGCAGGCCAGCGGCTTTTTTCAGCTGGAATGCGGCCGGGGCCGTTTTGAATTCCAGGCTGAACGACTTGTCCTGATAGTAGGTGATGATGACCGGAGTCGGGGTTCCCGGCTCGCTGTCAGCGGTCTTTGCGTTGAATTCTTTCACGAAAGCCATGATGTTCAAGCCGCGCTGACCCAGCGCCGGACCGACCGGCGGGGATGGGTTGGCTTGACCCGCTTTCACTTGCAGCTTCAGGCTGCCGATAATCTTCTTGGCCATTTGGCCTCTCCTTTATCACAGCGCCGGATTGGCGCGGTTTAGTGGTTCGGTTCGCGGCTTCTGATCTGGTCAGAACGCTGGCCTCCCACACGATGCACTCAGATGTTTTTCGAAACCTGAGTGAATTCCAATTCCACGGGCGTTGCGCGCCCGAAGATCGAGACGGACACCTTGAGGCGGCTGTGCGACTCGTCCACGTCCTCGACCATGCCATCGAAGCCCTCAAACGGGCCGTCGGTGACTTTGACTTTCTCGCCGGTTTCAAAGCGGATCAGGTTGCGCGGGGCTTCCAGACCTTCCTCGACACGGTTCATGATCAGATTGACCTCGGCGTCGCGCATCGGCATCGGTTTGCCCTGCGGACCAAGGAAGCCCAACACGCGGTTGATCGACGAAATCAGATGATAGCCGCGCGACGACATTTCCATCCGCACCAGCACATAGCCGGGCATAAAGCGACGTTCCGACGTCACTTTCTTGCCGCGACGCACTTCGATTACGTCTTCGGTCGGCACCAACACTTCGTCAATCTCTTCGCCAAGATTGGCTTCGAGGACGGCCGTTCTGATCTGCTCGGCAACTTTCTTCTCGAAATTCGAGAGAACGCTTACAGAATACCACCGCTTGGCCATGCCAACTCCACCTTGTCTGCCCGGCCGCCTCTGCGCCCGAAAATTATGTTTTTACAGGCGGTTAGCCCGCCATGCCCGGAACAAAAAACAGCGCGCAACACGAATCGCTGCGCGCCTTTGCCCCTTTGTATCGGCGCGAGATACCCCCCCGCGCCCCCAATTTCAAGGGAATTCCAACCTTTGCGCGAAGGTTGGCTCAATTCGCTTTGGTTCAGAAACCGGTGACGATCAGGGTCAGGCCGTAGCGGATTGCCATATCGACCAAAGAAAAGAACGTCGCTGTCAGCGCTGCCATGATGAACACCATGATCGTCGTCAGCACGACTTCGCGGCGCGTTGGCCAAGTGACCTTGGCAACTTCGGCGCGCACCTGCTGGAGGAACTGGACGGGATTGGTTTTGCTGGCCATGGTCGGAGAAGCTGCCTATCTGAAGGGCGTTATCGTGGCGCAATACGCGGATCGCGCGGGGAATTCAAGCGGCCTAAGGCACGGGGCTTTCACCCGAGCCGGTTTGAAGTGAATGCGCCCTAGCGCTCTTCCACCTGATCCACATATTCGCCGTAGCCTTCCGCGACCATATCATCACGATGCACAAAGCGCAGGCTTGCTGAATTGATGCAATACCGCAGCCCGCCCCGGTCGCGCGGACCATCCGGGAACACATGGCCCAAGTGGCTGTCGCCATGGGTGGACCGCACCTCGACCCGCATCATGCCAAGACTGCTGTCGCGCAGTTCGGCCACATGGGCGGGTTCGATCGGTTTGGTAAAGCTGGGCCAGCCGCAATGGCTGTCAAACTTGTCAGCCGAGGCAAACAGCGGCTCACCCGAGACGATGTCGACATAGAGGCCGGGCTGATCATTGTACAAAAGCGGGCCAGAGCCGGGCCGTTCGGTGCCGTTCTTTTGCGTCACCCGAAATTGCTCGGGCGTCAGGGCGGCGATGCGGTCTGCGGATTTGCTGTAGGTCATGGGGCGCTCCGGTTTGCTTGGCCACAATATGGGCAGAGCGGGCAGGTTTGCCAGAGGGCTGGCGCGAATGTGTAGCGGTTTTCTGCGGGGCTGCCGATAAGGCACGCCAAGACGAAGAGGCCACGCTGACCACATCGCCGGACTGGTCAGCGGCACGAATCAGCACCTCAGCCTGCGCCGGGGTCAGGGTGGGCAACTGCGCCATCGGATCGGGGTGCGCGGGGGCTGGCGGCCAGGGCCGGCAATGAGGGTTGCCAGAACGGGGTCTTCGGAGGGCAGCGCGGTTTCGCAGTGCTCCACCGCCTCCTCCAGAAGCGCCCGAAGGGGGAAGCCGTTCCCGCTCGCAAGCAGGCCCCAACGGGTGAAACCCGCATGCAGACCCACCGACACCCCGGTCAAATGGGCTGCGATGGCCAGCGCCTGCATCTGCTGCGCCAGCTAGCCCAGCGCGGCACAGACGGTGGAATCGAAGGTGAGGCTGGGTGAGATTGAGAATGACGGAAGGCACCTGCGACGTGTCCGCGGTGATGCGGCGCAGATGGGTGATCGTTTGCTGGGCGGAGCCGAAGACCAGCGGGCCTTGCAGATGCCAGATGCGGCGACCTGCTCCGTCTCCCGTGGTCGGCCAATAACGGCACACAGATCAAGGTTCGCCAAGGCAAGACAAATCAGAAGATGGTCCCGTTGGCCGCCCCGTTGAGGGCTGCCCTCGATGGGACGCCCAAAGAATCGATCACCATCCTGACGACTGCGAACAAGACCTCGTGGACCTCTGATGGCTTCCGCACGTCTTGGCGAAGGGCTACTGAGAAGGCCGGGATTTTGGGGCCCATTTTTCACGATTTGCGTGGGACGGATGTGACTCGTTTCGCGGTGAGCGGAAGCGCCCATGCCGAGATCGCGACGTTTATCGGGCACTGCCAGGACACTATCGGCGCGATATGCGACGCCCACCATCTCAGCCATGATCCGCGTCTGGCAGAATCAGCGTTGAAGAAGCGGGAAATGCACGAAGCGGGACTAAAAGCTCCCAGCTGTCCTGCCAACTGCCGCAGATGTTCAACCCGGAACATTCTCGAAGTCATTGGGAAGATTGGCAGGAGTTGGGGGACTCGAACCCACGACCCTCGGTTTTGGAGACCGATGCTCTACCAACTGAGCTAAACTCCTGTGCCTGCGGCGGGGTTACGGCAGGGCCAACGGGAAATCAAGGGGGATTTCCAAGTTGCACCGCTGCAAATCACAATTGCAGGAATTTTCACGCCCCGTATCAAGGGGGCGTCGGATCAGTGTCAATCGGACGAAAGCAGTTGACGGTGCCCGACACTTCATGCGTCACCTTGGTGATGGTGGTGCTGATGACTCTGCCTTTGTCGTCGCGGACATATTGAGTGTCCTCGGTCGGCGCAGGGGGTGTCAGCACCAGTTCCACTGTCTGAACCTTGCCCGTCACCGGCGGGATGTTTTGCTCGATAACCTCGACAATCTCGGCAGACACAACCCGCACCACAAGGGCCGAATGATGCGCTTTTCCACGGACTTGGTCAAAGTAGTCCTCGCTGAACCGGGTGCCCTCGGCGTTGCTGACATCAACGCGGGTGGTCTTGCGCCAGACATAGCTTTGAAACTGCAGCACGTCGCCGGGCCGCAGCGACACGATATTCACCGGTGTGCCCCAGATGTATGAGACGTTTTTGCCAAACTTCGGCGTGAGCCCGATGGACGATTTCGCCCCTGCGCCGACAATGGAATCCTCAACCAAAGTCCAGCACTCGCCATCCTTGTACCGGTTGATCTGGCGTTGCGCAAAAGTCAGTGCGGTGTTTGCAACATAGGGCATCAGAGCAATCCCTTGATATGGTTTCAAATTAAATCAGGTCGGAAAATATGATGACCGTCGGCGAGAAGTTTAGCGCGGAATGGGGGTTCTGGATAGGTTTTTCATGCGGCGGCTGCTTGGATTTGGTCAGGCAAACCGCCAAAGTTCCGCGCCCGTAAATATGGAAACTCCCCCTGATCTTCGCCCGATTTGCCCCCGTTTTGCCCGGCCTTGTCCTGTCCGGCCTGGTGTCTTTCATCGTCTTTGACCTGTCCACTTTCCGCGTCCTTGGCTTGGACAGCGGTTTTGGTGTGGCTTGGATGGGCATTTGGGCGGTGTCTTGGGCAGTGGCTTTTCCGGTGGTTGTGGTAGTGGCCCCACCAACCCGGCGAATAGTGGCGCGGCTGGTGCATTCAGAGGTGCGCCTGGACACGGCGCAAACAAAAACCGCGCGGGGTTGCCCCCGCGCGGTGAATGTCATTCCGCAAGGTGCGTGCTGGCACGCCTCATCCCTTACGCCAGGATTTTCGACACGACGCCTGCACCGACGGTGCGGCCGCCTTCGCGGATGGCGAAGCGCAGTTTTTCTTCCATCGCGATCGGCGCGATCAGTTCGACGTTGAACTTCAGGTTGTCGCCCGGCATCACCATCTCGGTGCCT
>CAMAQR010000056.1 GCA_945860375.1 Pseudorhodobacter antarcticus
CCCTGATGCCGTGGGCCCACATCCCGCCAGTCAAAGCATCATAATGAGCTCATCCGGGACTCCCCGACGAGCCCATCGGCCTAGGTCCAACTGCCAAAACCGCTGAATGCAACCGAAAATTCAATGGGCCGCAGACGCCGCTTACGTTACACCCATCGCGACGCCGAGGTGATCGCCGCCACCGTCGCAGGCATGCCCGACAGCTTGGGCGGCATCCGCATGGCGATCTCTGTGGCCGAACTTGCACGCGCGGGGATGACACCAGATTGGTTGCCAGGCGTGGTGCCGCGCTGTGTGCCTGCGGAAACCAAAACCAATCAGCATGGCGAGAGGGCGTCCACCATTGTGGTTGGCACCGAACGCGTGCTGTCGCGTGGCAAGTGGCGCACGATCGAGGTTCTGGCATGTCCAATCACATGGCGGCCGCATCCAGAGCAGATCGCCTCCGCCCGGCGCGGCTATGAGGACTGGTGGCAGGCGCTGGACTGGGTGCGGGATGGGTTGATCGCGGGAGGGATGCTGCGGGAGGTTGAGGTGACGGCGGCAATGCCACGGACACAGCCATGGAACCGATCACTCCCGTTCTTGGCGCAGCCCACTTTTCAACCCTGATTTGTGCAACTGTGCCCATTGCATCTGGCTCGGCATACTGAATAGCCCCTAGTTTGCTAGACGCCCTGCAGTTTCAGTTTCTGCTGCTGTTCGAAGGCGATCGGTGACAACATGCCATTCCTAACGTGTTTGTGCTGCGGGTTGTAGAAGAACTCGATGTAGTCGAACACGTCGCGCCGGGCCTCATCGCGGGTTTTATACTTTCTGCGCCTGATACGCTCGCGTTTGAGCAGGTTGAAGAAGCTCTCCACCACTGCCAGCAGGTCGTCGATCGACACCAGCAGCGTCTTGCGCAGGACAACCTGCCACCGCCTCCTGCGCCGGGGTCAAGGTGGTCTGCAGTCGATGCGGCGTATGGCTGCGGTCATGTACGGTGTCGCGCGGTGCTTCCATTTGTATACGGTCTGCTCGGTAGTCCCGAACCGTTCCGCAAGAACCGAGGCAGGCTCGGCGCTGGCCTGGATCGCAGTCCGCACCTTTGGTGTCGTCGTCGCGTGGCTGTGAAGATGAATCAGCATGTCCGCACCCCGCATCGAGTGTTCCTCAAGATCGATCTTGCCATGAAAAACGCAGAGCGCCGAGAGCCTATGTGATCATCCGGGATGGAATACCTAACCGCCAATTATGCAAACCCCAAAGTGGCAACATTTTACGCTGCCCTTTGGTCTACTTTTGCTTTGCCGTTGACAGCAGGAAGCGGCGCGACAGGGCTCGAGCAAGAGTTCAACAGCTTGCATGCCCAGCGCGCGGCCTGCGAGTACCACCGCGGGGCGCGCCAGCGTCAGCGTCAGCGGCGGCGGCGGCGGCGGCGGCGGCGGCGTTTGACTGACCCACCCCGCCCCCCCTGGATTGTTGGTGACCCAAGCCAAGCCGCAACTGGAGGTGGCGGTGGACCAAGGCAGAGCCTAGCACAGACCACGCCCGCGCAAGCGCGACACCCACGGCCAGGCGCTGCGGTTTTCTTCCCACGCCAGATAAAGCGCGCGCCAATCTGCGCTGACGCCATTTCTTTGTGGTTTCAAGGCGGGGCGCCAGTCGGGCCCCAATGTCGGCGTGCCCCCCACCAAACCACCCATCCGCGCCAACGCATTGGGCAGATCGGCCATAACATCTTCATAAATCAGACGCAGGGGGGCAATGCCGCGTCGCGCAAAAAAGGCCTCCCAATAGGCATTTGCGGCGGTGATGCGGTCAATGGCTGCGCGAATCGCGCGCGCGTCAAACTGAACCGACCGCCCCGCAACTGCGTCGGTCGATCTGTACCGGCCCGTCTGGTGCGCCTTGACCAAGGAAATCGCCTGCGCCAACACATCGGCGCGCGTCAGATGCACGAAATGCAGATCGGGCAGCACTGCGGTCCAATCCAAATGGCGCATCACACGGACGCTATGGGATGGAAACAGCTTTAGCGCGTAGGTACCGGTCTCGCAGGCCCCGTCACGCAAAACCCGGTAAATTTGTTCAACCGGATCAGCGGGATAGACAGGGTCGTCATACCGACGCCGCGCGGATTTATTAAAATATTCGGCCGGAACACCCAAACAATTCGTTGCGCGCATGGCGTCACAGAAAAGGTTACTGCCCGACCTCGGCGTCGTGCAAATTGCAATCCCATGCCCTGCCACCCTTGAACCACCTGTCCGTCGTTCGGAAAAATTCTTGCACACGTGCATCATTGAATACTTCAATAAATAAAAATAGGCTCAATGTGTACATGCTGGAATATCGATTGTCCGCCCTAAGTAGAATGGCTGTATCTGTGCTGAAATGAGATGGTAAAATGAAATGTGAACTGAATTGAGCGACGTACCCTTTAGCCGCACCAACATCATTGGGTCTGAAATCGCGCGCATTGCCTCTGTGTTGGAACAAGGTGTCCTTTCCGGGCCCGGCGCACAAAGTGCAGCCTGCGAAAAGCTGATCTTGGCCACAACGGGTGGGCATTGGGCCGCCGTGGTACCGTCCTGCACCGCAGCCTTGGAAATGTCGGCCATTCTTTTGAATTTGGCCCCCGGGGATGAGGTGATCTTGCCATCCTTCACCTTTGTCTCCACCGCTACGGCCATTGTGTTGCGCGGGGCCTGCCCGGTGTTCGTGGATGTGGACCCCATCACCCAAAACATCTGCCCGCGCGCGGTAGAGGCGGCGGTCACACCGCGCACACGGGCGATTTTTGTCGTGCATTACGCCGGTGTCGTGGCCGACATGACCGCGTTGTGCGGTCTGGCGTGCCAGCATGGTCTGGCCATCGTAGAAGACGCGGCACAAGCCTATGGGGCGTCGCGCAGTGGGAAAATGGCGGGCAGTTTTGGCGCCACATCCGCGTTCAGTTTTCACGGCACGAAAAACATCAGCGCGGGCGAAGCCGGGGCTTTGGTCGTGAACGATCCTGCCCTATCGGATCGCGCGGCGATTTTGCGCGAAAAGGGCACCGATCGAGGCCGGTTTCTACGCGGGGAGGTGGATGCCTATACATGGCAAGATCTGGGGTCTTCACAGATCATCAGCGAATTGACAGCTGCGTTTTTGTGCGCGCAGCTGGAACGGGTGGGCCAGATCCATGCTGCCCGTTTTGCATTGTGGAACCGCTACCACAGCGCGCTGCGCGGCGCTGAACAGGCAGGTCATTTCACCCTGCCCCACCCGCCCTTAGATGCAGATCACAACGCGCATATCTTTTTCCTGATGCTGCCCGATGAACAGACGCGACACGACCTGCAGGGCTGGCTGTCGCGCGCGGGAATCGCTGCGGTGTCGCATTATGTGCCCTTGCATTCGTCGCCCGCGGGCCTGCGCTTTGGCCGCAGTGTGGGTGATATGCGGGCCACGAACCGCGCCGCCCAGTGCCTTTTGCGCCTGCCCCTGTGGAATGGGCTTGAGGCGCATCAGGATCGCGTCATTTCGGCCGTGCAGGATTGGTGCGCCACGCGGCAGGCCGCCACATGACGGGCTTGCCGAAGACTGCCCCCAAGGGATTTATGATCAATCTGGCATTTACCGGCGCGGTGTCGGACAAGGCGCGCAATCCCGCCGTGCCATATTCCACCGCCGAAATTCTGGCAGACGCTCAGACCGCTGCTGCCCATGGCGTGGCAATGGGTCATTTTCACGTGCGCGATGATCAGGGGGCTTCCACCAATGACCCTGCGCGTTACGGCGAACTCTTTTCGGCGTTGCGTGGCTGCTCGCAGACGGAAAAGATGATCCTTGTCGCATCCACTAGCGGGCGGCACGGCCAAACCGTAGCCGAACGTCGCGCGGTTCTGGATTTGCCGTTGGACATCCGGCCTGACATGGCGTCCCTGACCCTGTCATCGTTGAATTTCGCGGGCGGTCCGTCCATCAACAGCCCCGATACAATCCGCGTTTTGGCCCGCGCGATGCAAGATGCCGGTGTCAAACCCGAGCTTGAGGTTTTCGATCTGGGCATGGTCAATTTCCTGCACATCCTGATTGCCGAAGGGTTGGTGACACCGCCCTATTTCGTCAATGTCATTTTGGGCAATGTTGCGGGTGCACAAGCCGATGCGCTGTCTGTGGGCGCGATCATGGCCAGCCTGCCACAGGGGGCCATCGTCAGCCTTGGGGGCATTGGATCTGCGCAGGGGCGCGCGCATCTTTTGGCTCTGGCTTTGGCGCAGGGGCTGCGAACGGGGCTGGAAGATAACTTTCGCCTGCCTGGATCTCTCGCCTTGGCCAGTAACGGCCAAATGGCAGCCCACAGCGCTGAGTGCGCCCGTTTGGCAGGCCGCCCCTTGGCAGCTATAGTTGAAGCCCGTCAAGTTTTGGGGCTGCGCCCAAGATGACACTCCCCATTGCGCCACGCATCAGCTTGGTGATGCGTAAACCCGACCCCAAGAATGACCTGCCAAATTCGGTCGTAAACGGGTTGCGCCGCAATGGTCTGGACGCGCATGCCTATAACGATGGTGATCCAGCAGTTCTGCACGGGGATGTGGTGCTGCTGTTGGGCCAGCCCTCGGGGTGCAGGCGCACGATCGGGCAGATTGAACGCACCCACCCGCAGCACCGCCCCCGAGTGGGGGCTTGGTTGTTTGAACCCCTGCCCGCGCCGCAGATGACCCTGCCCTTGATGCGTATCGCCACATCCCTTAGCGCCCTGCGCACGGGGCGGACCTGGGCAAGGCCCTTTATGCGGGTGTTGTCCTTTCCGCTGGATTTCGGGCTGGCCCTGTATCTGCGGGCCGGAGTGGGCGCACATAGTTTGCGGTTTTTGATCGACAGCGGGGCCTTTGTCTTGCGCGGGCGGGATTTGGGCTGGCTGGACGCGATCTTTGTCAGCACCGAACAAAAACGGTTACAGTTGGCCGCATGGGCGATCCCTTCGCAATTTCTGCCCATCGGCCAACAGCCCATCTTTGGACAGGATCACGGGCGGCCCCGCGACATTGACGTGCTGTTTGTCGGATCGGTGAAAAACCGGCGGCGCAAAACTGCCTTGGCGCAGTTGACGGGCCAGTTGCGCGCGCTTGGGCTGACGGTGCATCAGCCCACATCGCCCCTGTGGGGGCCGGCGCGCACCGACATGGTGAACCGGGCCAAGATCGTGCTGCACATGCACCAATATGTCTGGGACACGCCATGGATGCGCTGGTATCTGGCCACGGCGAATGGGGCCGTTGTGGCCAGCGAACCCCTGTCCGTGCCGCACCCGCTGCGCCCGGGCATCGATTATCTGGAAGCCACGCCCCAGTTTGCCCGCGACATCGCCTACCTTGCCCAGAACGAAACCGCACGGGCCGCCATGCTGGCCGCCTGCCGCACCACGATAGAGACCCATTTGCTGCAAACACACTCGATCGACGACCTATCCCATGCCCTGCGCGCACTGTGTGCCCCGTCAGGGGGCGTGCCATGAAACCTGTCCTGATCCTTGGGACCACCCCCTATGCGGCTGTGTTCATCGACAGTTTTGAGGGCACGCCCGGCCTTGAAATCGCAGGCTGTGTGGAAAACATCAACCCGGCCCGATGTGCGGATCAGATTTTGGGCCGCCCCATCTTTTGGTCCGATGCGATCGACGACATGGCCCACAGCCACGATCTGATCTGCGCCTTGGCCACGACAAAACGCGCGGCGTGGATTGAAAACATGGCGGGGCGCGGATTTGGCTTTGCCACCCTTGTACACAACAGTGCTGTTGTGTCGCGGCGCAGCACCCTGGGGGCGGGCGTCGCGATTGATGCGGGCGTGGTGTTGGCGGGCTTCACGGAAATTGAAGACCATGTTCGCATCGGGCGCCGGGCGTCCATCGGGCATCACAGCACCATCGGGCGCTATGCCACCCTTCATCCCGGGGCCATCATTTCCGGCAACTGCCGCATCGGCGCGGGCGTCATCATTGGCAGTGGCGCAGTCTTGATAGATGGGATCGCCATCGGCGCGGGCGCCGTGGTCGCCGCCGGGGCCATCGTAATCAAAGATGTTGAGGCGCAGGTGATGGTCGCGGGCAACCCCGCGCAGATTAAGCGGCCCGACTACGGCCCGAAATGATCCTGCGGCGGTAAGCGTAGGCATACGGTCAACGCCCCCCAACAGCGCTGGCACAATTGCTGTTTTGTTTTCCACTGCGCCAAGTTTGGATTGGTTGATCACCGGCACGCCGAAAGGCAAGCCGCTAAGTTGCCTGCGGCATCGGCTTTCAGCGCGGCACCCATGTCAACTGGCAACTGGTGACCAATGACGGCACCGGCGCGCCGACCCTGACTTACATGGGCGTGCAATTTGCCATCGCCACGAGCGGGGTGCTGACCTAGGCTCTGGACTTCGGTAACCGGGGCGTATCAGTCAAGGCTTTTTCGGCATACGACATCTGCCGCTGGGTGTGCGGTCTTCGTCGACTCTTCACTCTAAGCCATCCTGCTTTCACGTGTGCCTTCGACTGAGGTCGACCCGGGTGCATGCTTCGGTCCGTGGTCGGCGCGGTGGCCGCCAACATGATGCTGGTTCAATGCAATTCCGACGTGCGCATCTCATTGGCGTGCTCGATGTGATCGGCAGCAGTCCTGAGCACGGCATCATCGGAACCGCGTCCCGTGGGGACCTCGAAGGCCCGCGATCAGGCGGGCAGCAGTCTGGAGCTTGCGTCTTCAGTCGGCATTTATCACCGGAGTATCGAAGCGGAAGTCGATGTCACCCAATCCTCCCGTCACCAACTTCCAGCGATAGCTCGTTTGCTACCTTCCAAGTGCAAACGTTTGATTTTGTTCGCATAATACTTCTAGATTCACACAATCCTTGTAGTGCATTCAATGTGTACCCGTGATGCGATGCAAGAGACGCAAGGCTTTGTGCTGAGGCAGTTTGACATCTTCTTTGTTCAGCGGGCTCGATCAGCAAAACTGTGCTCACTATGGCGCAGGGGTTAAATAGAATTACAGCTTGGCACGCCCCCCCCTGGCATGGTTCCTCCCCGGCCCTGTTTGTATGCGGGGGGGCGCAGCGCGTCATTTCGCTAGCGACTGGCTTTTTCACCGGGGAAGCCAGGTGGAAGCCACCTGACCCGCGATCTTGGAAAAAGCGACTCGTTATCAAAGGCTTGCGGAATCACGATCAACGCGTGCTGGATTCTTTTTCGGAATCCAGGGAATCCACTTTACGGAAGCCACCGAGCCGGAATCCACCGTGCGGAAGCCAGGGCAGTCGGGCGCGTGGCGTCCTTTGTCGAGACCGCACGTGGCTGCGGCAGCCGCCCGATAATCTGGGTCCAGAAGCCTGCCAGACGCGCGCCGAAGTGATCCGCCTTGACCACGCCGCCTCCACCGATGACATCTTCGTCTGCAAAATGGACGCACTATCGCCCCAGCAGCAGAGGAACCACAAAATGATAGCAGACCTTCACGTTGTGCCCGCTCGACGCGGCCGCGCGGTGCGGCTGGCGAAGGGCCAGGCGATCCAGATCATCAATACGTATGGTCAGCAGGTTGTCGACACCTGGTGCTTCAATGCCGATGACATGTCGGAGTTCATGTCGATGGAACACCTGCACGCCACGCTTCAAGGGGTATTCCCCGCTACGGGTGACGGGCTGACGACAAACCGGCGTCGACCCATCCTGATCCTAGAAGAAGACACCTCACCAGGCTGCCATGATACGGTCATCGCGGCCTGCGACGTGCACCGCTATGCGGGGATCACGGGGCGGGCTGAAGCAATCCTGCGTCTCAGGTGTGACCTGCCGGATTTCGCGAGCGTTGAAGAAGTCTTCCGGCTTCCAGCTGGCCAGCGCGGGCAGAATGTGGGCCGGACAGCCGCCAAAGTGGACAAAGACATTCGCCCATTCCTCGGGGCCGATCTGGGCGCGTGTGCTCATGATCGCGCCCTCAGATCAGCTGCAGTTCGAAGAGCACCGCGCTGGCAGCGGCCAGCGAAGGCCCCTGAACGGGCGCGCAATCTGCAAAGCACAGGATCGGTCGCACCTCCACCAGTCCCAGCCCCTGCGGCAACCACAACCCGCCCAGCAGAATGGCGAGAATGCCCAACAGCAAAAGCCACTTGTTGCGACGCCTGTGAATCCAAATCCGATTGCAGACTGCCAAGGCTGCGCCCTAGGCCACCTCACCGACCGAGATTGTAGAATTCGTCGTTGGGCCGCATGCTGGTGACATTGGCAAGTCGATTGGACATGCCAAAGAAGGCCGCGATGGCGGCGATGTCCCAGATATCCTCGTCGGAAAAGCCATGCCCTTTCAAAAGCGCGAAATCCGCATCGCCGACCTCTTGGGCGCGGGCCGAAACCTTCATCGCAAAGTCCAGCATGGCCATTTGGCGGGGGGTGAGATCGGCCTTGCGGTAGTTGATGGCGACCTGATCGGCGATCAGCGGGTTCTTGGCGCGGATCCGCAGAATGGCGCCGTGCGCCACGACGCAATACTGGCACTGGTTGGCGTTCGAGGTGGCCACCACAATCATCTCGCGCTCGGCCTTGGTGATGTCCCCTGGCTTTTCCATCAGCGCGTCGTGATAGGCAAAGAAGGCGCGGAATTCTTCGGGACGGTGGGCCAGCACCAGAAAGACATTGGGCACGAAGCCTGATTTTTCCTGCACGGCAAGGATGCGTTCCGAGATGTCGGCAGGCATGTCCTTGATCTCGGGGACGGGAAAGCGGCTGATGGCGGGTGCGGTCATTTGAATCTCCTGGTGGGTCATTTGCCGGGCAGGACGGCGGCATAATCGGTGGGGTCGATGCCGCGTTCCTGCAGGATCTCGGCGGTGTCTTGGGAAAAGGCGGGCGGTTTGCGGCGGTAGGTGGCAGGGGTGCGCGACAGTTTGATCGGGCTGCCAGTGCTGCGATAATCGCCGATGTCGACGACCATCTCGCGGTGCAGCGTATGGGGGTCGGTGGCCGCCTGATGGATGTTGCGCACCTCGCCGCAGGGCACGCCGGCCTCGATCAACGCCTTGGCGATGGCGGCGCAGGGATGGGCAGCAAGGGCAGTTTCCAGTTCGATCTTCAGCGCGTCGCGGTTCTGGTTTCGGTTGCCGTTGGTGGCAAAGCGGGGATCCTGCGGCAAGTCTTCGCGGCCGATCAGGCGGCACAGCGTTTCAAACTGGCGGTTGTTGCCGACGGCCAGAAAGATCGGGTCAGTCGCAGTCTGGAACGTGTCATAGGGGTAGATGTTGGGATGGGCGTTGCCCGAAGGGCCGGGAACCTTGCCCGAAAGGTAGTAGTTGGGCAGGTGCGGATGCAGCAGCGAAAAGCCCACATCGTAAAGCGCCACCTCGACGAACTGGCCTTTGCCGCTGCGGGTCCGCTCGTTCAGCGCCATCAGGATGCCGATGACGGCGTTCAGCCCGGTCACCATATCCACCACCGGCAGGCCAACGCGCAGAGGGGTGCCCCCCGCCTCGCCGTTCACGCTCATGATGCCGCAGGTCGCCTGAATGGCCGCGTCATAGCCCGGCAGCCCGCCATAGGGCCCGTCGCTGCCAAAGCCCGTCACGCGGGCATGGATCAGCCGGGGAAAGCGGTCCTGCAAGGCCGCGTTCGACAGGCCCCAGCGTTCCAACGTGCCCGCTTTGAAATTCTCGATGAAGACATCGGCGTCTTTCAGGAGGCGCAACAGCAGCTCCAGCCCGGCGGGTTGCGACATGTCCAGCGCCATGCCCCGCTTGTTGCGGTTCAGGCCCAGGAAATAACTGGCTGTGTCGTCCAGAAAGGGCGGGCCCCAACCGCGCGTCTCGTCGCCTTGGGGCGGTTCGACCTTGATCACATCGGCACCGTGGTCGGCCAGGATCTGGCCGGCATAGGGCCCACCCAGCACGCGGCTGGCATCAATGACCTTCAGTGAGGCCAGCGAGCCGGGGGAAAGCGTGTGGGTCATGCGTCCTCGCTGGTTTCGCGCTGCAACTGGGCGGCAAAGTCGGGATAGGTCTCAGAAAGCTCGTCCAGCACACGTCCGCGCAACAGGGCAAGGGTGGCGGCATCTGGGGGTGGCGTCGCAGCGGGTGCCGCATCATGGGCAAAGGCAAAGCCGGTGGCATCGGTGATCTCGGTCAGGTCATGGCCGGGGTGGATGCTGCGCAGGCGGAAACCGGGGCGGCTGGCATCGAAGTCGAATAGGCCAAGCCCGGTCAGCAGGGCATGCGGGCCACCGCTGCGATAGACGCCTTCCGGGCTGGTGCCGGGGGCCGAGACGAAATCCACCTTGTCGACAAAGATGCGCGGCGTGTGGTCTTCGCGAAACAGGATCACGCGAGGCACCACGAAGTACAGATAGGCCGCCCCGAAAGAGCCGGGCCAGCGCACCTTGGTCTGCGGATAGTCACCCACCCCCACAAGGTTCACATTCCCCTGTCCGTCGATTTGCCCGCCGCTGAGGAAAAAGGCGTCGATCCGGCCCTGACCGGCGCAATCGAACAGTTCGACCGAGCCATTGGTGAAGAAATTGTGTTTCACCGAACCCAGGATCGAGATGCGAACGCGCGGCGCACCAGCGGCTTCTTTCATGGCCCGCAGCAGCATGGCGCCAGCGGCGGGGATGGGAGAGGAGGCACCCACGGCGACATGGTGCACGCCGTCCAGCAAGCGCGCGATGGTGGTGATCAGCGTTTCGCGTGGGGTGGCGGGTTTCATGGTGCTGCGGCCCCCGTTTCGGCCAGATAGGCGGCAAAGCCTGCGTCGGTCTTCGCGGACCCGGCATAGCGTAAAAGTTCGCCCGTATCAGCGGGATATTCCCCCCAAAGCCCATAGGGCCAGGCCCCTTTCGGCGCGATTCCGATCGCATCGACGTATAGCGCGGGCAGGGTTCCGGCGGCCATGATTTCGGTCTCGAACAGATCGCCATCGATCACCCGCTCGACCGTAACAATGGTGCGGCGCGCGGCATAGGCCATGGTGGCCAACTCGCGCCGCCGCCCGATCCAGACATTGCCGGCGCGGTCGGCCATCGCGGCATGGAAAATCGCGACATCGGGCTGGATCGCGGGCACCAGCACGACCGGATCGCCGCCTGGGCCAAACGGGTTGTCGATGACGCACCAGTCGGGGCGGTGGCGCAGCACATCGGTGCCGATCAACCCGCGCATGGCGCTGAAGGGCGCGCCCTTTTGCGCGGCGGTCAGCCCGGCATGGATCGCCGGGCAGGTCGAGTCCCTCAGGATAATGCTACCGTCCCTGACCGCCCGGTTGAAACAGGGCGCGCCGCCCGCCTCTCCCAATGTCATCGCGCTGGTCTCGACCGAGCGGACCAGCCCTGCGCCGATCAGCATGTCGGCCTGCAAGCCGCCGGTAGGCACGCAAACCAGATCAAGATCCCCTGCCCCGCGCGCAATCAGCGCATGGGTCATCGCCATCGACACGCCCGCGTAGTCGACCGGCAAGGCAATCTGCATCCCGGGTTCGATGAGACGGGCAAGGCTGGGAATGTCGGTTGTGGCGGGCACCCTTGGCTCCTTTCGCGGCGGGCAGGGTTCAGTGGGCGTGGCGGCAGGTGAACAAGGGCCGGGCGCGGTCGGCGATCTTGCGGACGTCGTGTTTCACCCGCTCTTCGTCGATGGTGCGGACTTCCCGGTCCTCCATTACCAGACGGCCATGGATCATGGTGTGGCGCACATCGGCGGGCGATGCGGCATAGACCAGATGTGAGTAGATGTCATAGCAAGGCGTCAAATTGGCCGAGCTGAAGTCGATCACGGCAAGATCGGCCAGCTTGCCGACCTCCAGCGATCCGATCTTGTCTGACAGGCCAAAGGCACGGGCGCCATTCACCGTCATCATGGCAAAAACCTCGGGCGCGGGCAGCACGAAAGGATCGCCAGTAACGCCCTTTTGCACCAACGCGGCCAGTTGCGCCTCGTGGAAGAAGTTCAGATCGTTGTTGGAGGCCGGACCATCGGTACCGATGGCCACGTTTACCCCGGCCCGGGTCATGTCCACCAGCCGGCTGATGCCCGAGGACAACTTCATGTTCGATGTCGGGCAATGCGAAACCGAGGTGCCGGTTTCCGCCAGCCGGGCGATCTCGGCATCGGTCAGATGCACGCAATGCGCCAACAGGGTTTTGGGCCCCAAAAGGCCGCAATCGTCCAGAACCTCGATCGGGCTTTTGCCATATTGCGCGCTGACCTGCGCCAGTTCGCCCTTAGATTCCGCCGCATGGGTGATGAAGCCGATGCCGAAATCATGGGCGATGCGACGGACATCCTCCAGCATCGCGCGGTCGGTCGTATAGACGGAATGCGCCTGCACGCACAGATGCAGCAGGGGCTGGTTGGCATGGCGGTGCAGATAGTCATGCGCCTCTTGCAGATCGAACTGGCGGCGGTCCTCGAAACCGGGGATCGCGGCGAATACCGGGCCGTTGACGGTGCGAAAGCCCGCCTGCACCACAGCCTCGACCGAACCATCGAACTGCCAGTACATGTCGGTGGCACAGGTGGTGCCCGAGCGGATCATCTCGATCATCGCCAGATCGGCCCCAGCAATCACGGTGTCGGGGGCCACGATCTCGGCTTCGACCTTCCAGATCTTTTCCAGCCAACCTTCCAGATTGTCGTCATCGGCAAAGCCGCGGAAAAGGGTCATCGCCCAATGGCCATGGGTGTTGACCAGACCCGGCGTGATCACCATGCCGCTGACATTCAGGGTCTTTTTGGCGGTGAAAACCGGCATTTCGGCCTGTGGTCCCAACCAATGGATCGTCTCGCCCCTGACCGCCAGCGCGCCATTCTCGATGATGCGCCGCCCGGCATCCATCGTGACAATGGTTGCGCCAAGCAGCAGGCAGTCTACTTCGATGGGGGTCATTTCATGGCTTTCCGCTGTTGAAGAAATTCGGCGCTGTCACAGGCAGCGCCGAACCGGCTGTTAAGGTCGTGGCCTTACTCGGCCTCATCCGTAAACTGCTCGCGTCCCGAAAGCATCAGGCCCGCAATCACCAGAAGCGCCAGGAAGGGGATCATGACCACGAACAGCGTCCAGTTGCCCTGTTCGCCATCGAAGCCATAGATCGTCTGGCCAGCCGCCCCAAGGGCGACCATCGTGCCAAAGACCAGCCCGCCAAGGGCGCCGACGATCATCAGGATTGATCCAAGCGACTTGGCCTTGCCGGGGGCCACGTCTTCGACGCTCATGATGTCGGTCCACAGAAGGCCCCAGCGTTTGACCCGCGGGTAAAGCAGCGACAGCAGGATCGGGCCGACCACGCAAACGGCGGCAAAGTTGTTCACCGTTATGGTGATCGACAGGAAGGCAAAGGGCACCATACCAATCGAATCCGCATACCAGGCGATGATGATCGCGCAGGCCGCAGACCCGGTCAGGGCCACGATTTCAAAGGCGATGAGCTTGCGCAAGTTGTTGGTCATTGGCGAGATGTCATTCTTGGGCACAAGGCCGAAGGTAGCCCCCCACATCTTGTAGGGCACAAAGGCCAGAAAGAAATTGCCGATGGCGCCAAGGATCGAGCCCTGGTCCAGGGTGCCGCCAAAGATGTCGCCGACGGTGTTGCCGATGGCGGCACCCCAGGCACCGGCAGGGCCGAACAACAGCCCAAAAACCGGCGGAAAGACGTTTGCCGGGCGCACTTCGGTCACCCCCGGAACGATGGGAATCCCGCCCTTGAAGACGATAAGGAACGCGCCGTAAATCGCCGCCGTCAAGGCCACCAGGATGATCATCCGGGTGTCCTTCCACATGGTGAATATTTCTCTCATTCTTTCTCTCCCTCGTTTGTTGGTTTGAACTGTTGTTTTTGTTTTTGCCCGCCTCAGTCCTTGGCGGGGTGCATCACCATCACCGCATCGGCGCAGCGGCAGTCGGGTTCGGCCATCTCGCGCAGCGCATCGACCAGAAACCGTGCAAGGTTCTGCCGCGTCTCGACCATGTCTTCTTCGTGCAACTCCAGCACGTCCATGATCCCCGAACACCAGTTGACCGAATAGGCGACGGCGGCGAAGTGCATGCCCGCCTCGCGCGCCAGAACGATCTCGGGGACGCCCGTCATGCCGACGACATCGCCGCCCAGCCGGTCATACATGCGGATCTCGGCCGGGGTTTCAAACCGCGGGCCGTTGGTGGCCACATAGACCGCGTCCGGCTTGATCGCCAGACCGCGGGCATGGGCCAGTTCCAGGATCTTGCGCCCCATGGCCGGGCAATAGGGCGCGTCCATCGCGGTATGGGCCAGACCGCTGTCACCGCCCTCAAAGAAGGTCAGCGGCCGGCCCGAGGTGAAGTTCATGAAATCGGTCAGAAGCGCCATTTCGGTCGGCCGCACCCGACGGTTGGCCGAGCCAACGGCATAGGTTGCGGCCACACGTTTCACGCCCAGCATCTGCAGGGCCTTGATATTGGCGCGGTAGTTGATGTTGTGCGGCGGGGTGCTGTGGTCCAGCCCGTGGCGGGCCAGAAAGACCAGTTCAAACCCGTCCACTGTGCCGATGTTGACCTTGGCTTGACCATAGGGCGTGTCGATGACCCGTTCCTGAAAACTCATGCCGGGAATGTCGTAGATCCCGGTTCCGGCGATGATGGCGCTATGCATGTTTTTCCCTTCCGGATTTTCAAAACCGTGTCAGTCCGGGTATCTGGCCAATGCCCTGAAGGCGCAGCACGATCGACCCCGCGACGAACACAAGGGCAAAGCCCAGAACCAGATAATCGGCCCGTTTGAACTGCATCTGCAGGTAGTAGCTGCGCTTGTCCCGCGCGCCGAAACCCTTGGATTCCAACGCCATGGCAAAAGTGTTGGTGTTGCGGATGGTCGAGATGAAGACCGGCACCAGAAGCGGCAGGAACCGGCGCAACCGCTCCAGCGGGTTCTTCACGTGCAGATCCAAGCCCCGGCTGCGCTGCGCCTGACTGATGGTGATGATACTGGACCCGATGGTCGGCAACAGCCGCAACGCCGTCGACAGCGCAAATCCCACCCGGTAGGGCAGGCCGATCTTGATCAGACCCAGCACCAGTTCTTCGTTGCGGGTGGTGCTGATCAGGACCATGCCGCTGCTGATCACCAGCACGATCAGCAAGGTGCGGTTAACGGCGAACAGAAAGGATTCCACCTCGAATTTCCACCAAAGGGGCGTCACGCCGCTGGAAAAGAAATTCCACAGGATCATGCTGGACAGCGACATCATGATCAGGATGAAACGAATGCGGCGCAGGTTGCGAAACGCGCCTGCGATGTAAAGTTGCAATAGCGACAGGCAGGTGATCGGGATCAGCCAGACCGGATGTTCAAACATCAGGATGGCCACGACGGTCAGAAAGGCCAGCGCCATCTTGGTGCGGGCATCCAGCCGGTGCATGAAGGAATTGTTGTCGATATAGAAGTCGCCGCTCATGCCTCCATCACCCTGACGATGCAGCCTGCCATTTCTTCGGGGGTCAGGAAGGTGTGGCCCAGCCGGTTCGAGAAATCGACGAAATGCGGTGGGCGCAGAAAGGCGTCATGCAGCCGGTCGCCATGCGAGAACACCTCGCGCGGGGTGCCTTGCAGGATCACCCTGCCCTCTTTCATCACGATGACGCTGAGGGCATATTCGGCCACAACCCACATATGATGGGTGACAAAGATGATCGTGCTGCCTGCCTTGTTCAGCCGCTGCACAAGGTCCATCATCCCGCGCTGTTCGCTGTAATCCAGCCCCGTGGTCGGTTCGTCCAGGATCAGCACATCGGGTTTTGACGCCAGAACTGAGGCCACCGCCACCCGCTGCCGCCCGCTTTTGGTCAGCGAGAACGGGTCTTCCTTTTCCATGCCCGTCAGCCCAACCGAGGCCAGTGCCTCGGCGACCCGGGCCTTGATCTCGTCCTCGGGCAGCTTGCGCAGGCGCGAGGAAAAGGCGACCTCGTCAAAAACCGTTTCGGAAAAGATCTGATGGTCGGGGTTCTGAAAGACATAGCCGATCTTCTGGCCGATCTTGAAGATGCCCTGATCGCGTGTGGGCTTGCCATCGACCAGCACTTCGCCGCCGGTCGGCATCAGCAAGCCGTTGAAGTGCTTGGCAAGCGTGGTCTTGCCGCTGCCGTTCTGGCCCAGAATGGCCAGAACATCGCCGCGCCGCACCTCGCAGGTGACATTGTCCAGCGCCTTCAGGCCGGTGTCATAGGTGTGGTCCAGCCCGTCACAGCGGATCAGCACCTCGCCCAGACCGGCGCGGGCGGCGGCTTCGTTTTCCGCCAGCTTCTGGTAGGCCGGTGCCGAGACTTTCCAGCCCAGTTCGTTGAACCGGGCCACCCCTTCGTCAACCGTGATCGGCAGATCGGTTTCACCCATCCGTTTGAAGAAAGACGGGATGCCGAGCGGTGCCACGCCGACGCTGCGCATCAGATCGACGTCGCGCAAAACCTCGCGCGTTGGGCCAAGCCGGATCAGCCGACCGTCCTGCATCAGGGCGATCTTGTCGGCGTACAGCGCCTCTTCCGTTTCGTGTTCGATCATCATCAGGGTCGTGTCGTGATGTTCGCACAGCCGCCGGGTGATCTCGAAAACGCCCATCTTGCTGATCGGATCAAGGTCGGTGGTGGGTTCGTCCATCACCACAACGCGCGGTTTCATCGCCAGAACCGAAGCGATGGCCAGCTTCTGCTTTTGCCCCCCCGACAGGGTTGATGGCGCGCGGCCCTTCAGATGAGCGATGCCGACATAGTTGATCACCTCTTCCATCCGGGCATGCATTTCGTCGCGATCCACGCCGAAGTTTTCCATGCCAAAGGTCACCTCCAGCTCGAGGTTGGTCGAGAACAGCTGCGCTTCGAAATCCTGAAACACGATGCCGACCGTCTCGGAATTGCGCGCCACCGTGGTTTCAGTGGTCTTCTGGCCGAAGATTCGCACCTCGCCCGTGATCTTGCCCTTGAAAAAATTGGGGATCAGCCCGTTCATTGCGGCGGCCAGTGTGCTTTTTCCGGCACCGCTTGGCCCCATGACCACCAGAAACTCGCCACGGTCCAGCGACAGGGAAATGCTTTTCAGCGCCTCGGTCTTTTCTCCGCGATAGCGGTAAGTCAGGTCGGTGATCTGAACGGCTGGTTCCATGGTCACAACTCTTGCTTGCGGGGCGGCGGAAATGGCATCAGACATCGCGCAGGCCCTCCTGTCGAACGATGTCTTCAAGCTGGTCAAAGGCCCGGGTGACAATCGCGAACATCTCGTCGGTCTGGTCAGCGGTGATAATCAACGGCGGGCTCAGCACCAGCGCATCGCCCACGGCGCGCCCGATCAGGCCCATGTCCTGACAGATGGCGGCCACCCGCTTGCCGATGCCGTGCTTGGGGTTGAACGGCCGCCGCGTCGCCTTGTCCGCCACCAGTTCCAGCGCCCCGATCAGGCCGATGCCCCGGGCTTCGCCCACCAGCGGGTGATCGGCCAAGGCCCTTTGATGCGCCTGAAACACCTCGCCCACACGGGCGGCATGGGCGACGATGCCGTCTCTTTCGTAGATCTCGATCGTTTTCAGCGCAAGCGCGCAGCCGACAGGATGGGCGGTATGGGTAAAGCCATGACCGAAGGAACCCAGCTTGCGGCTTTCCTCCAGCATGGCCTGATAAAGCTCCTCTTCGATGCTGACCGCGCTGAGGGGAAAGACCCCTGAGGTGATGGCCTTGGCCATCGACACGCTGTGCGCCTGAATGCCGAAGGTTTCGCAGCCGAACATCTTGCCGGTCCGCCCGAAACCGCAGATCACTTCATCGACGATGAAGCGGATGTTATAGCGTTTCAGCACCGCCGCCACTTTGGCGAAATAGGTCTCGGGCGGCATGATAACCCCGCCTGCGCCCATGATCGGCTCGGCGATGAAGCCTGCCACCGTGTCGGGGCCTTCGCGCAGGATCAGCGCCTCCAGATCATCGGCCATACGCGAGGCGAAGTCCGCTTCGCTCTCGCCAGCTTCAGCATAGGCATAGTGATGCGGGCACGAGGTATGCAGGATGCCTGCGATGGGCAGGTCGAAATCGGTCTGGATCCCCGACAGCCCCGTCAGCGACCCCGAGGCGATGGTGACGCCGTGATAGCCCTTCTTGCGCGAGATGATCTTTTTCTTTTGCGGCCGGCCCAGCGCATTGTTCATGTACCAGGTCAGCTTGATCTGCATGTCATTCGCCTCGGACCCCGAACAGGCGTAAAGGATCTTCGAGGTCGGAACCGGCGAGATCGCCTTCAGCTTTTCGGACAGCTCGATCACGCCGTCATGCGACTTGCTAGAAAACGTGTGGGCAAATGACAGCTTGCGCAGCGCCGCTGCACCGGCCTCGGCCAGTTCTTCGTTGCCATAGCCCAGCGAGGCGCACCAAAGCCCGGCGACCCCTTCGATATAGGGTTTGCCCCGGTCGTCATATACATGGATGCCCTGCGCTTCGTTAAAGATCTGCGGACCGGTTTCGCGGTGCTTGACCAGATTGGTATAGGGATGCAGGACGGTTTCGACGTCGCGCATGGCCATGTTGGACAAGGGGATCATGGCGTCACCCGGCGAGGGCTGCAACGGTTATTGCACATAATGCTGCTCCATCTGGTCGGCCTGAAACACGCCTTTGCTGGTGACGATAGAGGTCACCAGATGCGGCGGCGTGATGTCGAAAGCGGGATACCAGCCATGGGCCAAAGGGCTGGCGGTGCGGTGGCCCAGACAGTGCAGGCTTTCGTTCGGATCGCGGTCCTCCATCGGCACATCTTGCGGGCCGGGGGCCTTGCGGTCGGGGTCCTGAACCATCGCGGCAAAGGGCATGCCGTAGGCATGGGCCGCCAGCGCCAGTTGCAGCGTGCCAACCTTGTTGACGACATGGCCCGACATGGTCACTCGGTCCGCCGCCGTCATCAGGCGCGAGACGCGGCCCCGATCCATGGCCCAGGCGCCCATGTTGTCGGTGATGACGGTGACATCGATCCCCATCTCGGCGATGCTGTGCGCGGTCAGCCTGCTGCCTTGCAGATAGGGCCGGGTTTCGGTGCAGATCACCTTGATCCGCTTGCCCGCGCGCAGGGCCGCCGCCAGAGGTTCGATGATTGCGGATTCGCCCCAGCAATGGGTCAGCACCGTGTCGCCGTCCTGGATCAGCGTCGCAGCATGTTCGCCAAGCTGGCGCGAACGCGCGCGGCTGATTTCCCAGACGGCGTACATGGCGGTTTCCATGCCGGCGGCAAAGTCGGCATCGGCCATGCGGCTTTCGGCTTCGGCCATCATCGCGCCGACGCCATTGGCAATCAGGTTGTTGGTGTGGCGGGTGGCAATCAACCGTGAGGCCGCCGCCTGCATCATGTCGCGCCGCGCCTGCGGGCCCAAGCCTTGGGCCATACGCGCCGCAAGGACCATGCCGGCACTGGCGGCATAGAACGGGCCACCGCTTTGGGTGACCATCTCTTCGATGGCGCAGGCCACGTCTTCGACCGTCAGGCAGTCGACGAACAGGGTTTGAAAGGGAAAGACGCGGCGATCCAGTATCCGCACACGATCCGCCTCCAGTTTGACGCTTTGGTGCGTCAGGGTCGGCATTTCAAATTTCGGGGCGTTCACGTTCTGCCTCCTCAATGAGCGCCGAAGTCGGGGCGTTACGCAGGACGGGCATCTTTGACCCGGCTGATCGCTGACCCTCCAAGGGCCGCAATGGTGCAAGTGTTGCACGAGACAGTCGTTGCTGATACTGCTTATTAAATGACATGTTGTTGCCGTTTTGGCATCACACATCGAGGGGCCGCGATTGGAACGGATGAAGGTCGAGCTTTCGCCGACACGCGTCTCACAGGCCATCTATTCGCGGTCGCTGATCTATTTCGCGTCGGTGGCAGAGACCGGGTCGATCCGCGAATCCTCGCGTCAGTTAAACGTCGCCGCCTCGGCCGTCAGCCGACAGATCGCGCAATTGCAGGACCGGCTGGGTATCAAGCTGTTCGACAATCTGGGCCATTCGCTGCGGCTGGCCCCAGCAGGCGAGGAACTGCTGCAATACTACCGGTCGATCGTCGGCGAGTTGGGGACAACCGTGGATTCCATCAGCGCGCTGCATGGGCATCGCACCGGCACAGTGCGCATTGCAACGGTGGACAGTTTTGCCACCGCTTTTCTGGCGCGGTTGATCACCGAGTATTCGGCGCTTTATCCGTCGGTCCATATCGCGCTGTCGGTGCTGTCACTGCCCGAACTGGCGGCGCAGGTTCTGGACGGCAGTGCCGATATCGGCTTCACCTTCAACCTGCGGTCCCGCGAGGCCTTTGACGTCTTGTTCGAGACGGATTGCCCGATGGGGATCGTCGTGGCCGAAAACCATCCTCTGGCGGCCAAATCGGTGGTGACCTATGAGGATTGCATCACCTATCCCATCGGCCTCTTGCGGCCGGGCACGCCGATCCGCGCGGTGCTGGAACAGGCGGCGATGCGGGCCGGGCTGGCCTGGCCAAAATATGTCGAGGCGACCTCAATGCGGTTTCTGGAGGATCTGGCCCGGCTTGGGCGGATCGTGACCTTCCAGCCGCGCTACCCCTTCATGCCCAACCGCCAGACCGGGCCGCTGGTGTTTCGCCCGATTGTCGATGGGCCGCGTGACAGCGATACTTTCGTGATGGTCGTTGACCGACGCCTGAACCTGCAACCCGCGCCGGCAGAATTTGCCCGTTTCGCCGCCCGTTTCCTGGCCGACCTGCCAGAGGTTGCCGACTGATCGTCCTATGCCTGCTCTGTCGGAGGTCTTTGCTGGCCATAGTTGCGAAACCGGGCCAAAACCTCGGCGATCTGATCGGCGCTTAACACCGGGGGTTCGCCCATTGGCAGGCATTTGAGGTAGAGTGCTGCCAGTTCCTCGACTGTCTCGGCCAGTTTCAGCGCACCTGCCAGGCTGGCATGCGCCGCGATCATCCCGTGATGGGCCAGAAGGCAAGCCCGACGCCCCATCAGCGCAGTGATCGCCAGATCGGCCAGCGCCTGCGTGCCAAAGGTCGCATAGGGCGCGCAGCGGATGTCTTCCCCCCCGGCGGAGGCGATCAGGTAGTGGATCGGCGGGATGTCGCGGCCCATAATGGAAACCGCTGTCGCGTTCAGAGAATGGGTATGGACCACCGCGTTCAGATCGTCGCGCGTCCGCAGGATGTCGGCGTGGAACCGCCATTCGCTGGACGGCAAGACCGGGCCATCAAATCCGCCATCCCAGCGCATCGCCACGACCTGATCGGGTTGCAAATCCTCATATGCGATCCCGGTGGGAGAGATCAGGAAGCCTTGGCCCCACCGGACACTGATGTTGCCGGAGGTGCCCTTGGACAGACCCTTGGCCTGCATGTCGAGGCAGGTCTGAACCACCAACCGGCGCAGTTCGGTTTCCTGATTGGTCATCTTGCCGTTCCTCTTTCAAAGGTGCTGATACTGCGGTCGCGACCAGACCGGAAAGATCAGCGGCCCTGCCCTGCAAAGACCGTCAGGATTTTCAGGATCCGCGCAAGTGCCGCCGTCCGCGTTGTTACCAGTTCGGCACGGCTGATCTCAAACCGGCTGTCGCCAATGCCCGCAGCGTGGTTCACGATCGGGCAGATCGCGGCATAGCCGATGCCCAGTTCGCGGGCCAGTGCCGCTTCGGGCATGCCGGTCTGGCCGACCAGATCGCAGCCATCCCGCGCCAGCTTTGCCACCTCGGCCGCGGTCTCCAGCCTTGGCCCGTTGCAGCAGCCATAGCAGCCACCGTCGGCGATGCCTTCCCCGGCAAGCAGCGCCGCCGCCAGAATGCGCTGGCGCAGCGCGTCCGAATAGGGCTGGGTGAAATCGACGTGGCGGACCGGTTTGCCATCCGTCCCGTCGTGATAGGTGCCGATCCGGCCGTGCGAATAGTCGATGATCTGATCCGGCAGGACAAGCACGCCCGGCCCGAAATCGCCCCTTATGCCGCCGCAGGTCGCGATGGACACCACCTGCGTCACGCCCAGTTCCTGCAAAGCCCAAAGGTTGGCCCGATAGTTGATCTTGTGTGGTGCCAGCGCATGCGGGTCGCCGTGGCGCGGCAGAAAGGCGATCTCGCGGCCACCGATCAAACCAATCGAGACAGCGCTGGACGGATCGCCGTAAGGGGTGGTCAGCTTTTCCGTTCGGACCGATGTCAGGTTCGGCAGGCTGGTGATATGGGTGCCACCGATCACTGCGTCCATCTCGAACCTCCCGTTCGCCCTTGCAGCATGATTTGGCCAAGCGCCTTTTGCGGGCTTTGACGTCACTTGCCAGCCAGCATAGGCCCGCCCAGTCGTTGCCGACAGCGCTGATTTCATCACACGACGTTGCTGAAATCAGAACGATATACACGGTTTGGCGGGTTTTCGGGCCGTTCTAAGGGAAAACCGCCCAAGTTATTCGAAACAGGCCGGATTGCCCGTCCGACCCTGTTTTGGCGAAACTTGACAGCGAAAGGACCCCGCCTCACAAAAGGAAACGCGTCGGCACTGCGGCCCGCTTTTAACCCCGCTCCGGTCAAAAGCGCGACTGCAACTGCTATATGCGAGGGTTCATGAAGACCGGAGATGTCAGCTTCTGGTATGCCGACATCGGCCTGCCCCAGACCCGCCGTGCAGCCCTGACCGGCGATACGACGGCCGATGTAGCCATCATCGGTGCGGGGTATACCGGCCTTTGGACGGCCTATTATTTGCGCAAGGCGGACCCATCGCTTCGGGTTGTGGTGCTGGAAAAGGAGTTCGCCGGATACGGCGCCTCGGGCCGCAACGGCGGCTGGCTGACCGGCGGCTTTGCCTGGGACCATGACCGCTATGCCGCCGACCGGGGGCGCGAGGCGGTGCTGGACATGGTCCGCGCGATGGGAGGCACCGTTGCCGAGGTCATGCGTGTCGCACAGGAAGAGGGGATTGAGGCCGACATCTTGCCGACCGATGAGTTGATCGTCGCCACCACCCGCGCACAGCTTGACCGGCTGAAGGGCGAGGTCGCCCATCGTCAGTCCTGGGGCGAAGCGGGCCAGGTTTATGAGATCACCGCCGATGAAGCCCGCGCCCGGGTCAATATCCCCGGCATCATGGGCGGCATGGTGGCCAAGGGCGTGGCCCGGGTGCAGCCTGCCAAACTGGTGCGCGGCCTGGCCGACGCCGCCGAACGCGCCGGTGCTGTGATCCACGAGGGAACGGCCGTCCTCAGCTACGCAAGCGGTCAGGTGGTCACCGATCGCGGCACCGTCCGGGCACCCATCATCCTGCGCGCGACCGAAGGCTTTACCGCCGGTCTTCCCGGCCACAAGCGGGAATGGCTGCCGCTGAACACGGCTCAGATCGTGACGCCGCCCTTGCCGCAATCGGTCTGGGATCAGATCGGCTGGTCGGGGCATGAGATTTTCGCCGACTATGCCAATTCCTATTGCTACTGTCAGCGCACCCAGGACGGGCGCATCGCCCTTGGTGGGCGCGGCATTCCTTATCGGTTCGG
>CAMAQR010000057.1 GCA_945860375.1 Pseudorhodobacter antarcticus
TCTTAATATAAGTAATTACGATTTACGTAATCAGGGGAAATAAAGATGTCTGAAGGGCCTATTCAAGGCGACTCCGCGGCCAATATCGAATCAGCCGCGGTCGTCATCATTGGAGGTGGAGTGGCCGGCTGTTCGGTCGCCTATCATCTGGCAAAGCTTGGTGTTCAAGATGTTGTGCTCCTAGAAAGGCGTCAACTGACCTGTGGAACAACCTGGCACGCCGCAGGGATCGTGACTGAGTTGCGGGCCTCACATAACATGACGCAGCTCGCCCGGTACTCAAGCGAACTCTACGGGCGCCTCGAAGCTGAAACGGGGGTGGCGACCGGGCTCAAACGAAACGGCTGCATTCGCGTGGCCAAAACCGCCGACCGCCTGCACGAATTCAAACGAGGTCTCTCGATGGCCCACAACTTCGGCATAGAGGGTCATGTCGTCACTCCTGCCGAAATACGCGAGAGATGGCCGCACCTAGAAGTGGAAGACGTCGTCGGTGGGACCTGGTACCCAAATGACGGGCAGATCAACCCAGTGGACGTAACACTGGCGATGGCGGCAGGCGCACGGCGCGGCGGTGTTCGTATTCTTGAGAATGTCAAAGTCCAGAATATTCTGGTCGAGAACTCGAAAGCTATCGGCGTCCAGCTTGCCGACCGCGTTATCCGAGCTGGAAAGGTCGTGATTGCCGGAGGAATGTGGTCGCGTGACCTAGCGAGTACGGCTGGCGCATCCTTGCCCCTGCATGCTGCTGAACATTTCTACATGGTGACCGAGCCGATCCCCGAGCTGAAAAGGAACCTGCCAGTGGCGCTCGTCCCCGACGAGTACGCCTACTATAAGGAAGACGCTGGAAAGATCTTGATGGGCTGTTTTGAACCGGTCGCCAAGCCTTGGGGCCACAAGGGTATTCCAGAAAATTTCTGCTTTGATTCACTGCCTGAAGACCTCGACCATTTCGAACCGGTTCTGGAGGCAGCAACGCGGCGCGTCCCCCTTCTAAAGACCGCGGGGATCCAGCTGTTCTTCAACGGCCCTGAAAGCTTCACTCCGGACGACCGATACTTGCTGGGTGAGACGCCTGAAGTGCAGGGCCTTTTCTGCATCTGTGGGTTCAATTCCGTCGGCATTCTGTCGTCTGGCGGCGCTGGGCGGCTTTTGGCGAACTGGATCAAGGACGGGCGCTCGCCGATGGATGTTGCCGATGTGGATATCCGCCGAATGCAACCCTTCCAGTCAACGAGACAATATCTCTTCGACCGCACTAAGGAAACGCTCGGACTGTTGTTCCAGATGCACTGGCCGTCACGCCAGTATGACACGGCGCGCGGGGCGCGGCGCAGCCCCTTCCACGATCGCCTTGTTGCTGGCGGTGCAATCATGACTGAAGGCGCCGGACACGAACGGCCTGGTCTTTTCCGTCGCAAGGGAGTGACGGAACCACTGGACTTCTCCTACGAGCGCCCAAGCTGGTTCTCGGCTGTCGGCGAAGAGTGTCGGCACACTGCCGCAGGTGTCAGCCTTTTTGACCAATCCTGCTTCGCCAAGTTTACTGTCGAGGGGCGGGACGCCTGCAAGGTTCTTGGCCAGATCAGTGCTGGTGACGTGGACGTGGAAGCTGGGCGCATTGTATATACCCAGTGGCTGAACGAACGCGGTGGGATCGAGGCGGATGTTACGATCACGAGGCTAGCTGCTGACCGGTTTATGGTTGTCACCGGCCCAGCATCGCAGACGCGCGACCTTGCCTGGTTGCGGCGTCATATTCCAGATGACGCCCGCGCCCATGTGGCCGATGCCAGCGCAGGACTTGCCATGCTGGCCCTCATGGGCCCGCAGTCCCGGGACCTATTGGCGCGCCTATCCGGAGAGGATCTGTCGAACGAGGCTTTCCCATTTGGCAGTGCCCGTGAAATCGAAATCGGATACGCAAGAGTTCTTGCCCAACGCATCACATATGTTGGCGAACTTGGCTGGGAACTCTACGTGCCTGCCGACTTCGCGCAGCACGTCTTCGACCGGATCGTCGATGCAGGTGGAGACGTATTGCGCCACGCTGGTTATTTCGCCATCAACTCGCTGCGCATGGAGAAGGGATACCGTCACTGGGGCCACGACATCGGCGAAGAAGATACGCCAATCGAGGCGGGTTTGGGCTTTGCAGTGGCTTGGAACAAGTCTGGAGGATTCCTTGGTCGTGATGCGCTTCTGAAGGCCAAGGCCGCTGGAACGCCCAGCCGCAGAATGGTCCAGATAAGACTTGAGGGCGGCTCTGGTGCTCCTCTCGTTCACCATAATGAGCCAATCCTGCTGGATGGCCGGATGATTGGTTCGGTCACCACCGGCGCATTCGGGCATCGCGTTGGGGCTTCTCTCGCCCTTGGCATGATCCGCTCAGAGGATGGTGTGGACGCATCCTTCCTTGCCAATGGTCGCTTCGAGGTAGAGATCGCCTGCGAGCGGTTCCCCGCGGAACTACGTCTAGGCGCCTGGTATGATCCGAAACAGGAGCGCGTGCGGGCATGAAGCCGTGGTAGGTCGGCGCCCGGTTCGTCTGGTTGCCGACCAAACCATAGGAAGTTGACGTAGCGGTCGAATGGTCCGACGCGATCATCCAAAGTGATCCACATCGTGACTTTGCAAAATAGATGCGACTGAGGGCGGTGAAAACCGGCGCGTTTGTGGAAGGTCACCCCATCATCGTCCTTTAACGCAGCCCTCAGGAATATCTGATCGGGTCTTTGGAGGAAAAGGGGCGCTTATTCCTTCCCGGATGCCTTTTCAAAAAGGACTAGCCCCGCCACGACCACTCCGACACCCAGCCATTGCCAGCCTGCAAGGCGTTCACCCAGCACTGCCACGGCAATCAGAACCCCAAGCAGTGGCTCCAGATTGCTGATCATCGTGGCCCGAACTGGCGAGATATAGCGGAAGGCCGCGAAGAAGGCCAAAAGCCCAAAGGCAGAACCGAGACCAGCGAGGGTCAGGCCAATCCATCCCAAAGTGGACACGGGCATAGACCATGCTCCAACGCCAGTGGTCAGTGCGGAAAAGACCACCGACGTGACTAGGCTCGAATAGACCATGATCTGTGTTGAGCTTGCCCCTTTCTGCGCCTCGACCGCAAAAAGGATCAGCGCACAGACGGCCACAGAAGCCAGAACCGCAAGCGCAACTCCAACTGGGTCCAACACAGCCAGTTCGGGGCCAAGCGCCAGGGTCAGGCCCAACATAACCGCGATAGCAAGACTGATCCTGGGGCCGTTCATCCTTTCAGTCCGGCGCAGATGTGCGATCAGCGCCAGAAGCAAAGGGTGCGTGAAGTAAATCAGGACTGCCAGACTGACAGGAATATGAGCGACCGATCCGATGTAGCCATAAGCCATGAACAGATAAGCGATCCCAGCAAAAAGGCAGGCCAATAGGGCCTTGCGACGCATGGCGAAACTTTGGCCCATTGCCAGCATGGCCAAGGATAGGACCGCAACCGCAATTATGCCGCGGGCGCTGAGTACCGTCAGTGTCGTTGCCCCCGCATCATAGGCCAGTCTCGCCGAAGTTGGGACCACGGCGGTCAAGACTGCCGAAAGAACCACTAGGAAGATCCCAGTGGCTTGCTGGGTTGGGGAAGTGGCTTGTTCGTTCACTTTGGGGTGCCTTATTCGACGTGCGCCCGGGCGCGGCGTTGTAGGCGCTGCATCAGAATGAACAAGCTGGTCGAAAACAGGATCATGAGGGTGGCGACTGCGGTGTAGGCTGGCGTCATCGGGCTTCGCATAGCTGTGAACAACTCCTTCGGCAGCGTGCGCTGATCAGGGCCGGCGATGAACAGCGCGATAACTACATCGTCGAAGGATGTTGCAAAGGCGAAAAGCGCTCCAGAAGCCATTGCTGGCATGATGATGGGCAGAGTGACCGATAGGAACGCCAGTCGCGGCGTCGCACCGCAAGCCGCTGCTGCCCGCGAGAGATTTGGGTCAAGCAATTCCAGCGCCGTTAGTACAGGCAACACGACAAAGGGCACCGCAATGATCGTATGTCCAAGAACCAATCCAAGATAGCTGTTTGTAAGGCCAAGCGGCGCCATAAAGAAATATGAACTGACTGCAATTAGGATCACAGGGACGATCATGGGTGCGATGAAGAGCATCTTGATCGCGCCAGCCCATCGCGACTTCGATCGGGCAAGTCCCAAGGCAGAGAGTGTTCCCAATGCTACCGACAGAGCCGTGGCCAGTAGACCGACAATCAGAGAGTTCGCAATGGCCCTTAACCACTTGTCGCCCAGTAGCACCTCTTCATACCATCGCAGCGATAAGCCAGGCAGCGGGTAACTCACCAGATTGCCACTCGAAAAGGATAAAGGAATGACAACCAGAATCGGTGCAATCAAATAGACCAGAATGGCTGCGCAGAACGTCCAGTATAGGAGTTTCCAAAGGGACATACGACTTCACCCTGCAAGTTGAGTACGGCCGCCCGAAAGTTTTTGGGCAATCGCATAAAGGACCAATGTAATGACAAGCATGATGAGGCCCAGGGTCGCGGCCATGCCCCAGTTTCCAGTGTCGGTCGTATAGTTTGCGACGAAGAAGGACAGCATCTGATCAGAGGCTCCACCCACAAGTGCAGGCGTGATGTAATAGCCAAGGGCTTGAATGAATACCATGAGGCCACCCGCCACCAAACCAGGCGCCGCAAGCGGCAGATAGACCCAAAAGAATCGTTTGATGGGTCCGGCACCAAGACTGGCGGCTGCTTTCATGTAGAGTGGCGGTATGCCCTTTAGGACCCCGTACAGCGGCAGGATCATGAAGGGCAGCAAGACATGCGTCATGGAAATCAACACGCCGGTACGATTGTAAAGCAGCTCCAGGGGTTCGGAAAGAAAACCGAGATCAATAAGTGCTTTATTGATCAGCCCCTCTCGCTGCAAAAGGACAACCCAGCCGGCTGTTCGCACCAGAAGTGATGTCCAGAACGGAAGTAAGACCAGCACCATGAGCCAGTCAGAGGTCTTTTCGCTCACGGAAGTCAGCAGATGCGCGAGGGGAAATCCAAGCAGAATGCAACCTAGTGTGACAGAACCGCTGATTAGTAGTGTTCGGAATAAGACATCAATATAAATGCGATATTCTTTCGGTGCCCAGTCAATGTCGCCAATGAAGTCGCGCTGCAGGTCAAAGGCTGACAACAGGTAGAAGCCCGACACCGGCCCGCTCGCGCGTTGAACAACCGCGAAGAATTCTGGACTGGCAAGATTGGGATCAAGTTTAGCAAAAAAGGCGCTGTCGAACTGCGTCCCTTTCGGCTCTGCCTCTACCTTCTTTGCGGCTCGCATGATTGTGGTGCGCAGGCCGGGTATCTCGTAGTTAAGCCGACGTGCAGCGTGGGCGAGTGTCTCGTTTTCTCGGGCACTCACAAGGTCGCTGGCGAACTCATTGAAAACTGCAGGAGGCAAAGAGGCACCATATTGCCAACCCTCAAGCGCCTCAACGGTTCGGGGTAGGGCGCGAGGTACTTCGACCTCGCGCACCGACTTTGACAGCAGGCCCGCCATCGGACCTGCGAAGAATACCAGAAGAAAGGCCGCCAAGGGCGCCAAAAGCAAAAGCCGATGACGGACGTTCTTCATGGATGCCTCCCTGCTCAGTTTGTGCCAGTCCAGGCTGCCCAACGCTCGGACAGCTTGTCGCCATTGTCATTCCAGAACGTAGCGTCCTCGTGGAAGACGACCGCCAGGTTTTCAGGAGCAGTCGGCAACTGACTGACCAGGGTCGCATCAACCAAAGCATCGGCACCTGCGGCGGTTGTCCCGTAGGGTGAGTATGGCACCATCAAGGCCTGGTTTTCTGGACGGCCCATGAATTCGATGAGCTTCAGAGCCTCGTCCTTGTTCGGCGAACCCTTCATAATGACCCAGCTGTCCATCGTGTAAGGCGAATCCTTCCAGACCACCTTGAAGTTCTTGCCGTCGTTCTTGTTGGCGTTGAAGATCCGACCGTTGTAGGCTGAGGCCATCACGACGTCGCCGGCGGCTAGCATCTCGATCGGCTGCCCCCCACTCTTCCAGAACACGAGATCGGCCTTGATCGTGTCCAGCTTGGCAAAGGCGCGATCCACGCCTTCGGGCGTTTTCAGAAGGTCATAGACCTGATCTGCGGGGACTCCATCGGCCAGAAGGGCTACCTCGAGGCTCCATTTCACGTTATTGCGGAGGGCACGCTTTCCAGGGAACTTCGTTGTATCGAAGAAGTCGGCCCAATCCTTTGGACCATCGGCAAGCTTGTCGCCATCGTAGGCTATCATGATGTTCCAGACCAGTGCGCCGACACCGCACGTGCTAACAGCGCCAGGGATATAGCGGTCGACACCGCCTATGGTTGCCGGATCGATCTCTTCGAACAGGCCTTCATCGCATCCAGCCGCAACTTCGGGTGCCTCGGTCAGGACTATATCCCAAGTGTTGCTGCCGCCTTCGATCTTGGTGCGCAGCACCCCTATGCCGCCGTCCCAGGTTTCCTCGTTGATCTTGATACCGTTGGCCTCAGCGTAGGGGGCCCAGTAGACGGCATGCAAGCCCTCTTGGTGTGGGCCGCCCCAACCAACAACCGTTAGGTCATTGGCCGCCACTGCCTGACCAAGGCAGGCGACGGTGCAGAGTGAGATCGCAATTGTCTTTACAGTGTTTTTCATCAGACTTCCTCCCGATTTACGTTATGTGTAATTTATTACACCCTTAGGGTGTTTCAACACAGGCTGCGGCAACGTACGTCTAATCCGCGGCACCGATGCCTACCCTCCCGAAGCGATGTGCCTTGCGGCCAAATGGCCAAAGACCAGGGCCGGGCCTAGCGTTATGCCCGCCCCCGGATATGTTCCGCCCATGAAACTGGCGGCGTCGTTGCCCACGACATAAAGCCCGCTGACCGGTTGGCCGGCGGTATCGAGCGCGCGGGCGTGGGCATCCGTGCGCATCCCGATGAAGGTTCCAATATCGCCAGGTACCAGACGGATGGCATAGAAAGGTGCTCGTTCTATAGCGGCCACACAGGGGTTAGGGCCGTGACCGATGCTCCCATTGAACCGCTGATATGGGTCTGTGCCCTTACCAAACTCGGGATCCTCGCCCTTGGGGGCCCCCTCGTTCAGAAGCGCGACTGTCCGGCTGAGGCCTTGTTCATCGATACCGCACTGCGCAGCAAGAGCAGCCAGTGTATCGGCCTGCTTGATGTAGCCCGAGGCGATATGCGGTCCCAGTCGACCAGGCAAAGGCGGTGCTGCGCCAAGGCCATAGGCCCGTATGGCGGTCGTGTCGCAGATTAGATAACTGTGAACTTCAAGATCGTCTCGGCAGGCCTCTACCATGGCGGGAACAAAGTCATGATAGGACATGGCTTCATTAATGAACCTACGCCCACGCTTGTCCACGGCGATATAGCCTGCCTTGCCGCGATCAATGAAATGGGGAAACGGGATCGTGGTGCCATCAGGCTGGGGCACCAAAGAGATCGGCACCCAAGCGGCTGGCTGGGCCTGCCCTTCTACCACGGCCACGTTCAACATGCGTCCAAGCTTAATACCGTCGCCGGTGTTCTCTGCCGGGGCGAGTGTCTGATGGTTCTTACCCGCCGCCACATGTTCGTAAAGCCGGGCCCGCAATTCGTCATTGGCCGGGAAGCCCCCGCAAGCCAGAACGACGCCTTTGCGGGCTCTAATCGTCATGCGACCTTCGGGGGCATCGACGACAGCACCGCTCACTCGGCCTGACTCAGTCGTTAGTTCCGCCATCGGTGTCTTGAGCAACAACTTGACGCCACGCTCGAAAGCTGATCGCGCCAGCATTGCGATCAGCGCATTGCCATTCGATAGGCGCGTCCCTCGGCTGTAGCTTAGCCGGTCTTTTGCGTAACGCAGGAACAGCTTGCTCACATGCGTGGCCGAGGAAAGCTTCTTGGTCATGGTAAAAAATTGGGGCAGATCCTCGCGCCCAACCATCATTCCTCCAAGGATGGTTGTCGTCTTAATCGGAGGACGAAGCTTGTCGAACCATTTTCCGAGGGTGCGGCCATCAAATGGACGCGGCCCAAGAGATCGCCCACCTTTTGACGCGCCAGGCTGACCGGGGTGGTAATCGCTCCATGCGGGCGAGAGCATGTAGGACAGATGGCTGTTTGCCTCAAACCATTCCAAGACACTTGCAGCATTGTCTGTGAAGGACTCGGCCTTGTCGCGATCCAGACGATTTCCGGCCTCTGCTTGAAGATAGTCTAGCACACTATCCCGGTCGTCCGTGATGCCGGCTTCCCGCGCCTGACGGCTGCTTGGGATCCAGATTACACCAGCAGAGAAGCAGGTGGTCCCACCAAAGACTTCGGCCTTTTCGACCATGATGACTTCTAGCCCGTCAATGGCGGCAGTCAGCGCTGCTGCAAAACCGGAAGCGCCTGAGCCTGCCACCAGTACGTCACATTCCAGATCTTTGGCCATCTTGTCTCCTCGTTCTCGCACTTTAGAAAATCCAAGCGTCCTCGGGCCGGAAACCTAAGGTGATGGTTTGGCCCACGCCAAGGTCCGTCGGCACGTCCCCAATGTTGATCTTTACGGTCCAATTCTGTGCTTGCAGCTCGCCGTCGTCACCGTTCAGCGAAGCCACGAGCCGCCAGTGATCACCCTGCTTTATAATGTCGACCACATTGGCACTTAGACGGTTTTCTGTATCTAGCCGGCGCGTGCCGAGCCCGACTTTGAGGCTTTCAGGGCGCACGCACAGGATATGCTGCCCCCCAACTTCAATTTGCTTGGCGGGGCGCCCGCGCAAAACCTCGCCTTTTGCGGAACGCATAGCCAAGAGCCCGCCCGCGTCCACAGGTGCAGGGACGATTACCCCGTCGACCTTGTTGTTATCGCCAAGAAAACTGGCAACAAAGGTGTTGCATGGGGCGTCATACAGTTGTTGAGGAGGGCCGATCTGCTCGATTCTGCCGTTTTGAAAAACCGCAACCCGATCCGACATCACCATAGCCTCAGACTGATCATGGGTGACGAAGGCCATGGTTACACCCAGTTCCCGGTGTAGCCGGCGGATCTCTAGCTGCATTTCCTCGCGTAGTTTTTTGTCAAGAGCTGACAGAGGTTCGTCCATTAGTACCAAGCGCGGTCCGAATACCAGTGCGCGGGCGAGAGCGACGCGTTGTTGCTGTCCCCCTGACAGTTGATGAGGCATTCGGTCCGAGAGTTGCGAAAGATGGACCTTATCTAGTGCACTTTTTACCTGAATTTCCATATCGCTGCGCGAAGTTCTACGTACCCTCAAAGGGAAAGCGATATTCTCTGACACCGTCAGATGCGGGAAAAGGGCGTGGCTTTGGAAGACTACTCCCATGTTCCGGCGATGCGCGGGAAGAGCCTCAATGGGGACGCCATCAAAGCGGATCGTGCCTAAGCTCGGTCGCTCGAATCCAGCCAGCATCATGAGGGACGTAGTCTTCCCCGATCCTGAGGGCCCAAGTAGAGTCAGAAACTCGCCCGCCTCGATCCCAAGGCTCAGATCATTTACTGCGACGACGGTCTTATTTGCATAATATTTGAACACATTTTCAAACTGAATCAGCGCCATGTCCGACCCCCTTGCCGCGCGCTTAACGACCCCAAGGAACGATCTCGGCCTTGCCCAGCCTCTGTAGATGGCACTGTCTCCAGCAACGACACGTTCACTTTCCCCCGTTATAGGCACTAGAACCTACATTATCTTTAGCATAATATATTACGCAAATGGACAGTATTCCACGAGTGCTGATCTTGTCAATCGCTTACAAATCGCACAAAAGACTTTCAGGAGATATCAATGATGGAACCTAGGTCCGAAGATAAGCAGCAAGGAAGCGTCCAGTCCGTTGAGGTCGCGGGCGACGTTCTGCGCGCACTTCTTGAGGCAGAAGGGCCAAGGCGCCTTTCAGAGATCGCTCAGGTTGCCGGCATGCATCCGGCTAAAGCACATCGTTATCTGGTTAGCTTGACCCGAATTGGCCTTGCTTCCCAGGACGCAGCAACGGGGCTTTATGATCTGGGGCCGATGGCTCTGCAAATGGCCCTGAAAGGGTTCAGCCGTTTTGACATTCTGCGCCAAGCGGTAGAATGCATCGAACACCTCGGTGGCGAGATCGGCGAGACAGTGGCCCTTGTTGTCTGGGGAGACGCCGGCCCAAAGTTTATCCGCATGGTGGAGGCGCGACATGGGCAAGCGAGCACCGTGCCCATCTCTCACATATGTCCACTCACCTGGTCTGCCACAGGCCTGCTTTTCTGCGCATATGAGGACCCGACCCGCACGGCGGGGCTTATTAAACGCGAACTGGAACAGAACAGGCTTCTGAACAGGGTCGATGCCCCTCACAGCGCTAGTGATCTGGAAGCGATCGTGGCCAAAATCCGCCCAAATGGGGTTTCCACCATCGAGACTGCAGATAATAGCCGCAATGCTGCGATCTCGGCGCCGGTTTTTGATGCTTCCGGCAAGTTTATAATGGGGATCAGCGTCTTTGCTAGGTCAGGCCGCATCGATACCAGTTTAGATGGCAATCTGGTCAGAAAGGTTATCGCCACGACGCGACGACTATCCGACGCCATGGCCGGCCGAAAGGCATTCTGACCGGTGGTTTGATGCTCTCACGCGGGCAGCTGCATTTCGACCAGCCTGCACCAAAAGGCTGCAGCCTTTGGGATTAGGTCGTCATTAAAATCATAGCGCGGATCGTGGAGCCCATGGCTGTCGCCGTTTCCGATGGTCAGAAAGCAGCCCTTAGTCTCGGCCAGCATACTGGAGAAATCTTCCGAGAACATGTAGGGGCCGGCAAGTTCGACCGTTTCAGGCAACTGTCCAAGGCTGGCTGCCACGCTGCTGACTGCTGCAGCAAGGGCGGGGTCGTTCTGGCAGGGGGGATAGAGGATCTCGTCTTCAAATTCGATCTCGGCCTGGCACCCAAAGCTCTCAGCCTGCTGCCGGGCGATTGTGACCACCCGCTCTCGCAAGAGAGCTGTGGCCTCGGGCGTCACGGTTCGCAGACCGATCGGCAAGTCAACGGAGGCTGGGATGATAGTCGCCGTCCCCGCGCCATGCATCCCACCAACCGTCAGCACGCCTACGTCGATGGCGTTCAGATTGCGCGATATAGCAGTCTGTAACGCCATGATGATCGAGGCTCCGGCAACAACAGGATCGGTGGCCAAATGTGGCATTGCACCGTGTCCGCCCTTTCCCGTGACCCTGATGCGACCGATGTCGATACGCGCTGTGATCGGGCCGGGGCGCGTCTTGATCTGACCCAGCGCGAGTCCCGGGAGGTTGTGAAACGCGAAGACCCCTTCGACAGGGAAGCGCTCGAACAGGCCATCCTTGACCATGTGATATGCGCCCCCCGCACCTTCTTCGGCAGGTTGGAAAATAAGATGAACCTGGCCATCGAATCGTCCATTCAACGCCAAAGACTCGGCAGCAGCCAGAAGGCAGGTTGTGTGCCCGTCATGTCCGCAAGCATGCATCTTGCCAGAGTTTTTCGAGGCCCAAGCAAGCCCTGTTTCTTCGGCGATGGGCAGAGCATCCATGTCGGCGCGTATGGCAATCGCGCGGTTGCCCTTGCCGCGCTTCAAGGTGCCAACTACACCCGTTTTTCCCAATCCGGTCGTCACCTCATAACCCAAGCGCGTCAATTCTGCGATGACAACTGCACTGGTGCGATGCTCATCGAACTCCAACTCAGGGTGCTGGTGAAGGTCGCGGCGCATCTCGGTAAAGCGGGAGTGATTGGCGAGCAGCCAGTCTTCATGCATTTGAAATCTCATTCTGCGTCGGGCACATCATGCCTTCACCGCGAATACAGCCGTGACTTCGACGGTGATGCCGTCTGGCAAGGACCCCATTCCGACGGCGGCTCGCGCGTGGCGCCCATTTTCAGCGAAAACCTGAACCATAAGGTCAGAAAACCCGTTCATGACCTTGGGATGCTGCTTAAAATCGGGGACCGCGTTGATCATACCATGAACAGAAACTAACCGCTCCACCCTGTCCAGCGTGCCGAGAATACTACGGACCGATGACAGCATCGCAAGACCTGTCAGCCTAGCGTGCTTATAGGCCTCGTCTACCGTAACGTCTCGCCCAACAACCCCAGTTGCCGATGTTTCGCGGTCGATCAGGGGGCCTTCGCCTGACATAAAAAGGAGCCCGTTGTGCAACACACCAGGCACAAAATTCCCGATAGGTCCCGGCACCTCGGGCAAGGAGATGCCCATTTCCTTAAGTCTCGTTTCTGCACTCATTCCTGTGCCCCCAAAAATATAAAGCCCTCAAATTGACATATATCCTTCCATCACCCTTACCGCACGTCCCGCAACGCGCACCGCCACCAGTTTGCCGGATATGACTTCGGCCTCCATGTCCAAATCCGACGGTCGGCCCATCTCATAGCCCTGCTCAAGCCTAAAGGCGTGCGTGCCATCGGCAAGGCTGAGGGTCTGGTGTAACTGCGATGCAAAGAGCGCAGCGGCGGATCCGGTTGCTGGGTCCTCAGCCCCTTCTCCAGCCGGGTTGAACATCCGTGTGCGATAGGCGGTGGCTGGATCGTCGCCCCCCTTTGCATAAAGGTACCCCCCCACCGTCCCAAGCCTGTTCAGGATTTCCGACCATTCCGGTTCTCGCGCTTGCGCCCGACTGAGGGCATCTCTTGAGGCGACAGGTACATAAAAGAACCGAGGGCCGCCTTCATGCAGGCCCAAATCCTGACCTGGATAGCAGATGTCGGAAGCTTCAAGTTGCAAAGCCGACGCAACAGCTTCGATCGAGGGTAGAGTGGCCGAGACAGGCTGAGGAACCACTGGCGCTGTGAATTGCGCCCAAGTCGCGCCTTCGGTATTGCGGACCGTCACCGGGACAAGTCCTGCAACTTCCTCTAGGAGGACTTCCGTTTCAAAGGCCCGACCAAGGCCATTGACTGTCTCGGCCAGCAGGATAGCGCAGCCGACTGTTGGGTGCCCGGCAAAGGGAATCTCAGCCGTTGGAAAGAAAATCCGCACGCTTGCTGTATTTCTTGGGTCCTTCGGAGCGCTTACAAAGATTGTTTCAGCAAGGTTGAACTCGCGCGCTATCGCCTGCATCTCTGCCGTTGTAAGCGCGTCGGCTCCCAACACCACGCCGAGAGGGTTGCCCCCGAAGCGACGGGATGTGAAGACGTCAAGCGTGTGGAATTTCAACTGCATTGCGGCAATCCGTGCTCAGAATTTCAGCTTACATATTTCCCAGATTCTCCGCCAAACGCGAAGGCGCCGACAGTGGACCGCGTTAGGATACCCGCCTCCGCATTAAGCACAGCCGGAATATGGTTGACCAGCACGTTTGCCACAGGGCGTGTGCCGTAGAGGGCGGGCTTTATCATCATCTGGGTGGACGGCTCGGCCACGATTTCAAACTTGTCGTAAGTCTCCCAGCCTTCGTCGATGCAGACATGGATCTCCATCTCGATCCGCTGGACACCGTTCTCCCAACCGCGTGCGATGGTGCGGATGCCAGTCGTCGTGCCGTTTCCACCGTAGAATTGCGATTCGTCCTTGGTTACCTTGTTAATGGTCCAGCCGAAGTAATGCCCCAGTCGCTCGAAAGATCCCTCGAACCCAACATGGCCGACGATAACACCCTCCCTTACCCCCTTCTCATAATCTTTTTTGGTCACTCCCATCCCGAAATGCTTTGCAACAACGCTACCCATATAGGCCCGGAAATCTGAGTGGCGGCAGTATTTTACGCCTTGGACGTCGCGGCTGCCGGCGCTGAGCAGAAGGGGAATGTCGATGTCCACATAAGTCGGCCACAGGCCGGTGCCTAAGACCGTAACGCCATGCTTCTTGGCGAGGTCATCCAGCAATTTAGTCGACGCGGGATCGTAGGTTGCTGGGCTAGAAAGCTCCTCAGCCGCCGTGATGATGTTGATGCCTGCTACAATTGGCTTGCGCAACTGCTGATAGGTTTCGGCTACATGGGTAGTGGTCGTATGGATCAGCACATCCGCGCCAGTTCCGGCAAACAAAGCATCTTCATCATTTGTGATCAGAACACCCAGATTGTGGCCGAGACCAGCAATCTCGCCCAGATCGCGACCGGCTATCGGACCTTTATCCAAGGCACCGACGATCTTTACACCCTTCTTTACAGACAAGGCGCGTACAACCTCTTTTCCGACGGAACCGACCCCAAAAATGATTACGCGTGTGTCTTTCATGGCCTCAGATCCTTTCAAGAATTTCTCTGACTGAGATATTTTATGCATATCGTAATGCATTACGAAAATATATAACAACGAACTGCAGCCAGCTGTCAATGTCAAATTGCCAATCGCCGCTCGCATTTATTCGGGATTTCCATAGTCACTTGACCCGAATGTGCGGCAGGATTGCGCGTTACCCGGACCCCAGAGCAATTCTAACATCTGTATTTCTCTGACAAGAGACCGCTCAACTCGGCTTCACGCGTAAGTTGCGAATACCGATTTCCATCTTGCGTCAAAGCCGGATTGCGCCGTTTCGACCCATAGAACGGTTAGCCTCACTGAGCGCGAGATCTTAACCTTGGGCAGACTAACCTGGCTGATCGCATGCTACGAAGCTATGGCATTGCTGCAATCCTGCCAGCGGCGACCCTCTTCTCAATCGGTTCCTCCGACCTTCGGCTCCAAAGCGATCAAGCGACGCAATAGGTCATCCAGCAGACCCGTCTCTGCCGAACCAAGGCGCTCGCGCAGCGACGCGTCAAAAGCCATGGCCAGACTGCCCAACTCGGCGAAAACTGTCTTGCCATGTTCCGTCAAGGAAAGCATCTCGACGCGGCGGTCTTCTGGGCTTGGGCTGCGGATCAACAAGGCCCCCCCTTCCAGCGCAGCGACAGCTCGGCTGACCTTGGTTTTTTCGACATGGCTGCGGCTGCAAATGTCGCGGGCTGACATGGCACCGAATTTTCCGATGTTTGCAAGAACCCGCCACTGGGTGCGCGTCATGCCGTAACGCTCGCGGTAGAGCGCGTGAAACCCGAATGAAGTGGCTTCTGCCGCCTGATTTAAAAGATAGGGCAGAAAGCGATCTAGGTCGAATTCAGGGGTTTGAGCGGTCATGGCCTCGACAGGGTTGGGGCGTTGCTTATGCTCCTATGCACGGCGCAAAGAAAAAAGTCACGCCGCTGGTTTCACCCTGTCGGGATGGGCAGCGGCCACCTCGGGAAGGCTAGAGGCTTCGGCAGCAATTTGAGCAACCCTTGGGAAGGGCTCCATGTCCACACCCCAACGGAGTGCATTATAAACCTGCGGCACAAGGCAGATATCGGCCAGGCCAATTGCATCGCCATGACAGAACCGCCCCGGCGCGCTTTGCACCAAAAGGCCTTCGACACCGGCAAGGCCCAGCGTGATGAAATGCTGCATCCAGCCTTCCATCGTGGCCCCGAAGCTGACGGCGTGTTTTGCGACGCGCAGGTTGCAGATCGGGTGAATGTCCATTGCTATGGCATAGGCCAAGGTGCGCACCCCGGCCTTGGCCGCAGGGTCCTGTGGCAGCCAGCCCGCGTGCCGCGTTTCGTCCAGATATTCCAAGATGGCCAAAGACTGCGAGAAGCGCATACCCTCAATGTCCAGTGTAGGGACCAGGCCTTGGGGGTTGCGTCGTAAGTTCTGGGTGCCGCGTTGCTCCCCGGCCACCAAATCGACCGGAATTGAGCGGTAGTCTAGCTTTAAGAGCTTCAACCCGATCCGCACGCGATAGGCAGCAGAGGACCTCCAGTATTCGTAAAATGCGATTTCGGACATGCTCGCCTCATCAATGGCTTTGCGATTGATTGCAACTTTATCTTGACTTAGTTGCATTCGCAACCATTATTCTGACTACAAAGTCTTACTGGGCATGCCACTGCATCGCGATTCTAGGAGTTTTAAATGACCACTCACGCTCTTAATGCCGGCATGATCCGAGCTCCGTCCGTCATTGGCATCACCGAAGGCTACATGCCCGGCTTCGGCAATGATTTCGAGACTGAGGCCCTTCCCGGCGCACTGCCGCAGGGGATGAACAGCCCCCAAAAGTGCAATTACGGGCTTTATGGCGAGCAACTCTCAGGCACCGCCTTCACCGCGCCAAGCCATCAGAATGAGCGGACATGGTGCTATCGCATCAGGCCTTCGGTCAAACACACTCACCGCTTTGCAAAAATCGCCGCGCCAATGTGGAAATCGGCACCATGCATCGACCCCGAGATTGTCAGCCTGGGCCAATACCGTTGGGACCCTTTGCCGGTACCCGATGCTCCGCTGACGTGGATCACCGGCATGCGCACCATGACAACGGCGGGTGATGTGAACACCCAGACCGGCATGGCGAGCCATGTCTATCTGGTGACGCAATCGATGAAAGACGCTTACTTCTTCTCGGCCGACGGCGAGTTGCTGGTGGTGCCGCAAGAAGGCCGCCTGCGATTTTGCACTGAACTTGGCATCATCGACCTTGAACCGAAGGAAATCGCTATTCTGCCACGGGGTCTGGTCTACCGGGTAGAAGTGCTCGAAGGCCCCGCGCGTGGCTTTGTCTGCGAAAATTATGGCCAAAAGTTCACCCTGCCGGGTCGTGGACCGATCGGAGCAAATTGCATGGCCAACCCGCGCGATTTCAAAACGCCGGTGGCGGCGTTTGAAGATCGTGAGGTGCCATCCACCGTTACTGTCAAATGGTGCGGTCAGTTCCATGAGACAAAGATTGGCCACAGCCCGCTGGATGTCGTGGCTTGGCACGGCAACTATGCGCCGTTGAAATACGACCTGCGCACCTATTGCCCGGTCGGCGCGGTGCTGTTTGACCACCCTGATCCGTCGATCTTCACCGTGCTGACAGCCCCCAGCGGCATCGAAGGCACTGCGAACATCGACTTTGTGCTCTTCCGCGAACGCTGGATGGTGGCCGAAAACACCTTCCGCCCGCCTTGGTACCACAAGAACGTCATGTCTGAGCTGATGGGCAATATCTACGGCATCTACGACGCCAAACCCAAGGGCTTTGTCCCCGGCGGTATGTCACTCCACAATTGCATGCTGCCGCATGGGCCGGACAAAACCGCGTTCGAGGGCGCATCTAATGTAGAGTTGGCTCCCGAAAAACTGCGTGAGACTATGTCTTTTATGTTCGAAACCCGTTTTCCGCAGCACCTGACCCTCTTTGCAGCGCAAGCCGGGCATTTGCAGGAAGATTACATCGACTGCTGGGCCAGCCTTGAGAAGAAGTTCGACGGCACGCCCGGTATAAAGTAGGCCAGTTCGGCTGATGGCGCTTTTGGGGCCTAATGCCCTGAAGGCGTACCAGTTGGATTTTGATATGAGATAGATGAGGTCGAGATGGGGCTGTTGCGGTCATGGGTCGAAAGCGCAAACCGAGAGGGGTGTGAATTTCCGCTGAACAATCTGCCCTGCGGGGTCTTCTCTGTGGGGCAGGACGAGCCGCGCTGTGGCATGGCTGTCGGCGATTTCGTTCTGGATGTGACGGCACTAGAAGATGAAGGGCTGCTGGCGCTTGAAGGTGGGCCCCTGCTGGATGTGCCGTTCTGGAACGAGGTAATGGAGGCCGGGCCGCAAGTCTGGGCCGCGCTGCGTGGGCAATTGCTGGATTTGCTGCAAGAGGGATCGACCAAGCGCTATCTGGTCGAAGATCATCTGGTAGCCATCAGCACCGTACGGCTGCATATGCCCTTCCTTGTGTCAGAATACACCGACTTTTATGCCGGTCGCCAGCATGCCACCAATGTCGGTACCATGTTCCGCGGTGCCGAGAATGCACTGCCGCCCAACTGGCTGCACATCCCCATCGGCTACAACGGTAGGGCCTCGTCGGTCGTTGTCTCGGGCACGGATGTCCGCAGGCCCTGGGGCCAGATTAAAGGGCCGAACGACAGCGTGCCACGCTTTGCCCCCTCGGCCCGCTTCGACATCGAGCTGGAGATGGGCGCTGTGGTTGGGATGCCGTCCGATGGCCCTGTGAGTGTGGCCGAAGCCGATGCGATGATCTTTGGCTATGTTCTGCTGAACGATTGGTCGGCGCGCGATATTCAAGCATGGGAGTATCAGCCCCTCGGCCCCTTCCAGTCAAAGGCCACGGCCACCACGATCTCACCTTGGATCGTAACACGTGCAGCCCTAGAGCCTTTCCGCACCGTGACCCCGCCGCGCGAGGTGCCGCTGTTGGCGCATCTGCAAGAACCGGGGCCGATGCTCTACGACATCGCCTTGGAAGTCGCCCTGACCCCCGAAGGTGGGGCCGAGACGGTGATCAGCCGCACGAATTATGCTGAGATGTATTACTCCGCGCCTCAGCAATTGGCCCATCACACAACGAGCGGCTGTGCCATGAACGTGGGTGATCTTTTGGGCTCCGGCACGATCTCGGGGCCCGACAAGGGCAGTCAGGGCAGCCTGTTGGAACTGAGCTGGGGTGGCAAAGAGCCCTTCGTCATCGCAGGCGGCACCCGCAGCTTTATCGAAGACAACGACACGTTGACCCTACGCGGACACGCGCAAGGTGATGGATACCGGATCGGGTTTGGCGCTTGCGCAGGCAAAGTGATCCCCGCACTGGCTGACCCCTACAAAAGGACCTGACATGGCCAAGGCATTCGCATCCCAAGGCGACTTGAGCGACAAGAAGATCAGCTTTTCCGAAATCGGCACCGGGCTTTATGCCTTCACCGCCGAGGGTGACCCCAATTCCGGTGTCATCATCGGCGATGACAGCGTCATGGTGGTCGAGGCGCAAGCCACGCCGCGCTTGGCGCGAAAGGTGATCGATTGCATCCGCGGGGTGACGGACAAGCCCATCAGCCATGTCGTGCTGACTCATTACCATGCGGTGCGGGTACTGGGAGCCTCGGCCTTTGGCGCAGGCCAAGTGATCATGTCGGAAGTTGCCCGCAATATGGTTGCAGAGCGCGGGCAGGAAGATTGGGACAGCGAGTTCCAGCGCTTCCCCCGACTGTTTCAGGGGCACGAAAGCATCCCCGGCCTGACTTGGCCCACCACCACCTTCACCGGCAAGATGAGCGTCTTTCTGGGCAAGCGCCGTGTGGATATTTTGCAACTGGGTCGCGCCCATACCGCGGGCGATGCGGTCATACATGTGCCCGACGCCAATGTGATGTTCACTGGCGACATCGTCGAAGCTCATTCGGCCTGCTACTGCGGAGACGGCCATTTTGCCGACTGGGGCACTACGCTAGAGGCCGTCCGCGCCTTTGATCTGGCAGCTATTGCCCCAGGCCGTGGCGGAGCGGTGCTGGGGCGTTCAGCTGTCAACGCCGCACTTGATCGCACCAAGGACTTTGTCGAAAGCACCTACCGGCCGGTGGCCCGCATCGCCGCACGTGGCGGAAGCCTGAAAGAGGCCTGGAACGCCTGCCGCGCCGAATGTGACCCCAAGTTCAAGGACTATGCTATCTACGAACACTGCCTGCCCTTCAACGTTGCCCGCGCCTATGACGAGGCCCGTGGCATATCCCATCCCCGCATCTGGACTGCGCAGCGCGATCTGGACATGTGGGCCGAATTGCAAAGCTAAGGCATAGGAGAGGTTCTTGGAATGAGCGCGCTTATCCCCGAACGCTACCCGCTGGCGTTTCAACTTTACCCCTATCAGCACTCTCCCGATGAGGACGCGGCTTCACCAGTGCGCCACAAGGTCATAGTTGTGGGGGGTGGCCCGATTGGTTTGGCCACAGCGCTGGATTTGGGACGACAAGGCGTCCCGGTTTTGGTGTTGGACGATCACGAAGGGGCAGGGCTTGGCAGCCGTGCCCTGTGTTTTGCCAAACGCACGTTAGAGATCTGCGACCGAATGGGCGCCGCCGGCCCTATGCTAGACAAAGGCGTGCGCTGGAACCTTGGCAAGGTCTTTTACGATGACCGCTTGCTTTACGAATTCAACCTCTTGCCCGAGGATGGCCACGCCTTTCCCGCCTTTATCAATCTGCAGCAACCTTGGTTTGAAAAGTTTCTTTTTGAGGCAATCGTGGCTGCCCAGTCCAAAGGCGCGCCCATCGAAATCCGCGGCAAGAACCGGGTCGATGCGCTGGTGCAGCACAGCGATCATGTGAGCCTTACTGTAGCGACACCTGATGGCCCCTATACCCTTGAAGCCGATTGGCTGATCGCCTGTGATGGTGCACGCAGCCCTTTGCGCGACATGCTGGGCCTAGATTTTAAGGGTCGAGTTTTTGAGGACAATTTCCTGATCGCCGATGTGAAGATGAAGGCTAATTTCCCAACCGAACGATGGTTCTGGTTCGAGCCGCATTTCAAATCTGGTGCCTCGGCGCTGCTCCACAAGCAACCCGACGACATCTGGCGCATCGACTTTCAACTGGGCTGGGATATTGACCGCAAGACAGAACTGCAGCCCGAAAACATCCGCGCCCGGGTGGATGCGATGCTTGGGCCGGATGTGGCCTATGACCTGGAGTGGAGTTCGATCTACACATTCCAGTGCCGCCGTATGGACAAGTTCCGCCATGACCGCGTGCTCTTTGCAGGTGACAGCGCGCATCAAGTCTCGCCCTTTGGCGCGCGGGGGGCTAATTCGGGCATTCAGGATGTCGACAATCTGGCGTGGAAACTAAAGTTAGTAATCGAGGGCAAGGCCCCGCCGCGGTTGTTGGACAGCTATGACAGCGAAAGGGTGTATGGGGCGGAAGAAAATATCCTGAACTCCACCCGAGCCACCGATTTTATTACGCCGAAATCGGCAGTGTCCAAACTGTTCCGCAACGCGGTGCTGGACTTGGCCGAACACGTGCCATTTGCCCGTTCGGTCGTGAACTCGGGCCGTCTGTCGCTGCCTTGCACTTACGATGGTTCCGTTCTGAACGGCCCCGATTGCCCGTCTATGCCGCGCCGCACCCGGCCGGGCAGCCCTTGTCCCGATGTCGCCTTGACCGATGGATGGCTGCTGCCCCTGCTGGGGGGGGGCTTTACGCTGCTTACCATCAACACCGAAGCACAAGATCGTGCAAACCTGCACGGTATTGCGCTCAGGCAACTTTCGCTATCGGCCAAGCAAAGCCCCCACTTGCAAGCGCGCTATCTGGGCGACTCCCACTCGGCCGTCTATCTGATCCGCCCCGATCAGCATATTGCCGCACGTTGGGAGACCTATGACGCCGTCGCCGTCGCCCAAGCCTTAGCCACTGCTCTAGCGCTGGAGACTACACCATGACCCTGATCGCAGTGCCAAACCTTGAAACCCCCGATGCCACCTATGCCGATCTCATTGCTGCCCATGACGGTATGACCGAGGCACAAAGCCATGCCTTCAACGCAAGGCTGATCTTGATCCTGATGAACCAGATCGGCAGCGCGGCGACCATAAGGGAGGCGCTGGCGCTGGCGCAAAATCCCTGCGGCGCGGGCTGAAAAAAGTCATGTCTCTGCTGTTGATTTGGGCTCAGGGTGAAAACACGCGATCCCTAGACCTGTGGAAAGGGCCGTAAACCGCTATTCCAGCGGGAGCCCTTGGGTAGACTTGATTGTTTTCAGCACAATCTCTGATCGCACCTGAGCCACCTGCGGATGCGGCAAGAGGCGGTGATGAATGAAGTCGGCAAAGGCTTCAAGGTCTCTTACCAGCACCTCCAGCACGTAATCCGCATCGCCTGACACTGAATGCGCTGTTATCACCGCTGGTTGCCGCCGGACGAACTCCACAAAGGTATTATCTTCCTGCGCCGAATGGCCGCGCAAATTGACCCGGATGATTGCTCGCATGCCAAAGTTGAGCTTGATTGGGTCAAGTCGAGCTGAGTACCCGGCGATAACTCCCTCCATCTCCAGGACCGTGCGACGGCGCGAGCACTGAGAAGCGGATAGATTCACGATCTCACCCAGCGCTGCATTCGTCAGCGACGAATCAGCCTGAAGAGCTTTAAGAATCGCGCAATCAAAGTCATCTATGTTCATTTCGTGCATATTTCCCTTAAATTGCGCACAAAGCATCCATAACGCTGTCCGCAATCCTTTGCAATTGCGAACACCTTGCACGCGACCAATGCCATGATGTCACTCAAGCCATTAAAGGAGTGCAAGGCCATGGGACCTTTCCCGCATGACGCCCCGAAAGCCACGATCACGCAAGCAAACCCTGCCGGCACTGATGGATTTGAATTCGTTGAGTTCGCGCACCCTGAACCTGCTGTTCTGGATAATTTGTTTCGCCAGATGGGGTTTGTGCCCGTGGCGCAACATCGGGCCAAGGCCATCACGCTGTACCGTCAGGGCGACATCAACTATCTGTTGAACGCAGAACCGGACAGCCACGCCGCTCGTTTTGTCAGCGACCATGGTCCTTGCGCCCCGTCAATGGCTTGGCGCGTTGTGGATGCCCAGCACACGTTGCGCCGGGCGCTAGATCTGGGTGCCACCGAGTACACCGGCAAGGACAAGTCGCTTGATGTTCCGGCACTGGTCGGCATCGGTGGATCCCTTCTTTACTTAGTGGATACCTACGGCGAAAAGGGCAGCGCCTTTTCTGCCGAATTTGACTGGTTGGCCACCCCAGATCCGCGCCCAGAAGGTCTTGGCTTCTACTATCTGGACCATCTCACCCACAACGTCATCCGCGGTAACATGAACACTTGGTACCGATTCTATGCCGACACTTTCGCCTTCCGTGAAATCCGCTTCTTTGACATTCAGGGAAAACATACTGGCCTTACCAGTCGCGCGCTTACCTCGCCCTGCGGTAAAATCCGTATCCCTATCAACGAAAGCTCCGACGACAAAAGCCAGATTGAGGAATACCTGCGCCGCTACAAAGGCGAGGGCATCCAGCATATAGCGATCGGTACTGACGACATATATAGCGGCGTCGATCACCTGGCGCAGCAAGGTGTCCGCTTCATGCCAGGCCCACCTGCGACTTATTATGAGATGTCCCGCGCTCGGGTTTCGGGCCATCTTGAGCCTATCGACCGGTTGATGACCCACGGTATCCTCATCGACGGCGAAGGCGTCATTGGAGGCGGAGAGACGCGCATACTTCTGCAGATTTTTTCAAAGACCGTCATAGGCCCGATCTTCTTCGAATTCATCCAGCGCAAAGGCGACGACGGTTTTGGCGAGGGCAACTTCAAGGCCCTTTTTGAATCTATCGAAGAAGACCAGATCCGGCGTGGCTTGCTGCAGCCTGCAAATGCGGAGTGACGTTCCCCTCAGGTGGAGTGCCAACGATAAGTGGTCCACCAAATAGGATAGCATCATCCCTCTTGGTGAGGGACGCGCAGATAACCAAGAGGTGGAATAGCTGGCATAGAAAAGACTACCCGACGCCATATATTTAAAGCTGTATTTTAACATAGGCGGCTGACGGTTGCGCTCTAGAAATCATAC
>CAMAQR010000058.1 GCA_945860375.1 Pseudorhodobacter antarcticus
AGAACCCGACCGAAGGCCGCATCCAACGCCTTCGGGTCGATCATTCGGAACACAGTGGAGAAGGTATCATGCGATGGGATGGAATGCCTGAGCTTCAGGAAGTCTCTGAAAACATGCTCTTTTGCGCGACCGAAGTCTGCCATCTCGGCACAGCTGGTCGCCCCGCAGAGCACCGCGACGAAGCCTACGACCAGCAGTTCGCAAAGGTCGTGCCGCGCGTTGTCGGCGCGGGGATCGGGGATGTCATCGAAGGCGGCGAGGAAGATATCCATGCAGGGAACGGGCTCCAAAAGGGCGATCCCCACCCCAGAATCCATCCTGCCCAAGACCGCAAGACCCCTCGGATCAGGTCAAATCCCAAACGCGATTCCCCTGCTCTCGATCTCGCGGTCGTCGTTTTATTGCGCGCCGCAGGGGGCTAGCGAAAATCCATTAAGCAAGCCTTTGGGTGGCCCAGTTCGCACGCCTTCACTTTGAGCTTCTCAGCTTTCTTATCCTCATTCATCAGGAAGAAGCTCTCTGCCGCAACAAAGCAACCCTCGGCAATGCTTTCGGCGCAAGACGCGACAAATAGCTGAAGAACCTCACGGCCATATGGCGGGTCTTGTTCCGCAGCTTTCAGAACGCCGAGCCGATAGCAGGAGAACGCAAACCCGCCAGCACATCCACCTTCATAGTATTGCGATGCCGCCTCAACGTCACGAGCCACCCCTTCACCTTGCTCATAGATCATTCCAAGCATGTGACATGAGACGGCATCGCCGTCTTGGCAGCTTCGCTCATGGTCCTTGACGCGGTCAGCATGTGCGGCACCTGAGAAGGTGAGTGTCAATGCCAAGTAGGCAACAACAATGATCCTAGTCAGCATTAACTTGGGCATTTTTAGAATCTCTCCGGTGTGGGTTGAAATGTGACGACACGTGACCTCCGCATCAAAGAACTGTTCCGCCTGCATACCCCCGTGGTTGATGCCATCACAAGTAGCTTGGCCAAAAGTACCCTGTGTTAAGAGAGGCATAGCATTCTACCGGGGGCGGGTCGAAAATCTCGTCCATGCCCCCCCCGGGGGTAGTGCTCGGGCCTTGGACTGGGCGAACCCTCTGTTGATTGCTTGAGAGGCGACGCGAGCCGAGGCAAGGATGGGTAGAGAAGCCGTTCTTCAAGCGACACTGGTCAGCTTGTGAGGCAAGATGAAAGCGATGTGGGTCTGGCTGTGGGGCCCAGTCTGGCGCTATCAGCTAAACCATTGATATAATTTCATTATTTTGTTTTTTTGGCGGAGAGACAGGGATTCGAACCCTGGGTCGGCGCAAACCGACAACGGTTTTCGAGACCGCCGCATTCGACCACTCTGCCACCTCTCCGCGGTAGGTATCGTGGCGCGGGATTTAGCGGGGTCGGGCGGGGCTTGCAAGCCCGATTGCGCATGTTTTTTGAAGGAGATGTCGCGGTGATCACGTCAGTTTGCGCAAATCGGGGACTTGGGGGACTTGGCGTCGGGTCAGAGAGGGCTTACCTTTCGCGACGAAGCAGCTTTAACTGAAAGCAATTGCCATGGTTTTACGTGCGTTTGTTGTGTCTGTGGGCATGGGCGTTGCGGCACTGTTGCCCTTCGTGACCTTGGCGCAAACCGGGGTTGCGACGACGGTATCTTCTGAAATATCGACCCTGTCCAAGACCCTGATGATCGGACGGGTCATGGATGTGATGCGCGCCGAGGGCCTGAAGCACGCAGCCGATCTGTCAGCGGACCTGCTGGCAGGGCAGGGGGACGCCGCCTGGCGGGCGGTGGTGGAAGTCATTTACGACACCGAAAAGATGACCGCGCGCTTTGATGCCAAACTGGCCGAAGCTTTGGCGGGCAGTCCTGCCGCCGTCACCGAGAGCGCCGCGTTTTTCACCAGCCCCTTGGGTCAGCGCGTTCTGAACCTTGAACTTGAGGCGCGGGTGACGCTGTTGGATGAGGCCGCAGAGGCTGCTGCAAAAGTGGCCTGGGACAATATCCGCGTTGAAAACGCCCCGCGTGCGCCGTTGCTCACCGAATTTGTTGCCGCGAACGACCTGATTGAATCCAATGTGATGGGTGCGCTGAACGCCAATCTGGCGTTTTATCGGGGGCTGTCCAGCGCCGGTGCCTTTGGCGATCCGATGCCCGAGGATCAGATGCTGGCCGAGGTTTGGGGGCAGGAACCCGAAATTCGCACCGAAACCACTGACTGGCTGTATCCTTTTCTGATGCTGTCTTATCAACCGCTCAGTGATGCCCAATTGCAAAGCTATATCGATTTTTCCCTCACCGCTTCGGGTCAAAAACTGAACGCGGCGGTGTTCGTCGCCTTTGATGCGGTGATGGTTGCTCTGTCGCGCGAGTTGGGCATCGCAGCGGGGCAGTTGATGTTGGGCCAGGACATCTGACCAAGGCTTGACAGCCACTGCAACCCACCCCATAAGCGCTCATCCCGGCGAGATGCGAATCTCGCCGAGCTTTAATTCATGACGCCCGCAAGGGCGCGCAGTTCGTAGGCGGGGCAACCCGAAACACCCACGCGGCAAGTACGCTGGGGGGCCGAAGGGCGCGGAGCAAAAGAAGGATAGACCTATGTTTGCGGTCCTCAAGACCGGTGGCAAGCAGTACAAAGTGCAGGCGGGTGACGTTCTGCGCGTTGAAAAGCTTGATGCCGTTGCTGGTCAAAAGATCCAGTTCAACGAAATTCTGATGGTTGGTGGCGAAAGCCTGACCATTGGTGTGCCCTTCGTGGCAGGTGCTGCCGTTCAGGCCGACGTGATCGACCAGATCAAGGGTGACAAGGTCATCCACTTCGTCAAGCGGCGCCGCAAGCACTCGTCGCAGCGCACCAAAGGCCACCGTCAGCATCTGACGCTGGTTCGCATCACCGAAGTTCTGGCTTCGGGCTCTGATGCAACGGGTGTGGCCGCTGCAACCGGCACCGCCGACGCACGCCGTGCTGCGCATAACAACGCTCCGGCCGCTGTGGTCGAAGCTCCTGCGAAACCGAAGCGCGCTGCCAAAGCCGCTGCTGCAACGGAGTAATACCCCATGGCACACAAAAAAGCAGGCGGTTCATCCCGCAACGGCCGCGACTCGGCGGGCCGTCGTCTTGGCGTGAAGCTGTTCGGTGGCCAAGCTGCCATCCCGGGCAACATCATTGTGCGTCAGCGCGGCACCACCTGGTTTCCGGGCGAAGGCGTTGGCATGGGTGTGGATCACACCTTGTTTGCCAAAGTTGAAGGCCATGTGACCTTTAAAAAGGGTTTCAAAGGCCGCACGTTTATTTCGGTGCTGCCAGCAGCGAAAGCCGCCGAATAAGCCGAACCTTTACAATGCCATTGTAAACAGGGGATCGGCTGAAAGGCCGGTCCCCTTCCATATTTCCGGCAGGGAAGTGGAATTTCTCGGGCGAAAGCCCTGCATGCGCTTTCAGGAGGGAGCCATGGTTTTGGATTTGATTGCATCCGTTGAAGAAGGCCAGATTTTCGCAGGCCGTTTCGTGCTGCGCCATGTGCGGCGGTCGGACCAGGGGTTGTTTGCGCTCTACGCTGGCGACCGGCGTGTTGCCGAGGCCACACATTCGATCCCTCACCCTCTGCCGCCGGGTGCTGCCGAAGCGTTTGTGACCCGCGCCATGCTGGGCAAAGCTGATGAGGAAATCTGGGTGATGGACGGCTCGTCCACCGGTCTGGCCGAAGTTCTGGGTGTGATCAGTCTCAAGCGCATGGACCGCGGTCAGTCCGAGGTCGGTTACTGGGTGGCCCCGGCGTTCTGGAACACCGGGATCGCGTCGGATGCCGTGCGTGCGCTGGTGGCCAACAACCCCCAGAAAAACCGCACTATTTTTGCCGAGGTGTTCCAGGACAACTCTGGCTCGGCCCGCGTGCTGACCAACGCAGGCTTCCAGTATCTGGGCGATGCCGAAACGTTTTCGGTCGCGCGCAATGCCCGCGTGCCAACCTGGACCTATGTGAAAAAGCTGGACTAGGGCGGTGGTTTTGCGCGCCCATCTGCAAACGGCGCGGCTGACCTTGCGCCCGGTGGCGGCCCATGATCAGGCCGCCATTGTGGCGGGTCTTGGTGATTTGGCGGTGTCCAGTTGGTTGTCGCGCGCGCCCCACCCCTACACGGCGGCAGACTTCCATGAGTTTGCGGCGGAAGTTGCCTATCCCGGCGAGACTTTTGCGGTGGAGGACGTGGGCGGTTTTGTCGGCGTGGTCGGTGCGGGTTTTGAATTGGGCTATTGGTTCATTCCGCAGACCCAGGGAAAGGGCTACGCTACCGAAGCAGCGTTTGCGGTTTTGTCCATGCAATTTGCTCATGATGAAAGCACGGTGACGGCGGGCTATTTCATCGGCAACACCGCTTCGGCGCGGGTGCTGGCCAAGTTGGGCTTTGTTGAAATTGGCAGGTCTTTGCGCGCCTGCCGCGCCTTGGGCCTTGAACGCCTGCATGTTGATCTGTTGCTGACTCCGGCTGCTTTTGCCGCCCAGAATCCCGTAGCTTGAGAACACGCCCCCTTTCCTGTATCGCCTGACCAAACCATCAGAAAGCCTGACCCCATGAAGTTCCTTGATCTTGCCAAAGTCTACATCCGCTCTGGCGGCGGCGGGGCGGGGTGCGTGTCGTTCCGGCGTGAGAAATTCGTCGAATTCGGTGGCCCGGATGGTGGCGATGGCGGCAACGGCGGCTCGGTCTGGGTAGAGGCCGTGGACGGTCTGAACACGCTGATCGACTTTCGCTATCAGCAACACTTCTTTGCCAAATCAGGCCAAGGCGGCATGGGTGCGCAGCGCACCGGCAAGACCGGCGATGACATCACCTTGAAAGTGCCGGTTGGCACCGAAATTCTGGACGAAGACGAAGAAACCGTGATCGCCGATCTGGTGACAATCGGTCAGCGCGTGCAACTGGCGCGCGGCGGCAATGGCGGCTGGGGCAACCTTGCGTTCAAATCTTCGACCAACCGCTCTCCTGCGCGGGCCAATCAGGGGCAAGAGGGGGTCGAACGCACGATCTGGCTGCGCTTGAAGCTGATCGCGGATGCGGGGCTGGTGGGCCTGCCGAATGCCGGAAAATCGACCTTTCTGGCCGCGGTGTCAAACGCCCGTCCAAAGATCGCCGATTACCCTTTCACCACTCTGGTGCCAAACCTTGGCGTCGTCGGCATTGATGGCACCGAGTTTGTCATGGCCGATATTCCGGGCCTGATTGAAGGCGCCTCCGAAGGCCGTGGCCTTGGCATGCAGTTTCTGGCCCATGTGGAACGCTGCAAGGTTTTGCTGCATCTGGTCGACGGCACCTCTTCCACCATCACCAAAGATTACCGCACCATTGTGAAGGAGTTGGAGGCATATTCCGAAATTCTGGGCGACAAGACCCGGATTTTGGCGCTGAACAAATGCGACGCGCTTGACAAAGCCACCATCACCACCCGTCGCAAAGCGCTCGAAAAGGCGTCCGGCGGTCCGGTCATGGTGATTTCCGGTGTTGCGGGCATGGGCCTGCAAGACACCCTGCGCGCGCTGTACCGTGAGATCAAAGCCGAAGCCCCGGTGGTGAACGACGCGCCATGGCAGCCCTGACCGCCCCTGATGTGCGCTGCGCCAAACGGCTGGTGGTCAAGATCGGTTCGGCGCTGTTGGTGGACCGGAAAACCGGGCTGAAACAGGGCTGGCTGTCGGCTTTGGCGATGGACGTGGCCGAGGCCAAGGTGCGCGGCACCGATGTGGTGTTGGTGTCGTCGGGCTCGATTGCGCTGGGGCGCAAGGTGCTTGGTCTGGGCGACGGTGTGCTGACGTTGGAACAAAGCCAAGCCGCTGCGGCAGTTGGACAAATCCGGTTGGCCCGGGCCTATGAAGAGGTGCTTGCGCCGCACGGGATCACCACCGCGCAGGTGCTGGTCACTCTGGAGGACACCGAAGATCGCCGCCGCTATCTGAACAGCCGTGCCACGATGGAAACGCTGCTGGGTCTGGGTTGCGTGCCGATCGTCAATGAGAATGACACCGTGGCCACCGATGAAATCCGCTTTGGCGACAACGACCGGCTGGCCGCGCAAATTGCGGTGACAGTGGGGGCGGATCAGCTGATCTTGCTGTCGGATGTGGACGGGTTCTATTCGGCCAATCCGAAAGAAGACCCGACGGCGCAGCGCTTTGATCTGGTGGAAACCATCACGCCGCAGATTGAGGCGATGGCGGGCGAGCCGATTTCGGGCATGTCCAAGGGTGGGATGAAGACCAAGCTCCTCGCTGCGAAAACCGCGGTTGCTGGTGGTTGTGCGATGGCAATCATGGAAGGTTCGGTGCTGCGGCCCTTGTCTGCGCTGGCCAATGGCGCGCAACGGACGTGGTTTGTGGCGCAAAGCGATCCGCAAGCGGCGCGCAAACGCTGGATCAATGCGATGAAACCGCGTGGGGAATTGCGGCTGGATGCGGGTGCCGTGCTGGCGCTGCGGGCTGGGAAAAGTCTTTTGCCAGCCGGAGTTACGGCTGTCTCCGGGGCCTTTGGCCGGGGCGATCCGGTTGCGATCCTGTCGCCCGAAGGCGACACGCTGGGCAAGGGTCTGGTGCGCTACACGGCTATTGAGGCGCGCGCGATTGCCGGGCATCGGTCGGGTGAGATAGAGGCAATTTTGGGCTATCAGGGCCGCGCTGCGCTGGTACATCGGGATGATATGGTGATCTGATCCTGCGGCTGCCGGGGCGCCGCCCCGGACCCCGGGATATTTGTGCCAATGTGAAAGGGCGAAGGATGTCTGGGCAAGCCGTTGATATGATGCGCGATATTGGTGCGCGCGCCAAGGCTGCGGCGCAAGAGTTGGCCTGCGCGTCCCAGGAACGCAAATATGCGGCGCTGATCGGGGCATCGGCCGCGGTCTGGGCGCGGCGACAGGAAATTCTGGACGCAAACTGTCTGGACATGGACCACGCTGCGGAAAAAGGCCTGTCGCCCGCGATGATGGACCGCTTGCGGCTGGACGAACACCGCATCCGTGGCATCGTTGATGGCCTGCGCACTGTGGCTGAACAGGCCGACCCGGTTGGGCGCATTTTGGCCGAATGGGACCGGCCGAATGGTCTTCATATCCAACGGGTTGCGACCCCGCTGGGCGTTGTGGGCGTAATCTATGAAAGCCGGCCAAACGTCACCGCAGATGCGGGGGCGCTGTGCCTGAAGGCCGGGAACGCCGTGATTTTGCGCGGTGGTTCTGAAAGTTTTCAGTCGTCCGAAGCCATTCACGACTGCATGGTGCAGGGCCTGCGCGAGGCTGGGCTGCCTGAGGATGCCATTCAACTGATCCCGACGCGTGACCGTGAAATGGTCACCGCCATGTTGCAAGCCGTTGACTTTATTGACGTCATCGTGCCGCGTGGGGGCAAAGGGCTGGTTGGCCTTGTGCAGCGTGAGGCGCGGGTACCGGTGTTTGCGCATCTGGAGGGCATCTGCCACGTCTACGCCGACCGTGATGCCGATCTGGAGAAAGCGCGCCGGGTGGTGCTGAACTCTAAAACCCGGCGCACCGGAATTTGCGGGTCGGCGGAATGCTTGCTGATCGACTGGCCGTTCTACACCAAGCATGGCGCGGTTCTGATCGAGGATCTGCTGAAGGCCGGGGTTGAGGTCCGCGCCACAGGCGAGTTGTTGAAAATCCCCGGCACAGTTGAGGCGCAACCCGATGATTTCGGGCGTGAATTTCTGGACATGATCATCGCTGTCAAATTGGTGGACGGGGTCGATGACGCAATTGCCCATATCCGCAAATATGGCAGCAACCACACCGAAAGCATCCTGACCGAGAATGACGCCACCGCGGCGCGGTTCATGCAGCGGTTGGACAGTGCGATTTTGATGCGCAACGCCTCCACCCAGTTCGCCGACGGCGGCGAGTTCGGGATGGGCGGTGAGATCGGCATTGCCACCGGCAAGATGCACGCGCGCGGGCCAGTCGGGGCGGATCAGTTAACCAGCTTCAAGTATATTGTCACCGGGAACGGCACCATCCGCGCCTAAAAACTCAGCCTGATCTGGGCTTCGCTGATTTCGGCGGTAAGGCGGCGGTGTTGACGGGTGAATTCGTCCGGCACCAGCAGGAATTGCACATGCGCAGGGGCAACATCCGGGGCGGCGGCGGGGTTGATCAGACAGTCCCACAGGGCAGTGTCCAACTTCATCTTGGGGGCGGTGGCCACCAAAAGCCAGCGGGCATCGCCGCGTTCGATGCTGATGCGGCCGCCGTAAGGCAATGCGGATTCGGCGCATTGCAACAGCAAAAACACCAGTTTTACATCGCGGCGCGGCAGATCGGGCGGGCTGATCCAATCGACTTTTATCCGGCCGCCATGGGTCATGTCTGACAAAATGGAGGTGACTTCATTGCGCCCGATCCGCTGGTCTGCGCCGGTCGCGCCGTAAGCCACCCGGAAAAAGCGGATGCGGGCATTGGCATGGGCGACGCTTTCGGTGATCAGCGCCATTTCCGGCCCCTTGACCGCCCCATCCATCAGCATCAGTTCAACCCCGTTGCCGATGGCGCCGATCGGGCTGATAAGGTCGTGGCAGATGCGAGAGCCGACAAGTGCTGCGAGGTCAGGTTTTTCGGGCAAAGGGTACTCTTTCACGCAAGGGGGCAGATATGGCGGCACGACTGGAACCGGGGATGCTGGTGCGGCATCCGTCGCAGCCCGAGTGGGGGCTGGGGCAGGTGCAATCCAACATCAACGGCCGGGCGACGGTGAATTTCGAACATGCGGGCAAGGTGGTGATCGACCTGAAAGAGGTGGCATTGACGGTGGACTACCTGAGTTGACGCAGGGTGCGGTTAATATGGGGTTAACACAACCTCGGCGTGGTCTTGGTTTTTCCGGGCAGGGCAAGGCAGTTGCAATGCGTTCCGACGCCGCCTAAGACGAATGCGCAGACCTAAGCCCGGACCCGACGCCCCCTTATGACCGACGACGCGCCCTACATCCTGCGATTGGCCGAAACAGAGCGTGATTTACGGGCTGCCCAAAGGTTGCGCTACGGCGTTTTCGTGCAGGAACTGGGGGGAAGTGGCCCCTTGGTTGACCACGCCAACCGGTTGGAGAAGGATGAGTTTGACCCGTTCTTCGAGCATCTGTTGTTGATCGACCCCAGCCGGGATGCGGATGATCTGGCCGATGTGGTGGGGGTTTACCGGCTGCTGCCGTCAGACCGGCTGGCGCTGTCGGGGCGGTTTTACTCGGAAAACGAATACGATCTGACGGCACTGAAAACATCAGGCCGCAGGTTGCTGGAACTGGGGCGGTCTTGCGTGCATCCCGACCATCGCGGCGGTTCGGCCATGCTGTTGCTGTGGAACGCCTTGGCGGAATATGTGCTGGAGCGGGAGATCGAGGTGCTGTTTGGCACCGCGTCCTTCCATGGCACCAATGTCAGGGCGCTGGCGCAACCGTTGTCCAATCTCCACCACCACCACCTTGCCCCGCTTGCGCTGCGGGTGACGGCCCGCGCGCCGCATTGCGCCGAGATGAACCTGATCCCGGCGGCGCAATTGGATCGCCGTGCGGCACTGGCGGGGACGCCGGCGCTGATCAAGGCCTATCTGCGGCTTGGGGGCTTTGTGGGCGAGGGGGCTTGGGTGGATCATGCCTTCAACACCACCGATGTTTGTCTGGTGATGGACACTGCAAGAATGAGCGCCAAGCACCGCGACTTCTACATCCGCAAATCGGCGCGGGACCCATGAGCGACTGGCGGACGGATGACACGCCGCCCTTGCGGTTGGGGGCGGCGGGCTGGCTGCGGGTGATCTGGCGTGGCGGACTCTTGGGCGGACTGACCTTTGGCGCGCTGGCGGTGCTGCTGTTGGTGCGGCTGCTGGAGCGGCCCTTGTGCGGGCAGGCGCGGCCGGTGACGCCGTTGATCACGCAGTTTGTGTGCAAGATGGCGTTTCCGATCCTGCGGCTGCATTTGATTACGCGCGGGCAGCCGATGCAGCAAAAGGGGGCGGTGGTGGCCAACCATGCCTCTTGGTTGGATGTCTTCGCGCTGAACGCGGTGCAGCGGGTGTATTTTGTGTCGAAATCCGAAGTGGCAGGTTGGCCCGGCATCGGCTGGCTGGCACGGGCGACGGGGACGGTGTTTATCACCCGCAGGGGGGCAGAGGCGAAGCGGCAACAGGCTGTGTTTGAAGGCCGATTGCGGGCAGGGCACAAGTTGCTGTTTTTCCCCGAAGGCACCAGCACCGATGCGACCCACATTTTGCCCTTCAAATCAACGCTGTTTGCGGCGTTCTACAGCCATGGGCTGGACCATATCCTCTTTATTCAGCCCGTGACGGTGATCTATCACGCGCCACCCGGCGAGGACGCGCGGTTTTATGGCTGGTGGGGAGATATGGATTTCGCACCGCATCTGCTCAAAACACTGGCGGCGCGGCGGCAGGGCCGGGTTGAGGTGATTTTTCACCCCGAAGTGCCGGTGGACGTGTTCGCCAACCGCAAGGATCTGGCCGCGCATTGTGAGCGCGTGATCCGGGCCAGTCACACTCTGGCCGGGTAAGGCGCGCGCAAGCACGCGCCCGATTTAGCCCAAGGGTGACATCAGGGCCTTGAGCGCGGCAATCGGGTTCTCGGCGGACCAGATTTCCTCACCCACCCCAAAGAAATCGGTCACGGGGCCGAATTTTTCCACCAACTCCAGCGTCAACGCGCCTTCGGCGATGACCGGCACTTCTATGACCTTGGACCACCAGTCGAACAGGTCGAAATCGACCTGCTCGCCGATGCCCAAGGGGCTGGTGCCGATGGGGCCGAAGGCGACGTAATCGGCGCCAGCCTCGCCCGCGTTCATGCCGTCGTGGCGGGTGATGCCGCAAAAGGCGCCGACGATGGCGTCGCTGCCCAATTCTTTGCGGACATAGCGGACCTGGCGCGCGCCATCGGTCAGATGGACGCCGTCAAGGCCAAGGCGCTGCACCATCAGCATGTGGTTGTCGATGACGATGGCCACGTCGCGGGCGTGGGTGACAAGGCGGCAGGCGTCGGCGGCGCGGGCGATCATGTCTTCGTCTTTGCCGGCAAGGGACAGCCGCACGCAAGCGATGTCGACCGCGTCCAGCACGGCGGCCAGACGGTCGGGGAACACCTCGAGGTCAATCGCGGGCGGGGTGATCAGGGTGATTTGCGGGCGGTCAGTGTCGGCCATTGGATGCGTCCTGCATAGGGTTGCCCCCCTGTTAGCGCAGATTGGCGGGCTTGGCTAGGAAGCGCGGGTGGCGTATCAGGCGGGTTCAATCGGAGTGCTGCCATGATCCCCCCCGCCTTTATTCTTGTGCGCCCACAAATGGGTGAAAACATCGGGGCCGCCGCCCGGGCGATGTTGAACTTTGGGTTGGAGCGGATGCGGATCGTGTCGCCCCGCGATGGCTGGCCCAGTTCGGCGGCGGTGGCGCTGGCCAGTGGGGCGGGGCGGGTGCTGGATCAGGCGGGGTTGTTCGGATCGGTGCAGGATTCGATCGCGGATTGTGATTTCGTTTTCGCGACCACGGCGCGGGGGCGCGAGTTGACCAAGCCGGTTTATACGCCCGAGGCGGCGATGGATCATGCGCGGGCCTTGATTGCCGCCGGAAAACGTGTGGGCGTCTTGTTTGGGCCGGAACGCGCGGGGCTGGAGAATGAAGATGTGGTGCTGGCCAATGCGATCGTGACGGTGCCGGTGAACCCGGAGTTTGCCTCGCTGAACCTCGCGCAATGTGTGTTGTTGATGGGGTATGAATGGCGGCGGCAGACCGTTCCTGCGGTGGGCATCGTGCAAGAAATGGCGCGGACGGAATTTGCCTCGGCGCTGGAGGTGGAAAAGCTGGGCGATCATTTTGAGGAACGGCTGGAGGCGGCAGGGTTCTTCTTTCCGCAGGCCAAGGTGCCGGGGATGAAGGCCAGCCTGCGCAACATGTGGTCGCGGCTGGGGCTGACCAAGGCAGAGGTTCAGACCTTTCATGGCATGCTGCGCCAGATTGCCTATCGGTTGAAGCATCAAGACAAGTAGGGTCCCAACTCGGGACCACTTTATTGTTGTTTGATATCAGTTGGTTGAGGGTGTGAAATTAGGGATTTCTTAAGGTTTGAGGCGGAATTTGCGGCCGTCCGAAGGGGCCCAGGCCCTCGGCTTCGCCTTTGCCCGGCCAAATCCTTGCAGATTTGGCGTTCGACGCTGACGTTCTTCCACGGGAAGATCGTCCGGGCGCGCCTTACCCTTGGATATTTAGGCCAATGTGAATTCATGCGGGGGTGACGTTGTGGCGGGGTTCTGCGACAGTGTTTGCGGTAACACTGTGGGGGTAAGCATGGCCGCGCCGGATATTCTGATCATTGGGTCCGGCATGGGCGGGGCGACTTTGGCGGCGGCTTTGGCGCCTTCGGGGCGGCGGATCGTCATTCTGGAGCGGGGGGAGTATCTGCGCGATTGCCCCGAGGCGCGCGATCCATGGGCGGTGTTCGGGTCTGGGCATTTCAGCCCCAAGGAAAGCTGGCAGGATGCGGCGGGCGGGGTATTTCAGCCCAACAATTATTACCATCCGGGCGGCAATTCGAAATTCTACGGCGCGGTTCTCATGCGCTATCGGGCCGAGGATTTCCGGCCCCTAAAGCACATGGGCGGCACCGCACCCGGCTGGCCGATGAGTTACGCCGAGTTGGAGCCGGATTATCAGGCGGCAGAGGAAATGTATCAGGTTCGGGGTGCGAGTGGCGAAGACCCGACCGAGCCTGCGCATTCGCGGCCCTATCCGTTTCCGCCTGTGCCGCACGAGCCGGACATGGTCGATCTGTGCAACCGTTTGAAAGCGCAGGGGTTGCATCCGGGGGCTTTGCCGTTGGGAGTGGACATTGATTTGTGGCTGAAAGGGGGGGCTGTCACCTTTGACGGCTTTCCAAACACCCGCGGCGGCAAGATGGATGCGGAAACCATCGGGCTGGCGCAGGCCTTGGCGCATCCGAATGTGACGCTGCTGACCGGGGCGAAGGTGACGCGGTTGATTGCCGAAGGCCGGCGGATCGCGGCGGTGGAGTTTGAGCGGGCGGGCGGGGTGGAGCGGATTGCGGCCCCCGTGGTTTGCTTGTGTGCGGGGGCGGTGAAGTCGGCGGCTTTGCTGTTGGCCTCGGCTGATGCGGACCATCCGACGGGGTTGGCCAATGGCTCCGATCAGGTCGGGCGCAATTTCATGAACCACAACATCACGGCGGTGCTGGGCGTCAGCCCGTTCCGGCGCAATCGGTCTGTGTATGAGAAGACCATCCAGATGAACGACTGGTATCTGACCGGGGGCCCAAAAGGCGAGCCTTTGGGCAATGTGCAGATGCTGGGGCGCATCACCGGCGAGATCATGGCGGCGGAAAGTGGGTTGCCTTTGCCCCTGTCGCGTTGGCTGGCGGATCATTCGGTGCATCTGATGACGATGTCCGAGGATTTGCCAAACCCTGAAAGCCGGGTGTTCCTGCGCGATGGTCAGATCGTGCTGCAATGGCAGCGGTCAAATTGGGCGGCGCATCTGGCTTTGAACGCCAAGCTGAAGGGGGTGTTGAAGCGCGCGGGCTGGCCGGTGGTTTTGACCAAGACCTTTGAGAAGCGCACGCCCAGTCATCAATGCGGGACGGCGCGGATGGGGGTTGATCCGGGCAGCTCGGTCGTGGATCCGTTCTGCCGGGCGCATGATCTGGAGAATTTGCGCATTGTCGATGCCTCGGTGCTGCCAACCTCGGGTGCGGCCAATCCGTCGTTGACGGTGGCGGCGCTGGCCTTGCGGGTGGCGCGGCATATGGTGCCGCAGTGATCCGGCGGGGTTGAAGCTGCCGGGGGCGCGGCCTAGAGTCCGGGCAACCAGATGGGGGCGGCGATGGCGGTCAAGCGCAGTATTTTCGAAGAGGTCGGGGCCGGGCAAGCGCCAGTGGCGCAGGGCGGCGGCATTGACGCGCGCGGCAAGGGGGCGCGGCGCGGCATTCGCCTTTGGTTGGTGGTGCTGTTCCTGTTGGTCTTTGCGATGATCGCCGTGGGTGGTTTGACGCGGCTGACGGACTCGGGCTTGTCGATCACGGAGTGGAAGCCGGTGACGGGGGCGGTGCCGCCGTTGCATGCAGCGGCTTGGGGTGTGGAGTTCGAAAAGTACAAGGCGAGCCCGGAGTTTCAGCTGCAAAACACCGGGATGACGTTGGAAGAGTTCAAGACCATTTACTGGTGGGAATGGGGTCACCGGCAGTTGGGCCGGGTGATCGGGCTGGTCTGGGCGGCGGGGTTCGCCGGATTCCTGTTGGCGCGGCAGGTGCCGGCGGGCTGGATCGGGCGGCTGTTGGGTGTCGGCGTGCTGGGCGGTTTGCAGGGGGCCATTGGCTGGTGGATGGTGTCGAGCGGGCTGAAAGGCAGCATGGTCGATGTGGCGTCTTACCGATTGGCAACGCATCTGGGGCTGGCTTTTGTTATCTTGGGGCTGATTGCGACCTATGTGTTCCTGTTGCAGCGGACCGAGGCCGCGTTGTTGCAGGCGCGGCGGGTGGGCGAGCGCAAGCTGGTCGGGCTGTCCACGGGCCTGATGCATTTCGCCTTTCTGCAGGTGGTGCTGGGGGCATTGGTGGCGGGCATCGACGCCGGGCGCGGCTTTCCGACCTGGCCGCTGATGAACGGGCAGTTCTTTCCGGCGGATGCGTTTTATGTGCCGGACGGGGCGGGGGGCAGCTTGCCGCTGTGGCATGCGTTCTTTGAAAATCCGGGACTGGTGCAGTTTGTGCATCGGATGTCTGGGTATCTTTTGTTCGCCTTTGGTATTGTGGTCTGGCTGCGGGGGCGCAGGTCGGCGCATCTGGCGACGCGGCGGGCGTTCCACGGCGTGATGGCGATGCTGGTGGTGCAGATGGGCTTGGGCATTTTTGCGGTGCTGACGATGGCGCAGGCGCATGTCGCGATCACCCATCAGATCGGGGCCGTGGTGTTGTGGGTGCTGATCATCCGGGCGCGGCATTTGTCGGTCTACCCGGTGGCGGGATCCATTCGGAAGGGGACGGCGTGATGAACAACTCGGCTTATGTGGATTTGATGGCGTATCAGCGCCAGACCGAAGCTTTGGCCAAGGTGGCAGAGCGGCTGGGCTGGGATCAGGAAACCATGATGCCGCGCGCGGGCACCGAGCAGCGTGGCGAGGAAATGGCGGCGATGGAGGGCGTGTTGCATGCGCGCCGCACAGACCCGCAGATCGCGCAGTGGTTGGCGGATGCGGCGGCGGTGGATGAGGTGGCTGCGGCGCAGCTTTACCACATTGACCGGTCTTACCGCCGGTCGGTCAAGGTTCCGGGCGATCTGGCGCAGGCTTTGGCGCGGGTGACGTCGGTGGCGCAGGGCGTCTGGGCCGGGGCGCGGGCGGCGGACAAGGTGGCGGATTTCCTGCCGACGTTGAAGGAAGTGATCGGGCTGCGGCGGCAAGAGGCGGAATGTCTGGCCGAGGGCGGCGATCTTTACGATGCGCTGATTGATGATTACGAGCCGGGGGCTTCGGCGGAATCGCTGGGCGGGATGTTTGACCGGATGCGGCCCCGGCTGGTGGCTTTGCGCGGGGCGGTGCTGGACTGCGAGGCTCCGCCCGCTTTGGCCGGGCATTTCGGGCAGGATGCGCAGTTGCGCCTTGCACGGGATCTGGCGGGGGCATTTGGCTATGACTGGTCGCGCGGCCGGCTGGATCTGGCGGTGCATCCGTTCAGTTCGGGCGGAGGCGATGACAGCCGGATCACCACGCGGGTGGTGGAAAGCGATCCGTTCAACTGCATCTACTCGACCATTCATGAGGTGGGCCATTCCAGCTATGAACTGGCAATTGACCCCGATTACGCGATGACGCCTCTGGGTCATGGCGTGTCGATGGGGGTCCATGAAAGCCAGAGCCGGATTTATGAGAACCAGATCGGGCGCGGACAGGCCTTTGCAGGCTGGATGCACGGGCAGATGGCCGAACGCTTTGGACCGTTGAATGTCGATGGGCCGGAGGGGTTTTATCGGGCCATCAACCGGGTCCAGCCGGGGTTCATCCGGACCGAGGCGGATGAGGTGCACTACAATCTGCACATCATGATGCGGTTCGATCTGGAGCGGGCGCTGGTCCGGGGCGATCTGGCGGTGGATGATCTTGAATCTGCCTGGAATGATCGGTTTATGGCAGATTTCGGGGTGGAAGTGGAGCGTCCGAGCCATGGAATGTTGCAAGATGTACATTGGTCGGTTGGCCTGTTTGGCTATTTCCCGACCTATACCTTGGGCAATGTTTATGCGGGATGTCTGAACAAGGCGATGCGCGCGGCGGTGCCGGACATTGATGCGGCATTGGCGCGGGGAGACACGTCGGGGGCGACGGGTTGGCTGCGCGAGAACCTGCAGCGCCACGGCGGATTGCGCAAACCGTCCGAGACCATCGCGCTGGCCTGTGGGTTCGAGCCGACAGAAGGGCCGCTATTGGATTATCTGGAGGCCAAGTTCCGCGACCTGTACCGGTTGTGACCGCCGACCGACAATCTTGGGCGGTGTGGCTGCTGGCCATGGGCCAGACGCTGACCTATGCGGGCGTTTATTATGCGTTTCCGGCGCTGTTGCCGGATTTGCAGGCACAAACCGGGTGGTCGGTGGCGGAATTGGCTTTCGGGCCGACGCTGGGCTTTCTGGTGATGGCAGTGCTGACGCCCTTTACCGGGCGCTGGGTGGACCGGGGCTTTGGCGGCGAAATGCTGACCTATGCGCCGGTGTTGATGGCGCTGGGCGTGGCGGCATTGGGATTTGCGCCTGCGCCTTGGGTGTGGTGGGTGATCTGGGCGGTGATCGGGTTTGCGCAGGCCTGCTGTTTGTATGAAAGCTGCTTTGCCTTTCTGACCCGGCGCTTGGGCGGTGGTGCGCGGTTGGCGATCACGCGGGTGACGCTGGTGGCGGGGTTTGCGGGCACGCTGGCCTTTCCCTTGGGGGACTGGCTGGGGCGGAGCTTGGGCGGGCAGGGGGCTTTGGTGGCCTTTGCGGGGCTTATTTTGCTGGCGGTTCCGGTGAATGCTTTCGCGGTGCGGGCCTTGCGGCGACTGGACCGGTCCGGGGCTGCGCGGCCAGCACCCGAGCCGGGCGCTTTGCATGCGGCGCTGCGACAGCCGTCGTTCTGGGCGATTTCAGGGATTTTCGGGCTGATCTGGCTGAACCACGGCATATTGCTGACCTATGTGCTGATGCTGTTTGAAGATCGGGGTGCGGGAGCGGGAATGGCAACGCTGGCCGCCGCCTGCATTGGGCCATCGCAGGTGTTGGGGCGGTTCGTGTTGCTGATGAACGAGGCGCGGATCGGCAATGCGCGGGCGACGCTGTGGTCGCTGGGCGGGGTGGTGATTGCGGGCGCGGTGTTGATCGTGGCGGGGCTGGTGCCAGCGCTGATCTTTGTGTTCGCCGCGTTGCAGGGTGCCGGGGCGGGGCTGTTGTCGGTGCTGCGGCCGATGCTGGTGGTGGATATTCTGGGGCGGCGCGGGTTTGGCGCCATTTCAGGGGCGGTGGCGGTGGCGCCGATTCTGGCATCCGCCGCGGCACCTTCGGTGGGGGCGGGGCTGTTGGTATGGGGCGGGCCTACGTTGGTGTTTGCGGCTTGTTTTGCGATGGCAGTCGTGGGGATGGGGTTGGCGGTCTGGTTGCTGCAATTCAAGAAAAGCGCATGATGCCCCCCTACCGACGTCTTTCCAGGAAAGCAGTGATGCCGTCATTGGTGGCATCAAGCAGGATGTTTTCCACCATGGTGGCCCCGGCAAGGGCATAGGCTTCGCGCGTGGGCAGGCCCGATTGCGCGGCGAAGGCGGCTTTGCCCAGTTGCAGCGCCTCGGGGAGTTTGGCGGCGAGGGTTTGGGCCAGCGCTTGGGTGGCAGCGTCCAACGCGTCAGGGGGGGCGATGCGGTTGATCAGGCCGACCTCACGCGCGCGGGCGGCGTCGATGAATTCGCCGGTGGACAGCATTTCGAACGCCACGGCGGGGGCGACTTTGCGGGTCAGGGCGACCATGGGGGTCGCGCAGAACAGACCGATGTTGATGCCGTTGACGCCAAAGCGGGTGCCGGTGGCGGCCACGGCCAGATCACAGGAGGCGACGAGTTGGCAACCGGCGGCGGTGGCCACACCCTGGACCTGCGCGATCACGGGTTGCGGCAAGGCGGTCAACGCCTGCATCATTGCGGTGCAATCGGCGAACAATCGGGTGAAGGCGGCGCGGCCCGCATCTTCGGTGTTTTCGTCGGCAGCAGTGCGGGCAGCCTGCATTTCGCGCAGATCATGGCCCGCGCAAAAGGCTTTGCCCGCGCCTTTCAGCACGACCACGCGGATGGTTTGATCTGTCGCGAGCGCTGCGATCTGGGCGGTCAGCGCGGCGATCATCGCGGTGGACAGCGCGTTGAAGCTGGCGGGCGCGTTCAGGGTCAGGGTGGCGATTCCCGCGTGATCGTGGCGCAGCAAGATGTCGTCGGTCATTGCATCCTCCCTTTGGATTGGCCAAGTCTAGGCGCGGATGCGATCGGGGGAAAGTATGTTGGTGATGGATGGTCCGGCGTTGCAGGTGTTTTTGCAGCGCGATTTCGGGCAAGTGGCCGAAGATTTCGCGGTGGAGCGGGTGGGCGCGTCCGGGCTGACGCTGCGGTTGCGGGTGGCCGAGCGGCATTTGCGGCCCGGCGGCACGGTGTCGGGGCCGTCGATGTTCGCGCTGGCGGATGTGGCGATGTATCTGGCGATCCTGTCGCGGATCGGGCCGGTGGCTTTGGCCGTGACCACCAATTGCAGCATGGATTTCATGCGCAAACCGGCGGCGGGACTGGATGTGTTGGCCCATGCGCGGATTTTGAAGCTGGGGCGGCGGTTGGCGGTGGGGGATGTGTTGTTGTATTCCGAAGGCCTCACCGAGCCGGTGGCGCGGGCTGGGCTGACCTATGCGGTCCCGCAGACGTGATGGGCCCTGCCAATGGGGTGGGTTCTTCACCCACCCTGCGGAGGGTGACAGAGCGTTTTTGCCGATCAGGCCTTGGCTTTGGTGAAGCGGCCTTCGATCTGGGCGCCGCTTTCGATGATCAGGGTAGAATAGCTGATGTCGGCGGCCACTTGGGCGGCGGCGCGCAGGGTGAAGCTTTGGCTGTCGACGCGGCCATCCAGCTTGCCCTTGACCTCAACCGTTTCGGCGCTGACCTGACCTGAGACGCGGCCTTCGCTGCCGATGATCAGACCCTGTGCCGACACCGAACCTTCGATGTCGCCCAACACTTCGATGGTGCCGGTCGAAGTGATCTCACCGACGATCTTGAGATCGGAGGACAGAATGGAGCGGTTGTTGCTGCTGCTGTTGCCACCCGAAGTCGGGCGGGGCACTGGTGCTGCGGTCGGGTCGGCTGGTTTGGAGAACATCGTCGCATCCCTTGGGGTGTGAGTTCGGCGATAAGGACCGATAGGGGCGGTCGGGTCAACCCCGCCTGTGGCCGCAACTGTCGCAAAGCGCCGTTTGCGGTCGCGCTTTGGCTGACAACCGCACAGGGATTTGATCAGATGCAGCAAAGGAATCGCCCCAAGGAGGGGGCCTCATATGACCCAACCTCGCAATGACGGTTTTTTCGCCCCGGTGTCCGGCTTTGATCTGCCGCGATTCGCAGGCATCCCCACCTTTATGCGGCTGCCGCATGTGCCGTTTGACCATGCGCGATTTGGCGACGTTGAGATCGGCTTGATCGGCGCGCCCTGGGATGGCGGCACCACCAACCGCCCCGGCCCGCGCCACGGGCCGCGCCAGCTGCGCGATCTGTCGACGATGATCCGGGCGATGAACGGGGTGAGCTGGGTGGCGCCGTTTGAATTGGCCAATTGCGCCGATCTGGGCGATGTGGCGCCGAACCCCGGCGATCTGACGGATTCGCTGGCCCGGATGGAGGCGTTTTATGATCGGGTGGTGGCGGCGGGGGTGTTGCCGCTGACCGGGGGCGGCGATCATCTTTGCAGCCTGCCGATCCTGCGGGCGGTGGCCAAGGCCCGCCCGGTGGGGATGATACAGTTCGACAGTCACACTGATCTGAACGACGTTTACTTTGGCACCAGCCGTTACAACCACGGCACGCCTTTCCGCCGAGCGGTGGAAGAGGGGCTGATTGATCCCAAACGCTACTGTCTGATCGGCATTCGCGGCACCGCCTATGGGCGCGAGGATTGGGATTTTGCGGCGGCCAACGGCATTCGGATCATTCCGATCGCCGAGTTTCATGCGCGCGGGGTTGAGGACGTGATGGCCGAGGCGCGCGACATTGTCGGGCAGGGTGACACCTATATCACCTATGACATTGATTTCGTCGATCCGACCTTTGCACCGGGCACCGGGACGCCCGAAGTGGGCGGGCCAAATTCGTGGCAGGCCTTGCAGGTGGCGCGGTTGCTGCAAGGGGTGAATATAGTGGGGGCTGATCTGGTGGAAGTGTCACCGCCCTTTGATGCCAGTGGCGGCACGGCCTGGCTGGGGATTTCGATCATGTTCGAGATGCTGTGCGTGATGGCGCAAAGGGTGGCGGGGTTGCGCGGCTGAGGCGGTGTGACCGGGGGTTTCACACCCCCGGACCCCGGTGGGATGTTTGAGCCAATGTGAAAGGCATAGAGATGACGGCTGAGATGATCGTGACCAATGCGAAGGTCTTGACGATGGATGCGGGGCGGCCTCGGGCAGAGGCTGTGGCTGTGGCGGGCGGCAAGATTGTGGCTGTCGGGTCTGCGGCGGAAGTTGCGGCGCTGGCGGGGGCTGAGACTCGGGTTATCGATGCGGGCGGACGGACGTTGCTGCCGGGGTTCTTTGAGAGCCATTTGCATCTGGTGCTGGGCGGCAATGAATTGACGCAGTTGCAGATCGGTGGGGTGCATGGCTTTGACGCGTTGAAGGCGGCGTTTGAGGGGTATGCGCTGCTTTATCCCGCCACGGCTTTGCTGATGGCGCAGGGGGCGTCTTATGAGATTTTGGATGCTGCGGTCACGCGGCACGATCTGGACCGGGTGATTGCCGATCGCCCGATTGCGATGATGTCACCGGATCACCATACGGTTTGGGCCAATACGGCCGCTTTGACGGCGGCAGGGCTGTTACAGGGGGCCGCCATGCCGCATGGGCATGAAGTGGTGATGGCAGCCGATGGCACGGCCAGCGGCGAGTTGCGCGAGTTTGAGGCGTTCGGGCCGATCTTGGCTTTGGGTGGCGAGGCGCATTTGCAGTTGGGGATTGCGACGGGGGGCGAGCCTGAGCCTTGGCCAAGCGCTGCGGTGCGCGCCAAGGATAAGGACAAGATCGCGGCAGGACTTGCCCACTGCGCGGCGCACGGCATCACCTCGATGGTGAACATGGATGGCAATCGCTACACCTGCCAGCTGCTGCGCGAGATGAAAGACGAGGGGCGGTTGACCGCGCGGGTCAAGGTGCCGTTCCATTTCAAGCCGCATATGGAATTGTCGGACCTCGAGCGGGCCTCAGCCATGACGGTGGAGTACAAGGACGACTGGGTGTCGTCGGGCTTTGTGAAGATGTTCATGGATGGCGTGGTCGACAGTCGCACGGCGTTCATGCTGAACGACTATCCGGGGACGACGGAGCGCGGCGAGCCGTTGTTTGAACCCGAGCGATTCAAGGCGATCTGTGCAGAGATTGATCGGCGGGGCTTGCAGATTGCGGTCCATGCGATTGGCGATGGCGCGGTGCGCACCACGATTGATGGCTATGAGGCGGCGGGCATGGCCAATGGCCGGCGCGACATGCGCCACAGGATTGAGCATATCGAGCTGATTGCGCGCAGCGATATTGCGCGGCTGGGGGCGTTGGGGATCACGGCTTCGGTGCAGCCGCCACATCCGCCGGGTGCTATGGATTTCCCGATGTCTTCCATGGAGACGGTGTTTGACCGGGATCGTTGGGTCGATGCCTATCTGTGGAAGTCTCTGGCAGATCAGGGCGCGCCTTTGGCTTTCGCCTCGGATTGGCCGGTGACGGATGTGTCGGTGATGCGGGGACTTCAGGCCGCGCTGACTCGGGTGCCGTTTGAGGGGGCTGCGGATGAGCGGATCAGTCTGATGCGGAGCCTATACGCCTATACTGCGGGCGGGGCGTGGGCCGCGCATATGGAAAGCGTCACCGGCAAGCTGGTTGTGGGCTTGGCGGCGGACCTGGTGCTGATTGATGCAGATATTGAGTCGGTGGAGTCGGGTGATTTGGGTGGCACGGGAATCGCGCTGACGATTGCGGGCGGAAACATCACCCATCAGAGCGCAGGATTCGCCATCTGAGGTGAGGATTCGGAAAGATTCGGGGCGTTGAAGCCCGAATCAAAGGCGCAGATTTGGGGGCTGGTCCGAATTTGCGCCTTTTCTCTTTCCAGCATCTGCCTCACCAAGCAGCAGCATCTGTGAAAATCCCCTGTAAACATTGAGCGTGACAAGAAAATGACGAAGTTGCGCATTTTTCCTCTTGCGGGTTTCGGCGACTGACCCTAAACACCGCCTTACCGAAGACGAGCAGACGCAGCGATGCAGACGGGAAGCAGAGGGAAGCGAGACGAAACGCTCGTAACGAAATCTGGATACACGGAGGCAAGACGCCCGAAGTTGGGGTGTGTTGTTTGTTTTGTGTCCGCGCTCTTTGAAAATTGAATTGTTGAAGGGATATGTGGGCGGTTTGGGCGCATCGGCGTCTAACACGTAGCATATCTGACCAGCAGGGGACTTGGGGAACCGAGCGACCGATGACCTGGTAAAGCTTCACTGTTTTGCGGCTTTTGTTGT
>CAMAQR010000059.1 GCA_945860375.1 Pseudorhodobacter antarcticus
AGAACGCGCATTGGAGAGGACAGCCCCGATCGCGACAAAACCCGGCCGATTCAGGCCAACCGACAAACTCCTCGCCTTCCTCGAAGCCCTCTGATTATGCCGACACCACCACAGAGAGCCCCACCAGAAACAACAACTTATAGCCCTACGTCGGCATAATCCGGACATCGGCATAATGGCCTTGCCAACCGCCAGCGACAGTGCCTTCAGGCTGGTCAACACCGTGTCGATCCCTTCACCTTCGTACTCGACCACCGTGTCCTGCGCAGAAGCCAGAACATAGGTGTCGTCCCCCGCCCCGCCATACAAGACATCCCTGCCCAAGCCACCGTCCAGATGGTCGTGGCCATCGCCGCCGAACAGATGGTCGATGCCGCCACCGCCAAACAGGCGGTCGGGCCCGTCTTGACCAAACAGAAAGTCGTCGCCCAGAAGACCGATCAGGCTGTCGGTGCCGGTGCCACCATAAAGGAAATCATTGGACAGATCGGTGCCCAGCAGCGTGTCGTTGCCACCAAAACCAAAGCCATGGCCGGCTTTGCTGATCAGATCAATGGCAAGCTCACCCTCAGTCACCTGATAGCTTTCGTTCACCAGTTTGGCCGTGACCAAGGCCACATTCACGACTTGCCCCGCCGCCGCAGTGGCGGGTGCCATGCTGATCGAATAGGCGTCCATGGCATGGGCGAAAGAATGTTGATGGCGGTAGGCCAGATTGCCCTTCACATCCATCGACAGCAAACTGGAGGCTCCGGTCTGCACACCCGGATACCAGCCCAAACCGATGCCATTCTTGGCAAACCAGTTATAACTGGCGACATACATATCGGTGAAATCCGCCACTTCGGCAGTGTTGTCGACCGAGCCATAAGCGTTGATCTCGGTGATCAGCACATCGTCGCCGGTGACGGGTGCGTATTGCGCGTCCAGCATCGACTGCAACTGGCCCGGCGAGGTGACACCAGACGTTCCCACCCAACCGGGGTACAAATGCGCCGACCAGACCAGATCGGCACCGACCCCCTTGCGGATATAATCCACAGCCGAAACCGTTCCGATTTTGGTGCTGCCCAAGGTCAGGAAATCGCCGTTGTAGCCCCATCCGCCCACCAGCACTTTGCCGTCATCGCGCGCCCGCACCAGATCAGCCAGCCCGATCATGTGATCGGCGAAGAGCTTTACAAAGCTGGCCAGTGAGTACTGCGCATCAGAGCCATTGGCCTTGATGCTGCGGCGATAGCCTGCGGACTCGTTGATCAAATCAAGCCCATAGATCGCCGCCTTGACCGGTTGATGCGCGTCCATCCAGTTCATCATCTTGGTCCATGACCCGGCCATGTCGGCATAGTTGGCCTGCAACGCCATATAGGCGGCGTCATTGCCGAGCACGCCCCAAGCCCCGCTGCCGCTGCCGATATTCTGTGCGTCCCCAGACCCGTAGGTCAGCGTCAGGCCATAGCCTTTGGCCGCCGCCGCCACCAAAAACCGCTCAAACAGCGGGTTCATCGACCCGTCGGCGTGGAAGGAATATTCGTTGAACAGCACGCGAAAGTTGTTCACCAGCGGCAGACCCGCTTTGATCGAGGCGACAAAGCCTTCGGGATTGCCGTTCATGCCATGCGGGATCATCTGAAAGGGGTCTTGCCAACCCTTGCCGGTGCCATCCGCCGAAGACAGGGCGATGTTGATCATCTTGATATGGGTCGTGTTGGAGCCGATGGCCATCGTCAATTTTCCCACCGACGACCAGAATAGTGCACCGGATTTCTCGGGTCCTTTGAACCAAGCTTTCAGGGCCAAATCTGGGCAAAGCTGCGGCACTCAGGGTTGGAGTGTATTGGAATTGCTGAAAGCTGTGCAGAACTGGCAGCGATTGGATCGCGCGGGGAAACGCCCGACGTGGGTTGTTTCCAGTTGACGCCAAAACGCCAAATCAGACCTGGGCTTGCAATTCACCCGCGCGAATCGCGAAAGGCAGGATGTTTTGGCGTGGCGGCAACGGGCAGATCGCGAAATCGGTAAAGCCGCAGGGTGGGGTGAAGGCGCGGTTGAAATCCAGCGTGATCTGGGTGTCGGAGGCGTCCTCACCAATCAGAAACCGCGAGGCGGCGTAGGTTTCGCGGCCTGATGTGGCGTCGCGGAACACGAACATCGGCTTGCCGGATTTCCAATGGGTGGCCAGCAGGGTGACGGCTTGGCCGTCGTGGGTGAACTGCGCGGTGTGGGTCAGAACCACCGTTGTTGCCTGCCCGCCCTTTTGCTCGATGGCCTGCGCCTGCGGGGTGGCAAGGGCATGCCAGTCGGCGCGGATGATCCAGTTGGGGTCGGTGGGAAAGTAATGAAGCGTGCAGGCACGGGGCAGCGTCAGGTCGCGCACCCGCAGGGCGGGTTGATCGTCGGCGGTGTGGATCTCCAGCAGGTAGGGCGGCACCCGCAGTTGGGGTGGCGTGTCTTGGGTGGCTTGGAACGGGTGGGAGCCTGTCGGGGTTTGCAGGCTGTAGCTGCCGTCAGCCTCGATCAGCCTGCCCAGATGGGCGGGGCCGTGGGGCAAGGGCAAGGCGGCATCGGGGGCCGAGCCTACTGATTGCGGGCCGGACAAAATTGGCAAGCGGGCGATCAGGTTCAGCCAGCCATCTTCGGCCTGAAGGGCGGCGAGGCGGGCGGCGCGGTGGGCTTCAAGGGGGATCATGGCGACCTGCGGCTGGGTTTTGCCAAAGGATGGACCGGAAGGGGTGCAGGGGCAAGGCCCGGCGCGGTCCCGACTTGGGACCATTTTTTATGTGTTTTATATCAGTGGGTTGACCCTGCCCTGTTAACACATTCTTAATGCTTTGGCTTGCAAACGCGCTTTGCCACTTTTGCCCCGGCCCGGATTGCCCGCGCCATCAACCCGCAAGACCTTGGGCCGCAAGTTTTGGCCAGACAGCACAGGAAGACCCGCCGATGACAAGTGTGGCCGCGCCGGCGGATGGCCCGCACGCGCCGCTCAGATCAGGCGCAAAGCGTTGGCATATGCAGTTCGGCGTGGATTGCGTTGACGTTTTCAGAGCTCAGGCCCAAGACTTTGGCCAGATCATTCAGCCATTGCGCCTTGGCCTGCGCATCCAGATCAATCCCCATCACCGACAAAGTTTAGACCTGCGGCTACGCTTGGGCCCTTTCAGCGCGGCCGTGGGTGGTACGTAACCCCCAAAAGCTATGCGGCCTCAAACGTGACGCGTTTGCGCAGGAACTGCGTGGCTTTGTTGGACACGCTGGCGGCGTCGCCGGTGGTGATGAACCTTGATTGCGTGCCTGTGCCCAGCATTTCGGGCCGGCGGGTCAGGTAATCGGCCAGAGATTCAGCGACCAGATTGGCTTGGGAATAGACTTTGACACCCGGCCCCAACGCCTCGGCAAAGGCTTTTTCCATCAGCGGATAATGGGTGCAGCCCAGCACCGCCGCCTGCGGATGCGGCATCCGGCGTTTGAGCGCCTCGACATGGCTGCGCACAAGGGCTTCGGCCAGAATTTCATCGCCTTGTTCGATGGCATCGACGACACCACCGCAGGGCTGCGCCTCGACATCCACCCCGATGGCGCGGAACGCCAGTTCGCGTTGGAAGGCACGGGAGGCCACGGTGGCAGGGGTCGCAAACAGCGCCACATGTTTCACCGCAACCTCGCGCGGGGGAGAATTGTCGCCCCATTGGCGTTCGGTCAGCGCCTCGATCAGGGGGACGAACACGCCCAAAACGCGCTTGCCGGGGGGAACCCAGGTTTCCTGCATGCGTTTGAGCGCCGCCGCCGATGCGGTGTTGCAGGCAAGGATCACCAGATCGCAGCCCTCGGCCCACAGCCGTTCGGTGGCGGCGGTGGTCAAGTTGAAAATGTCATCGGGGGTGCGCACGCCGTAGGGCGCGTGGGCGTTGTCGCCGAAATAGACGAAGGGCACGTCGGGCAGGCGCTTTTGCAGCGCATCCAGAACCGTCAAGCCGCCGATGCCGCTGTCAAACACGCCCACTGCCATAGCTGCCCCCATCTGCGCACGGGGTTGGCCCCCGGACTAGCGCGTTTTGTACTTCGCCTCAAACTCGTAGCCGAGATCATAGGACGGAAGAGCGTTCGGCGAAAGGGCGTAGGTGGCGCGGCGCAGGGTTTCCATCATCGCGGTGGGGTCGGATTTCAAGGCGTGCAAGGTGGAGGGCGCGATGGGTTCGCCGATGACCACGCGCACAGGTTCATCCATCCGCGACTTGAATTCCGACAGCAAAAGGGCAAGGCGCAGGTTGGAATGAATGCGCGAGGCGAGTTGAAAGAGGCGCGAGTTGTGGCCTTCGAAGTAGATCGGCACCACGGTGGCGCCGGATTTGGCGATCATCTTGGCGGTGAAATTGCGCCAGCTTGGGTCCATCGGTTTGGAGAAGGGTTTGGCAGAGGTAGAGACGGTGCCGCCTGGAAAGACGCCGATGGCGCCGCCGGTGGCAAGGTAATTCAACGCCGTGCTGCGGGTTTCAAGATTCAGCTTTACCGCCTCTTTGGTTTCATCAAACGAGATCGGCAGCAGCACCCGGTTCAAATCGGGGGCGCGGCGGAACACGGAATTGGCCAGAATGCGGAAATCGCCGCGCATGGCGTCCAGCAGATGGCCCATCATCAAGCCGTCAAGAATGCCGTAGGGGTGGTTGGCGATCAGCACCAAAGGCCCGGTGGTGGGGATGTTGGCCAGCGATCCGGCCGTGATGTCCAGCGACAGGCCGTAACGTTCCGGGATCACCTGCCAGAAAGACCGGCCCTGCGCGACCTCTGCCTCATAGCCCCGGGCGCGCGCGATCAGGCGGCGGCGGCCGGTGGCGTTTTCCAAGGCGCGCATCAGAACGCGACCGGGTCTGGTGCGGGCCGAGGTGGCATAGCTGATGTCTTGGGTCACGTCGGTGTGCTGCATGGTGTCGCCTTTAATCGCAAGCCCCTGTAGCGGAGCTCAGCCATTGTGACCAGATTGCATGACGCTAGTGTGACGCAACATTCCGCCGCACCGGGGAATTCCCGGCATTTGGCCCGTTTACAGCCGGAATTATCTGCTTAGAAGGGCAGGCCTATGCTAGCATCTGCCAAAGCGGGTCAGGGAACATGATGGACTGGGATAAGCTGCGCATTTTCCACGCGGTTGCCGACAAAGGCAGCCTGACTCATGCGGGCGAAGTCCTTCATCTGTCGCAGTCAGCGGTCAGTCGGCAAATCCGGTCGCTGGAGGAAAGCTTGTCGGTGACGCTGTTTCACCGCCATGCGCGCGGGCTGATCCTGACCGAACAGGGCGAATTGCTGTTTGACGCGACGCAGCAGATGGTCAAACGGCTGGACGCCACCGCCGCCCGCATCCGTGACAGCGAAGATGAGGTGTTCGGCGAATTGCGGGTGACGACGACGACGGGCTTTGGCACCTTGTGGCTGGCCCCGCGTTTGCCGGCCCTTTACAAAAAGTACCCCAGCCTGAAGATTGATCTGATGCTGGAAGAACGCGTGCTTGATCTGCCCATGCGCGAGGCCGATGTGGCCATTCGCATGAAGGAACCCACGCAAGCCGATCTTATCCGCAAGCGGTTGATGAACATCAAAATGCGGCTTTACGCGACGCCGGAATATCTGGCCGAGGCTGGCACGCCGACCGGCATGGAAGAATTCTCGCAGCACCGTTTGATCTGTCAGCACGCGGGCACGGCGCAGGTGGCGGCGGGGGCGCTGCTGGTGGCCGAGTTGATGAGCCATGATATCCCGTCCACGCTGACGGTGAACAATTATTTCGGGGTGTTGCAGGGGGTGCTGAACCATCTGGGGATCGGCGTTCTGCCCGATTACATCACCGAAGATTTCCCGCATCTGGTGCGGGTGCTGCCCGAAACCGAAAGCGGCGAAGTGCCGGTGTTTCTGGCCTATCCCGAAGAGTTGCGGCATTCCAAACGGGTGTCGGCCTTCCGGGATTTCGTGCTGGAAGAGATCATGGCGTTTCGGCGCAGACAGCAGGACTAGGGTTGCGGTGGCTCGGGAGGCGGTCCCCGAGCCTTGCGTTTGGCTTTGACGCGGGGCCAGTTGAGGATGGACCAAGGGTGGCGCATGCCCCCGGATGTTTTTAGCCAAGACATGTGCAAGTCTTTGGCGCGTCGTTTGAAATCTTGCCGCCGCGACGGGCGCTTTATGACAGAAAAATAACTTAGCCATGCACACAGCGCATGGCGGCAATGCTGCAGTTGCAGCCTGTTTGTCGTTGAGCCGTCGGGGCCGGACGTATACATACAATCTCGAAGTGGTAGTCGAGTTCGCTCTTATTGCTTCATACCTCCCTGTTGGACTTGGCCGAGCGAAAGCTCGGCCTTTTTTTTGCTTTTCGCGCGGGAATCAGGAAGCGCTTGTTCTTGGGGCAGTTTTTCACGTCTTTGGTGCAGAAAAGCAGCGTCGGCGGAATGGCTGGCGCGGGCAATGGCCTGGTCATAGGCGGCATGGGCGGCGCGATGATTCCCCGTGCGGGCCAGCAGATCGGCGCGGGCGGCATGGTAAGGTTGATACTCGGACAGATCCTCCTGCAAGGTTTCCAGCTGTGCCAGCGCCGCCGCAGCTTGACCGGTTTCAGCCAAGGCCACGGCGCAGTTCAGTTGCACCACCGGGGTTGGCTCGTAGCTCAGCAGCGTGTGATACAGCGCAAGGATTTGCGGCCAGTCCGGGGTGTCGGGCAGGACATGGCACGCGGAAATGGCGGCGCGGATCTGATGCGGGCCGGGGTGGCCCCTGCCAAGCGCCCGGCGCAGCAACGCATCAGCCTCTGCCAATTGCGCATGGTCCCACAGGGCGCGGTTTTGATCCTGAGGCGGCAGGGTCGCGCCATTGGCATCGACGCGGGCGTGACGACGGGCGTGGGCGAACAGCATCAGCGCCAGCACGCCTTCGATCTCGGGGTCTGCGGGACGCAGTTGATCCAGCAAGCGGGCAAGGAAGATCGCCTCGGCGGCCAGAGTGCGGGGTTCATCGACGGGCTGTGCATAGCCCGCGTTGAAGATCAGGTAGATCACGGTCAGCACCGAATGCAGCCGCGCTTCCCAATCCTCGGGCGCAGGGATGGCAAAGGGGATGCCAGCCGCAGCGATCTTGGCCTTGGCGCGCGACAGGCGTTGGCCCATCGTGGGTTCCGCATCCAGAAAGGCGGCGGCAATTTCAGGCGTGGTCAGGCCCGACACGGTGCGCAACGTCAGGGCCACACGGGATTTTGCCTCCAGAGCCGGATGGCAACAGGTGAAGATCAGACGCAGGCGTTCGTCGGGGATCATGTCGGGGTCGGTTTCATCAGCTTCATCTTCGGCCAGAACTGCCATCTCAGCGGCGCGGCGGTTGTCACGGCTGTGCGCGCGCAAACGGTCGATGGCTTTGCGCAGCGCCACTTTCAACAGCCAGCCCTGCGGCGACGCGGGCAGGCCAGAGCGGCCCCAATGGGTCAACGCCGAGACAGCGGCCTCTTGCAGCACCTCTTCGGCCAGTTGGAAATCACGCAGGCGCGCGATCAGGGCAGAGATCAGCCGCCCCCGGTCATTGCGCATCACGGCCTCCAGGGCGCGGGTGGCGGCGATGGCTTGGGGGGCGGCTGACATTTTCAGCCGGCGGGGTTGTAGGTCATCAGCGGGCGGACCTCGACTGTGCCAAAGGCGGCCGAAGGGATCATGGCCGCGTATTTCAGCGCGGTGTCCAGATCGGGCACATCCATGATGTAATAGCCGCCCAGATGCTCTTTGGTTTCGGCAAAGGGGCCGTCCATGGTTTCGACGCGGCCCGCCTTGATGCGCAGGGATGTGGCGGTGGCGATGCCTTGCAGCGCTTCACCGGCGACCAGATGTCCAGCGGCTTTCAAGACTTCATTGAGGTCAAAATAGCCTTTCATCATCGCGGCAAATTCGGGGGTGCCATAGGCGGGTTCACGGGTGGGGTCGGCGTAGATCAAAGCCATGTAATGCATGATTTGAGTTCCTTTGGGTTGGGGTTTTGGGGTTTGGGCTGTCGAAGGGTTCAGAAGCCAAGGCCTTTGACGGCGAGGCAGATCATCGCGCTGACGGTGGCAAGGATGTTGGTGGCATTGCCGATGATGCGCAGCGGGTGGCTGGCGTTGTCGACCTTCAGGCCGATCGGATGGGCCAGACGGCCCAGCACCAGCAAAGCGCCCGAAGCGTGGATGTAGACCGCGTCCGCGCCCTGCAACTCGGCCAGAAGCATCAGGATCAGCACCATCGGCACCCATTCGACAAAGTTGCCATGGCAGCGGATGCGGCGCAGCAGCGTGCTGTCTCCGGCATCGCCGATGGACAGATTCATCGCCGAACGGGTGCGGGTGACGTTAAACCACAGCACCAGATAGATGGCAGCCAATGGCAGGGCATAAAGAGACGTGATCGCGGCGGTCATTTGGCAATCTCCAGTTTTTCGGTTTCGACACCCCAAGGACGTTCAGGGTTCCCGAATTTCGACATGGCTTCAAAAGATTTTTGGGGAATTTCGCATTTTATATGTGACGGCTTTGAGATCGCTTGGTTTTTGGGCAGAATGATCTTGCTGCCTTGCGCAGGTGGCGGCGTGGCGATGGGGGCACCCCCAAACCCCTATGGCATATCTGTGGACTGCTGAAACCCAAGTCTGTTTCAAGGGCCCCAAAGCGCCGGCCAGCGGGGATTTGACCAAAGCACGCGCCCTTCCCCCTTCCCCTTTGCGACCCTATCGCGTAAAGCGCGCGCAGTGCGGAACACATGAGGGCTGCGGCTATGAATGAACCCGAAATCACCCCGGATCTGGTCGCAAAGCACGGGATGAAACCCGATGAATATCAGCGGCTGTTGCAGATCATCGGGCGGGTGCCGACGTTCACGGAATTGGGGATTTTCTCGGCGATGTGGAACGAGCATTGCTCTTACAAGTCGTCGAAGAAATGGCTGCGCACCCTGCCCACCACCGGGCCGCAGGTGATTTGCGGGCCGGGTGAAAACGCGGGCGTGGTGGATATTGGCGACGGGCAAGCGGTGATCTTCAAGATGGAGAGCCACAACCACCCGTCCTATATCGAGCCGCATCAGGGGGCTGCCACGGGTGTGGGCGGCATTTTGCGCGACGTGTTCACCATGGGCGCGCGGCCGATTGCGGCGATGAATTCGCTGTCATTTGGCGTGCCAAGCCATCCCAAGACCGCCTATCTGGTCAAGGGCGTGGTCGAGGGTGTCGGCGGTTATGGCAACGCGTTCGGTGTGCCCACCGTGGGCGGCGAAGTGCGGTTTCACAAAAGCTATAACGGCAATTGTCTGGTCAACGCTTTTGCCGCCGGATTGGCGGATGCCGACAAGATTTTCTACTCGGTCGCCAGTGGCGTGGGCATGCCGGTTGTCTATCTTGGGGCCAAAACCGGTCGTGACGGGGTTGGCGGTGCGACCATGGCCTCTGCCGAGTTCGACGACACCATTGAAGAAAAGCGCCCGACTGTGCAGGTTGGCGACCCCTTCACCGAAAAGCGCTTGCTGGAGGCCTGTCTGGAATTGATGGCCTCGGGGGCGGTGATTTCCATTCAGGATATGGGGGCGGCTGGCCTGACCTGTTCGGCGGTGGAAATGGGCGACAAGGGCGGTTTGGGGATCAGGCTGCAACTCGATGACGTGCCGCAGCGCGAAACCAACATGACGGCCTATGAGATGATGCTGTCGGAATCCCAGGAACGGATGCTGATGGTTCTGAAGCCGGAACTTGAGGCTGTCGCCCGCGCGATTTTCGTCAAATGGGATCTGGATTTCGCCATCGTCGGCGAGACGATTCCCGAGGACCGCTTTCTGATTTTGCATGGCAATGAGGTGAAGGCGGATTTGCCTTTGTCAAAACTGTCCTCATCCGCGCCGGAATATGACCGGCCTTGGGTGGAAACGCCTGCGGCTGCGCCCTTGGGCGAGGTGCCGGCGATTGGCGCGATGGACGGGTTGCGGGCGCTGATCGGCAGCCCGAATTACGCGCACAAGGCTTGGGTCTATGAACAATACGACTCGATGGTCGGCGCCGATACGGTGATCGCTCCGGGGGCTGGTGCGGGTGTGGTGCGGGTGCATGGCACCGGCAAGGCGCTGGCGTTTACCTCGGATGTGACGCCGCGCTACGTCAAGGCCAACCCGTTTGAGGGCGGCAAACAGGCGGTGGCCGAGGCCTTTCGCAACCTGATTGCTGTGGGGGCCAAGCCCTTGGCGACGACGGACAATCTGAACTTCGGCAACCCGGAAAAGCCCGAGATCATGGGGCAGATGGTGGGCGCGATCAAGGGTATCGGGGCTGCGGTTTTGGCGCTGGATATGCCGATCGTGTCGGGCAACGTGTCTTTGTACAACGAAACCGATGGGTCCGGGATTTTGCCGACGCCGACGATTGGGGCGGTGGGGATTTTGGCGACTTTGGCCGATCTGATCGCTGGGCGCGCGGTTGCGGGCGATGTGGCCTTGCTGGTCGGGGCGACGCTGGGCCATCTGGGCCAGTCGGCGCTGTTGGCCGAAGCCTTCGGTCTTGAGGCGGGTGATGCCCCGCCGGTGGACCTTGCGGCAGAGCTGGCCTCGGCGGCGGTGGTGTCGGCGGCGCGCAAATCCATCCGGGCCTGTACCGATCTGGGCGACGGCGGTCTGGCGCTGGCGGCGTTTGAGATGGCCGAGGGCGCTGGCCTTGGCATTGCCCTGACGGCAAGTGACACGGCGCAATTGTTTGGCGAGGATCAGGCGCGTTACCTGATCGCCTGCGCGCCGGATGCGGTGGCGGTGATTGTCGCGGCGGGGGTCGCTGCCGGTGCGCCTGTGGTGCAGGTCGGCGTGTTTGGCGGGACCATGGTTGATTTTGGCGGCGATGCGGCGGCACTGGCCGATCTGTCGGCGCTTTATCGGTCGGCGTTTGCGCGGGCGGTCGGATGAACCTGCGCCCGGCCTGCCCCGATGATTTCGGCTTTGTCCGGGGGCTGACGCAGCACCCTGATTACACGCCCTTCATCAGTGATGACGACGAGGCCGCGCTGGCCGCGCATCTGGCCAATCCGGCGCATCGGTTGCTGATCTGGCAAGGCGATCAGGGACCGCTGGGCTTTGCGCTGTTTTGCGAGATTGGTGATGCTTCGGGGCGGGTGGAATTACGCAGGCTGGCTTTGGCGCAAACCGGCGGCGGTGCCGGGGCGGCGTTTCTGGCGGCGCTGATGGCTTACGCGTTTGACGATCTGGGCGCGGCTCGGCTGTGGCTGGATGCCTCGGGTGAGAACCTGCGGGCGCAAGCGGTCTACGCGCGGGCGGGGTTCACGCTGGAGGGGCGGTTGCGCCAGCACTGGCATCGCCCCAGTTTGGGGCGGTCGGTCGATGTGATGCTTTACGGTATCTTGCGGGATGAATGGCTGGCGCTGTGAAACCACCCTTGCGGCCCCCCCGCCCCAAGCCTACATTTGGCGCAACACCAACCGGAGTGCAAAATGGCCATCGAAGCCCATGACATCGAAGCCCTGATCCGCGCCGCCTTCCCGGACGCGAAAATCACCGTCCAAGGCGACGACGGCGCGCATTTCTCGGCTGAAGTGATCGACGCCAGCTTCAAGGGCATGAACCGGGTGCAACAACAGCGCGCGGTCTATGCCAGCCTGAAGGGCAAGATGGATGGGCCATCGGGCGCGCTGCACGCGCTGGCGCTGACGACGAAGGCGGCAGAGTGACAAAAGCCGCATTCGAATGGATCCAAGCAGGAGCCAAGAGTATGCGTCTTTCAGGAATGGTTTTAGTTGGAATACCGGGCCTGATCGTGTCTGGGACAGGATTTTGGCGGACGAAACGAGCAAAGGATACGCAAGATGACCGCAGTTGACCAAATCCGTGACACCGTGACCAAGAACGACGTTGTGTTGTTCATGAAGGGCACCAAGATGATGCCGCAATGTGGGTTTTCGTCCAAGGTGGCGGGGATTTTGAACTACATTGGCGTCGATTACACCGATGTGAACGTGCTGGCCGATGCCGAAATCCGGCAGGGGATCAAGGACTTCTCGGATTGGCCGACCATCCCGCAGCTTTACGTCAAAGGCGAATTCGTCGGCGGTTGCGACATTGCCATCGAGATGGCCCTGTCGGGCGAGTTGGATGCGCTGCTGGAGGCCAATGGCGTGGCGTTCGACAAGGCCGCCTTCGAGAAAATCCGCGAGGCCAACGCGGGGTGAGGCGCGCCCGGACGATCTTCCAGTGGAAGATCGTCAGCGCCGAACGCCCAAACCGCAAGGTTTGGGCCGGGTGGCCTGCGTCTCCGCTCTGTGACCGCAGTCCCGTCCGGGCATCACGCCCAATCTGCGACATCCAAAGGCCAAGCGATGGCTCCCTACCCCCAAACCCCCAGGGTATTCGCGCATCGAGGCTGACAATTCTGGTCAGACTGTAGGCTTTTTGGCGGTCAAGACGCCATGCGCTCTTCGACCGCGGCAGCCAGCGCTTCGGCCCTTGCGGCGATTTCGGCCAGGGTTTCGCGCACGGCGGGGGGGACAACGGCGACTTCGATCTTTTCGCGTTCTGGAACCGGGCGGGATTCGATCTCGGCCAGTTTCAGTTTCAGCTGGCGCAGCTCGTCTTCGATCGCGGCGGTTTTGTCGGCCAGCATCAGTCCCGACATCAGCAGCATGCGGGCCTCTGGCAGACGGCCCATCTGGGCCACCAATGGCTGCGCTTCGACGTCCAGCATCGCGGCAGCGGCGCTCAAAAAGTGCTCTTCGCCGGGTTGGCAAGACACCGTAAAGCTACGCCCGCCAATGAAGATTTCCAGATCAGGCATCGTGACGGGCCTCCGCAATCAGGGGGTTCAGGGCGGCGACAATCTCGGCCAGTTCTTCGGCCTCTGACGCGCGGGCGGCGCGCAGGGCGGTCAGTTCCGCCAGCATGGCCTTGTTGATATGTTCGGGTTCGGTGACGCCCAGTTGCGCGACATCGCGCAGATCGGCCATTTCGGCGTTCATCTGATCGACAGTGCGGCGCAGGCGGTTCAGGTCAACCGATTGCGCCTCAAGCTGCGCGGTCAGGTCGGAGACCTGATGCTCCAGCACTGCCTTTTCGCCGCCGTCCTTGTCGCGCAAGACGCGCAGACGTTCGTTGAGTTGCGCATTCGCCATCCGCTCTTCGTCCAGCGCTTCGGTCAGGCGGGCGAGTTCGGCCTCGGCCATCGAAGGTGGCAGGTCGGATGTGGGCGCGGTCACAAGGCTGGCCACCCCCTGCCCGATGCGTTCGAGTGCCGCGGTGATGCGCCGCTCCAGCTCTGCGATTTCTTGCATTGGCCCTGCGCCCTTTCTTATGGTCGTCTTTTGCTGCGTGTGGCCCATGGTGCGAATCGCCGGGGCCTTCGTCAAGGCTGATCTTAGCCGATTGCGCGGGCTAAAGCCTCCCTTTCCCACCAAGGCCTTGCGGGGCGCGCTTGATCTTGCTGCGCGGGCTGTTATGCAGCCTTTAGCCCGCCTTATTCATGAACAGGACATCGACCTTGGATATCCAATCCCTTCGCAGCACTCACCCCGATCATTGGATGCGCGCGGCCGCCATCCGCACCCTGACGCTGGACGCCGTGGCCGCCGCCAACTCGGGGCATTCCGGCATGCCGATGGGGATGGCCGATGTGGCCACCGTGTTGTTCGAGAAGCACCTCAAGTTTGACCCCAAGGCCCCGCGTTGGGCCGACCGTGACCGGTTTATCCTGTCGGCGGGGCATGGGTCGATGCTGATCTATTCGCTTTTGTACCTGACGGGGTACGAAGACATGACGATTGAGCAGATCAGGAATTTCCGCCAATGGGGCGCGATCACCGCAGGCCACCCGGAATATGGTCATGTGGCGGGGGTGGAAACCACCACCGGGCCCTTGGGCCAAGGCATCGCCAATGCGGTTGGTTTTGCGATTGCCGAGGAAAATCTGCGGGCGCGTTGGGGATCGAAGATTCAGGATCATTACACCTATGTCATCGCCGGTGACGGGTGTTTGATGGAAGGCGTGTCGCAAGAAGCCATCGGTCTGGCGGGCAAGCTGCAACTGTCGCGGCTGATCGTGATGTGGGACAACAATGGCATCACCATTGACGGCAAGGTGTCTCTGTCGGACGTGACCGATCAGCGCGCCCGCTTTGCCGCCAGCGGTTGGAATGTGCTGCATTGCGACGGCCATGATCCGGTGGACATTGACCGGGCGCTGACGGCTGCAAAAAAGTCGGACAAGCCGACCTTGATTGATTGCAAGACCCACATCGCCTTGGGCCATGCAGCGCAGGATACGTCCAAGGGCCACGGCGCCCTGACCGATGCGGCGCAGATGAAGGCGGCGAAAGAGGGTTACGGTTGGACGTCAGAGCCTTTCGTGATTCCGGCAGCGATCAAAACGCAGTGGGAGGCGTTTGGCGCGCGCGGCGCGGTTGTGCGGGCGGAGTGGGAAGCGCGGATGGCCGCCCTGTCCCCGGCCAAGCAGGCGGAATTCGCACGGATTTTCGCGGGCGATGTGCCGGCGAAACTGGCGGCGGTCGTGCGCGGTGTGAAAAAGGCGGCGTCCGAGGCTGGGGCCAAGATTGCCACCCGTTCGGCATCCGAGAAAGTTTTGCAGGCGGTCAATCCGGTTTTGCCGGAAACCATCGGCGGCTCGGCTGACCTGACCGGATCGAACAACACCAAGACCGCCGATCTGGGTGTGTTTGGCGTAGAAGACCGCAAGGGCCGCTATGTCTATTACGGCATCCGCGAACATGGCATGGCGGCGGCAATGAACGGCATGGCGCTGCATGGCGGCGTGCGGCCTTACTCCGGCACCTTCATGTGCTTCACCGATTACGCGCGCCCGGCGATGCGTTTGTCGGCGCTGATGGGGATTCCTGTGGTTTATGTGATGACCCACGATTCCATCGGTTTGGGCGAGGATGGCCCGACCCACCAGCCGGTGGAACATCTGGCGATTTCGCGGTCCACCCCCAACACCTACGTCTTCCGCCCCGCCGATATGGTGGAAACCGCCGAGGCTTGGGAAATTGCGTTCACCTCCAAGACCACGCCTTCGGTGCTGGCTTTGTCGCGTCAGAACCTGCCAACGGTGCGCAAGACCCACACCAACACCAATATGGTCGCCAAGGGCGGCTATGTGCTGGCCGAAGCCGAAGGCAAGCGTCAGGTCATTCTGATGGCGACGGGGTCCGAGGTGGAAATCGCGCTGAAGGCCCGCGAGATACTGCAGGCCGAAGGCATTGGCACCCGCGTGGTGTCGATGCCTTGCATGGAGCTGTTTGCGGCACAGGACGAGGCCTACCGTCGCAAGGTGCTGCCCGCAGGACCAGTGCGGGTGGCGATTGAGGCGGGCGTGCGCATGGGCTGGGACCGCTGGCTGCTGGGCGAGCGTGGCCGTGACGGCAAATGCGATTTCGTGGGCATGTCCAGCTTTGGTGCATCAGCCCCGATGGAGCGGCTGTACAAAGAGTTCGGCATCACGGCGGAAAACGCGGTGGCGAAGGTCAAGGCGCTTTTGTAACGGATCTGACAGCATAGGCCCGTCCGATCTAAAACGCCGCGCTGAAAGCATGTTGCGTTCCATCGGGTTGAGCCCCTTGGAACGCAACCGCACCCTAGACCGGCAGTGCCTGTCTAGGATTTTCTTCAATCTCAATCAGATCGAAGAAAATCCGCTTTAATGCGCGGCCTTTTCCTTTCCGGTCAGGGCCGCCCAAGCTGGCCCGATCACCCGCGTCGCCAGCGGGATCAGGACCATGCCCAAAGCCAACCCGATCACCCCGTCACAGGCCGCCGTCACCGCCCATTCGACAAAGCCCGGCGCTTGCGGGACCAAAGCCGCCGCTGCCAGCGCCCAATGGTGGATGGTGTCATAGGGGGTGGGCCACAGATGCGTGACTTCCATCCCGTGCACCACAATGCTGCCGCCCACCCACAGCATCGCCAGCGTGCCAACGGTGGACAACAGCGCCATCAGTTTCGGCATCGCAACCACCAATCCCCGGCCAAAGGCCCGCGCGACAGCAGTGCGACGGTTGACGGCCATGTGCAGACCGATATCGTCCATCTTCACGATCACCGCCACCGCGCCATAAACCGCCACTGTGATGAACACCCCGACCACCGCCAGCGTGATTGCCTGCATCCAGAAGTTGGGGCTTTCGATGGTGGCCAGTGCAATCGTCATGATCTCGGCCGACAGGATGAAATCGGTCTTGATTGCGCCCGCGATCTTTTCTTCTTCCAGACGGGCGGCGTCCTTGGTGTCGAAATCTTCGGCCACCTCGGCATCCGCATGCGGAAACAGGACGTGGAAGACTTTCTCCGCCCCCTCAAAGCACAGATAGGCCCCGCCCAGCATCAACAAGGGCGTGATCACCTGCGGCAGAAAGTGGTTCAGCGCCAGCAGCGCGGGCAGCAAGAACACCAGCTTGTTTTTCACCGACCCTTTGGCAATGCGCCAGATGATCGGCAGTTCGCGGTCGGCCGCAAAGCCGTGGACATATTTCGGCGTGACGGCAGCGTCGTCGATCACCACCCCCGCCGCTTTGGCCCCGGCCTTGGCCGCCGCTGCGGCAATGTCATCGACCGAGGCCGCCGCCACTTTGGCAATCGCCGCCACATCATCCAACAACGCCAGTAAACCGCTCATACCCGCCTCATCTTTGCTTTGGCTTTATGTAGTGTGCCGCAAGGTCAAAGGCAAAGCCTGTGACTTGTTAGCGCGAACAGCTTAAGTTTGCGCTAACATATTGAACTAAAGACGTTTTTACACTTTTTTGACCCGCAGCCCTATTCTATAGCCCAAGCTGACAGCAGCAGGTCAGGCAAGGGAATCGGGTATGATCACCATCGGCATCAACGGCTTTGGGCGCATTGGCCGCTGCACTTTGGCCCATATTGCGGAATCGGGGCGCAATGATGTGCAGGTGGTGGCGATCAATGCGACCGGGCCGATTGAGACGAACGCGCATCTGCTGAAATATGATTCCGTGCATGGCCGCTTTCCCGGCGTGGTGAAGGTGTCGGGCAATGAGCTGGACCTCGGGCGCGGTCCGATCCGCGTCATGTCCACCTATGAGCCAACCGAGTTGGACTGGGGCGGCATCGATGTGGTGCTGGAATGCACGGGAAAATTCAACGACCGCGACCGCGCGGCGGTGCATCTGACGCGGGGGGCCAAACGCGTGCTGGTGTCGGCCCCGGCCAAGCGCGCCGATATGACGGTGGTTTACGGCGTCAACCACCGGGCGTTGACGCGCGATCATCAGGTGGTTTCGAACGCCTCTTGCACCACGAATTGTCTGGCCCCATTGGCCAAGGTTCTGAATGACGCCATCGGCATTGAATCCGGCATCATGACCACGATCCATTCCTACACCGGCGACCAGCCGACATTGGACCGCCGCCACAAAGACCTGTACCGCGCCCGCGCCGCCGCCATGGCGATGATTCCCACCTCAACCGGGGCCGGAAAGGCGATTGGCGAGGTTCTGCCGGAACTGGCCGGAAAGCTGGAGGGCTCTTCCATCCGGGTGCCGACGCCGAATGTGTCCGCCGTGGATCTTTCATTTATCGCGGGAAAATCGGTAACTGTGGCCGAAGTGAACGACATCATGCGCGAGGCGGCGCAGGGTTATATGGGCATGGTGATGTCTTATGATCCCGAACCCAAGGTGTCGATTGACTTCAACCACACACCGTATTCCTGTATCTTTGCGCCGGATCAAACCAAAGTCGTGGGCCGCATGGTGCGCGTTCTGGCGTGGTATGACAATGAATGGGGCTTTTCCTGCCGCATGGCCGATGTGGCTGGCGTGATGGGGCGGCTCCTCCAGTAACCGGAGGGGTCGTGACAGACCGTATCGCCCTTGTGCTTGCCAGTCTGATCGTCGCGGCGATTTTGGCGGATGTTTTCTTGAACGGCAGCACCGGCATGCTGTTTTTGCTGCGCAAACTGGTCGATATGATCGAATATCTCTCTATCTGGCGTTGAACCGTGTAAAGTGCCGTTGAAAACGGTGCCGTTTTGGTGATGTTAGCGCTAGCAAGGGTGCGTGAGTCGCGCCCATTTCAGGAGGTTTCCATGGCCGTTAAAGTTGCCATCAACGGGTTTGGTCGTATTGGCCGCAACATTCTGCGCGCGATCATCGAATCGGGGCGCGGTGATATCGAGGTGATTGCGATCAACGATCTGGGCCCGGTGGAGACCAACGCCCACCTGTTCCGCTTTGATTCGGTCCATGGTCGGTTTGCTGGCAACGTGACCACCACCGAGTCGACGATTGACGTGGGCCGTGGCCCGATCCGGGTGACGGCGCTGCGCAACCCGGCCGATCTGCCGTGGTCGGATGTCGATGTGGTGATGGAATGCACCGGGATTTTCACCAGCAAGGAAAAATGCGCCGCGCATCTTGAGAACGGATCCAAGCGCGTCCTGATCTCGGCCCCCGGAGAAAATGCAGAAAAAACAATCGTTTACGGTGTGAATCATGACACGCTGACGGCCGCCGATCTGGTGGTTTCCAATGCCTCCTGCACCACCAACTGCCTGTCGCCCGTGGCGCAGGTGCTCAATGAGGCCATCGGCATCACCCGCGGTTTCATGACCACCATCCACAGCTATACTGGCGATCAGCCGACCTTGGACACCATGCACAAGGACCTTTACCGGGGCCGTGCGGCGGCTTTGTCGATGATCCCGACCTCGACCGGGGCTGCCAAAGCCGTCGGTCTGGTGCTGCCCGAGTTGAAGGGCAAGCTGGACGGCGTGGCGATCCGGGTGCCGACTCCGAATGTGTCGGTGGTCGATCTGGTCTTTGAAGCGGCCCGTGCAACCACAGTGGCCGAGGTCAACGATGCCATTCGCGCCGCTGCCAATGGCCGGTTGAAGGGCATTCTGGGCTTCACCGATCAGCCCAATGTCAGCTCTGATTTCAACCACGACCCACATTCGTCGATCTTCCATACGGATCAAACCAAGGTCATGGACGGCACCATGGTGCGGATTTTGACTTGGTATGACAACGAATGGGGCTTCTCAAATCGCATGGCGGATACGGCTGTGGCGATGGGCAAGCTGATCTGAACCGGAACACCGCGCGGGAAAGGGCATCTTCGGATGCCCTTTTTTATTGCCAAAAATGAGCCATGACCAAGGCGCGAAAGCCATGCGTTGACTGCATAGCTGCACCGCAGCATTGGCCGTTGTTAGCGCCACCATCTTTGCCATATTGAGAGCTTGCGAAAGGGAAAAAGCCATCCGGGCCAATTCATCGCAAAGACGAAAGGAAACACCATTAACTCGATTATCGCCCAATGGCGTGAAGCTGCTGCCAAACGTGCCCTGTATCGGCGGACTCGCGACGAGATCGCTGGCATGCCGCGCCGCGTCGCACTTGATCTGGGCATCTTCCCCGAGGACGCCGAAATCATCGCGCGTCAGGCTGTCTGGGGCTGAACCCAGTCGACATTCGCCGATCAAGGGGGCCAATCGGCCCCCTTTTTATTTGAGCAGTTTCAAACCCTTGGCGAACCGCCGCGCATTGGCCTGATAGCCCCGCGCCGACATCAACAGCCGCGCCTGTGCGGCGGCGTCCAGCAGCCGCACCACCCGGCCGGGACTGCCCATTACCAGCGATCCGTCCGGAATTTCCTTGCCCTCGGTGATCAGCGCGCCCGCCCCGATCAGACACCCCCGCCCGATCCGCGCGCCGTTCAACACCACAGCCCCCATGCCGATCAAACTGCCATCGCCGATGGTACAGCCGTGCAACATCGCCTTATGGCCGATGGTGCATTGCACGCCGATGGTCAGAGGATAGCCCATATCGGTGTGCAAAACGCAGTTTTCCTGCACATTGGACCCAAGCCCGACGCGGATTTCTTCATTGTCGCCACGCAAAACCGCGCCAAACCAGATGTTGGCGTCTTCCTCCACCACCACGCGGCCAATCAGCACGGCGGTATCGGCGACCCAGGCAGTGGTAGCGATTTCGGGGGCAAGACCGTCAAGGGCGTAGATCATCGGGCGTCAAACTCCTTGTTCAGGGTGCGGACGAATTCCGACAGCGCGGGCTGGCGGTCGCGGCGCAGGCGTTCCGCTTGAAGAATGGTCGCCAACTCATGGAAAGCGCTGTCTATATCACGATTGACGATGACATAGTCATACTCGGCCCAATGGCTGATTTCATCGCGCGATTTCGCCATCCGGCCCGCGATCACCTCATCGCTGTCTTGCGCGCGCGACCGCAGACGGTGCTCCAACTCTGCGATCGAGGGTGGCAAGACGAATATCGACACGACATCGCGGCCCAAGGACGAGTTGCGGATTTGCTGGCCACCTTGCCAGTCGATGTCAAACAGCGTGTCGCGGCCCACATCCATAGCCGCCTGAACCGGGGCCTTGGGGCTGCCGTAAAGGTTGCCGAACACCTCGGCATGTTCCAGCATGTCACCGGTTTCGACCATGGTTTCAAACTCTTGGCGCGAGCGAAAGTAATATTCCCGCCCGTCTTCTTCGCCCGGTCGGGGCGGCCGCGTCGTGGCCGATACCGAAAACCGGATCGTAGGGTCCCACTGCATCAGCCCCCGCGCCAGCGTGGACTTTCCGGCACCGGACGGCGAAGAGAGGATCAGCAAAAGCCCACGGCGCATTGATTTATTCCACGTTTTGAACCTGTTCGCGCATCTGATCAATCACCGTCTTCAGGTCAAGCCCGATCCGGGTCAGCGCAAGGGATTGCGATTTGGAACACAGGGTATTCGCCTCCCGCATGAATTCCTGCATCAGGAAATCGAACTTGCGACCGACCTGCCCCGGTTCGGCCAGCAGGGCCCGTGCGGCATCGACATGGGCAATCAGGCGGTCCAACTCTTCGGTGACGTCGTTTTTCACCGCGATCAACGCCAGTTCCTGCGCCAGCCGTGTCGCGTCCACGGCGTCGGCATTGGCCAGGACACGGGCCAATGCGTCGCGCAGGCTGCCCGCCTGGGTCTCGCGGCGTGCGGCGGCCTCAAGCCCCGCATCGGCGGTCAGGCGCGCAATCTGGTCCAGTTGGGCGGCGATCACACCGTTCAGGGCCAAGCCCTCGGCGGCGCGCATATCCTTGAAATCATGCAGTAATCCGGAAATGTCTGCCAAAATCGCCGCGCGCAACGGGGCTGTGTCCATATCGACGCTGCTGTTGTCCATCACACCGCGCACGGCCAGAACGTCGGCCCCGTTTGGCTGGCCCAGCGTCACCCCCGCCGCCATTGCCGCGTCCTCGATCTGCTTCAACGCGGCCAGAACCGCGGCCAGCGCTTGGGTGTTCACCCGCACGCCCTCGGCCGTTTCCACACCATCGCGCGCGACTTTCAGCGTCAGGCTGACATTGCCGCGTTGCAGTGCTGCTTGCAGCACCCCGCGCAGCGCCAGTTCCAGCCCGTCAATCCAATCTGGCACCCGCAGGCGCAGATCCAGCCCCTTGCCATTGACCGACCGGATGTCCCAAGCCCAACCATGCCCGACCCCCTGCCCTTTGCGCGCTGCGAATCCGGTCATCGAGATGGTCATGCTGGTCTCCTGCCTTGCGGTCGCAGTAGTGGACCGGTGTTTACCATTTGTCGAGATTCTGCGCCAAACTTCGCGCAGTTGAGCTACATTAAGGTTCTGGTAACAGGTGTTGCGGCAAGCTTAACCATGGTTTTGCGCGGTATCGTCGCCTGTCGATGCGGTGAGGGGGAAGCGGGATGTTGACGTATTTCAGCAAAGGGCGGCGGGACGTGGACCAAAGCAAGTTTGCCGTTTTGCAAGAGGTGCGCGCTTATTGGCAGGCCTTGCGTGTCAACGGCGACCTGCCGCGGCGTGATCAGATTGACCCGCGCGGCATCGCCGGGGCTTTGGAAAATGTGTTTTTGCTGGAACGCATCGCGGTTGGCCACGCGCGATTTCGTCTGGCGGGGATGTTGCTGTCCGATCTGATGGGGATGGAAGTGCGGGGCATGCCGCTTTCCACTCTGTTCGATCCGGCGGCGCGGGTGCGGCTGACCGATGCGCTGGAGCCGGTGTTCACCGCCCCCTCGGGGCTGGAATTGTGGCTGGAGGCCGAACGCGGGCTGGGCCGCCCGATGCTGGAGGCGCGGATGCTGCTTTTGCCCTTGATCGGCTCGATGGGCGAGCCGTCTTTGGCCTTGGGATGCCTCGCTTCTGACGGGGCGATTGGCCGCGCGCCACGCAGGTTCACCGTGACGGCGATGGTGCGCGAGCCTTTGGCGCTGCCCGTGATGCAGCCTGCCTTTGCCGAAAGTGCCACCGTTTATACGCCGCCACCGCCGCGTGGTAAGCCGGTGCTGCGGCTGGTCAGTTCGCGCTAGGGTCAAAACCCAATCAACCTATTGATCAATTTTGCCTTGTCTGATTCACTCTTCCTTGTGATGCGGGAGAGGTGTGCAGTGTTGGCAGGATTTTGGCTTTCAGACCGGGCTTGGGCAGCGATCGAGCCGCTTTTGCCGACGAACCAGCCCGGGGCGCGGCGGGTGGATGATCGCCGGGTGATCAGCGGCATCATCCATGTGCTGCGGATCGGATGCCGCTGGGAGGATTGCC
>CAMAQR010000060.1 GCA_945860375.1 Pseudorhodobacter antarcticus
ACACTGTCACCTTCATTTCCTCAGACAAGGGCCACAACGCCGAAAACATCAAGGACATGCTGCCCGAAGGCGTAGAGGCGTTCAAAAGCGATATGGGCAAGGATTATGTCCTGACCCTGACCGCCGAGGGCCTTTATGGCATCAAATGCTCGCCCCATTACACGATGGGTATGGTCGCGCTGATTCAGGCCGGTGCCCCGGTCAATCAAGAAGCGGCTGCGGCTGTGGTGCATAAGGGCAAGGCAAAGACCCGGTTTGAACTGCTGCTCGCCCAGATCGCCGGGTAATTGAAAATAGCATGATAAAAAGGCCGGCCCATCATCTGGGCCGGCCTTTTTGGTTTCGCCTGGCCACTTCAAGTTTGGCGAGAACAGGATGGGCCAGAACGCGATAGGTCAGCCGAGGCTGTCGCGCACCAGCCGGAAACCAAGAAAATCCGGCGGCACGCCCGCAGCGCATCCGCCTGAACGTGCGTCGCGGATGAAGTCGATAACGAAGGCGCGGTGTTTACCCTGTACCGCCCGCACGCCACAATAATCGGATTGTGTCAGGATGACCGCACCGTCCGGCGTCAGCGTTCCGTTCTGAAAGCAGGTCTCTGTCCATTCCCAGATGTTACCCGCCATGTCGGTCACGCCTGCCGTGTTGACCCCGAAATGCCCCAGCGGATGGGCTTCAAGGTCGGCCTCGCCGCGCAGCTCTACCTCGCGCAGGTAGGCGGCGATCCAGCGGCGTGACGGGTCGGTGCCGTTAGCCTCGGCAGAAAACCCGTCTGCGCTGCCCCGTTCTGCCGCCGCGCGCAGCCATTCGGCGTCCGTCGGCAGGCGCCAATGCTGCGCGGTGCGCGCTGAGAACCAGAGGGCATAAGCCGTGGCATCGGTGAAATTGACGCCGGTCTGGGCAAATTCTGCCCGCCCGGCAGAAGGCACGGAGGGGCAGGCACCCTCAGCCACGCAAAGCGCATAGTTGGCTTCGGTGACGTGGTGCTTCATGATATCGAGCGCACTTGCATCCTGCGGCAGTGCCGGTGCGTCGATGACGCGGGTGCCTTGCCGAAACTCGCCCACCGGCCGGTAATCCTGGCGGGCGGCGGCAAGGTGAAGCGTTTCGGGCGTATCAAGCGGAATGGTAGGGTCGGGCCAGAACACCGCTACGGCGCCTACAGCGACGACGACCATTGAAGCAACTGCGATGCGACGGTTCATGACGGCCCTCTGGATCCAAAAGGGCAGCCCCGAACCCCGGGGCCGCCCGTTCGTGTTGGTGCCTGCGTTACGGCAGCGCGGTGCGGCCTTCATTGGCGACATCGTATTCAACCGGGGCCACCACTTGTTCCATCAGGTCGTTGTTCCATTCGCCGCCGACGATCACATGCGCCGTGGCCCCCAGATTGACCGCCTCGGTCGGTGTTTGCGGGGCTGCTTTGTGGTTGCTGGTCTTGCTTCGACTGCGCGTGGCGGACCTTTTGTATGCGCTGCTTTACGGGCTGATGCCGTTTCTGTGCTATATCCAGATCGTTGGCCAATTGCTGACCACCACGCGCGGTTGGGCCTTGATCGTAACGGGATCGGCTGTTGGGGGTCCGTTTGCTGCCTTTGTCATTGCAATCACCCTGTTTTCGATCCCGATGAAGTTGGAACGCCGGGTCGATGCGCGCAATGCTCATCGCATCAGCTTTGCGCTGATCACGCAAAACCTGTGCGCCGTGTTGCCGTGGGGGGCCATTGTCGTGGCCGGGTTTGCGCTTTCGGCCGAGACGGGCCTATTGGGTCTGATCGTGATCTTTCCGTTGCTGAGGCATGGCACTTGGCATGCTTTGGTGGCGAAGCGGCGCGTGATCCTGGAAGCGGAGATATGAGCGATCTGTTTCTGATCCCCACTTCGATCACGCTTGGTCTGACCACGCTGGGGGCCCTTTTTCTTGGTTATGTGCCATAGTCAGTATGATGATCTGGATGGTGCGGCCGCCCGCATCTTGCTGATGCATTACCATCCCCTCCCACTGCCCGAACCGCCGAGGTAAAGCGATGCACAAACTGACGCTGGCTGAACCATGACCCCCGTTACCATCACTGATGCAGGCTTTGAGGTGGACGCTGCATTGATCGCCAGCGCCTTCAGCCTCGACCCTGCAACACTGCAAGCGCGGATGCGTGCCGGGGAGGTGACGAGCCTGTGCGAAGCCGGGGTGGACGCCGACCTTGGCAAGTTCCGCCTGACGTTCCGGCATGCGGGCAGGGCGTTGCGGCTGACCGTTGACATGCAGGGTCGGGTGCTGACGCGGTTAACTTTCCCGGTAAGTGTGGCCAAAGGCGTGCGCACGCCGTCAACCGACTGACGAAAAGGGGCCTAGGCCCGCGCTGATTTTTGCCCCGTGCTTTGCCGCAGGTAAATCGCGATGCCGATCCAGACTGCCGCGCGCAAGGTCATCGCGACAACCGTGCGCACCTCATGGGCCCCGCCGCGCAAGACGTGCAGGCCGAAGACCGCGAACACCGCGAGGATGGCCAAAGCCAAAGCAGCGGCCAGCGCAGTCGCCCAAGGCTTGCGCAAGAAAATCCCGATCCCGGCAAGCACATAGGCAAAGCCCGACAAAAAGTTGAACCACAGCACAAAGGGCACCGCGTTACCCACGGCCCCTTGTGCCGCGGCACCGCCGAACAGGGCCTGTCCGCCGGAAAAAATGGTCAGCACCCCGAACACGACGGCGATGCCCGCTGCGACCCAAAGACCTGTTCCTCGCGAGGGTGTCATCATGACTTGTCTCCCTTGTCATCTTCCAGCCGCCCGTCCCGCAGGTGGAACAGGCGGTCGAACCGGTCGAGTATTTTTTCGTCATGCGTCACCGCGATGATGCAGGCGTCCTGTTCGCTGGCCAGTTTGCGCAACAGGCCCATCACGATGCCTGCGCGCTTGCTGTCCAGCGCCGCCGTCGGCTCATCTGCCAGGATGATGCGCGGGCTGTTGGCCAGCGCGCGGGCGATTGCCACCCGCTGCGCCTCGCCGCCCGACAGACGGGCGGGCATGGCTCGGGCGCGGTGGCCGACCTCCAGGTAATCCAGCAGTTCCTGCGCGCGGGCTTGCGCCTGAGCGGCGGTCTTGCCCGCCAGTTGCAGCACCAGCGCTACATTGTCGGTAGCGTTCAGGAAGGGCAGCAGGTTATGGGCCTGAAAGATGAACCCGATCTTGTCGAGCCGAAGTCGGCGCAGGTCGCCGCGCAGCCATTTGCCATCATAGACCATTTCACCATCAAGACTGACCTGCCCCTCAGACGGGTCGATGATGCAGCCGATGATGTTTAGAAGTGTCGTCTTGCCCGAACCGGACGGGCCAAGCAGCGCTACCACCTCGCCCGCATGCACCCGGAGGTCCAGGTTGCGCAGCGCGTCCACCCGCGCCTCGCCCTCGCCGTAGTGCTTGGCAACTCCCTTGATGTCCACGATCGCGCGGCGGCTGTCATCCAGCATGTCAGCCCCCCAAAGCGGTGGCGGGGTCCACCTTCAGCGCCGCGCGCACGCCAAGACCCGAGGCGAGCACACAAACCACCAGAATGATCCCCGTCAGCGCCAGCGCGTTGACCGGCTCCAGCAGTACCCGGCGCGGGAAGTAGTCCTTTACGGTCAGGATCAGCCCTAACCCTAACATCAGCCCCACCGCCCCCAGCGCCAGCGATTGCTGCACGATCAGCCCGATGATCACGCGGTCCGGTGCGCCGATCAGTTTCAGCGTGGCGATCTGTTTCAGCTTTTCCATAGTCATGGTGTAGATGATCAACGCGATCACAACGGCGGATACTGTCAGCAGGATGCCAAGGAACAGGCCGATCTGCTTGCGCGCCTTGTCCACCACCGACTTGATCAGGATGTCTTCCTGCTGACTTTGTGTCAGCGCCGACAGATGTTTCCACTGCCGCACGGTGTGGGCGACGCTTCGCGCGTCGACATTCGGGTCCAGCCGCGCAATCACCGCCGCAACCGTCGCACCGCTGGTCGCACTGGCGCCGCGCGCGGCCTGGACGCGGGCGGCGGGGGGAGCAAGCTGGGTTTGCAGCACCTGCGCATCGGCCAGCGTCAGAAAGACCGCCGGGTCGCCGCCGGAATTCATCGTGTCGCGCACCAGCCCCACCACGGTGAACCGGTTGCGCCCCAGCAGCAGCGTATCGCCCGGCATCAGCCCGGTCTTGGCATCGGCCACCAACTCGAAATGACTGGCCTGCAACCCGCGCCCTTGGGTAATGGTTTGCGGCCCGCCGAGGCGACCACGCTCATAGCCGATCACATAAAGCCGCAGCGTGGCGCCTTCGAACGGGGCCTCGACGGTCTGATAGGTGATGCTGCCCGCCTGCGCCACGCCATGTAACCGCGCCACGGCATCGCGGGTGTCGCCCGGGATCTTGGAGGCTTCGGCGAAAGGTCCCTGTGTTTCCGCTTCGACAACCCAAAGATCGGCCTGCGGGGCCTTCACGATGTTCAGCGCATCTGCGACAAGGCCGTTGTATATCCCCATCATTGCCAGCACGACCGTCATCAAGAGCCCCAGCCCGAGGCAGGTCAGCAGAAACCGGAAAAGGTTGTGGCGCACGTCGCGGAAGGCGAGGTTCATGGGGCATCCCCCGCCACGCGGGCCAGCCGGCCCTCGGCCAGACCCTTGACCGGGCTGGCCACGATCTGCGCGTCGTCGGGCAGGTTTGAGACGACTTCAACCCGCGCATCCTCGGTGCGGTGGCCAAAGATCAACCGTATCTGGGCCAACCGCCCGTTTTGCAGGGTCCAGACCTGGCCCTGGTGGCCGTCGAACCCCTGAATGGCGACTTCTGGAACCAGCAGGCTGTGGGTCAGGGTGGCAGTGGTGATGCGCACCTCGGCCTGTTCGCCCAGAAACACCTGATCGGGGCAATCGGTGCAGCTGACCCAGACCCGGCGTTCTTCGTTTACCCGGTCGCTTTCGATCCCTATGCGGACCACGGCACCGGAATAGACCGCATGCGGCAACGACCGCAGCCGGATCTCGGCGGATTGCCCAAGCGTCAGATCCCCGGCCCGCCCTTCGTCGATGTAGGTCTGAACCCACACCGTTTTGGGGTCCATCAGGGTAAAGATGACGTCCCCCGCACGCACTACCGTGCCCGCCTCAGCATGGCGCTGAACGATCACGGCATCGAAGGGGGCGGTCAAAGTGTGATGCGCGAGCAAGGTCTGTTCTAGTAGCAATGCAGCCTTTGCATCAGCCGCCTGCGCGCGGATCACCGCGACATCGCTTTGCGCCACGGTCAACTCAGCGGCGGCCACATCGACATCGCGCTGCGCCTCCTCGGCCGAAGTCGCCGCGACCGTGTTGCGTGAGGCCAAATCCTGCTGCCGGGCATTGGCTGCCATACGTTGGGCAAGCACGGCCTGCGCCCGCGCGACATTGGCCTCGGCCTTCAGGATTGCGGCATCCGAGGCGGCGACACCCGCCTTGGCCCGCGCCACGCGCGCCTCTTGCTCGGCGGGGTGCAGCCGGGCCAGTACCTGACCTTTGGTCACCGCATCGTTGCTGTCCACCAAAAGTTCGGAAAGCGCCGCGCCGACTTCGAACCCGGTCTTTGACACGATCCGCGCCTCCACCGTTCCGATGCCGTAGACCCGCACCTCTGTGCTTTGCGTCACTGTAACCACCGGCACAAACACAGGGCGTTCGGTCAGGAAAAACCTGCCGCCGGTTGCAACAGCCCCCAAGGCAACAATTGCGAAAATCGTGCGTTTTGACGGGAAGTTCATGTGGTTTTCTCCGACGCGGGCTGTGGTCTGAACAGGTCAAGCTGGCAGGCAAGCAGGCGGCTGCCCTCGTCCTCCAGCGAAAAGACCCGCTGACCAAGGGACCAGCGGATCGCAAGTCCCTGGACAAGGGAAATCAGAAGAATGGCCGCATCCTTGGGTGCAAGATCGACTCGAAACACGCCCGTTGCGCGGCCCTCGGCCAGCGTCTCGACCAACAGGGTTTGAAACTGCGTCATCAACGCGACGAATTTGGCACGCAGAGCGGCATTCTCGGTGTGAAGTTCGCGGGAGTGCAGAATGGCGGGGATTGCTGGATGGGCTGCTATCTGGCGCAGTTGCACCTGAATCAATCCGGCAACCCGGTCTTGCGGTTGCGTGGCAACGGCAAGGCAAGCATCCCAGGCAGTGGTCATGTCCTGCGCAATCTGCGCCGCAACCGAAAGCCAGAGATCCTGCTTGGTCGGGAAGTGACGAAAAATTCCCGCCTGTGTCAAACCGACGGCGTTTGCCAATGCAAGCGTTGTCAATCTGTCAGGACCCAGCTCATCGGCCAGCCGCAGCATGGTCGCGATGATTTCGGCCTTGCGCGTGTCGGCTGGTTTTCGCGCTTTCACGGGAATCGTCCTGATAAGTTAGTTATCACTCACTTACTAACCTGGGTAGTCTGCGTTACTTTGTCAATCTCTGGACGCCGACTTCGAGGATCACCAGCCATTTCCCAAGATCTGGAACTGCCGACACGACCGCGTTGCAGACCGTGTCCGGCGAGTTGGTCTGCCAAAGCGGTGCTAGTCAATCTCCAGCTGATTTGAGTTGGCACCATGAGCCCCCGCGCGCAGATCGCCATCCAGATCGGCCCCGAAGAATGGGCGCACGTCTACGTCCATTTCGACAGCTATCCCGCCCACATGCTGCCCGCGCTGCCGCGTTGGAAGCCCGAAGACATCCTCACCGCCCGCGAAATCCGGCAGGTCACGCCCGAGGCACTGGACTGCTTAAGCCTGTCCCGTGATCCCCGCATCATGCCACGCCCGACGCGAGAGTTGGCCCATCTCTACATGTGGATCGGATGCAAATGGGTGGCGGTTGAACCGAAGGCCTATGCGCCCGGAGTTCAATCAAAAGGCACTGATATTGCTTGGAATTTTCTACATTAGCCGCCCCGCCAGAGCGATGATGATTGCACCAGAACGATGCAACCCACCCCTGGAGACCACACCATGGCCACCCGCCGCGCCACCGCCCCGAACGACAAAGCCCTAGAATCCTTTCTCGCCACCAAAGCCCGGATCGACCAGATGCTGGCTCGCATCCAGACCCTGAGCGATGACCATTTCAACACCGACCCCGACGCGGTCCACTGGGGCGACGTTGGCACCCTCAACCACTATTCCAGCCTACTGCGCCAAATCACCGATATAGCGTTCAACGAGGGCGAACATGCCGCTTGATCCCGCCCCGCGCCATCAGATCGAACAGGATGCCATCACCGCCGCATGGGAAGCCGAGCGCCTCGCCGCCTGCGACGACGCCATCGCCTTGCTGCTCGAGGTCTCCGATCTGGACCGCGACGACGATGGCGACGTGATCATTGGCACGGATGCCGACGGCCACAACGACCTGATGTCGCGCATTGCCGCCTTCCTTGCCACGCACGACCAATAGAGGAACCCTCCATGACCAAGCTGACCGAAACCCAGACCGGCGCTGCGGCGAACACGCCCTGCATCAGCGCATCCCAATCGCCGACCTTTTCCTTGGCCGCCCCATAGTCGCGTTGCTCCGCCGCGACGAGTGGGAGGTGGTCCTGCCCGAATTGGTGTTCGAAGCAGAGGCGCAAGCTGTCATGGCGGATCAGAATGGCAGCTGACTTCCATGATCAGGGGTGGCCTTTGGCCAATCCATCCCGGATCGAAAAGGGTGGCTTCCGCTGGCTGGAATCTTGCCAAGGTGGCTTCCGAAAAGTGGATTCCCTGGCTTCCGCAAAAGAATCCAGCGCGCCAAGATCGTGATTAAGTAAGCCATTGATATATTGAAATTTACTGAGATGGCTTCCGCGAAGTGGCTTCCGCCTGGATTCCCCGGTGAAACTGCGTGTCGCTAGCGAAACGCCGCGCTGCGCCCCCCCGTATACAAACAGGGCCGGGGAGGAACCATGCCAAGGGGGGCGGTAGAGAAAGCGCCCCAGAGGGTTCCTCTGGGCGTAAACCATCTATGGTTACGTCAAGTATCGAACGAGGGAAATGTTCAAAATGCTAACAGATCCACCTCGGCACAAAGATGCCGTCCGAGGTCTGACACATCATCAGAGCCATTCTGTAGGGCCATGAAGACCGCAAACACCCAAAGCCAAAGTGCAAGCGGGACGCCAAAGGGGATGCCGCGCGGATCACGATCCGAGCGCCGGATGACCACATGGCCAAGTGCCGACAATGCCGACAGCAGGATATAATTGGCCAGATAGAGCGGCCCGATCCACGCCGCGGCTGCGGTAACCAGCTTGATGTCGCCCAGTCCAAAGCCGGTGCGCTGGCGCAGGCGGTAATGGCCCGCCCGCAGCGCCAGCAGCAACGCCGCCGCCACCGCCGCAGTGGCGGCATGTGCCAGCAGCATCTCGCGCCCCTGAAATGCAGTAAACCCAATTCCTGCCGCCACAAGCGGCAGCGAGATCAGATCGGGGATGATCCGGTGGCGCAGGTCGCAAAGCGCTATGGTAACCACCGAACCAGCAAGTAGGACGAGTAACAGAGTTTCCACCGGTGGGAGGCCTGCAAGCCAAAGCATGCCGGCTGCAGCCATTGCCACCATGATCAAACCCCGGTCTTTCGGCGTCAGTATGCGCCAAAGCTGGCGCGGTGTGGTCGAAGATTGGAAAAGCTTCATGGCGCGGCTGTCTCCGGGGCAGGCTGTTGCGGCTGGGGAAAGGCAAGGCGCAACGGCCCCTCTGGGCCGTCCAACTCGGCCCAGCCATCCCCGACCGACAAAAGTCGCCATGACCTAAAGCTTTGACCAACCGCGACAAAGGCGGTTTCGCCGCTGTCGGTATCTGCCAGAAACGCACCGCCGGGCTTCGGCAGGTTGACGGTTCCCAACAGCGACGGTGTCAGGTCGGGTGCAATGGCGGCGGCGTCTGGTTCGGGGCTTGGCACTGTGCCTTTGGCACTTTCCGGCAGGGTTTGGGACCGACTTGGCCGGAACAGCGGGCGATCAAAGATCGGCGCGAGGATGTCGGGGGCCAGCCCCGCAGCGGGGTTGAGCGCGCTTTGCGACATCGGGGCCGGATAGGTTTCAGAAACGGGCGTCTTCGGGGCTGCCGTCTGGGGCAACGGGGCAAGCCACAGCCGGTCAAACCCAAGTGCGACGGCCAAAACCCCCACCAGCAGCAAAAGCATCATTCTAAGGGTCATGGATTGGCTCCCGCAGCGGCATAGGCCGAAAGTTCCAACTCGACGCTTAATCTTTCGCCGTCGTCCTCCAGCGGTATCATTTCCAGCCGGTCCAGAAAGATCAGCGGCTCTGCGGCTTCGAGGTTGATGACAAGGTTCATGATATCGCCATCGGTTCCGCTAAATGTCGCCCGGCTGTGCATTTGCGTCAGCACTCCGGCCTGCTCGGCCAGAATCGGATCGACGCGCTCCAGCGTGGCTCCCGACAGAGCAGCAAGGTCGGTCAGCAAAGACTGAAACGCCGCGCCCGATACGCCGATGGTTGCCCCTTGCATCAGCAGGCGGGCCGGGGCAGCCCCAAGCGCCGCTTTGGCGTCTTGCGGTTCAAGTTGGGCGCTGGCGGCGGCCAAGGTGCTGCGGGCCAGCTCGGCCTCGGTCGCCGCGCGGTCCGCGCTCTGGCTGGCCGCCCATGCCAGACCCAGCGACAACAGCGGCAGCAGCCCGACAAGGACACAGGCCCGCAGCAGCGCGCGGGAAGCAGAGGTCATGGCCACTCTCCTGTCGGAAACGCGCGCCCGCTGATGGTAAAGGTAAACAGCCCGCTTTCGGCCTCGCGGGCAGAGGTTGCTGAGAGCTGCACCTGTTCAAGACCGGGATCTGCTTCCAGCAGCGGCACGAGGGCTTCGGGTTGCGCTGATATGCCGGAAAGTTCGAAACCGGCAGCATCGATCCGCAGGCCAACCGCCCACGCCGCATCGGGCAGACGCTGTGCCAGCCTTGCAAGGGTCAGGGCGCGCAACTCATGCGGCGGCCGTTTGTCCAAAAGAGCCAGCGCCGCCTCGGCCAGACCGGCGGGGTGATCTGACGCGGCAAGCAGGCGGGCGGCGTTGGTCTGATCTGCCGCTGCCGCCTTTTGGTCGCGCAGGGCGTGCATCATCTGCCAACTGGCCAAGCCAAGCCCAAGCAGGCAGGTTCCCAGCGTAAGCCCAATCACCATGGCCTGAATTCGGCGTCCAAGCCGCTGATCCTGCCGCAGCCAAAGAGCCGGACGATCCACGTCGGCGGCCAGCCGGATCGCATCCAGGTTGCGCCCAAGTCGGGCCTCCATAGCCTGAACCTCTGCAAGCGCAGTCAGTGCGATGTCGACCGTGATGCCGCCGGCTTTGTCGCGACCGCTGATGGCGGCATCCCATAGATAGTCGCCGGTCTTCCAAGGCGAAAGCGTCGGCAAGCGCTCCACCACATGGTCGCGCCAAAGGACCTCTTGCCCGCGGGACAGCGACAGAGTGCGGATCAAAACCCGATCCCCCGGCATTTCCAGCCAAAAGCGCCGACCCGTGGCCCTGGCTGCGGAGTCGGCATCCTCTGGCCGCAGCCGCGCTACGCCCAGCACGGCTTGCGGCAGAGTTGCGGTCAACCGATTTGCGATCAGGGCGTAGGGCTCGACCAAGCGGGACCATAGAGCAGGTTTCATGGCGCGATGTTTTCCTCTGCGCTTGGCCAATCCAGCCCGATCAGGTGAAAGCGGCCGTCTTTGCCAAGGATCCCGATGCCGGGACTTGCCAGCCGGTCCGCGCCGACCCTCAGGCTGAACGCATATATGCCTTGATCTTGTCCGGCCAGAAAGGGGCGATAGAGCAATTCGGCCTCTGCACGCCCCGTCGAGTCCCAAGCGGAGCCTGCGCGGGCGGCAATCAGGGCATCGGCGGCGTTGGCGGTCATGCCCGGAATGGCCAGTAGGGCAAGGCGCGGCGCAGTGTCGGGGTCAAGCGCGTCGGCCCCGCCCCAGACTGTCAGCACAGTGCGCACTTGCTGCCAAAGCAGGGGTGTATCGGCAAAGAAGATGGCCAGTTCGTCCGCTGAACGGAACGCCGTTTGCTGGCGTGCGGCGCCAAGGGCGGCGGCCTTATTCTGGGCGGTCAGATCGTCCGCTGCCGCCGCGCGCAGCAGCCCTTCAAGCAGAACCATTGGAGCGGTATTGGCGTTGATCAGCCCGGAAATCGCCTGAATCTTGGCGGTCACCACCGCATCGGCAGCGCTGGCCACGGTGAAACTAATCCTGTCCTGCGACCCCCCCCAAAGGGGGGGCGATAGTGCCCCATCCAAGCTTGCAAGCGCCGAGTGCAACGCGGTTTCGCGGCGCAGAAGCGCATCCTCGGCCCGCAGGGTCAACAGCGCGTTACGCCCGCTATGCACCAATGCCGCGGCGATTCCCGCTAAAAGCGTTAGGACCAGTAACACCGCGACAAGGATTGCCCCGCTTTCGCTCTGTCCTTTGGTCATTGCAGCATCTCGGGTGGAAGCGAACAGCGGTCGGGTTGCCCCAGCGCGCAGTCCGGCTCGATCAACGGCGGGAATTCGGCCACCAGCGCCGGAATGGCCCCTTCCGGGGCCAGTGCGACGGCTATCGCACGCGGCATCCCCGTTTCAGACCAATCGGACTGCCAGCGGCCATCGGCATCCAGATAGCGCAGCCCCACAATGTCAGGTGCGCGGCGCAACAAGACCGGCGCCTGCCACTGGCCCGGCCCTGCGGCATCAAGCGGCGCTTCGCTGCGATAGAGCGATATGCCGCCCACTCTATCGCGCTCCACTGACAGGCGCACCAGCGACGCCCCGCGCCAAGGGGCGGTCGGGCGGGCGGACTGTGCAAAGATCGCCGCATCCGCCGTGCCAAGAAAAATCAGGTTGCCAGAAGTGTCGCGCCAGCGCAGCGCGTGCAGCGTGTCTTGGGCAAGGATCGCGCCGGTGCGGGCCAAGGACTCGGCTGCGGTGATGCGGCTGTGCAGCCCTTTCAGCACCGATCCGGCTACCTGCACCGCAGAAAGTGTGAGGGTGACAACCAGCGCCCCCAAGGCAAGCGCAACAAGCGCCTCGATTAGAGTAAAGCCGTCTTCGCCGACCCGTCTTTTGCAACTCGGGCGGGCTGTCATGGCATGGCATCTGTGGTGGCGGGCGCGGCATCCATCCGCGTCAGGGTCAGGCTGGCACCGTTGGCCCACTCGATCCAAAGCTGCCGCGCGCCTGTGGTGTCGCGCTTTACCTGCCAATGAAATTGCCCGGTGATGCCGCTGGTGCTTGTGTTGTCTGCCAGCACAGCGCGGGCCAGCATACGGGCGGAAGTTTGCATTTCAAGCCGATGTCCCAGCCGCGCCGCGCCGGAAAACACCTGCATCACCATCCCTAGCGTCAGGGCGGCAATGGTCAGCGCGGCAAGCACCTCGACCAGGCTGAAGCCTGCTTCAGGGCAGGGCGGTGACGGCTCCGGTAAGGGGCGCAACGGCGAGGCTATAGCCTGCCTCCGCAGCACCGCGCGGCAGAATGTGCAAGATCCCGCCGCCCGTCGAGCCATCTGGCTGAAACGAGAGGCTGTCTGCGGGGAATTGGCTTGTTTCAAGGGCAAGGCGGGCGTGAAGTGCCAACTCCCCCAAAGGCGGCGGGCCGGCAAGTTGCCTGGTGGCAGGATCAAGCCGCAGCGTGACGATCCGGCCTTCAAGGATGGCCAGCGCGCGGGCCTCGCGCAGATAGTCACCCAAATGGGCTGAGAGCGTGACAGCGCTCCGGTCAGGGCTCGCGCGGGCCATGACCAAGCCTGCCGCAAGCGCAAGCAGAACCACGACCAGCAGCATCTCCACCAAGGTGAAACCGCCTTCCCCATCATCTTTACCCATAAGCCCCGCGCCCTGACCGCTGTCATCTCTGGTTCAGTTGCCGACATCGGCATTCTCGGCGTCACCGCCCTCGCGGCCATCCGCCCCCAGCGATACCACTTGATACCCCGCGCCATTGCCTCGGGCGCTGTAGATATAAGCAGCCCCCCAGGGATCTGCGGTGATGCCCTTGTCCAGATAGGGTCCGGCCCACCCGGTGGCCCCGCCTGGCGCCGCCGCCAGCGCGGCAAGGCCTTCGCTTTGCAGCGGATAGCGCCCGACATCCAGTTGGAACAGGTCCAGAGCAGTCTGGAACCCGTCGATCTGGATATGCGCTGCCTTGACCTTGGATTGTCCCATGTAACCAACCACCCGTGGCCCGACCAATGCCGCTAGCAACGACAGGATAACAAGCACCACCAGCAGTTCGACAAGCGTGAACCCTGCCTCGGCCTTGGCTCTGGCGCGGCACGGATGGCCGATTGTAGTCTGGCACTGTAACGCGGTATGCGGCATCGAATTTCCTTTCTTCATATCAGAAGATCGTTGACCGCCATCAGCGCATCAACGATGACATAGATAATCCCGCCCACCACGCCGGAAATCAGCAGGATGATCGCAGGCTCCAGCACGGCCAGCGCGCGTTCGGTGGCGTGGCGGGTCTTGTCGTCAAATATCTGGGCCGCCTGCCGCAGCGATGGTGCTATGTTGCCGGTTTCCATGCCAACACGGATCAGGCTGACCAGCAGGGGCGGAAACTGGCCCGAAGACTGCAACGGCGCGGTCACATCCCCGCCCGCGCGCAGGGCGGCCTCCATCTGGGCAAGAGCATCGGCCAGCTTGGGCGCAAAGGTGGTCCGCCGCGCCAGCCGCAGTGCATCGGCAAGCGGAAGCCCGGCATCGGTCAGCATTGCAAGCGTCTGCATCAACTCTGCCAGACGCATGGCGCGTATCACCGGACCGATGACGGGCAACGCCGCCAAAGCCTCGGCCACCGCCCGATTTATGGCGGGCTGGCGCAGCAAGGCCGCCCCTGCCAGCGCACAAAGTACCGTGGCCAAGCCCAAAGCCAGCCAATGCGCGGTCAGCCAGTCCGACACCACCACCAGCCGCGTCAGCGCGCTGGGGTCGGCTTGATCGTTGTCAGGCGCAATAACCTTAAGCTGTGGCACCACCGCCATTAGGATCACCGCAACCGCCGCAAAGGCAACCGTGACCAGAAAGGCCGGGTAGATCATCGCCGAGCGGATCTTGCGCCGCAGAGTCTGCGCGTTTTTACGCGCAAGGTGAATGCGGTCAAGGACTTGTGGTAGGGTGCCTGCGGTCTCGGCCAGACCGATCAGCCGCGCATATGAGATTGAAAACAGCGCGGGCTGATTGGTCAGGGCATGGGCCAGACTGCGCCCGGCGCGCAGTTCGGCCCGCATCGCGCGTAAGGCCGGTTCCATCGCCCCGCCGCCCGCATCCAGCAACAGCAGATCGATGGCCCGCCCTAAAGGCACTCCGGCCGCCACCATCCAGCCCAGTTCTTGGGTGAATAGTGTGACATCCTCGGCCGATGCCTGCCGCCGCCGTCCGGGCAGCACAAAGAAGGAACCCCTGTCAGCCATCCTGCACCACCCGCAGCACTTCTTCGAACGAGGTCTGCCCGGCAAGAGCGCGCAGCACCCCATCCGCGATCAGGGGCAACATGCCTTGGCGCACCGCCTCTCTGTGCAGGGCCGAAACCGCCGCACCGCGCAGCAGATGCCCGCGCAGATCCTCGGTCAGTGACATGACTTCAAATAGGGCCATGCGGCCATAATAGCCGGTATGGCCGCAATGCTCGCAGCCCGCGCCCACCCAGCACTCCACCTCGACCCCCGGTTCCAACCCGGCGGCGCGCAGGATGGTGTCGGGAAAAGGCGGCACCGCCCGTGTCATGGTCCGGCAGTTGCGGCACAGCATGCGGACCAACCGTTGCCCGATCGAACAGCGCAGCGTGGCGGCGATCAGAAACGGCTCGATTCCCATGTCGACCAGACGCATGACCGCGCCGGCGGCAGAATTGGTATGCAGCGTTGTCAGCACAAGATGTCCGGTCAGGGCAGCCTGAACCGTGATACGGGCGGTTTCGCCATCGCGCACCTCGCCCACAAGAATGACGTCAGGGTCGGCGCGCAGAAAGCTGCGAAGAGCACCGGCAAAGGTCAGTCCGATCTGCGGATTGACCTGCATCTGGCTGATGCCGTCTATGTGGTATTCGACTGGATCTTCGACCGAAAGAATCTTGCGATGCGGCGCGTTGATTTCTGCGGTGGCGGCGGCAAGCGTGGTGGTCTTGCCGCTACCGGTCGGCCCTGTCACCAGAATAAGGCCGTGGCTCTGGCCCAGACCGGCCCGCAGATCGCGCTCAGCCTCGGGCCGCAGCCCAAGGGCGGCAAGCTGGGGCAAGGTTGTGCGACCTGCAAGGATGCGGATTGCGGCACCTTCACCATCGACAAAGGGCAGCGTGGCGCAGCGAAGATCTCGCGTCTTTCCGCCGATCAGCGCACGGATATGGCCATCCTGTGCCAGCCTGCGCTCTGCAATGTTCAACCCAGCGAGGATTTTCAGCCGCGACACCACCGCCCGCCCGGTTGCGGGTGGCAGCGTCGTCATCACCCGCAACATGCCATCGACGCGGTGGCGCACCGTCATCAGCTGCGGTCCCGGCTCCAGATGCAGATCGGTGGCGCGGCTCTGCACGGCTTCGGCCAGCAGCCGGTCCAGTGCGGCGATGGCGGGCGCGTCCAGCGCGCTGTCCTCGGGGTCGTCGCTGTCGGCGGCATCGGTTCCGATGTGGATCGCGCGGGCATCTAGCGCAAAACCAGAATCGTCCCCGCCCAGATCCTGAAGCCGCCCAAGGATTGCAGGAGCCGAAGCCACCCGCAATTCGAGCGGCGAACCAAGCGCCAGTGCCAGCGCGTCGATCGCCGCTGCATTGCCAGGGTCGGCCACGGCAACCCGATAGACCCCGGTTGCGCTACGGCCAAGCGGCAAAGCCTGCATCTCGCGCAGAAATCGCTGGGACAGGGCGGGAGGCAGCGCTGGACTGGCGGGCCAGTCTTCTGGCCGCATCAGTGCCAGACCATGCGCCGCAGCCCGCTCTTGGGCTAGCCCAAGCGGATCGCCACCTTGGTCGATACCGCCACCCAAGGCCGGTTGAGGCACCGATGGGTCTATCATTGTTCCGTCATCACCGTCATCTTGCTGCGAAGCTCTTCCGAGATGGCCGCCGCATCGCGCTGGTTGCGGACCACATGCGGGGTGATAAAGATCAAGAGCTCGGTGCGGCTGTCGCTGCTGGCCTTGCGGCCCCCGCCCAAAATCCCCAAAAGCGGCACACCCTTGCGGTCTTTGGAAGATTGCGTCGAAATCAAACCGCCCAGCGTCACCGTCTGCTGGTCATAGACCGAAACCTGCGTGCTGATGCTGCGCTGACGCAGGCGCGGGGTCAAAGTGTTTTCACCGGCAGGATCGGCTAGTACTGCGGAAAGCTCCTGCTTGACCAATAGGTTGACCAGATCCGATTCACTGACCCGCGGTGTAACGCGCAAGATCACTCCCGCATCGCGGTACTCGATGGTACTGACGACCGGCGCATCGGCAGACTGGGTTCCGACCACCTTCTGCGTGGTAATCGGCACTTGATCGACGATCTTGATCTCGGCTTCTTCGTTCTCGAAAGCCACGACCGACGGAGCGGATACCACGCGGGTGCTGGTCACCTGTTCCAGCGTGTCAATTATCATCCGGGGGCTGGTCGTCGATCCAAGGATGATGTTGAAGCCCGGCGATTGTGTGGCGATGCCGGAACTGTCGGCAGCCCCGCTCAGCAATGCGGAGTCAGAGCCGCTCAGATAGGCCTGCACGCCAAAGCGGGTCGCGTCATTCAAGGTGACTTCAACCAGCATCACCTCGATCAGCACCTGCACTGGCGCACGGTCAAGCTCGGTCAGCAGTGCGAGCGCATCGCGGCGCACGGCGGCCGGAGCGCGGATGACGATGGTGTTGTCGGCGTCATTGGCGATAAAGCGCAAATCGCCCTCACCCATCGCGGTGGATAGTGCACGCGTTGCAGGGCGGCGATCCGCCACATCGGCTGGGAAGGCCAGCCCGCCGTCCTGCGTCGCGGAATCCGGGCCTGACAGCATGTCGCTAGGCCCGACCGGCACCTCGATGGCCGCCGCCCCGCCGCCGCCAAAAGTGCTTTCCAAGATCGCCGTCAGCTGAGAGGCGCGGGCAAATTGCACTTTGTAGACATGCACTTGCGCGGTTGCTGCGCCACCCGCGCGGTCAAACTGTGCGATCCAGCCCAGCGCATCGCGCAAATCGTCGCGGTCGTGGGCGACGACCAGAATAGCGTTTGCCTCTTCCAACGTCTGAAACTTCCAGCCGGACGCCGCACCATCGCTGGCCTGCAAATCTTCGAGGCTCAGGCTGACAGAGGCGGCAGAACTGTTCTTCAGAAAGGCGATGCCCGCATCCTGACGCGCCATCAATTCGACATCCAGCGCGGTGACGATATCGGCCAACGAGGCCCGCTCGCGCGCGGTTCCCCGCACAAGAATGATGTCTTCGCGCGTCGAGGCCCGCAGATTTCCGCCATCCGCGACAAAACCATCCAGCAGGGTCAGCATCCTGTCGGCCCCGACGTTTTGCAGCGGCACCGCCGTCAGGCCATAGCCCGCCACCCCGACGCCACCGGGGCGCTGGTTGCCGTCGTCATGGCGGATTACGAACTGCCCGCCGCCTTCCAAAAGCACCAGCCCGTTGGCCGACAGTGCCTCTTCGAAGATCATCAGCAATTGATCGCGCGGCACCGGACGGCCCGTGGCCATAGTGATGGTGCCGGTGGCCTGCGGATCAAGGCTATAGGGCTGTTTTAGCACATCCCCCAGAATCGAGCGCGCGGCATCGGCCACCGGAACGGACTGCAGATTGACGGAATAGCCTTCCGCTGTCGGCGTGACCCCCGGAGCGGCGGCCACTTCGGTCCCATTGGCATCAAGATAAACGAATTCGGTTTTGCCGCCGCCGGTGATTTGATGGCCGTTGTTGCCGTTGCGCCCGTTGCGCGGCGAAAGATCAATCCCGCCCAGCAGGTTTGCTCCGCCCCCTTCCACATCGGTGCAGCCGTTCAGCAGCAGGGTGCAGGCCAGCAGCGCCGCCCCGACCATGCCGGTCATTGGTTTATGCAAAGCGGGATGGGGGGAAAGGAACATCGGCACGTTGGTTTTCCTGTCGTCCTGAGGCCCAAAGGCGGATTCAAAAACCGCAGTCAGGCCGAAAATGCAGCTTCGGGCGCGGTTGACCGCGCCCGAAGCAAGGCTACGCTGATTGCGCTGGATCAGGCAACCCAATGGTTAGGCAAAGGTATCTGCCATCAACTCGCCAAACCACTCGCCCATTTCGGAATAGGCTTGCGCTGTCGGGCCGCCGGGGGCTTCGATCACGCCCGGAGGTGCGACCTGCATTTCGCCCGCACCCGCATTATAGGCAAAAATCGCAGTCAGCCATGTCGCGGTTGTGGAGGTGATCGGCGTGTAGCAGGCCGAGTTGGTCACAGGGGCCGGATAGGGCTGCAGGCCGCTTTCCAGACGCAAGATCGCATCGGCGCAGACTTTGCCTTGCTGGTTGCCGATATGGCCTGCCTTTGGCTGCTTTGACGAGATGCTGTCGCCAACGACGTGGACGCCCGGGACCAAAGTCTCATAGCTCAGTTCGTTGACCTTGGCCCAACGACCGCTGACGATGGCACCCCCGACACCGGCAAGGGTATCCAGCATGATCTGGCCGCCCTTCATCTGCGGCAAGAGGTTGACCACGGCGGCGGTAAAGCTGCTTTGCGTCGTGACCGAGGCGACATTGGTGACCGGATTGACCTGCGCAGCCGGAGCCACAAGCGTCACTGTTTTAACCGAGGGGCTGGCAGAGTCAAAGCTGACCGAGGCAATGACTGCATTCGGGAAATAGTCGATATTGGCGTGAATCGTCGTGAAAGCATTGCCGAAGTTCACCTTCTCGGCCTGAATGCCCGCGTTGGCATCCAGAACAATAACGCGCGAGCCGGCCTTGTTCTTTTTCAGCCAGTCCGCAATCACGCAGACCCGCTCATAGGGGCCGGGCGGGCAGCGATAGGGCGATTTCGGCACCGTGACGATGACATGCTCGCCAGCCGTCAGCGCGACAAGCTGGTTCCGCAGCGTATCCGTCTGCGGTCCGGCCTTCCAAGCATGTGGCACCGCATCGCGGGCTTGTTCATCCGTCAAGCCCGCCGCAGTGATCGACACCGTGCTGTAATCGAACTGGATTCCGGGGGCCAGAATCAGCCGATCATAGGTCAGCGTTTCTGAGGTGGACAGCGACACCGTCTTGTTTATGGCATCCACCGAAGTCACGCCCGCATTGACAAAGCGCAGGCCGAATTTGATCGACAGCGTGTCATAGCCGTAGGTCAGCGAGGCCAGCGTACGTTCTCCGGTGACGACCTTGTTGCTCATGATGCACGAGACGTAACGCGCGTTCTCGTCAACAAGGGTCACCTCAGCGGTTATCCCGCTGCGCTTGGCCCACATGGCAAGGTATTTTGCGCAAGTCGCGCCTGCCATGCCGCCGCCCACTACCACGAATTTCTTTGCCCCGATCGTCTGAGCGCCCAGTTCGGGGGTCGTGGCCGAAAGCCCTACTGTGCCTGCGGCCAACATGCCGAAGAATGTTCTGCGTTCCATGGTGAGTCTCCTTCTCAAATCTTCTGTCAATCCGCCGTTGCCCCCGAAGGGCCTGATCCTAGCGGTTATTTGAAGGTCGCCTTGACCTCGCGTTGCGCCGAAAGTGTGATCGTGCAGATCAGCGCAGTGCCGCGACAAGCCCCGGTCCAGCCGACAAACTTGCGTCCCGAAACAGGTGCCGCTGTCAGGGTGATCACCGTATTCTTGGGCAGGGCTGCGGATGATTTTTCACAGTTCAGACCGCAATCGATACCCACCGGGTTGGAAACGACAGTGCCATAAGACTTGCCGGCCTTTTCCAGTTTCAGGGTGATATTGGATACCGGCGTGCCGCCGCCGGCAGGGGCAAGGCTAAAGATTGCGCCAACGGTCGTGACCCCGGCAACGGATACGGTGCAAGAGGTTGCCGTGCCGGTGCAAGCCCCGCTCCAGCCTGCGAACACGCTACCCTTGGTCACTGCGGCCTTCAGCGTCACCGCAGTTACCTTGTTGTAGGTTTTGGAGCAGGTGCTGCCACAGTTGATGCCGGAAGGTGACGAAGTAAGGGTGCCTTTGCCCGTGCCGGTTTTTGCCACCGTCAGCTTGAACGAGTTGGGAACCACCACCCCGACAGTTGCCAGATAGCGCGCCATCAGATCGATCTCCGCAAGGCTGTATGCCTGCGCGTGAACAGTCATGACCGGATGCTCTGACCCTGCAATCGCACTGGCCCGCATCTCGGACAACTCCGAGACGATCTCTTTCGCGCTGCCACCGGCAATCTTGTCAAAGCCACCGGCGACGGGCGTTCCGTTGGTGCCATGGCACTGGAAACAGTTTGAGGCCAGAAGGCGGCCAGGGTTATCTATCGCCTCTTGTGCCGAGACGGCGCCCGCCCCAAGAGTGGTAAAGAACACCAGAACCAACGACCGGACCACCGATCGTGGAAGAGATGAAATCTGCATTTCGTTTCCCTAAATGTTGGAGACGGCTCATGGTGCTGAGCTGTCGGGTGACAGCGCTAAGGCACCGTTTTTCAAGCTATTTCCATTCACCAATGGTTGTAGACCGTCGAATTTGTGCGCTTTATAACCGCAGTTTATGGCGATTTTGGTAAAGTTTCCTCTCCGTGGGATCAGTTCCGCCCCTTCGCCGACGGATTCGATTTACGCCGCTCACAGATGCAAGGTTAAGGCCGTGATCGCGGAAGGCTTGGGCGACGCCTTCGAGAAGGGTCGGTGGTTCCGTCATGATGGGGCTTCCGAAGTTTGGGGTGAGGGAAGTGGCTGGCGTCACGGCGCAACATAAAACGTCGCGGTGAGCCGCCAGATCACGCTGGTGGTCAGGGGCGCGACGATGGTCGTGGCAGTGTTCTGCGCCGCGGCCATGATGGCGCGCGCCGGTTCGAGGAGTTTCTCATAGACGCTGCCCTGCGCAGCCGCCTCCATCGGGATGGAAAACGCCAGCGCGCCGGGCAGGTTGGTTGTCGTGATCACCACTGGCGCGGTGCCCGCCGTGAGGAGCGCTGCCGCATGCCGCTCGATGCGCAGGCTGGTGAGGTAATGACGCAGGCCAGCGCCCGGGGCGGCGAGGGTCAGGGTGGCCGCCGTGCTGACGGCGGCGGTGATCGTGGCCGCGTTGGAAGACACCTCACCCAGCAGCCGATCATCCAGAAGGCCGGTCGCCGCGAGCAAGGTCGCTGTGGCAGCCCCGGAAGTATAGGCCGTCACTCGGGCGCGGATCTTGGCAAACCCGGCACAGGCCGCAACCCAGATGCCTGCCGCAGCACCTGCGACAGCAACCAGATAGGCCCCACCCGCCATGGAGCGCACCGGCAGCAGGATCCAGTTGGTGCCATCGACCGATCCCGCGATCTCGACCGTCATGCTGAAGGTACCGCGCAGGTCGAGCGTGACGGTCGAGGCGCCGTCGGCGTTGATCAGGGTCTCGGCGTTCAGCACGCCAAGCACACCGGACCCAGTGATGTTTTCTCGCGGATGCAGGGTGCCGGGGGTCAGGTCACGGGACAGTTTGGCCATCAGTTTGCACTCCAGTTGATTTTGACCGCACCCGAGGTCGGGTCGGAAAAGGTGGCGTTGAGGGTGATCTGGTCAGTTCCGGCCTCGGCCCAGAGGGTGACGAGGTCGAGGAGGTCCGGGCTGTTCTCGTCGGCATCAAAGGCAGGCGCGAGCGAGACGGTGAGGATCGAGCTCGGGGTGACGCCGGGGGCGGATATGACGGAGGATGCCTCCAGAGCATTCTGCGCCACCGTTAGAAACGCGGCACCGGTCAGGGGCCCCAAGTTGAAATCCACCCCGCCCGCCCGCGCCCGCAATTGCTGCGCGGTGGTGTTGAACCAGATCCAGCCATCGGCGCGGCCAGCAGGATCAGACGCCATGCCGCCCAGAACTGTGCCCTGCGGCAGGGTCGGGCGACCGCTGGTTCGGTCAATGCTTATGGCCTCGAAGAAGGCTGAGCCATCTGGGCTGACCTTGAAGCTGAAATCGTCATTGCCCAGCAAGCCGATCAGCGCCCGGGCAGAAAAGCCGGTCTTGAAGGCAAAAGCGGCGTCATCGGCTGCTGCGGCCTCGCCGGTCTCTGTTTTATTGGGTTTTTGCGATTTCGGCCAAAAACATGCTGCGCTGCGGCATAGCGGACGCGACCTCACTTTGAGGCGGCAACCGACACGGATGCCGACGCGCCATGCACCAAACCCTGTAAAATAAGGGATTAGGGCACTAGGACCGCAGCGGCGGGGTGACACTGACTGACACTGGATCTGCACCGGGGTGCCAGTGATTGATTTCATTGTGTTTTCTTTGGGAGAAGCGGCGTGGGGCGCGATTTCGCGGCATTTGCATCCAGATCACTAGGTGATCGCGCCCGCATGTAACCGCTGCGGACGCCTATACTGCCTGAAACCGATCAAAGCCGGGCGGCACCCGTGTGCAAATCCAGTGCCAGCCAGTGTCATTCACTGCCGGTCAGTGCCTCCCCGCCGCAGACCGGGGCGTGATTACCTTGATAAGCCTGCGAATCTACGCGTGATGACAAGGG
>CAMAQR010000061.1 GCA_945860375.1 Pseudorhodobacter antarcticus
CGACAGAGTGCCGCGACATCGCAGGCAAAGACCAACCGTCACACCACCCGGAACTGTCCGGGACTTAGCGAAATCCCTGTCCGGGACTTAATGAAATGCGTGTCCGGGACTTACCGTAATTGCTGTCCGGGACTTAGCGAAACCCGCAGAACCCAAAGATGCGCGTGAGGAAAAAGACTGGTCATTAAATTAACATTGAAACAATACCTTATCAGATAAAGCCGTGAAAATGTCTGACCCGTTTTTCCTTCGTGCCGTCTTGCCTGCGAATCGCGTGCCACCGCCGCCAATTTTGATTTTGTGAAAGAGTAACCATCATGGCCACTGCAACCGAGTTGACCATCAACACCGCCGCCACCGCGATGGACATGGCGAATACCATCTTCGGACCGGGTATCACCGTCAGCAGCGCGACCTTTTCGGGTGATGCGGCATCTTCGGGCATCTATTCGGGCGCGTTGACCGCCATGCCGGGGGTGTCGCCGACCGATACCGGTGTGATCCTGTCCACTGGCAGCACAACGGCATTCACCAATCCGGGCAGCTTTGTCGGTGACACCAACACCAACACCTTGACCGGGGCGGGCAGTGACGTCTTGGGCGGCATCAACGGCGATGCGCAACTGAACGCTGTGGCTGGGATGGACACGTTTGACGGTGCAATCCTGACCGCGACCTTCACGCCAGATGGCGATTACCTGACGATGCAGTTCGTCTTCACGTCGGATGAGTATCCTGAATACGTCTTGGGCGGCGTGAACGATGCTTTTGGTGTCTGGGTCAACGGAACTTTCGTGCCGGTGTCGATCACCGTGGCGGGCAATGTCGCCATTGACGAGGTCAACAGCGGCAAGAATGAAAACCTGTACCGCGACAACACTGCCGATCAACTCAATATCGAAATGGATGGTCTGACCTATACTTTGTCGCTCAAGGCGGCTGTGCTCAAGGGGCAACCCAACACCATCAAGATCGGCATCGCCGATGGGGGTGACGCGATTTATGACAGCAACCTGCTGATCATGGCGGACTCGGTCCAGACGGTCACGCTGGCGGTGGATGACACGCTGAACGTGGTCGCCAACAGCAGCCGAACCTTTGACATTCTGGCCAACGACACCCAGACCGGCAGCGCCCCCCTGACCATCACCCAGATCAACGGCACCGCTGTGTCGGTGGGTCAGACAGTGACACTGACCTCGGGGCAGCAGGTGCGGCTGAACGCCGACGGCACCGTGACGGTGTTTGCCAATGGCGTGCTGGGGCAGGAAAACCTGTCTTACACCGTCAGCGATGGCACCCAGACCGACATCGGCTATATCCATATCAACACCACCAGCGCGGTGACCAAAGACGGCATCGTTTCGGGCACCAGCGCTGCCGACAGCATCGACACCGCCTATACGGGCGACCCCGACGGCGACCGGGTCGACAACAACGACGCCACAGGCGTGCTGGGCACCACCGGCAACGCCGACGTGATCTATGCAGGTGCTGGCAATGACAGCGTCGCCGCAGGCGCAGGCAATGACATCGTTGACGCAGACAGCGGCGACGACACCGTTTTCGGCGACGCAGGCGACGACAGCCTTTATGGCGACGACGGCCGCGACCAGCTGGCCGGTGACGCTGGCGCTGACCTGATTTACGGCGGCGCGGATGCCGACATCATCACCGGGGCTGCAGGCGATATTGTGTTTGGCGGTGAAACTGCGACGGCGGGCGGGTCTGACGCTGACACGCTGGTTCTGGCCAATGTCCAATCCCTTGCTTACGGCGGCGGCAACAACGAGGCGGGCAGTGTCACCTTCACCGATGGCTCGACGCTGACCTTCTCCGAGATCGAAACGCTGGTGCTGAACGGCGGCAACCGCGATGGCATCATTTTTGGCACTGCGGGCAATGACAGCATCGGCGCGGGCTATGTTGATGCCAATGGCGATGTGATCGACAACAACGACGCCATCCTGTCCAACCCCGGATCGAATGACGACGAGGTGTATGCGGGCAATGGCGATGACACGGTCAAGGGCCTGTTGGGCAATGACTACCTTTACGGCGGCGAGGGCCACGACAGCCTCGATGGCGGCACTGGCAATGATTACATGCAGGGCGATGCGGGCAATGACACCGTGGTCGCGGGCGAGGGCAACGATTTCATCCGCGGCGACGCCGGCAATGATTCTGTCTACGGCGGTTTGGGCGACGACAGCACCTATGGCGGCCTTGGCGAAGATCGGGTCTTTGCGGGCGACGGCAATGACGAGGCTTACGGCGGCTACGGCAACGACGTGGTTTATGGCGGCGCGGGCGACGACAACGTCACCGGCTCTGGTCAGGACGACGTGGTTTACGGCGATGATGGCAATGACATCGTCCACGGGTCCGATGGCGACGACACGCTTTATGGCGGTGCCGGGGCCGATACTTTGCTGGGCGAAGACGACGCTGACCTGATCCACGGTGGCGCTGGCGACTATGTCGACGGTTTTGAGAACGTCACGGTTGGCACCGACAACGACACCTTGAACGTCACAGACGTGGCCTCTGTCATCTTCGACGCCTACAACCCGGAAAACGGCGTTGTCACTTTCAACGGCGGCGGCACGCTGCACTTTTACAACATCGAACACGTTATCGCGGACGGCACTGAAATCTTCGCGCCCGACTTCATCGTCGAAGGCACCGGCGGCGATGATCTGATCGACGCCGCCTATGCCGGCGATCCCGAAGGCGACAGGATTGACGCCGGGGACAATCTGCTCGGCAACAATGATGACCACGTTCTGGCAGGGGATGGCGACGACACCGTTCTGGCAGGGGCGGGGGCTGATCTGGTGTTGGGTTCCACCGGCAACGACAGTCTGGACGGCGGCACCGGCAATGACAGCCTGTTTGGCGGAAGCGGCAATGACTTTGTCGCTGCGGGCGACAATGCCGACCTTATCGATGGCGGCGCTGGCGATGACACGCTGGACGGTGCGCTGGGCAATGACACCCTGACCGGTGGCGACGGCAATGACTCGCTGCTGGGTGGCGATGACCGCGACTATTTTTACGTCGGCGCGGGCGATGTCGTCGATGGCGGTGAAGGTGGCGATGACTATGACACGCTGGACCTGGCCGCCTTTGGTCACGCTGCCACCCATGTGATCTACGACACGATGAACCCGGAAAACGGCACGATCGAATTCCTCGATGCCTTTGGTGTTGTGGTCGACACCATGACCTTCACCAACATCGAAAAAGTCGTCGCCTGCTTTACCCCCGGCGCGATGATCCTGACGGATCGCGGCGAAGTGGCGGTCGAAGATCTGGTTGAAGGTGACGCCGTTCTGACCCGTGACGATGGCTTTCAACCGCTCCGCTGGATTGGTCGCCGCGATCTGACGGGAGCGGATCTGAAAGCCGAGGCGCGCTTTGCCCCGGTGCAGATTGCCAAGGGCGCGCTGGGCCTCAACCTGCCCGAGCGTGACATGAAGGTCAGCCCGCAGCACCGCATGCTGATGACCGGGCCGCGTGCCGAGCTGCTGTTTGGCGAGCACGAGGTGCTGGTGGCCGCCATCCATATGGTTGGCATGGCTGGCGTCACCCGCGTGCAGCCTGCGGATGGCGTCAGCTATCTTCATGTCCTGTTTGATCAGCATGAAATCGTATGGGCCGATGGCACGTGGTCCGAAAGCTTCCAGCCCGGCATCCAAACGATGAACGGGCTGGACAGCGCCCAACGCGGCGAAATTCTGGCGCTGTTTCCGCAGTTGGCCACCGGCATGACCTATCCCGCCGCCCGCCTGAAACTGAAAGCGCAGGAGGCTCAGGTCTTGTTGCGCACCTGAACCGGGCAAAAGCGCCGCACACTGCACTGAACCGGAAAGGGTTTTCAGCATTGTGCGCGTGTCGGAAACAAACCCAAGTCCTGCCACATTTGGACCACGACCGACCAGTACTTCTGAGTCCAACAAAACTGGAATGGTGTTGTCGTGCCCATACTTGTGAACCTATCCCGCTGTCAGTGCTGCACTTCCGTTGCGCGTGGGGGGGCATAACCGATGGCAACGCTTTACACAGGTTTGGGCGGGGCGGCAGGCTACGGCGAACAGTCGTTTCGCACCTCCTCCTACTCAGGCAACCTGGATGACGGCTTCACTCAGATCAATGTCACCTCGGTGTTTGGGGCGGGCGGGATCAACTTTGGCGGCACCAGTTATACGAACGTCTATCTCAGCACCAATGGCCTGGTGACCTTCGGCTCTGGCGTTACCAGCTATACCCCCACTGCACTGACGTCACTTGGCCAGCCCGCGCTGGCGGCGTATTGGACCGATATCGACATTCGCACAGCGGGCGAAATTTATTGGGACATGGACGCCACCAACGGCAAAATGACCATCACCTGGGCCAATGTGGGGGCCTATTCCGCTGCGGGCACGGTCAATTTCCAGATGCAGATCACCAGCCTCGGCGGTGGTGATTTCAACATCGAATACCTGTACAACAACATCGGATTCACCAACGGCTACTCCGGGGCCGCGGTGGTGGGCACCACCAATGGCATCACGCAAACCCTGGCCGAAGGTTCGGGCGATCCGGCCGTTCTGGCCACCTATGCCAGCAATGACTTTGACACCAATGATCCGGCAGGCGTCTATTCGATGGCGGTCGAGGGTGGCGTGGCCTTCGCCGGTGACGGTATCGTTGACGGCACCGCAGGCAATGACAACATCAACGGCAGCTACACCGCTGATCCCGACGGCGACCGAATCGACAACGGCGACGCCACCGGCTACGCGGGCGGCACCGAGCATGATGACTATGTGCTGGCCGGCAGCGGCAATGACACCGTCACCTCCGGGCTTGGCCATGACAACGTGTTTGGCGGTGCGGGCAATGACCGGCTGTTCGGCGGCAATGGCAACGACACGCTGGACGGTGGTACTGAAAATGACAGCATCGACGGCGGGTCCGGCAATGACCTGATCTATGGCGGTTTGGGAGATGATACCCTGACCGGTGGCGCGGCATCTGCGGCAACCACCTATACCCCCGCCTATACCGAGGTTACTGGCGCGACCTTCACCGTGACCGGCACCTCTGGCCGCCCGAATTTTGCGGTGCAGACCGTCTCGGGCGACAACAACCTGTCCAGCGGCACCAGCGGCGCGCTGACCGGTTACAACCTTGGCAACAGTGACAGCACCGAAACCCACACCCACACCGCAAGCTCGCAAATCGCGGGCGGTCGCATCCTGTTCAACGCAATCAACGGCAATGAAACGCTGACTGTCCGCATCGACGGCGTTGTGATCAACCTGAACGCCGCCATCAGTTCCGGGATGGTGACATTCACCGGCGCCAGCACCTATTCCATCAACGGCGCAGGCCAGATCGTGCGCAACGGCAGCGGTGCAAGTTCCACCACCGTTGGCACTTTGGTCATCAACGTACCCTACACCACGCTGGCGTTGAATTCGACCGGCACCACCGGCAACGGGCTGTTCTACGAGTACTATGTCAACACCACGCCTTTGAACGTGGCGGCGGCCGCTGGCGGCGATGACACGCTGTACGGCGGCGACGGCAATGACGTGATCAGCGGCGATACCGGCAATGACAGCCTGTTTGGCGACGCGGGCGATGACACCCTGTCTGGCGGTGAAGGCAATGACACCCTGTCGGGCGGTTTGGGCAATGACCTGGTTGCGGGTGACGCGGGCGACGACAGTCTGCTGGGCGATGACGGTGACGACACTCTGTCCGGCGGTGAAGGCAATGACACGCTGGCGGGCGGCGCGGGCAATGACAGCCTGTTTGGCGACGCGGGCAATGACAGCCTGTTGGGCGAGGCGGGCAATGACACCCTTTACGGCGGCGACGGCAACGACAGCCTGTTTGGCGGCGCAGGCGAGGATGTGCTGTTTGGTGGCTTGGGCGATGACTATATTGACGCAGGCGCAGGCAAAGACACCATCACCTTTGACGCAGGCACCGATACGATCATCGGCGGCGATGACCGTGACCGCATCGTGCAGGAATTCAACGCCAACGCTTACGGCGATGTGGCCGACGGTGGCGAGGGCGGCGACGATTATGATGTTCTCGATCTGTCCTCTTGGGGTTGGACGCTGACCAATGTCATCTATGATCCGATGAACGCCGAAAACGGCATCGTTGAATTTCTGGATGGGACCGGCGCGGTGATCGGCACCATGGCCTTCTCGAATATCGAACAGGTGATCCCTTGCTTGACGCCCGGTGTGATGATTTCCACAGATCGGGGCGAAGTGGCTGTGGAGACCCTGCGCGTCGGCGACAGGGTGTTGACCCGCGACGCTGGCCTGCAACCGATCCGCTGGATTGGCAGCCGCAAGCTGGGGCTGGCCGATCTGATCGTGCGCCCAAACCTGCGCCCGGTGCAGATCGGGCAAGGGGCCTTGGGCCGTGGTCTGCCGCTGCGCAACACGCTGGTATCGCCGCAACACCGCATGCTGATCGAGGGTGCAGGCCCCGAGATGCTGTTTGGCGAGGCCGAAGTGCTGGTCGCCGCCTCCCATCTGACCGGCCTTGCCGGGGTTGCGCAAACCCTACCCGCCGGTGTGACCTATATCCACCTGCTGCTCGACCGCCACGAAATCATCTGTGCCAACGGCTCTTGGACCGAAAGCTTTCAACCCGCCGACCGCATGCTGTCGGCGATGGACTCAGCCCAACGTAATGAAATCGCAGAGATTTTTCCAGATCTGATGGTGGAAAGCGAAGCCTACCAATCCGCCCGCCTGTCGTTGAAAGCGCATGAGGCCCGGGTGTTGCTGCAGGCCTGAACCCAACCGTCAAAACCGCCTGCCAAAACCATCGCCGGCGTCAACCCCGCTGCAATCGCCATTCTGCCCAAGCCTCTGGTGTGTCCAGATCCAGCGTGGCATGTTGATCGGGCAGCGCGATCAGGCGGATGCGGTCCTTGTGGTGACGCAAAACCGCGCGCGCGCCTTCATCGCCGCGCAGTTCCGTCAACTCTGAAACCAGATCAGCCGGGAAGATCACCGGATGGCCCAGCATGCCGTCGCGGGTGGTCGCGCGCAGGATGGACGTCTGATCGAAGGCAGCGATCAGGGCATGCAGATCATCGGCAGTGATTTCCGGCATATCGGCAGGCAGGATCATCAGCGCGCCCACAGCCCGCGCCGCGCCTGCGCGGATCGAAGCCGCCATGCCTTCCGCCGCATCGGATACAGGCAGCGCGGTCACGTCCAACCCCTGCAAACATGCCCTCCGCGCCGGATCGGGGTCGCGCAATGTGACGACAACATCAACGCAAACGGCACGCGCAATGCGGGCTTGGCGTCGCAGCATCGGCTCACCCGCCACCAGCTCCAGCAGTTTATCGCCGCCGCGCATCCGGGTGGCATTGCCTGCGGCGGGGATCAGGAGGGTCAGGGTCATCGCCGCAGGCTGGGGGAAAGAGGGGATTTGGTCAAGTGAGGCCGTGACCGTTGCGCCCGGCCCAATCCTTGCGGATTGGGCGTAAAGGACAGGACCCGCGGCTTTGAGGCAATCACCCGGCCCAATCCTTGCGGTTTGGGCGCAAAGGACAGGGCCCGCGGCTTTGGCGCAATCACCCGGCCCAATCCTTGCGGATTGGGCGCAAAGGACAGAACCCGCGGCTTTGGCGCAATCACCCGGCCCAAACCTTGCGGTTTGTGCGTAAACGACTGAAAACGCTGCCCCGCAGCGTTTTCGCCCCGCAGGTTGCGGGGCCGTCGTTTACCCCCGCATCCTTGCGCTATCGGCATCAAAGAGCGGCGCCAGATGCACCTTCGCCTGATGCTTCACGCCAAGGATTTCGATCTCAACCGCCAGCCCGTCCGCCACCTTGTCCGCAGGCAAGAACCCCTGCGCCACCGACAGCCCGGTGTAATGCGAGAACCCACCCGAGGTGCAGAATCCGACCACATCACCATCCAGCCAGATCGGCTCCCATGCCACAACGTCGGCGTCCGTCGCCTCAACCACAAAGGACACCAAGCGCCGCTTTGGCCCGGCTGCCTTTTCCGCCATCGCCGGGGCCTTACCGATCCATTCCACGGGTTTGTTCCAGCGGATGAAGCGGTCCAGCCCGGTTTCACAAGGCGTGTAATCCGGGCTGAACTCACGTCCCCACGATCCAAACCACTTGTCCAGACGCAAGGACATCATCGCCCTCATGCCAAAGGCGCGCAGGCCAAGGTCGGCCCCGGCAGCGTTCAGCGTGTCCCAAAGGTGGCGCACCGACATGTGGTCGGTGTAAATCTCGTAGCCCAGATCGGCGGTGTAGCTGACGCGCTGCACGATGCAATTGGCCATGCCCACCGTCATCCGGCGCACATCCATGAACTTGAACGCCTCGGCAGACACATCAGACCGCGTCACCCGCGCCAGCAATTCCCGCGCTTTGGGGCCTGCGATCTGGAAGCCCGACCGCGCGTCCGAGATGTTCTCGACCGAAACGCCGTCCTCCATATGTTGTTCAAACCAGCGCCCGTGCCAGCCTTGGGCGCCATAGCTTGCGGTCAGCTGGAATTCGGTTTCCGACAGGCAGGACACCGTGAAATCGCCAATGATCTTGCCAGAGTCCGCCAGCATCGGCGTCAAGGACAGCCGCCCCGGTTTCGGAATCAGCCCCGCCATGATCCGGTCCAGCCAGGCGCGGGCATTGGGGCCAGTGACGCGGTATTTGCCGAAATTCTGCACCTCGTTGATGCCAACCCCATTGCGCACCGCCATCACTTCCTGACGGGTTGCCTCCCAGGCGTTGGACCGTTTGAAGGTCGGAGTTTCGTACAAAGGTTCCCCCGGCAGCGCATAGTAATTCGGCACTTCCAGCCCGTATTGCTGCCCCCAAACCGCGCGCATGGCAGTGTTGGTGTCATACATCGGCGTGGTGCGGAAGGGCCGCGCGGCTGGCTTTTCCTCGTTCGGGAAGGACACGGAAAAGCGCGTCTGATAATTCTCGATCACCTTCGGCACGGTGTAGCCGGGCGTGGTCCAGTTGCCAAAACGCGACACGTCAAAGCCACGCGGATCGCGTTCGACCTCGCCGTGGATGATCCACTGCGCCAGTGAAAGCCCCATGCCGCCGCCTTGGCTAAAGCCCGCCATCACCGCACAAGCCGACCAGTAATTGCGCAAGCCGGGCACCGGGCCCAGCAGCGGGTTGCCATCGGGCGAGAACGTGAACGGCCCGTGGATCACCCGCTTGACGCCCGCCCGCTCCAGCGCAGGAAAGCGTTTGTAGGCGAATTCGACGGAATCGGCAATCTTGTCATAGGCTTCGTTCATCAGCTCTTGGCCAAACGTCCAGGGCGTGCCGTCCAAAGACCAAGCCTCGCAGGGCTTTTCGTAAAAGCCGATGCAGAAGCCGCGACCCTCTTGGCGCAAATAGGACTCGCCGCCGGGGTCCATCACATGCGGAAACTCGCGGCCCCCGCGCGCCACGATTTCCGGGATATCATCCGTCACCAGATACTGGTGCGCCATTGGCAGCAGCGGCAAATAAACCCCCGCCATTGCGCCCACTTCACGCGCCCAAAGCCCGCCCGCGTTGACCAGATGCTCCGCAATGATGGTGCCTTTTTCCGTCACCACCTGCCAAGACCCGTCCGGCAGCGGGTTGGTTTCCAGCACGCGGTTGTGCAGCACAATCTCGGCTCCGCCCATTTTTGCAGCCTTCGCATAGGCATGGGTGGTGCCATAGGGGTCAAGGTGGCCATCCAGAGGATCATACAATGCGCCCAAAATCCCCGCCGTGTTGACCATGCCATCGGTCATGGTTTCCACCTCGGCAGGCGCCAGAATGGCGGTGTCCAGACCCATATAACGGTGCTTGGCGCGTTCGGCCTTCAGCATGTCAAAGCGTTCGACATTGTCGGCCAAGGTGATGCCACCAACATGGTGCAACCCGCAAGACATGCCGGTGATCGCCTCCAGTTCCTTGTACAAACGGATGGTATAGCCCTGCAGCGCCGCCATATTGGTGTCGCCGTTCAGGGTGTGAAAGCCACCCGCAGCGTGCCAGGTGGACCCGCTGGTCAGCTCGGACCGTTCCACCAGCATCACATCCGACCACCCCAGTTTGGTCAGGTGATACAGAACCGAACAGCCGACAACGCCGCCGCCGATGACAAGAACGCGGGTATGGGTTTTCATGCGGAATCCTTCCAAAGCGGTGGTGGGTCTGGCCCTTGGCCCTTGGATAAAGCCGTTTGGGGCTTTTGTCGTGGCTTTACCGACCGAAGGTGTCGGTTTTAATGCATCGCCCCGCGCGATTTCACCGCTGTGGACCGCGCGGCCTGACTGCGCTAGCAAGGGCGCAACAACATGGGGCGCGTGATGCAAAGCAAGCTGACGGGTATCTTGATCGGAGTAGCTTTGGTGTTGGCGGCGCTGGTGGCCTTGCGCCCGCTGCTGCCGATCGACGAGACGCGTTATCTGTCGGTGGCGTATGAGATGTGGCAATCGGGTGATCCGGTGCATCTGACCAAGAACGGCGGGATGTACACCCACAAGACGCCACTGCTGTTCGTGATGATCAATCTGGTCTGGTTGCTGACGGGCGTGTCGGAATTGGCCGCGCGGCTGGTGGGTCCGGCCTGCGCGGTGGCGATGGTCGCGGGCACCGGGCTGCTGGCGCGCAGGCTGTGGCCTTCGCAGTACGCGGATTTGCGGGCGGCGGTCATCTTGTCGGGCTTTTCAGTGTTTCTGATCTACGGATCGGCGACGATGTTTGATGCGCTTCTGGGCTTGGGTGTGCTGGGCGGCGTGGCGGCTTTGTGGCGGATCGGGCAGGGCGGTGGGCTGGGCGCTTGGGTTGGCTTTGGGTTGGCGCTGGCGTTCGGGGTCTATGCCAAGGGGCCGGTGATCTTTGTGCATCTGATGCCTTTGGTGTTGACGCTGCCGTTGTGGGCGCCGGTGCCGCCGCGATTGTCCAGCGCGATCAAAGGCTTTGTCTTGGCGATGGGGGTGGCCGCTGCCTTGGTGGCCCTCTGGTTGGTGCCGACGCTGCTCACCGCAACCCCTGAATTCCGCACCGAACTGCTGTGGACGCAATCGGCGGCACGGGTGGCTGGGGGCATGGCACATGACCGGCCGATCTGGTTCTTGGTGGCGCTGTTGCCGCTGATCCTGTTTCCATGGGGCTGGAACCTTGGCCTTTGGCGCGAAGCGTGGTTGCTGCGCGCCGATCCCGCGATGCGGCTTTGCACAATTTGGGCGGTGTCGGCGCTGCTGCTGTTTTCGCTGATTTCTGGCAAGCAGGCGCATTATCTGGTGCCAGCCTTCCCGGCCATGGCGCTGTTGTTTGCGCGGGCGGGGCAGGGTGGGCGCAGTTTGGCGGCGCTGCCGTTGTTGATGCTGGCGGGGCTGTCGGCGGCCGTCGGTTTGGGGCTGTTCCCGATGAACAAGGATCTCGCCCTGCTGATGCCGCTCTGGCCCTTGCTGGCGTTTTCGGCCCTGTGCGCGGTGTTGGCGCTGCAAATCTGGCGGTTGCCAACGCTGCCGGGGCATCTATTGGCCGGGGTTGGGCTTGCGCTGGGTCTGCACGGTGTCATTGCCACCACCGGGCTTTACGCCGCCTACGATGGCCGCCCCATGGCTGCGATTTTGGCATCACATGCCGAGGCTGGCCTTGCGGTCACAAACGCCGAGTACCATGCCGAGATCAACTTTCTGGCCGGGCTGACGGCCCCCGTCGCACATCTGACCGACGCCGCAGCCTTGGCGGAATGGGCCAAGGCGCATCCGCAGGGGATGGTGTTTGGCCGGATCAGTGAAGCCCCGCTGACTGTGCAACCGCAACAGGTTCTGCAGTATATGGGGCAGGACTGGGGCCTTTGGCCCGCAGCCGTTATTTCTCGGGAATAAGCCCGCGCGGGCTGAACCGCAGCACCAGCAGCAGCACCAAACCCAGCGTCACCAGCCGCAAATGTGGAGCCGATTCAATCAGATGCGCCTTCAATGGCCCATCAGTCAGCAGCTTGGTGACATAGCCCATGATCACCGGTCCTGCGTTTTCCACGATCAGCCATAGCCAACCCAGCAACAAACCGCCCAGCACCGCGCCCCAGTTGTTGCCCGACCCGCCCACGATCACCATCACCCAGATCAGGAAGGTGAACCGCAGCGGCGAGTAGTTCGACGGCGTCATTTGCCCCTCCATCGAGGTCAGCATCGCGCCTGCAAGGCCCACCACCGCCGAACCGATGATGAACACCTGCAAATGTCGTTGGGTGACGTTCTTGCCCATGGCGGCGGCCGAGACTTCATTGTCGCGGATTGCCCGCATCATCCGGCCCCAAGGGCTGTGCAGCGCGCGTTCGGACAGCCAGATCACCGCCAGAAGCACAAGACCGAACATCACCATGTAAAGCAGTTTGACCAAAATGGTCGAACTGGTGATCGGGTCCCAGCCATAGCTCTGCACAAGGGACAGAAATTGCGAATTCTGCTGCAAATCAACTTCATAAGGCACCGGCCAGGGGCGTGGCAGGTTGACAAGGTTCTTCACCCCGCGCGCCAGCCAATCCTCATTCTTGATGACGGCGAGAATGATTTCGGCGATGCCCAGCGTGGCAATGGCCAGATAATCCGACCGCAGCCCCAGCGCGGTTTTGCCAATCGCCCAAGCGCCCGCAGCGGCAAACAGCGCCCCCACTGGCCAAGCCAGCAGCGACGGCAGACCCAAGCCGCCAATGTTGCCCGCCGTGGCCGGATCATGGGCTTCAATCGCGTTGGCTGCCGGGTCAAAGATCTCCCGATAGGCGAAAAAGCCAATGATCAGGATCGCGGCCACCGCCAGATTGCGCCCGCGCCCCGCCGCCATGCGCTTGTAGGCCACCACGGCGGCGGCAATCACCGCGACGCCAAAGGCCAGACCAAACAGCAAGCGCGGTCCGCCCGCAGCCCAAGCCTGCGGTATCGGTTGGCCCGACACCAACACCACGGCCAAACCGCCCAAGGCGACCGACCCCATGATCCCGGTCGAAAACAGCCCGGCATAGCCCCATTGCATGTTGACGCCCAAGGCCATGATTGCCGACAGGATGCCGATGTTCAGGATTTGCAGACTCAAGTTCCAGCTTTGCAGCATCCCCGTGGCCACGAACAGCAGGCCGACGGCGGCGAATAACAGCAGATTGCGTTGTGCCATGTCATTTCCCCTTGAAGATGCCGGTCGGCATGAACAGCAGCACGATGATCAGGATCGAGAAACTGACCGCGAATTTGTAATCGGTGGACAAAAGCTGCAACAGGCTGGTGGGGGCCATGTCGGCGGACACCAGATAGGTCACCACCTTTTTCCACGCGTAGGTGACAAAGACCTCGGAGAACGCGATGACAAAACCACCCGCAATTGCGCCCAAGGGGTTGCCAAGCCCGCCGACCACCGCCGCCGCCGCGATCGGCAGCAGCAGTTGGAAATAGATGAACGGGCGGAAGGATTTGTCCAATCCGTACAGCGTGCCCGCAATCACCGCCAACGCCGTGGCGATCAGCCATGTGACCATGACCACACGTTCGGGGTTGATGCCAGACAGCAGCGCCAGATCCTCATTGTCCGAAAACGCCCGCATGGATTTGCCGGTGCGGGTGCGTTGCAAGAACCAGAACAGCAAGGCCACGCAGACCGCCGCCATCACCACCGTGACGGCGGTGGTGGTCTTGATGGCCAGACCTTCATTCAGGCCCGACCATGTCTTGAACTCTTGCGCGCCCAGCACAAAGCGGCCGCCGTCAGAGAAATTCTGCTCTTCCGGCCCGATGATCATGCGTGTCATGCCGTTCATGATGAACATCACGCCGGTGGAGACGATCACCAGAATGATCGGGACGACCTTTTGCTTGCGGTAAAACTTGTAAACCATCTGATCGGTGGCCAACACGAAAGCGGAGGTGATCGCGATGCCAAAGGGCAGGGCCAACAAGGCGGTGGGCAAGGGGCCGGCGCTGATGCCCATCGACTGAAACAGCCATGTGATCAAGATCACCCACATGGTGCCGAAGGCCATGGTGTCGCCATGGGCAAAGTTGGAAAACCGCAGGATGCCGAAGACCAAGGTCAGGCCCAAGGCACCAAGCGCAAGCTGGCTGCCGTAGGACAGGCCGGGGATGAAGACGAAATTCAGGAAGGCGACAATGGCGTTAAGGATGTCCATGGCTTCAGCCCCCCAAGAACGAACGACGGACCTCGGGGTCAGCCAGCAATGCTTGGCCGGTGTCGGTGAACCGGTTGGCCCCCTGCACAAGCACATAGCCTTTATCTGCGATATGAAGTGCTTGGCGGGCGTTTTGCTCCACCATCAGGATGGAAATCCCGGTGCGCGCCACCTCGATGATGCGGTCGAACAATTCGTCCATCACAATCGGCGACACGCCTGCGGTAGGTTCGTCCAGCATCAAGACCTTGGGCTGCGTCATCAGCGCGCGGCCCACGGCCACCTGCTGGCGCTGCCCGCCTGACAACTCCCCCGCCGCCTGATAGCGCTTTTGCTTCAGGATCGGGAACAGGTCGTAAACCTGCGCCATCGTATCCGCGATCTCATCGGTGCGGATGAAAGCGCCCATTTCAAGGTTTTCTTCCACCGTCATCGAGGTGAAAATGTTTTGGGTTTGGGGCACAAAACCCATGCCCTTGCGGACGCGGGCCTGCGGCGACAGTTTGGTGATGTCCTCGCCGTCCAGCAGCACCCGGCCACCGCGTAAGGCCAGCATGCCAAACACCGCCTTCATCGCAGTGGATTTTCCGGCACCGTTGGGGCCGACGATCACGGCAATCTGGCCCTTGTCCACGGCAATCGTACAATTGTGCAAGATATCGACCGGGCCATAGCCGCCAGTCATCGCCTCGCCAATCAGGAAAGGTTCGGCCATGTCAGTTCTCCTGCCGGGGGCGCACAAGGGCTGCGTAATCGCGCGACAGCTTGTCAATCTGATCCACCGACATAGCGCCGGGCGCGCGCAGCATCATCAAAATGCGCTCACCCTTGGCATTGGCGATCATAGTCACCCGCAGCTGAGGCGGATCGTTGGGGAAGGTGATGGTGTTGGTCGTGCGCAGCACCGGCATGTCTGGATGCGGCAAGCTGTCGTAAAGGTGGTTCACCACTTTGGCATCCTCGGCCCAATGGGTCATCAGATATGTCAGATTGGCTTCGGGCAACTGGGCGTCATCGCGGCCCAAGTATTCCTCAAAGCTGTCATACTTGACGCCATCAAGGTGCAAGGTTGCGCTGTCGCCGCCTTGTTCCCAAGTGCCATTGGCCCAAGGCGTGCCCTCATCGCAAAGTTCAAAGTGGCTGGTCAGATATTGGCAGGCCTGCGCAGCACCAGGCAGTGCCAGCGCCATGGCGGCGGAAAGGATCAATCCATGCGGAGTCATGCGGACTTCACCTTGTTCTTCAAACCAGTGCCAAGATAGGCCTCGATCACCCTGTCATTGTTCTTGACCTCGTCCACCGTGCCTTGCGCCAGAACTTTGCCCTCGGCCATACAAATCACGGGGTTACAGAGGCGGCCGATGAAATCCATGTCATGTTCAATGACGCAGAACGTATAACCGCGTTCCCGGTTCAACCGGATGATCGCGTCACCAATGGTGTTTAATAGGGTGCGGTTCACACCCGCGCCCACCTCGTCGAGAAACACGATCTTGGCATCGACCATCATGGTGCGGCCCAGTTCCAACAGCTTTTTCTGCCCGCCCGAGATCTGGCTGGCGCGTTGGTCGGCCAGATGGGTGATGGTCAGAAACTCCAAAACCTCATCGGCCTTGTCGCGGATGCGGCGTTCTTCGGCAGCCATGGCACCGCGGCGAAAACAGGCGTTCCACAGCGACTCACCCGTCTGTGACGCGGGCACCATCATCAGATTCTCGCGCACCGTCATCGAGCCGAACTCGTGGGCGATCTGAAAGGTGCGCAGCAGGCCCTTGGCAAACAATTCATGCGGCGGCAGGCCAGAGATATCCTCACCGTCCATCAAGACACGACCGCTTGTCGGCGGCAGACGCCCCGCGATGACGTTGAAAAGCGTGGTCTTGCCCGCACCATTGGGGCCGATCAGCCCAGTGATGGACCCGGTTTCAATCTTCAGCGACGCGCCGTCCACGGCACGGAAGCCGCCGAAATGCCGGTGAAGGTCTTCGACAACGATCATGGTCTTCCCCCAGTCATCCGCCTCTTGTCATGGATTAATGGCATCCATGCGGGCAGGTTTACGCAAACTCACGGCCCGAGGCAAAACCTCGGGCCGTGATGAACTGCTCTATCCGCGGATCAACGGAAGGTAACGGTTTCGTACTTGCCGCCTTTGATTTCGAACTGCTTGTAACGGCCGGCGCTTTCGCCTGCGCCCACCAGTTCGACGCCCGACGCGCCATCATAGTCGATGTCGGTGCCAGCCGCGATCAGCTCCAGTGCCTTGCCCAATTCGCCGGGCAGGATTTTTTCGCCCGGAGCGTTGGCGATGTCCATGATCTTTTCTTTGTAGACCTTGGAATCGGTCGACCCTGCTGCGCTCATCGCCAGCATGATCAGGGCAGCGGCGTCATAGGACTCCATCGTGTAAGGCGATGCAGCTTCAAACGGGGTGGCATTGGCTTTGCCCATTTCAGCCAAGATGGCCGCACCAGCCGAATCCGACTGTGCAACCTGACCGTAAGAGCCGTCCAAAGCCGGACCGATGGCCAACGGCAGGCTGTCGCCCACCATGCCGCCCGGCAGACCGAACTGGCTGAACGCGCCCGAGTCAAGCGAGGCCTGAATCACGCCCTTGCCGCCTTGGTCCAGATAACCTGCAACCACCAGCAGATCGCCGCCCGCCGCTGCCAGCGCTGCGACCTCGGCCGCATAGTCGGCTTTGCCGTCTTCGTGCGGGACGTTGATGGTCACAACGCCGCCCTTGGCGGTGTAGGACGCGGCAATCGCCTCGGCCAGACCCTTGCCGTAGTCGGTGTTGGAATAGGTCAGCGCGATGGATTTCACGCCTTTTTCCATCAGGATGTCCGCCATGACTTCGCCTTCGCGCGCATCCGAAGGGGCGGTGCGGAAGAACAGGCCGTCATCTTCAGCCGACGAAAGCGCAGGCGAGGTGGCCGAAGGCGACACCATCACGATGCCGTTCGGACGCGCCACGTTCTGCAGCACAGCGCCGGTGACGCCAGAACAGTCGCCGCCGATGATGCCTTTGACGCCATCTGCCGTGACCATGCGCTCTGCCGCCGAAGTGGCCGCCGCCGAGTCGGCACAGGTGCTGTCGCCGCGAACGGGGACGAATACCATGCCATTGGCAGCTTTGCCCGAAGCGTTCACTTCCGTCATCGCCAGTTCAGCCGCCGCAGCCATATGGCCGGTCAGCGATTCGATCGGGCCGGTGAAGCCGATCAGAATCCCCAGCTTCACGTCCTCAGCCGAAGCAATGCCAGCCATAAGGGCGGTTGCCGCCGTGGCCAAAAGTAGTTTTTTCATTGTTATCTCCCATGTTGGATCGCAATCCTGTCGTCGAACCTAGTTTGCCGTTTCGCAAAAGAAAAGCGTCTTAAAGGACACGGTTCAATCGACTCGCACCTCTTTGCACAGCGGCAGGGTGCAAATTGGTCAAAGTCGGGCAAAGACGACGCTGCCTGAAAGGCTGCTGCCGCCGCCGAACCGCAGGACGATGGGCTGGACACAAGCGCTGCGCGGGCGCAAGATTGAGCCATTTACAAAGGGGCGTCAGATGACTCTGATCGAAGCCGTAAAGTCAGCTTATGCGAATTACGTGAATTTTTCGGGCCGCGCGCAGCGATCTGCCTATTGGTGGTGGGCGCTGTTTCAATTTGTGGTGGGGGCCATTATCGCCTTGGCCGAAGGCGGCGGGTCGATGACATCGGGCGACGGCGCTGTCGGCGTGGCTGTTGTCGGCGGTTTGTTCACGATGCTTTGGACGCTGATCAATCTGTTGCCCGGCCTGTCCCTGTTGGTGCGCCGTTTGCACGACACTGACCGGTCTGGCTGGTGGGCGCTGATCCTGTTTGTGCCGCTGATCGGGGTGATTGTGCTGCTGGTGTGGCTGTGCAGCAAAGGCACCAGTGGCGTGAACCGCTTTGGCCGCGACCCGATGGCGGGCGATCTGTCGTCGACGTTCAACTGAGTCAGATCGACAGGCGCACGCCGATGCCGGGGCTGGGCATGCCTTGGGTGCCGCGTTCCCGGTAGGGCGTCGTGTTGTAATGGCTGCGGTAGCATTTTGAGAAATGCGACGGGCTGGCAAAGCCGCAGGCCAAAGCCACGTTGATCACCGACATATCGGTCTGCATCAACAGGTTGCGAGCCTTTTGCAGCCGCAACTCCATATAATACCGCTTTGGGCTGCGGTTGAGATAGCGGCGAAACAGACGTTCCAGCTGCCGCGTCGACATGCCCACTTCTTCGGCCAGATCGGCAGGCGATATCGGGTCTTCGATGTTGCTTTCCATCATCTGGATGACTTGGGACAACTTCGGATGGCGCACCCCGATCCGCGTGGGAATGGACAGCCGCTGCGTGTCCTGATCGGTGCGGATGGTCGAATAAATCATCAAATCGGCAACGTTGTTCGCCAAATCCTCACCATGATCAGACGCAATGATCCGCAACATCAGGTCGATGGAGGAAATCCCGCCCGCCGTAGACCAGCGGTTGCCGTCCATCACGAACACTGATTTCGTCAGCTTCACATCCTCAAATTCCTCGGCAAACCCGTCCTGGTTTTCCCAATGAATCGTGGCTTTCTTGCCGTCCAGCAGTCCGGCTTTGGCCAAGGCATAGGCCCCTGTGCACAAGCCGCCGATCGCAACCCCGCGCCGCGCCTCGCGCCGGAGCCAGCCGATCACGGCCCGCGTCGTGCTGCGCTGGATGTCGATGCCGCCGCAAACCAGAATGGTGTCGTCGCGGTCCACGTCGTCCAAACCAAAATCCAGCCGGAAGGTTGCGCCGTTCGAACAGGTCTTCTCACCACCGCCTTCACCACACAGCGCCCAGGTGTAGACCGGATAGCCCAGCACATGATTGGCCAGCCGCAGCGGTTCGATGGCCCCGGCGAAATTGATCATGGTGAACTTGTCGAGCAACAGGAAAACAAAGCGGCGAGGGGCTGCGGCTTTTTCAACCTGTGTGGCTTTGCGTTGGGCAATGGACATCTTGCGACCTGATTTGTCGTTTCTGGTGCAAGGAAACAGGTATCTTCGCCATCCGCAAGGGCCATCCATGGCGAATTCAAGTCTTTCACCCTTTGCTTTCCTCGTTATTTTTCCTATACCACGCGGCGATACCGCTAACGGAGGGGATACCCCATGACCAAGGGTTGGACGAAATCGGATTGGCGCGCGAAACCGCGGGTGCAGATGCCAGATTATCCAGATACGGCCGCACTGAACGCAGTTGAGTCGCAACTGGCCAAGTATCCGCCGCTGGTTTTTGCCGGTGAGGCGCGCAAGCTGAAAAAGCAACTGGCTTTGGCGGGCGAGGGCAAGGCCTTCTTGCTGCAAGGCGGCGATTGCGCCGAAAGCTTTGCCGAGTTTTCCGCAGACAACATCCGCGACACCTTCCGCGTCATGCTGCAAATGGCGGTGGTGCTGACCTACGGCGCCAAGGTTCCGGTGATCAAGGTCGGCCGGATGGCCGGGCAGTTCGCCAAGCCACGCTCGGCCAACACCGAAATGATCGGCGGCGTCGAATACCCGTCCTACCGCGGCGACATCATCAACGGCTTTGAGGCCACGGTTGAAGCACGTCGCCCTGATCCGCAGCGCATGTTGCAGGCCTATACCCAAGCCGCCGCGTCCCTGAACCTGCTGCGCGCGTTTTCAACGGGCGGTTTTGCCGATATTCACCGCGTTCATTCGTGGACCCTCGGCTTTGCCGAACATGACAAGGCCGAACGCTACCGCGAAATTTCCAACCGCATTTCCGATGCGCTGGATTTCATGAATGCCGCTGGCGTCGACAGCAACTCGGCCCCGAACCTTGCGATGGTGGATTTCTACACCAGCCACGAGGCGCTGCTGCTGGAATACGAGGAATCGCTCTGCCGCGTCGACAGCATCACCGGGCAGAACGTGGCCGGATCGGGCCATATGATCTGGATCGGCGATCGCACCCGTCAGCCCGATGGCGCGCATGTCGAATTCTGCCGGGGCGTGCTGAACCCGATCGGGCTGAAATGCGGCCCAACCACCACTGCCGATGACCTCAAGGTGCTGATGGCCAAACTGAATCCCAGCAACGAGGCCGGGCGTCTGACCCTGATCGCGCGCTTTGGGGCGGGCAAAGTCGGTGAAAATCTGCCGCGCCTGATCAAGGCGGTGCAGGAAGAGGGCGCGAAGGTGGTCTGGTCTTGCGACCCGATGCACGGCAACACCATCAAGGCGGCGTCGGGCTACAAAACCCGTCCCTTTGAATCGGTGCTGCGCGAGGTTCGTGAATTCTTTGCGATCCACAAGGCCGAGGGCACCGTCCCGGGCGGCGTGCATTTTGAAATGACAGGTCAGGACGTGACCGAATGCACCGGCGGTTTGCGCGCCGTGTCGGACGAAAGTCTGGCCGACCGTTACCACACCGCTTGCGATCCGCGCCTGAACGCGTCGCAATCGCTGGAACTGGCGTTTCTGGTGTCGGAAGAACTGTCGTCGCAGCGCGCCGAGGCCCGCCGCATCGCGATGTAAGCGATTGATTTTACGAACAAGGGGCGGGGGGAAACCCTCGCCGTTTGTCCTGCGGGTCTAGGGTCCAGACTCAATCAAGTCCACCAGATGATGACTGCAGCGAGTGCGACGGCTGAAGCGAAGTTCCTGGCAAGCTTGTCGTATCGTGTTGCGATGCGCCGCCAGTCTTTGAGCCTTCCAAACGCGCGTTCGATGCGATTTCTGTC
>CAMAQR010000062.1 GCA_945860375.1 Pseudorhodobacter antarcticus
CATCAGCCAGACCGAACTCAACGATGTGGCGCGCCTGATGAACCAGCGCCCCAGAAAAACGCTCGGGTGGAAAACACCCGAAGAAGCCATGGCCCAGGAAATCGCGGCCTTCAGATCAAACGTTGCACTTGAAGCTTGAATCCAAGCTGCTCCAACCATTTGCGATGCCGCTCGAATCGATACATTGATTTTTTCTTCATCAGTGAATTCTCCGTCTGACGACTCGGAAGCTATGTCGGCGCCAACCGCGATAAGCCCTCCTGCCCGTGTCAATACGCCTCGCAAAATCGGAGTTGCTTTTACTGCTATAACTTCAAGGCCCATAGAGACCGCCGAACCGCCATCCGCAAGCCAAGCCAGCTCACTGAAAGTTTGAGGCCCAACAAAATAGGGTGGATTTGTTATCCGTCCAGTCAAATGTCTGGCTATGTCGTATCCAAACGTCAGTTCAGGATCATTTTCATATTCCGAGCCGGCCATAATTACACCTTCCGCATCTGCAAATTTGCAATTTGTAAATTTTAAACAAACCTTCTATTGTTTTAAAATCTTCAAAACTCGCCTCCCAAGAGAATAAATTGTGCCAAATATATTTCCAAAGTTTGCGATAATAATTGCAAATGGGAGCACATATTTCCCAAAAGTTATCGGTCCGTGCCCCCTTCCGGAAATTGTAAGAAAATCATCAGCTAGATAGCTGACTATGACGGCGACAATTAAAGCGGGCGTGCATCGCCTAATTTCACTTAGCAAGCTATACATTTGCCCACGTCCTTCCGATAAATATAAAATATTTACCCATTCCACTTGCAACTTTGCGTGATTGTCTAAATCGATGTCCAAAATTCACAACTTGACGCCCGAAATAAGCTCGCTCCCAAACATACACCACTTGATCCGTACCTGAAAGGCTCACTGACTCGACCACCCGATATCCCTGCGTCTCGGCCATCAAGACCGCGCTCGCCACCGTCCGCGTCACCCCGTTCATCACAAAACTCGATTGCCCGTTGATCATCGAGCCATCCGTCAGCGTGATTTTAGTCGCATCCTCGGTCAGCCGGATTTCCGTAATCCCCAATTGCGTCAGGCTTTGCGCGATTTGCGAGCCATCCGCCTGCGTCACCATCCCCATGACCTGCGCAAAAGCCGCATCGGCGGCGGTCAGCCTGCCACCCGCACCGCCTTTTCCCACACCCATCACCCGCACCCCCACAAAACGGCGCTCACCCGTCTGCGCTACAACCTTCTCGTGCATCACGATCAGCCCCACCCGTCAATGGACTCAAAATCTGTGCGCGCGTCAAGGACTGGTGCGAGGTGGAAATGCACTGCACTCCACGCCGCCATCGGCAGTTTCGGGCTATGCATCGGACCCTAACCAGCAAGATTCTTCAGTGTCGGGTCCAAACGCGGCATTGAGGGCACATGTCCGACGAGAACCCAGACTTCGCCCTGCGCCGCACCCAACGATCCCTGTCGATCGCCCTGTTGCGCGCGCGAAACCGTGATGGGGCCGATCCGCGACATGCTGGCGACCTCTGGCGTGAACGAGCCGAAATGGCGGGTGTTGCGCGTCGTGCAGGAACATGGAGCGATGGAGGACGAAGGCCTGATCGCCCGCACCACCCCGCCCCAAGACCGCCGCAAAACCGTGGTCACGATTACGACGGCAGGGGAGGCGTTGATCCGCGCCCATTCCGCCGCCCCTCTGCTACCAGCAGGCTCGGCCCCCGACGGCGGTAGATGAACCGCAGCCACAGGCAAGTGCGACCTTCCCATTCGCCGCATTGATGCGGCCGCCTTGCGTGCTTTTCCCAGCGTCGGGATCGCCAGCCATAACCCATCCTTGAACCTGATCAGAGGGCCGGTATCAGGCGCGCCAAAGATGACCGGGGCCTTCGACCAGCATTGCTGCCGTGAGCGAAAGCAGGTGCCGGCGGCCCGTCTCGACAAACGGGCAGTTGGCGGGTGAGATGGTCGTTATCACTGTGCGCAATGAATGAGGTGTCCGACCTTTCCCACTGCTTTCACGGGCATCGACCCTCGCGCAATTCGCCTTGAGCCCGCGGGCGCGCCGCGCGACCCTCGCGCTGTTGACAAGTGTAACAGGAATGATAGTCTTTCTGTAAATCTGGCGAAGAGCCAATCGGCAAACAAGCCCCGAATGCAGACCTATCCGGTCCTGCGTCGGGGCTTTTTTTTGGAGGAATGTCGTGAAATCGTCCGTCGACCTTGGCATCTTGTTCTCACGTTCGGGCAACTATGCGATGATTGCGCAAGCCTGCCGGAACGGGGCGCTGGCGGCGATTGCCGATTTGAATGCCGATCCCGACTGTGCGGTAAGTTTTGTGCCGGTGGAACGCGACCCCGGCGGCAATGTCGATGCTTATGGCCCGCTGTGTTCCGATATTTTTCGCACATCGACTGCGCGCCATGTGGTGGGTTGCGTGACCTCATGGAGCCGCAAGGAGGTGATCCCGACGCTGGAAAAACACGGCGGCACATTGTGGTATCCGGTGCCCTATGAAGGGTTCGAGGCGTCTGACCATGTGGTTTACACCCACGCCTGCCCGAACCAGCATCTGCTGCCGCTGCTCCACTGGGCAATGCCCGCCTATGGACGCCGCGCCTATCTGACCGGATCGAACTACATATGGGGGTGGGAGATCAACCGCCTTGCGCGCGAAACGGTTCTGGCGGCGGGAGGGAGCGTTCTGGGCGAACGCTACATTCCCATCGGATCAACCGATGTGGGCCGCATGATCGAGGAGCTCCGAGCGACACGGCCGGACTTCATCTTGAACTCGCTGATCGGGCCGTCCTCTTATGAATTTCTGGCGGCCTACCGGGTGTTGGGGCTGGATGATCCGCACTTCCGGCCGGAACGCTGCCCGGTGTTGTCGTGCAATCTGACCGAGTGCGAGTTCGATGTCCTGGGCGATGCAGCGGAAGGGCTGATCGCCGCGGGGCCTTATTTCCGGGGCGCGGCCGGCTGGCCATGGGCGGGCGCGTTCGGATCGTCGCATGAGGCTTCAGCCTATGTCGCGGTGCGCGAACTGGCAAGACTGCTGTCGCAGACCCCCGGCGAGGCGAGCCTCGCGCAGCTTCTGGCGGCCGACCATGCGCCGAAAGGGATCGTGGACGCGGAAACGCACCATACCACGCTGCCCGTGCTGATCGCCCAAGTGCGGAACGGCGCGTTTCAGGTTCTCCAGTCGCGGCAGGCCGTGGCAGGCGACCCCTATCTGAGCCGCAGCCGCGATCCGGTCCCCGCCCACGGACTGCGGCCCCCCGGACTTAGGGTGGTGTCGTGATCCAGATCGTCCACCTCAATAACCTTGGCGGTGCACGTGCGGTGATACTGCACCGCCCGCATCCCAACGTGCAATCGCTGACCCGGCAATTGATCGCCATCGGGCTGGACGTCGTGCAGGTCTGGCCCGAGCTTGACACCGACGCGATCGCAGCGAACTTCATCTTCTTTGACGCCGACATGGGGCACGACGATCAATTCCCTTGGCGCGCAGGCGAGCCGCCGATGCCGATGATCGCACTGATCGGGTCCGAGGCACCGGGGCGGGTTGAATGGGCGTTGCGGGCGGGCGCGCATGCCCAGCTTTTGAAACCCGTGGGCGATAACGGGGCCTTTTCCGCGCTGCTGGTCGCGCGCGAAGCGTTTCATGCCCGCTCTGCGCTAGAGGCCAACATCGCCGATCTGCGCCGAAGGCTGGACGCACGCCAGACCGTGGTGCGCGCCGTGGGGCTGCTGACGGCGCGCGGCACCTCCGAGACAGACGCCTATGCCCGGTTGCGCCGAATGGCGATGGCCTGGCGCGTCGGGTTTGAAGAGGCGGCGGGGCGGGTCGTCGCGCAATATGGCAACCAAAGTGGCAGCGATGACCAGTACAAACATGACTGACCTCACGCAACCCGCAGGCGCGCTGGTGCGGTTGTTGCGCCGCCCATTGGCGGTGTTGGGGCTGGTGCTGATCGCACTTGTGGTGGGGGCGGCACTGGCGGCACCCTGGATCGCGCCGTTTGCACCGCAAGAGCAGTTGTTCGATGGCCTCACGCTTGAAGGCGCGCCTTTGCCGCCCGGCGGGGCGTATCTGCTTGGCACAGACCTTCTGGGGCGTGATCTGTTGTCGCGCCTCTTGCACGGGGCGCGCACCTCGCTGGTGATTGGGGTGGTGGCCAACGGAATTGCGCTTGGTATCGGGGTGCTGGTTGGGGTGCTTGCTGGCTATTTCCGCGGCTGGATCGGCACAGTGCTGATGCGGTTTACCGATCTGATGATGGCGTTTCCGGCGCTGCTGTTGGCGATCTGTCTGTCGGCGATCTTTCAGCCCTCGCTTTGGATTGTAGCGATGGTCATCGCACTCGTCAGTTGGGTGCAGACGGCGCGGGTGATCTACACCGAAACCACGTCGCTGGCGGAACGCGATTTCATCGCCGCCGAACGCACGCTGGGCGCGGGTACGCCCCGCATCTTGATCCTGCACATCCTTCCGCATCTTTTGCCCACCATCATCGTCTGGGGCACGCTGGGGATTTCCACCACTGTGCTCCTAGAAGCGACGCTGTCTTTTCTGGGCGTGGGCGTGCAGCCCCCAACGCCAAGCTGGGGGAACATCATCTTCGAAAACCAGACCTATTTCCAGTCGGCGCCTTGGCTCGTTTTCATCCCGTCTTTGGCGATCATCGGTCTGGCGCTGGCGTTCAACTTGGTCGGCGACGCGCTGCGCGACGTGTTGGACCCTTTGCAGCGGGAAAGGTCCTGACATGGCAACCTACCTGATCCGACGACTGGTGCAGGCGGCGCTGATCCTGCTGGGCGTCAGTTTCATCACGTTTTTGCTGCTGTTCGTGCTGCCCGCCGACCCTGTGCGCCAGATTGCCGGGCGATCGGCGACGGCGGAAACGGTCCAGAACATCCGCGTGCAACTCGGCCTCGACCAGCCTTTCCTTGTGCAATACGGGCGGTTCCTGCTGGGCCTTGTGCAAGGCGACCTTGGCCGGAGCTACCTGCAAAAAACCGAAGTGGCCGCACTGATCTGGTCGCGACTGCCTGCCACCCTCTTGCTGATGGCGGCAGGCATTCTCGCCGAACTGGTTCTGGGCATCGTCATGGGCGTGGCCGCCGCCTTGTGGCGCGGGCGGCTGGTGGATCAGACGCTGATGATCGCGTCCTTCGTCACCGTTTCGGCCCCGCAATTCGTGGTCAGCTTGCTGCTCCTCTATGTCTTTGCGGTGGAGCTGCGCTGGTTCCCCATCGGCGGCTACGGTACTTTCGCGCATCTGGTGCTGCCCGCCCTGACGCTGGGCATCCTCGGCTCGGGCTGGTATTCGCGCATGATGCGGTCCTCGATGATCGAGGTGATGGGGGCCGACTTCATCCGCACTGCCCGCGCCAAGGGCCTGACCCGTGCCCGCGTCGTCATGAGGCATGCCCTGCCCAACGCCATCCTGCCCGTCATTGCGATGATCGGCATCGACATCGGCATCTTTATGGGCGGCATCGTGGTGGTGGAGTCGGTGTTCGGCTGGCCCGGCATCGGACAACTGGCCTGGCAGGCGATCCAGCGCGTCGACACACCGATCATCATGGGCGTCACCCTTGTGTCCGCCCTCGCCATCGTCCTCGGCAATCTGCTCGCCGATATCATCACCCCGTTCATCGACCCCCGAATCCGGCTACGTTAAGCCGGCCCAAAAACCAACAGGAGAGAAAAATGACCAAGTTTCTGACCTCGACCGCGCTCGTGCTGAGCATGGCGATGCCTGCCATGGCGCAAGACTATGTCCCCGATCCGGCAGCCAAGGCCGGCGGGTCGATCACGATCACCTACAAGGACGACGTGGCCACGCTGGACCCTGCCATCGGCTATGACTGGCAAAACTGGTCGATGATCAAATCGCTGTTTGACAGCCTGATGGATTATGTGCCGGGCACCACCACCCTGCGTCCCGGACTGGCCGAAAGTTATGAAATCTCGCCGGACCTGATGACCTACACCTTCAAGTTGCGTTCCGGTGTCATGTTCCACAACGGGCGCGAAATGACAGCGGACGACGTGAAATACTCGATGGACCGGGTGACAAACCCCGCGACCCAGTCGCCCGGTGCTGGATTTTTCGGCTCGATCGCGGGCTTTGAAAATGCAGGCGACGCAGGGTTGTCGGGGGTCGAGGTTACAGATCCGCAGACAGTGCGGATCACCCTGTCGCGCCCCGATGCCACGTTCTTGCACGTCATGGCGCTGAACTTTGCATCGGTGGTGCCGAAGGAAGCTGTCGAGGCCGCAGGCGACGATTTCGGCAAGCAACCGGTTGGCACGGGGGCATTCAAACTGGCCGACTGGACGCTGGGCCAAAGCCTGACCTTCGCCAAGAATGCTGACTACTGGCGCGACGGCGTGCCTTATCTGGATCAGGTGGTGTTCGAGGTAGGCCAAGAACCCATCGTGGCCCTTCTGCGCCTGCAAAGCGGCGAGGTGGACGTGCCCGGTGACGGCATTCCGCCGGCAAAGTTCACCGAGGTGATGGCAGACCCCGCACAGGCGGCGCAGGTGGTGGTGGGCGGCCAATTGCACACCGGATACATCACGCTGAATGTCACCATGCCTCCGTTTGATAAAATCGAAGTGCGGCAAGCCGTGAACATGGCGATCAACAAGGATCGCATCGTGCAGATCGTCAACGGGCGCGCCAAACCCGCCACGCAGCCGCTGCCGCCCTCGATGCCGGGCTATACCGACGGCTTCGCGGGCTATGCCTATGATGTCGAAGGGGCGAAGAAACTGCTGGCGGATGCAGGCTTTGCAGACGGGTTCGAGACGGAATTGTTCGTGATGAATACCGATCCCAACCCCCGCATCGCGCAGGCCATTCAGCAAGACCTTGCCGCCATCGGCATCAAGGCCAGCATCCAGAACCTTGCACAAGCCAACGTGATCGAGGCCGGCGGTGCAGGCACCGCGCCGATGATCTGGTCGGGCGGCATGGGCTGGATTGCCGATTTCCCCGATCCGTCCAACTTTTATGGGCCGATCCTGGGCTGTGCCGGCGCGGGCGATGGCGGCTGGAACTGGTCCAAGTTCTGCGATGCAGACCTTGACGCCAAGGCGACCGCAGCCGACAGCATGGCCGATCCGGCCAAGTCTGCCGAACGCCTCGCATTGTGGTCAGAGGTCTATGTGGGGATCATGGATCAAGCCCCCTGGGTGCCGGTCTTCAACGAGGAACGCTACACCATGAAGTCGGAGCGCATGGGCGGCGCCGATGCACTCTACGTTGATCCGGTGTCGATCCCGGTCAACTATGACTATGTTTTCGTGAAATAAACATGTGCAAGGTCTGCGACTACACCATTCACGCAGCGCAGCATCACTTCGGCTGGGACAACACGCTTGTCCCGGCCGAGCGGGTGGCGCCGGGTTCAACGATCCTGTTCAAATGCCACGATTCCTCGGCGGGCCAACTTGGCCCGTCGTCTACCCTTGCCAATGTCTCGTCGCTGGATTTCGGCAAGATCAACCCGACATCGGGGCCGATCTTTGTCGAGGGTGCACAGCCCGGCGACGTGATCAAGGTAACGATCGACAGCTTTACCCCCCAACGTCACAATGGGCGCGGCTTTGGCTGGACGGCGAACATTCCGGGCTTTGGCCTGCTGGCGGATCAGTTCACTGATCCCGCCCTGCATATCTGGTCCTATGACGCAGGCCAGATGGCCCCGGCGATGTTTGGCTCCCATGGTATGGTTCCGCTGAAACCCTTCGCGGGCACCATCGGCAATGCGCCTGCCGCCGCAGGCCTGCACTCTGTCGTCCCGCCCCGCCGGGTGGGCGGCAATCTGGACATCCGCGACCTGACAGCGGGCGTGATCCTCTATCTGCCGGTCGAGGTGGAGGGCGCATTGTTCAGCGTCGGCGACACGCACGCGGCCCAAGGCGACGGCGAGGTTTGCGGCACCGCCATCGAATCCCCAATGGACGTGGTGCTGACCCTCGACTTGGTGAAGGGCGCGCATCTGAAAACCCCGCGCTTTACCACTCCTGGTCCGGTGACGCGCCATCTGGACGCCAAAGGGTATGAGGTCACAACCGGCATCGGCCCCGACCTGATGCATGCCGCGCGCGATGCCGTGGCGCACATGATCGACTTTTTATGTGCAACGCGCGGCATGGCGGCGGTCGATGCCTACATGCTGTGTTCCACCTGCGGTGACCTGCGCATCTCGGAGATTGTCGACATGCCCAATTGGGTGGTCAGCTTCTACTTCCCGCGTGTGGTGTTCGAATGAACGCAACTGCCCGACCTGCCGCCGTGACTGAGCCGCCCCTGCTGACGGTGGCGGGCCTGAGCGTGTGGGCCGGGCAAAAGCCGCTGGTGCAGGATCTCTCCTTCACCCTTTCGCGCGGCGAAACGCTTGCGATCGCGGGGGAAAGCGGGTCGGGCAAATCCATCACATCGCTGGCGATCATGGGCCTGTTGCCGCCGAATGTCGGCATCACCAAGGGCGCGCTGTCGTTTGGCGGCGCCGACCTTGCGACCCTGCCCGAAGCACAGATGCGCGGCCTGCGGGGAAGTCGCATTTCGATGATCTTTCAGGATCCGATGAGCAGCCTGAACCCGGTGCTGACCATTGGCAGCCAACTGACCGAGGCGATCCGCGCGCATGAGCCTTTGTCCCGCGCCACCGCCCGTCAGATGGCGCTGGACGCGCTGACAGCTGTGCGCCTGTCGCAGCCCGAACGTCGTCTGGACCAGTTCCCCCACGAGTTGTCCGGCGGCATGCGCCAACGGGTGATGATTGCCATGGCGCTGGCTCTGCGACCCGAGGTGCTGATCGCTGACGAACCCACGACCGCGCTCGATGTAACCGTGCAGCGGGAGGTGTTGGACCTGTTGCGCGACCTGCAACGCGATCTGGGCACCGCGATCATCCTCATCACCCACGACATGGGTGTGGTGGCCGAAATGGCCGACCGGGTCATCGTCATGAAACAAGGGCGCATGGTGGAACAGGCCACCGCGGTCGATCTGTTCCGCACTCCCACCGTGCAATACACCCGCGACCTGTTGGCCGCCGTGCCGCGCATGGGCAAAGGGGCGGCGCGCGCCCCCGTGACATCAGACCCTGTCGCCAGCCTGAAGGACGTCGTCGTGAGATTTCCGTTGCGCGGCGGACTTCTGGGCAGGATCACCCACAATGTCCATGCGGTGGAACACGTCAGCCTTGATATTCGCCGTGGCGAGACCTTTTCGCTGGTGGGCGAATCCGGTTGTGGCAAATCCACCATCGCCAAGGCCATGGTTGGTCTCGTGCCGCATCAGGGCCGGATCGACATCGCGGGTCAGCCGCTGGGCAATCTGACCCCCACCGAATGGCAGGCGATGCGTCGCCGTGTGCAGTTTGTGTTTCAGGACCCGATGGCGTCGCTCGACCCCCGGATGCGGATCGGCGATGCGATTGCCGAACCGCTGGCGATACACGGCGTCGGCACCCCTGCCGACCACCGCGCCCGCGTTGCAGACCTGCTGCAGCGCGTGGGCCTTTTCGCCGACCAGATGGCCCGCTATCCGCACGAGTTTTCCGGCGGCCAGCGTCAACGGATTTGCATCGCGCGCGCGCTGGCGCTGAACCCTGCCCTCATCATCGCCGACGAAAGCGTGTCGGCGCTGGACGTATCGGTGCAGGCCCGCGTGCTGGACCTGCTGGGCACATTGCAAAAGGAATTCGGCATCGCATTTCTCTTCATCAGTCACGACATGGCCGTGGTCGAGAACATCTCGGACCGGGTCGCGGTGATGTATTTGGGCCAGATCGTCGAGATGGGAACCCGCGACCAGATTTTCCGCAACCCGCAACACCCCTACACCCGCCGCCTGATCGAAGCAGTACCGGTGCCCGACCCGCAGCACTGCCGCGCGGGGTCACCACGTCTGGTAGGCGACATCCCGAGCCCGGTCCACAAGGCCGGCGCGGCCCCGAAACGCGCCCTGCTGCGGGACATCGGCGATGGCCACCTGGTAGATGAAAGTTCTGCCGGGCCTTGAGTTGGCGCGCGTTTTCTTTGGCTCGACGTCGCCCTTGCAGAAGGTCGTCTTGTCCAATCAGCGCCGCGAACAAATTTTTTGCTTGGCATGGACGCGGAATTGATCGTGGTTCGGACCAAAAACTCTGCCGAACGATGCACACCGGAAAACCTGCGTAAAGGCCGTTTGCGGGACGAGCAAGGGAAGATGAAACCAACAAACGGTCTCCACAGATACCTCAGACACTCGCAAGCGACCGCCGCCGCCGTTGCCCCGTCGTTCATGAACAACCGCGGCGACAAGACCTGCGTTTTGGCTGGCAGATCGGCGGTGGCCTACTGCCCGAACTCTGCGCTCGACGCCCCGCCCACCAGCCGCATTCAGACCGAACCCCCGTTGGGCGACACCGGGATGAACAGTGTCAGCACACTGCCCGGGGGCAATGGCGAAGGTCGCCCCCCGTGTCTGTCAGCGTCTGCGCCGGTATTGGGGGCCGACCTTTGGCGTTGAGCAAGCGTGTCGATCTGTACGGCGATGAGGACTTTGGTTTTCGCGGGTTCGGTCCTTCAGGCAATGGTGATGTCGACAGAATGTCCGAGGGTTGTGACCGCGCAGATCATGGTCCGGCCGTCGCCGATCACTGCGCCAAAGGCTTGCGCCTCGGGCAGGGTCGCGAATTGATCCCCTGTGCGGCTGGCGGGCGTGTGGCCACGGGCGGCAACGAAGTGGACAGCGTTTTTCAGGCAGAATTCTTTTTGGGTTGTCAGGGGCTTCATGGGGCTCCCTGTTGCGATGGCTGCAGACAGCGGTTGAAATCAAAAGAGAGCAACCCCTAAGTCACTGACTTAAAAATATTTCACCTCAATGAAGAAACGTTGGTCATCGGGCCTTTCACCGGAAGCCAAGCGTCTTTCCTCTGGTGTCGGTGATTGATGCGGGTGCTATTTGAAGTCACCTTCTGACAAACGGAGTCCGAGAAATGACGGGAATATCATCAATCCTGTTGAACGACGAACAGCACCGTTTCATCAAGAATCTGGTCAAAGCCGGGCGTTAGCAGTGTTCATATTTATCGCCGAAAATCTTGGCGAGTCACGTCTGCGACGTGGATAGTGACGAAGCTCGCGGCAGAAACTTGGCTTTCACTCGCAGGAGTAGAACTACCTTCCATCGCGGGGGACTCCAAGCAAAGCAGCTTCTATAGCCTGTGCTTCAACCGACCGTCCCTGCCAGTTGCCAATTGGGATTGAGCTTCAGACAGGTCGGCCCCTCGCCCTCAGCACACAATTCGGAAACACAGGTCGCGTCAGATGCGTGCGCCGTGCCCAAGGCGCGCTTCGATTTGCACCATCGCATCATAGATCAGCACGGCAAACAGGCCCACAATCAACCCACCCTGCAGGACAAAAGCCGTGTTGTTGGTCAACAGCCCCGCGATGATCACCTCGCCCAAGGTGCGGGCCGCGACCGTTGATCCGATTGTGGCCGTTCCCAAGGCGATGACAACAGACAGTCGGATGCCCGTGAGGATGACCGGCAGGGCAAGGGGGATCTCTACGCGCGTCAGGCTTTGCCAGCGCGACAGGCCGATCCCACGCGCCGCCTCCATTGTGGCACCGGGCAGGTTTGTCAGGCCGGTGATGGCGTTCTCCAGAATTGGCAACAGGCCATAAAGGAACAACGCGACCAGGGTCGGACCCGACCCGAACCCCAAGCTTGGCACAGCCAGGGCAAGCACTGCAACGGGGGGAAAGGTCTGACCCATGTTGGCAATGCTGCGGGCCAGTGGACGAAATGCCACCCCGGACGGACGCGTGACCAGAACGGCCAGTATCACCGCCACAAGCGTGGCCGCACCCGATGCGGCGATCACAAGACCCAGATGGTTCAGCGACAGCGACAAAAGTGACGCGCGTTCATACATCACCGGCCCACCCACGGGGGCCAAGGGCGCAAAGACAACCTCAAACCATTCCGGGCGGACAACCAGTGCCACCAACAGAACCAGCACCGCCAGACGCAAGGCGTTGGCTGCCCTCATGGCCGGAATTCCGCGCAACCCCGAATCGCGTCCAGCGTCACCTGACCAGTCACTACGCCACCGCGTTCCACCGGGACTGCGGTGCGACCGGTCCACAGGCAGGCGGACAACGCATCGCGCAGGCTTGCGTCCGATGCGATGGCAACACCTTCGGCAGAGCCGTCAACCACGACCTGCGACACCGGGATCAGCGACAAGAGCCGCAAGGGGCGTTCCACATCGCCCACCATATCGGCCACGAAATCGGTTGCGGGATGGGTGATGATTTCGGCCGGGGTGCCGTATTGCACCAGCCGGCCGACATCCATCACCGCGATCTTGTCGGCAAGGCGGATCGCCTCATCCATGTCATGGGTCACCAGCATGATGGTGGACCCGAGTTTCCCCTGGATGCGGCGCAAGTCCTCTTGCGCGCGGGCGCGGATGATCGGGTCCAGCGCCCCAAAAGGTTCATCCATCAGCATCAGGTCGGGTCGGGATGCCAAGGCGCGGGCCACGCCCACCCGCTGCTGCTGCCCGCCGGACAGATCCGCAGGATAGCGGTCCCGAAACTGACCAGGGTCCATCGAAAACAGATTCAGCAATTCATCGACGCGGGCCGCGATCTTGTCACGCGGCCAGTTCAGCAGATTGGGCACGGCGGCGATGTTGCGCGCCACGGTGTGATGGGGGAACAGCCCGTGCCCTTGAATGGCATAGCCGATGCGCCGCCGCAGGATGTGCGGCTGCACCGACTGCGTCGATGTGCCGTTGATGCGCACCTCGCCCGATGTCGGTTCTTCAAGCCGGTTGACCATGCGCAACAGCGTGGTTTTGCCGGACCCCGATGTGCCGACAATGACGGTGATCGTGCCGGTTTGCACCGTCATGGTGACGTCATCGACGGCTTTGACGTCGCCATAAATCTTGGTGAGGCCTTTGATTTCAATCATTTCGGGCATCCGTGCTCATGCGGGTCAGATCAACAAGAATGTCCATGAAAATGGCCGCCGTCAGTGCCAAGGCCACGGTGGGCAAAGCGCCCAGCAGGATCAGATCGGTCGCCGTCTGGTTCAGCCCCTGAAAGACGAATGTGCCGAACCCGCCACCACCGATCAGCCCGGCGATGACCGCAAGGCCAATGTTTTGGACCAGTACGATACGAAGGCCGGTCAGGATGATCGGCAGGCCCAGTGGCAGTTCCACCCGCCACAGGCGCTGTCGCGGCGTCATGCCCATGCCGCGCGCGGCGTCGCGTGCGGCTTCTGGCGCGGCGGCCAGCCCTGCGACTGTGTTGCCGACAACGGGCAGCAGTGCATAGAGAACCAGAGCCAGAAACGCCGGGGCAAAGCCGATCCCGGCAATGCCGATGGCCTGCGCGCCGGGAACAGTCGCCGCCACCCAGGCCAGCACCGGGATCATCAACCCGAACATCGCAAGCGAAGGGATGGTCTGCAGGAAACTGAGAAACGGCAAAGTGACGTTGCGCAATTTCACGTGGTGGTGACTTAGTACACCCAGTGGAAAACCAATCGCAGCCGCTGCGGCCAGCGACCCGAAGGCCAGCCCCAGATGCTGCCATGTCGCGGCAACAAACGCATCGCGGCGGCTGGCGTATTCCTGCAGGATCGACAGGTCAGAGAGCACGCCCGACCACAGGACAGCCGCAAGTGCCCCCAGCGCCGTTGCCAGTATGCCAGCCCGCATCAAGGGGCCCGGTGCCATGCCCGCCAAGGCATCGGCAATCAGCAGCAAGAACACACCCAGCAGGCACCAGAACCCCGCCGCAGGCGATACGCGTGCATAAGCACCGGCACCTTGCAACAGCGCCGGGGCACCCTGCACCAGCAGCCAGATCAACCCCGCCAAACCCAGCACCGCGCCTGCAAGTCGCACCCAGGTCATCTTGTCGGGCAGACCGAACAACAGCCCCGCAACCACAGCCGCCACCCCCGGCCAAGTCGCAGAGCTTGCCGCAAGATCCCAGACTTTGACGCCGTCGCCTTCAACGATCCGGTTGGCGGCGATCGTCATGAAAGGCGCCAGCAACGCAGCAAGCCCCAGCATGGCGAACAAAACGCCCGGCGCGGAAAACGCCGAACGCCGGGGGGCGGGGGTCATTGACCCAAGGTCAATTGGCAGCCGCACGGCTGAGATAGTCACGCGCGACCGCTTCGGCAGGCTCGCCGCCCACCTGAATGCGCCCGTTCAGCTCTTGCAACGTGACAAGGTCCAAACCCGCGAAAATCGGACCGAGCACATCGGCAATCGCCGGATATTGTGCAAGAACCTCGGCCCGTACAATCGGCGTGGGTGCATACACCGGCTGAACCCCCTTGTCGTCTGCCATCACAACAAGACCCGTGGCGGCCACACCGCCATCGGTGCCATAGACCATGGCCGCATTCACGCCCGAAGTGCCGCGCGCCGCCGCTTGAATGGTCGCCGCCGTATCACCACCCGACAGCACGACTGTCTGGTCTGGAGTCAGAACGAATCCGTAAGTGTCCTGCATGGCGGGCAGGACAGCAGGTGAGGACACAAATTCGGTCGAAGCGGCGAGCTTGACCTGCCCCCCGCCAGCGACCCAAGCCCCGAAATCCGACATCGTGACCAGCCGGTTTTCCTCTGCCACGGGGCCCGTCACGGCAATGGCCCAGGTGTTGTTTGCGGGCGAAGGGGTCAGCCAGACCACCATATTTTCTTTGGCATCCAGTTCAGCCGCGCGGGCATAACCTGCATTGGCATCGTTCCAGATGTCCTGATCGGCCTCGTTGAAGAAGAAAGCCGCGTTTCCGGTGTATTCAGGATAGATATCAATCTGATTGGCCAACAATGCCTCCCGCACCACTTGGGTGCTGCCCAATTGCAACCGGCGTTCCACCGGAAGCCCCGCAGATTCCAATGCCAATGCGATGATGTTTCCCAGAAGTCCACCTTCGGTGTCGATCTTGGACGACACGACAATATCTGCGGACGCAGCCGAGGCCAGCGCGACGAACACGCCGACAGCGGCGGGAAGAAAATATGATTTCATCATGTAACTCATTCCTGATGCGAGTGATTTAGGCTGGTGGGGAAATTCAGAAGCACGTGTTTCTCCAGTGATGCGAACCCGCAAGCCATGCCGCCGTCAAAAACTTCGGAGTACACTGGCTGTTTCCGATGCCTGAATTGACTGTTGTTGGCTTGGGACGTTCGAGGCCGCCCTTGGACGATTCCGTGATGTTCTGGTGCCGCACCTCAACGTATGGCAGAAGCATTCGTTCCTTCGTGTCTGTCGCAAACACGGACGACAGGTTCTGACCTGCCGCATCGCCGCAGCATCGGCTCAAGCCCAGCTCACCTGACACGGCGCAAAAAGCTTTCCGTGCGTTTGTCGCGCGGCGCGTCGAAAATTTGCGCAGGCGGTCCCTGCTCGACAATATGCCCACCGTCCATGAAGATCACCCGGTCGGCAATCTCGCGTGCGAATTGCATTTCGTGGGTGACAATCAGCATCGTCTGCCGTCTTTCTGCAACGCGGCGCATCAGGTCCAGCACCTCGCCCACCCATTCGGGGTCAAGCGCCGATGTCGGCTCGTCGATCAACATCAGATCTGCGTTCAGCGCCATCGCGCGGCCAATGCCGATGCGCTGCTGTTGCCCCCCTGACAGGGCTGCCGGATAGGCTCCGGCCTTGTCCGCCAGCCCGATCTCGCGCAGGATCGCATCCGCCCTAGCCTCGGCCTCTGCACGGGGTTTTCGCTGCACCGTAATCAGGGCTTCGGTGATGTTTTCGCGCGCGGTCTTGTTGGCGAACAGCGCATAGTTCTGGAACACAAATGCAGTTCGGCGGCGCAGCGCAAGGATGTCTGCGGGCCGTGCCGTGGCCGCATCAACCTTCAGATCGCCGATTTGGATCACACCACTGTCGGGGCGGTCGAGGTAGTTCAGGCAGCGCAGCAGGGTCGATTTTCCCGTCCCGGACGGGCCGATGATCGCCACCCGCTCGCCTGCCGCGATATCAAGGTCGATGGCGTCCAGCACAGTGTTTGTGCCGTAACGTTTGGTCAGTCCACGTATACTGATCATCGGGCGAGCGCCTTGTTGAGATGGATTTCCAGCCGCTTTTGCAGGAAGGAGAACAGCTCGACGATTCCCCAGTACAGCACCGCCACCACGAGAAACGCCTCAAAATACAAAAAGCTGCCAGCCGCTTCCTTCTGCGCGGCGCCCATCATCTCGGTCACGCCAAGGGTGAAGGCCAGCGAGGTGCTTTTGATCATGTCAATGAAGTAGTTGACCAGCGTTGGGGCGGCGACGCGCGCTGCCTGCGGCAGGATGATGCGGCGCATCGACTGGGTTTGCGTCATGCCGGCGGCCTGCGCAGCCTCCCACTGACTGCGGTCAACGCCCAGGATGGCGGCCCGGATACTTTCGGCCATGTAGGCTGAAAAATGCAGCGTCAGCCCGATGATCGCCGCCGTCACGCCGTTGATCCCGGCCAGCACCGGCAGAATCTGCGGCAGGCCGTAGTAGAACAGGAACAACTGCACCAGAAGCGGTGTGCCGCGAAAGAAGCTGATGAACAGTTGCACGAGCGGATCAAGCACCGGCACGCGCACCACGCGTTCGACCGCCATCAGGCTGGCCAAAACCAAGGCGCCAACCATCGCGGCCAGCGCCATGCCAATGGTCAGCGGCACGTAGCCGAGGATAACCGGCACCAGACCCAGCATGTAGTCAAGATCAAGCGCCCGCATGGTTCAGTCCGCAGGCACAGTCACGTCAAGACCGAGCCATTTCTCGGAAATGGCCTTCAACGTGCCATCAGCTTTCATTTCGGTCAGTGCGGCATCCAGCCGGTCGCGCAGCGCCTTACCTTCGGCGTCATTGCGGAACGGCAGCTCATTCTGGATCTCGCTGAACGGCGGACCGGCCAAAGCCAGCGGCAGCGGGCTTTCCTTGATGACTTGCGCCGAGGAGACCCGGTCCATCACGAAGGCATCGACGCGCCCAAGGGCCGTGTCTTGTTCGATGTTGCTTTCGTAGGTGCGGATGTCGATCTCGCCCGCGAAGGGCAACTCGCGCAACAATTGCTCGAAGTTTGACCCAAGGTTGACCGCCACGATCCGGCCCCGCAGGCTGTCAACGCCGGTGATTTCGGTCTCGTTGCCCGCCTTCACCACCACCTGCGCCCCGTCGTAGACATAGGGCTGGCTGAAAGCAAACTGCGCCGCGCGATCGGGTGTGATGGTGATCTGGTTGGCAACCGTATCGATGCGACCGGCTTCCAGTGCGCCGATCAGACCCGAGAACGACATCGTGGAAAACTCCACCATATCGCCAGTCCGTTCGGCAAGGGCGTTCATCAAATCGACCTCAAAGCCTTGCAACTTGTCTTGCCGGACAAAGGTAAAGGGGAAATACCCGCCCGACATGCCAACGCGAATGGTTTCAGCCTCGGCGGGAAGGACAACAGCCACCGCCAACAGCGCGGCAAGTGATGTGGATTTCAGCATCTGATACTCCTGTGTCCAGACTTTTGAGGTGTTTGCGAAACGCGCGGATAACAAGCAGGGTTCCTGCCTTCGCTTTTGCACAGACTGCGGACAGCCCGGCTGGGGGTCGACAAGCCACCGAAACGGGGCGGCTTGTCGTCTTTACACGTCTGTCAGCCCCGATAGGCAAAGCCGCCGAAGATGCGGCCTTCGTCGCGGTGTCGGCCACCACGGACAGCACCAACATAGGCCGCAGCTGCAGCCACAATCGCGGCGGATGCCAGAAGGAAGGCGGACAAGATCGCACTGACCCGCGCCACCTCTGCCACTTCGATCGCAACCGCCTCGGCGTCGGCAACAAGCTTGTCAGCCGCAGCTTTGGCGTCGGCCAAGGCCTTTTCGGCATCACTGCGCGCCGTTTGGGTGGCCACGATTGCCGCGTCCACCCGAGTTGCGGCTTCGGCGGGCGTGGCACCGGTGCTGGTTATGACAGCGCTTACCAGATAGGCGCGCTCTGGATCCGAGATTTCCCCGGTTTTCAGAACGTTGCCAAAGATGGCCGCAGTGTCGCCCGCCATCCTCGCCAGATCGACGGTCGTCGTGCCAGCCGCGCTCGGGCGCAACAAAGTGCGGTTCAGATAGTCCATCGGGTCGGTCGTTTCGTAGCCCTGCACCGCCCCGGCCGCTGCGCTGATCGCCCCTCCGGCGGCCTCTGCCATCGCGGTTCCAGTTGCCTGCACCACGGTTCCGACGACGGCCCCGGCGTTTGACGCCGCAGTACCAACGGTTGCCACTGTCGTGGACACCGCATTCCCCAACAGAAAGACCGAGACGATGATGCCCAATCCCCAGACCACAAGGCCGTTGAGCCCGTCACGGGCTGTCACCTCGTCCGCACTGCCGAAATCAACACGCCGGCGCATCCGTCCGGCGATGTAGCCCCCTGCCATGTAGCTGGCGACCAATGTGATCACGACCCAAAAGGCGCTGAGGATCAGCATCATATTGAAGCTGCCCTCACCCGGTTCGGCCGAAATGGTCGACAGGCCCAAGGCTGTGCCAAAGCCAGTAAAGACCGAGGCGATGGCGACAGCCACCACGCCGCCGCCGAGTATCGCGTCCCAGTCCATGTAGGATCCGTCCAGCACTTTGTCTGGAGCGGAAAACAGGGTGTCTTCTTCAGTTCGTTCCATGATCATCCCCTTTTCTTTCTCAACGCAGGCCAAGAAGTGACAAGATGAAGAGGACGACGACCACAAGGCCGACGAGGTAGATGATGCCGTTCATTTGGTATCCTTCCGATCATGCCGGTAAAAGTATCGGCATTTCATGCGGGTAAAACGCCTGAGGCGGCGCATAGTTCCAAAGCCACGGCCCGAATCCGCAGGCTGGGTGCGCGGTGGCCCCAAGCATTACTATGGTCCTGCCTTTAGGGATTTCCCGAAATCTTGGTTTCAGATCAATGCAATGAGGCTGCCTGCAGACGGACAAGCGAACCGGGTGGGGATTGGTTTGCCCGGCGACTTGCCCGGCGCTGTGGCTTTGCAGACGCCAGAGGTGAGGTTTCCGGTTCCCGGATGGCGACGGGGAACAAGACCCGTGTCGTACGGCGGGCCGGGACCGGGGTCAAATCTGCGCTCAACGCGTTGGATCAGGGCGGGGGCCAGCCGGTTCAACGCGCCGGACCTGGCACGCAATGCGATAAGTCAGGGAACGTTCGGCCCCATGGGGCGTTCTTGCCGAGAGCATGATCGCTCGTGACTGACCCAAAGGAGAATGCCCAAATGGACCATTCAACACACACTCGGCTTGTCGACAGCGAACTCAATGAAGCGAACCTGATGGACGCGGTGGTGTATGGCATGGATGACGAGAAAATCGGCACCGTGGCACATGTGCTTGGCTTGGGGGCCGCAACACAGGTGATCGTGGATGTCGGCGGATTCCTTGGCCTGGGCGCGAAGCCGGTGATGCTGACGACGCGGCAGTTGAATTTCATGCGCGATGATGAAGGCGACATTCACGCGACAACTGAACCGCCCCGGGTTTACCGGAGGGCAAAACTCTCGGAGAATTGCCCATTATGGAACAGACACAAAAGAAGAAGACCGCGAAGCCGTATTCCCCCGAGTTCCGCGAACGTGCGGTGCGGCTGGTTATGGAACACCGCGATGAGTAT
>CAMAQR010000063.1 GCA_945860375.1 Pseudorhodobacter antarcticus
AAAAGACATCAATCAATAGAAAAAATAGCCATGACGTGCCACAACAGGACATTCGCAAAACTACCTTCGAACGAAACCTAACCCATTGAAATGTCGAGGCCAGCCCCAACGCATCCAGCTAGAAATCTCAATTTGCTGCCGAACTTGGGCAGCCTTGACAGACAATTGGCGCAAGCAGGATTTGACCCCGTCAGCCGCGGCAGTACAGTTTTGCAGGCAATGTGCGACAAGGTTCACCCGCTGCGCGTGCCGTTACTGCAGGTGACTCTGGCCAAAACCACGCCCGACTCGGTGCCGGCGCGCGAAACCATGGTGCGGCTGGGTTGCTTATCGCTGTGGTGCCGGGCATCACAACTTTGCCGGGTGCCTGCGTGATCACCCACCCGGATGAGGCCGTGTGTGGCCCATAAATTCTGCAGCTTGGCCGCAAGCTTGGGCTTGAGCGGGCCAATTGTGACAAGAGCAGTTGACACAGGCCCCAAGTGACGGCGTAAATATCACATAGGCCTAGGGTCGGCGGTGTCATGGTTTTGTTACCATGCCCCATCAGGCTGGCTTAACGCAACGGGCGCTGCCCAAAAGCGGCCGGTAAACACCGCGCAAACGGACAAACTTAAGGGAGACTATCCATGACCAAACACGAAACTGCCTTCAACCGCCGGAGTTTTCTGAAAACCACGGCCGCCGGTGTGGGCGCGCTGGCTGCCCCCGCTTTGATCTCGTCAAAAGCGCTCGCTTCCTCGGGCGAGTTGAACTTCACGGGCTGGGCTGGCTATCCGGCGCTGGCTGAAAAAGTATTCCCGGCCTTCACCGCCGCCACCGGCATCACGGTGAACTTCACCGAGCAGCCCGATCAGGACACCATGTTCGCCGCCGCGAAAGTGGCCGTCGAAGCCGGTGGTATCGACTTGATCGAGCCAACCATCGACCGTTGGGGCGGCTGGAACTCGAACGGCCTGCTGATGGCGTTCGACGAAAGCAAGCTGGCGCTGGACAACTACCTGCCCGGTCTGGCCGATGGTTCGGCTGGCACCCGCTCGCGCACCGCCGAAGGCGCTTTGATGTATGTGCCGTCGAACTGGGGCACCGAAGCGCTGGTCTACAACAAAGAAGCCGCGAAACTTGGCGAGCCTGCCTCGCTGGGCGCGCTGTTCGATCCGGCCAACCAGGCCGTTCTGCGTCCGCATTCGGCTTTGGCCGCGATGGGTCGCTATCTGGACGCCACCGGCAAACTGCCGCGTCCGTGGATGGATGGCTACAGCGACATGGCCGCAATGGTCGAGCTGTGGGACATCGCGCTGGCTGAAGCCGTCAAGGCCAAGGGCAACGTGGTGCAGTTCTGGTCGGGCGAAAACGAAGCCAACGCTGGTTTCGTTGCCAACGGCGCGACCGTCGGCCTGTGCTGGGATTCGACCGGCTACAACCTGCGCAATGACGGTTACGGCTATGCTGCGCCGAACGAAGGTGCCTTTGCTTGGCATCAGGGCTTCGTCATGATGAAGAACGCCGTCAACGTCGATCAGGCGCACGAATTCGCCAAGTGGGTTTCGACCCCCGAAGGTGCGGCTGGCTGGGCAACCGCCTTCTCGTCCAACCCGGTCGGCAAAGGCGCCCCGGAAAAGATGGACCCGGAAGTGTCGGCCTATTACTCGGGCACCTTCAACGACGACGCGCTGACCAAACTGTGGTGGTGGCCGGACCAGTCGGCAGAATTCATCGCCAAGCGCGGCGAATACGCTGACAAGTACAAAGCGTCCTGATCGGGACCGTTTTGCAGGCACGCCGGGCCCGAAAGGGTCCGGCGTGTCGCTTTTGGGGGCAGGCCATGCCGCCCTTGGCCGGATCAGCGGCGAAAATCTGGTCATATAGATTGCACAGATAGTCTGGCCTGATAGCCTGACAAAACCCAAAATAAAAATGACCTCGGGGAAGGACGCTACATGAGTGCCGGAATTGAACTTGATGATGTCTGCCAGGATTTCGGAAGCTTTCGTGCTGTCGACCATGTGAACGTCAGTATCCAGCCCGGCGAATTTTTCTCGTTTCTGGGGCCGTCCGGTTGTGGCAAAACTACGATCCTGCGGATGATCTCGGGCTTTACCGAACCAACCGAGGGCACCATCCGCATCGGCGGCAAGGACATGCGCGGCCAGCGTCCGAACCAGCGGCCCACCACATTGATTTTCCAGAATCTTGCGTTGTTCCCATTGATGACAATCTGGGAGAACATCGCTTTCGGGCTTGAGGTTCGCGGTGTCGACAAGGCCAAGCGCCGGGCGCGGGCAGAGGAATTGCTTGCTTTGGTCGATCTGCATGGCGCTGCTGACAAGATGGTCAGCCAGTTGTCAGGTGGCCAGAAGCAGCGCGTCGCCATTGCGCGGGCCTTGGCGGTGGAACCCGCCGTCATGCTGCTGGACGAACCGCTGTCTGCGCTGGATCTGAAGCTGCGCCAGCACATGCGGGCCGAGTTGCGCGCCATCCAGAAACGCACCGGCGTCACATTCATCTATATCACCCATGATCAGGGCGAAGCGCTGGCGATGTCCGACCGCGTCGGCGTCATGTCTCAGGGCCGCCTGCAACAGGTCGCCAACCCGCGCGACATTTACAACAATCCGGCCAACGGCTTTGTCGCCAGCTTTGTCGGCGAAAACAACATCTTGACCGGTCTGGTCAAGAACAGTGCCGCCGGCCTTGCCAGCTTTGAAACCCAGATCGGCACCTTCAAGGCCCGCTTGCCCACAACCGCGACGGGCAGCGTCAAGCTGTATGTCCGCCCGGAACACATGATCTTGTCGTCGACGGCCGGGGCCGAAAATTCAGTCCCCGTCACCCTGACAGAGGTGTCGTTCGAGGGCAATTTCATCTCTGTTCAGGGTGTAACCGACAACGGCACAACACTTGTCGCTGAATTGCGCAACGACGGCTCGGCCACGGTTCCGGCAGCGGGGTCGCGTGTGCACATGACCTTTGACGCGAGGAACAGTTCGATCCTGCCCGACAGCGAAACTTCGGGGGCCTGATTCATGCATGATCTGTACCGTCGCTATGGCCAAGGCCTGACCTACCTGTTCGTAGGGCTCACCTTTTTCTGGCTGGTCATTCTGGTGATCCTGCCGAATTTCACCATGTTGGAAAGCTCTTTCCGCCCCTATCTGGCCAAGGTGGACGAAGGCGGGCCGCTGGATTTCTATTCATTCGCCAACTACGGCAAGATCCTTGGCAATGAGGTCGATTTCTCAATCTTCGGCTTTGTGGTGCCGACGCCGGTGCGGGTGAAGGTGTTCTTGCTGACCATCTTCTATTCGGCGATGGTGACGGTGATCACCTTTGTTCTGGCCTATCCGCTGGCGTTCTACTTGGCCAAGATCGTTTCGCCCAAGTCGCTGCCGACGTTGTTTTTGCTGCTTTTCGTGCCGCTGTGGGTGTCGGAAATCCTGCGGTCCTTTGCGTGGTGGATCATCCTTGCGCTGAAGGGGCCGCTGAACTTTGTGCTGATGAACCTTGGCATCATTGATCAAGAAATCCGCTGGATTGCCGGGTTCAGCCCGGTCATCATCGGGCTTGTCTATACCTATGTGCTGTTCATGGTGTTCCCGCTTTACAACGCGCTGCAATCGCTGGACAGCAACCAGATAGAGGCTGCCGAGGATCTGGGCAGCCCGTGGTGGCGCACCCATTGGCGGGTCATCCTGCCCCATGCCAAACCCGGTATCGCAAGCGGAGCCGTGATGGTGTTCATGCTGTCCGCCGGGTCACTTCTGGTGCCGGCACTTCTAGGCTCCACCACCTCGGGTTGGTTCACCCAGACCATCCAAGGCATCATGATGGACAGTCAAGACTGGAACGCCGGCGCGGCATTTGCCTTCATGCTGTTGTTGGTCTGCACGATCTTTGTCAGCCTGATGATGCGGCTGTTTGGCGTCAAACTTTCCGACATTGCGAAATAGGGGCGGGATCATGCACAAGAACCGCAACTTTTTGTTTCACCTCTATATGGGGCTGTTTCTGTTCTATCTGCTGTTGCCGCTGTTCGTGATGGGCGGGGCCGCCTTCAACGACAGCAAACTGCCGACCATTCTGCCGTGGAAAGGGCTGACCGACCGTTGGTTCATCGACCTTTGGAACGACAGCCGCATCTGGATTGCCGTTCGCAACACCGTCCTTGTGGCGATCGCGGTCGTCGCAATCGCCGTCCCGATCGGCACAGCGGCAGCCATTCTGATCAACTCTGTCGGCGGACGGGCGCGGTCGGTGCTTTACGGATTGATGGTGGCACCGATCTTGATCCCCGGGGTGGTGATCGGCATCTCAACCCTGCTGTTCTGGAATTTCTTCTCTATCGGCTCTGGCTTGCATCTGTCGGTGCTGGGTCAAGTCAGCTACATCGCGTCTTTCGTGATGCTGCTGGTTCTGGCGCGGCTGCAAAGCTTTGATGAGGGTCTGGAAGAGGCGGCGCTGGACCTTGGGGCCTCCCACGGCCAAGTGATGCGTCGCATCCTGTTGCCGCATCTTTATCCGGCCATCGGGGCAGGGGCGGCGATTGCGTTTTTCCAATCCATCGAGAACTTCAACGTCACCCTGTTCACCCGGGGCGGGGCAGATACGCTGACCGTTTATGTGTTCTCGAAGGTGCGCTCGGGCATCACGCCCACGATCAATGCGCTGGCGCTGATGCTGATCTTGTTCACCCTTGTCGTCACGGTCTTTTACGAAGTGAAACGCCGCCGCTCGGCCCGGATCGAGGCCGCGCGGGAAGCCGAGGGCCGTCGCGCGTCTGAAGCCGAAGAGAAGCTGTAATGCAAAGGCCCGGAGCGATCCGGGCCTTTGTCACTTGCTATGGATATATGAAGGTTGGGGGGGGCCCCGGCTCTTTCAGAAGCCAAGCTCTTTCAGAAGCCAAGCTTGAAGCGTGTCGCGTTCCATCGGGTTTGGCCGTTGGAACGCAACCGCACGATAAACCGGCAGTGCCTGACTTGGGTTTCGGTCAATCTGACTCAGATTGACGGGAATCCGTTTTAGAAGAACGCTTGAAGCCCGGTGATCGCGCGCCCCAAAATCAGCGCATGCACGTCATGCGTGCCCTCATAGGTGTTCACCGTTTCAAGGTTCACCATGTGCCGCATGATCTGGTAATCTTCCTGAATGCCGTTGCCGCCGTGCATGTCGCGCGCCCAACGTGCCGCATCCAGCGCCTTGCCACAGTTGTTGCGCTTGATGATCGAGATCATTTCAGGTGCTGCGTTCGCCTCATCCAGCAACCGCCCGACACGCAAAGACGCCTGCAGGCCCAGCGAGATTTCCGTCATCATATTGGCCAGTTTCAACTGGTACAGTTGCGTTTGCGCGATCGGTTTGCCGAACTGTTTGCGGTCCAGCCCGTACTGCCGCGCCGCGCCCATGCAGAATTCAGCGGCCCCCAGAACGCCCCAGGAAATCCCGTAACGCGCCCGATTCAAGCAGCCAAACGGCCCCTTCAACCCTTCGACATATGGCAGCAACGCGTCGTCGCCAACCTCGACATCCTTCATCACAATCTCGCCTGTGACAGAGGCGCGCAAGGACAGTTTGCCGCCAATTTTGGGTGCAGATAGCCCCTTCATGCCCTTTTCCAGCACGAAACCCTTGATCTTGCCGCCATGCGCCTCTGATTTCGCCCAAACCACAAACACATCGGCAATCGGTGCGTTGGAAATCCACATCTTGGCGCCGTTGATCACATAGCCATTGGCGGTTTTCTTGGCCACGGTCTTCATCCCGGCCGGGTCAGACCCTGCATCGGGTTCGGTCAGACCAAAGCAACCGATCCACTCGCCGGACGACAATTTGGGCAAATACTTCATCCGCTGCGCTTCGGTGCCGTAGGCGTAGATCGGGTACATCACCAAAGACGATTGCACCGACATCATCGAACGGTAGCCCGAATCCACCCGCTCCACCTCCCGCGCGATCAAGCCGTAGGCGACATAAGACGCGCCCAAACCGCCGTATTGTTCCGGCACTGTGACGCCCAAAAGGCCCATTTCCCCCATTTCGCGGAAGATCGCAGGGTCGGTCGATTCCTCCCGGTAGGCCGCAATCACGCGCGGTTGCAACTTTTCCTGCGCATAGGCCCGCGCGCCATCGCGCAGCATGCGTTCCTCTTCGGTCAGCTGGTCTTCCATGCGGAAAGGGTCTTGCCAATCAAATCGCCCCAAGTCGGGCGCGTCTTTGGCTTTCAGCTTTGGTTTGTCGGTCATCGCGGGCTCCTGTCCGTTTGACAAGAATATTGCACAAAAGCCAATAAAAGCCTAACGAGGATCTGACACCATTCCATGAGGTTATCTCATATGATTTCGCGCCGCTATCTGCCGTCAATGCCCTCTTTGCTGGCGCTGGAGGCGGTGGACCGCACCGGTTCTGCCTCTGCCGCAGCAACCGAGCTGCACCTGACCCAAGGCGCGATAAGTCGTCAATTGCAGGTGCTGGAGGGGCAGATGGGGCTGCCCCTGATCATCCGCGACAAACACCGGCTGCGGCTGACTCCCGCCGCTCAGGATTACTGCCGCGACATCCGCCGCGCCTTGCAATCGCTGTCCCAGGCCAGCCTGACTTTGCGCGCCAATCCCAACGGAGGTGCGCTCAATCTGGCCATTCTGCCCGCTTTTGGCATGCATTGGCTGGCCCCGCGTCTTGCGCAGTTTGCGTCCCAGCATCCTGAGGTGACGGTGAATCTGTCGACCCGACTGAAGCCCTTCGATTTCGCAAGCACCTCGTTTGACGCCGCCATTCACTATGGCCGTCAGGATTGGCCCGGTGTTGATTACTTGCCCCTGATGGAGGAAGACCTTCTGGCCGTCGCCGCCCCAAGCCTGTTGAAATCTCCACTGACCGAAGCCAATGATATTCTCTCATATCCGCTGCTGCAGCTTGAAAGCCGTACCGGCGATTGGGGGCGCTGGCTGGCGCATCATGGGCACCCAAACCAACGCCCTGCGGCCATGCTGTTTGACCAGTTTGCCACAATGGCCCAAGGCGCAATCCATGGGCTGGGCGCGGCGCTGTTGCCGGTTTTCCTGATAGAGCGTGAACTGGCCGAACACCGCCTGATCCCGGCCTTCGGCGGCCCGGTGAAATCTTTGGGCAGCTACTTTCTGGTCTGGCCCAAAGCCCACCCCCCGCGCGCGCCGCTGGCATCTTTCCATCACTGGATGGCCGCCGAGCGTCACAGCAGCAGCTTGGTCGCCGCCCGCCCCGACAGATAGGCCACCCGCAAATCAAGGTCCGGCCCGTGGGCAGGCGTCAAATCACAACCGGCCCTCTCGGTCTGGGCTTGGGCTGCTTCGGCCAATTCCACGATCGGATTGTTTTTGATCCCGTGGATTCAACGGGCCCCCTGACCCATCGGCAGACCAGCCCGGTTCTGGGATGTCTTGATCCGCCCGCCGATGCCGGCCTCGATGACCAGCACCCTCTGCTGCCCTGCCGCCCAAGTCGGCAATCCTGCCAAGGTCGACACAACCACCAAAACCTTCTTCACATCACGCCGCCCCATCATCATTTCACCAATTGCAGTTGCAACTCTGCTTTGCCCAATCCAACATGGCCGTCAGGCCAACTGTATGGCATGTCAGAAAGGCCACTTCATGACCCCCAATCACATCGGTGACGTGTCGTTCTGGTACGCTGACATCGGCTTGCCCCAAATCCGCCGCCCGGCACTGACGCAAAACACGCAGGCCGATGTGGTGATCATCGGCGCGGGCTTTACGGGCCTCTGGACCGCCTATTATCTGAAAAAGACAAATCCTGGCCTGAATGTGCTGGTGATAGAGAAAGAATTCGCAGGTTTTGGTGCATCGGGTCGCAATGGTGGCTGGTGCATGGGCACCTTTGCCTGGAACCACGAGGCCTATGCAAAGGCCACCAGCCGTGACGCCGTTCTGGATATGGTGCGCGCTTTGGAAGCCACCGTCGCCGAGATCAGCCGCATCTGCGCCGAGGAGGGCATTGACGCCGATATCATCCCATCTGAAGAGTTGATGGTTGCCACAAACCCTGCCCAACTTTCCCGGATGCGCGCCTCTATCGCCGAGCATCACGACTGGGGCAACGCCCACCGCGTGCGCGAGTTGACGCCTGAAGAAGTTGCGCAACGCATCACCGTGCCCGGCGTTTTGGGTGCGATGGTGGTGACGGGCATGACCCGGATTCAACCCGCCAAACTGGTGCGCGGGTTGGCGGACGCTGTAGAACGTCTGGGCGTGCGGATCGCCGAGGGCACAGAGGTGCTGTCTTACGACAGGGGCTGCGTCCAGACCGCCCGCGCCACCGTCACCGCCCCGATCATCCTGCGCTGTACCGAAGGCTTCACCGCCACGCTGCCGGGGCACAAACGCGAGTGGCTGCCGCTGAATTCCGCACAGATCGCCACAGTGCCATTGCCGCCCGAGGTTTGGGCGAAAATCGGCTGGGACGGTCACGAGCTGTTCGGCGATATGAACAACGCTTATTGCTATTGCCAGCGCACGCGCGAAGGCCGGATCACCGTGGGCGCGCGCGGTGTGCCCTACAGGTTCGGCTCCAGGATGGACAAGAACGGTGAACCGGACGCCGAAACCATCCGGCGGCTGACCGAAACTCTGCACAGCCATTTCCCGGCCGCCGCCGCCTATCCCATTGATCACGCTTGGTGTGGCGTGCTGGCCGTGCCACGCGACTGGTGCGCCACGGTCGGGCTGGACCGCGCCACGGGGCTTGGCTGGGCGGGCGGTTATGTCGGCACCGGCGTGTCCACTGCCAACCTAGCGGGCCGCACTTTGGCCGATCTGGCACTGGGCCGCGACAGTGCGATCACCCGCCTGCCTTGGGTCAACCGCCGGGTGCGGCAATGGGAGCCTGAACCCTTCCGCTGGCTGGGCGTGCATTTGATGTACAAATTGCTGCGCATCGCAGATCGGCGTGAGGCGGACTTGGGCATTCCGCCGTCAAAATTTGCGGCATTTGGCAACTGGATCACGGGGCGGTAGCGGGGCAATTGGCTGCGCAAAAATGCCGAAGCAGTGCCGGCTGTTGGGGCAGGTCTGACCGTCGCGCTGGCTTTGGTGGCGTTTTATGAACCGGGCGTCGCGGCGCTGATGGCATCTGTGCGTGGAAGCTGTACGGATGTACCATCCTGTCCCAAAGGGTAAGGCCTGCGGCAACCAGATGCTTGCCGCTGCTGTTTGGTGCGCGCGCGCTCGTCAGATGATCCGCGTTGACACACTGCCCGCTCAAATCGCCGCCCGCCTGCAGGGGCGCAATCTGATCGTGTTTGATGGCGAATGCGTGTTTTGTTCGGCGGTCCTCCGGTTCATGCTGCGCCATGATGGTCGCCAAACTTTTGCCTGTGTAACAGCTTAAAGCCCGTTGGGGCCAGAGCTTTCCGCGGTCCTTGGCCTGCCGCTGACTGATTCTTAAACCAATCTGATCGCTGTATAAGTCTATACATATCAACAGCCTAATGCCTTTTCTGCAGTCATGTGTCGGTTGGGGTATCCGTCGCGTATGCTGTCGCAGTGCCGCCTGTTGCCGAAGCCGTTCAAAGGCGTCATCGATACGCCCATCGCCCGCAACCTTTATCGCATTTTCGGACGCTCTGACGCCTGCATGATCCCCGATGGATCTTTGCATGCAAGGTTCTTGCACTCGCCCCCTGAGTCCTGCCCGCCACAGTTTTGCCCCTATATGCAGTGTGCGCAATTTGGCGCTAGCCGAACCATAGTCTGGCGCGCTAGGGTCTGTGGATAACTCGGGGAGATAACCCGTGACGAGGCAGGAACAAAAAACAAGCAAGGAGGGAGCCAATGCGCTGCCCATTCTGCGGTAACATTGATACCCAAGTGAAGGACAGCCGTCCTGCGGAGGATCACGTATCGATCCGCCGCCGTCGGTTTTGCCCGGCCTGTGGGGGTCGCTTTACCACTTACGAACGTGTGCAATTGCGTGATCTGGTCGTGGTGAAATCCTCGGGCAAACGCGAAGATTTTGACCGCACCAAGCTGGAACGGTCCATCCGCATCGCCATGCAGAAACGCCCGATTGATCCTGAACGGATTGATCAGATGATTTCGGGTATCGTGCGGCGGCTGGAATCCTTGGGCGATACCGACATCCAGTCCAAGCAGATCGGTGAGATCGTGATGGAGTCACTGGCCCGCATCGACACCGTGGCCTATGTCCGTTTTGCCAGCGTTTACAAAAACTTCCAGGCTGCGGATGACTTTGACCGCTTTGTGTCGGAACTGCGCCCCGGCACTGCTGCGGACGAGTGAGCGACGAATATCACATGGCCCATGCCCTGCGCCTCGCCGCGCGGGGCTTGGGTCGCACTTGGCCCAATCCGGCGGTTGGCTGCGTCATTCTAAAGGATGGCGTTGTTTTGGGCCGTGGCTGGACTCAACCCGGCGGGCGGCCACATGCCGAAACTATGGCACTGAAACAGGCGGGGGACGCCGCACGCGGAGCCACGGCCTATGTCAGCCTTGAACCCTGCGCCCATCATGGCAAAACCCCACCCTGTGCCGAAAGCCTGATCGCTGCCGGCATCGCCCGGGTGGTCAGCGCTGTCACCGATCCGGACCCGCGCGTCTCGGGGCGCGGCCATGACATGCTGCGCAAGGCTGGCATCGTCGTGACCGAGGGCGTGCTGCAGAGTGAAGCTTTTGCCCTGAACACCGGCTTCTTTCAGCGCGTTTCAGATGGCACCCCGCATGTGACCCTGAAGCTGGCGTTGACGCTGGATGGCCGCATCGCCAATGCCGCTGGGGCCAGCCGCTGGATCACCGGGCCGTTGGCGCGCCGTCAAGTGCACATGCAACGCGCAGGCCATGATGCGGTGATGGTGGGCATCGGCACCGCACTGGCCGATGACCCCGATCTGACCGTGCGCGATCTGGGCACCCTGCAGCAACCCTTGCGCATTGTGATCGACAGCAAGTTGCGCCTTCCCGCCAGCAGCCGATTGGCGCAGACGGCCCGCCAAAGCCCTGTCTGGATCTGCCATGCCGCAGACGCCCCGCAACCTGCGGCCTTGCAAGATCTTGGCCTGACCTTGATTCCCTGCGCCACGGATAGCTCGGGTCAGTTAAATATTTATAATACTTTACAGCAGCTTGCGACCCTTGGCCTGACCCGGATCTATTGTGAAGGCGGCGGCACGCTGGCCGCGTCACTGATCGCGGGCGGTCAGGCCGGCGAGATCATCGCGTTTTCGGCTGGCCATGTCTTCGGATCAAACGGCACGCCGGGGGTGGGGCCACTGGACGGCGGTCCCACCTTGCATGCGCCCGATTATGTGCTGACCGATGTGCAGATCCTCGGCCAAGACCTGATGCACCGCTGGCGGCGGCGCTGATCACCAGCTGCCGGTGTTGCCCATGCTGGCCCAAGGTTCCGCCGGCGAAAGTGCAGCACCCTTCTGCAAAATCTCGATCGACACGTTGTCAGGGGATCGCACAAACGCCATATGCCCATCGCGCGGCGGGCGGTTGATCAGCACGCCATTGGCCGCCAAATGCGCGCAAACCGCATAGATATCGTCCACTTCATAGGCCAGATGGCCGAAATGCCTTGCGTCCGAAGGCAATCCCGCATCCCCGTCCCAGTTGTAGGTCAGCTCGACCGGGCAGTCGGGCTGACCGGGGGGCGCCATGAAAATCAGGGTGAAGCGGCCCTTCTCATTTTCGTACCGCTTGGATTCCTGCAGCCCAAGCAGGCTGTAGAACGCCATGGATTTCTCAAGGTCCAGAACCCGGACCATCGTGTGCAAATAGCGGATCGTCATCGCGCGCTCCTGTGTGTGATGCCCTAAACCTAACATGAACCGGCGCAAAGGCGAGGCTTAGAACGGATTTGCTTCCATCTGATTCAGGTTAACGGAAATCCAAGACAGGTACTGCCGGTGGATGTTGCGGTTGCGTTCCATCGGCCAAACCCGATCGAACGCAAAACACGCTAGAAAGACGATTTGATGCCGATTGAGACGCCGACAGAGTTGCGGTCATGCAGCGCCGAATTGGATTGATTGCGGCTGGCTTGCAGGTTCAGAATCGGCGAAAATCCCATGTAGTCAATGGTTTCAAACGTCATCGACAGATTGGCCTGCACGGTCAGGTCTTCGCGCCCGCCAGCCGCATAGTGCGACTGGGCATAGGTCTGCTGTGACACTTCCAGCCCTGCCGATAGCCCGATCCCTGCCACAGGCGCGCCCTTGCGCCAGCCCAGCGACAGCGATGTCTCCCGCGAGCGCACCTCATCCGAGGCAGAAACGGTGTCCGCCGCCTCAATCTGCACGGTCAGCCGATCTGAGCCCAAGGCCACGCCATAGCCCAGCGATACCGCCAAACGGTCCGAAGATTGCAGCGGGCTGTCCAAGCGCGCGGTGCGATCCGCCGACACGGCAAAACTCAGACTGCCGCGCGCCAACCTGTGATCGACCCCCATCGACAGCCGCAGGTAATCCGAAAGGTCATCGCCACCGTACCAATTGTGCCCCAAACTGCCCGAAAGCCGCAATGTGTTCACCCCGGCGGCGTCCAGCGCGCGCTTGTGTGACAGCCCGGCATCCAGCGCAATATAGCTGTAATCGGACGCCCTTGCCTGCGGTGCCGCAGCCGATGCCGCCGCCGAAAGCGCCACGGCCTGTCCCGAAAAGCCAAAGCGCGCTTCGGTATGACGGTCTGCGGTGCGAGGGGCCAAGCGGTAAGTGGCGGCAACCCCGAGGCCAAATTCAAACCCTGACAGGGCCTGACCTTCGGGTGCAATTTCAAACTGAAGCGGAAGGCCCGGCATCGTCATGTAGTCGCGGCTGCTGCCGTTGTTGACGTTCGATCCCGGTGCGGCCTTTGCGGTGATATCCAGCGACCACGGGTTGCGCGACCGCACATAGCCAAAGTCTCGGCGGGCAATCTGATAGGCGCGATCTGACGGGGCGTATTCCGCCGCCCGCCGCAACCACATTTGCGCCGCCGTGCGCCTCCCTTCGCTGGACAGCGCCTGCGCCATCGCCATCGACGCGCCATAGCGGCCCTGATCCGTTTGCGCCGCTGTCCATGCCAGCCGCGCCGCCGCCTGCGCCGCGTCCATCTGACCCAAAGCGCGCAACGCTTGCGAGCGGATGATCAACGCCGTCGCATCATCGGGATCAACCGACAGCAGCGCCCCGGTCATGTTCAGCGCGTCTTTGGCAAACCCCGCCTGCATGGTCTGAAACGCCAGTTGCCGCAAGGCGTTGGCATCCAGATGCAAGGGCTTGGCCATCAGGGGCAGGGCGGTCAATGCCACCAGCGCCGCCGCCAAACCAATGCGCGCCAGCCGCTGCATCGCCGTTATTGATGGTACAGGATAAAGCCGCCGGTTTCGCGGACGGTCACGCCTTCATAACGCAGATCGGTTGCGGTCACGCGGATGATCCCGACCACCTCTTGCGAGGTTGCCGTGGCCGTGTCGGCCATGACCGCGTAAAATGTGCCGGTCTCGAAAGGGGTGGCACCACCCGATTTGACATAGCTGCTGCCGACGGTGCCGTCCAACTCGCCCGACGCTTTCAACACACCCGGCCCGACCGCGAAATTCAACACTGGCAAGACCTCGAGCCGTGTGTCCACCGTTTCTCCCGTCCCTGGGTCGGGTACGAGATCAAGCTCGTCGTTTAAGGCCTGAACCACCTGATCGGTAATGTCCGCGCCGTCCATGTCAAAGATCGTTCGGCCCGAAACTGTGCCGGTCACGCCCTGACCCTCGTTGAAGTCGCGAAAATCCACTGCCATCGTCATGGTGCCGCTGACATATTCCAGCCCGCCACGACCGGTGAAATCGCGCAAGCCCGCGTAATCGCCGCTGTAAGTCGCCTGTCCTGTCGTCGGCAAAGTCACACGGCCATTGCGTTCATAGACAAAGCCACCAAAGCCGTAACTTGCATAAGATCCCGTGCGCACAATCGCAAAACTGGTGCTTCCCGAGGTGGATTTGCCGTAAACGGCCCGATACAAATCCTGCGGAATTTCAACGCCGGTGTCGGGGTCAAGAACCGCAACATCGCCTTCGTAAACCTGAAAGGGACCAAGGTCCGCAACCGCACCGCCGCGCGCATAAACGTTGTCGCCGTCAAAGGCCAAACCATCGACAAAGAACGTCTCATCGCCTTCGGTGTCCGGGTCCGGATCTTCGATCGCGATTCCGGTTGCAAAGCCGTTGCCCGACGCTGTGTCCTTCTTCTCGCTGCGCTTGATCGGCGACTTTGCACTGTCGCCCGTGCCGCTGATGTCAGCCGGAAGGCCGTCAACAACGCCGGTCAGGAATGGATTGCCGCCGCAGCCAGCCAGCAATGCGGCGCAGATCAAATGCAATATCGGTTTCATAATGGGCAACCTGCTTGTACAATTCCACATCAGCTTTGCCTTGAAAGCTGTTGAAAGTCAAAGAAGAATAGAGAAAATACTCGGTTGATGGTTCCCTGTCACTCCGCTGCATCACGCCGCATCTGGCGGTTTCGCACACCCCCTCCACCAGATATAGTCACCTGCGACTCATCCCCCGCCGTGAAAGGCTGTCCCCATGTCCCTGACCCCCGAGCAGACCGCCGAAATCGAGGCCGCCCGCGCCGCCCCGCGCCACACCCTGCGCGCGGTGTCTGACGGGATGGAGGCGCATCTGTACCGCGCCCACCCGATTTTGGACCACGGTTTTGTTCGCGTCATCGACTATATGGGCGACGATTCGGCCATCGTGCAGGCTGCCCGCGTGTCCTACGGGGCTGGCACAAAACATGTGCAGAACGACGAAGGCCTGATCCGCTATCTGATGCGCCACTGGCATTCGACCCCGTTCGAGATGTGCGAAGTGAAACTGCATGTCAAACTGCCGGTCTTTGTCGCACGCCAGTGGATCCGCCACCGCACCGCCAACGTCAACGAATACTCGGCGCGCTATTCGATTCTGGACCGCGAGTTTTACATCCCCGCGCCGGAACAACTGGCTGCGCAATCGGTGGTGAACAATCAAGGCCGTGGTGAGGTTTTGTCCGGCGAGGAATCCGCCCGCGTGCTGGAGATGCTGAAATCCGACGCCATGCGGTCTTATGACCATTACGAGGACATGCTGTCGCAAGATGGCCAGCAGGGGTTGGCCCGCGAATTGGCGCGGATGAACCTGCCGATGAACATCTACACCCAATGGTATTGGAAAACCGACCTGCACAACCTGTTCCACTTTTTGCGCCTGCGCGCCGACGCCCACGCGCAATATGAGATCAGGGTTTATGCCGAAGCGATGGCGAAGATCACCGCAGATTGGGTGCCGCTGGCCTACGCGGCGTTTGAGGATTACCGGATGGGCGGGGTAACCTTGAGTGGCAAGGCGATTGCGGTGTTGAAGCGGCGTCTGGCGGGGGAAGTTGTGACGCAAGAGGCGTCGGGGATGAGCAAGGGCGAGTGGCGGGAGTTTGAGGGGGTTTGGGGGTGAGTAGAAACTTTCACCAATCTGCTTGGTATTTCACGAGGGGCTAAATGAACACCAATAGTGAAACAGCCAAAGAGGACAGCCATGACGTAGGTGTTTGATCCCACGGTTTGATGGTGCAATCCTTTCTCAGGAATGGAAGGAAGCAACATGGGACAAATCCGTCACGGAAGCGCCACGATCGAGCCAGCGAGGCGCCACCGGTTCGAGCCCGCTGTCGAGGGCACGCCGTCAGAGCAGCAATACAGCGATCCATTGCCCGACAGGGCATTGCAACGCAATGTCCCGAGAGGAGCAAGCTTCGACCGAGCCAAAAGGACCGGCTTGTTTACAATCGTGAACAACACCGCTAACCATGCCGGGTAATGTCCGATATGGCCTTGCATCAGGCCTTCGCCACACCTCTGACCGGAGCGCCACATGGACCTCACGCTGGAAGATTTTCGCGTTGACAGCCCGTGGCAGCAGCCCGACGCTCCTCTTTCCCCCTTTGCTGTTTCCGACCAGATTGAGGGCGTTGAACTGCACCGTCTGGTCACATATGGCGACGGTCGCGGCGACCTGACGGTTCTGCTGTCGCAACACTACCTGCCCGACGCGCAAACGCCGCCACATGTGTACCTTGTCACGGCAAAACCGGGGTCCCTCCGCGCATGGGTCTATCACAAACACCAATCTGACCGGCTCGCCTTCACCGACGGCGCACTGCGCTTGGTGCTTTACGACCTGCGCCCGTCCTCGCCCACCTACAAGTGCCTCAACGTCATTGATGCGGGCGCGGACAATCCGCTTTTACTGACGATCCCGCCGCTGGTGATCCACGGGGTCCAGTGCCGTGGCACCACCGACGCCCGTTTCGTCAACATGCCGACCCGCGCCTATGACCCCGCCAACCCCGACAAGTACCGCCTCCCGTGGGACAATCCGGGCATCCCCTACAGCTTCGCCTGATCGGCCATGGCGTTGCAGCCCACCTTCAGCGTCGTCATGGCAACGTTCGACAGGGGGCGCAACATCCTGCCCTCGCTGCGCTCGATTCTGGCACAAACCCACCCTGCACACGAGGTTCTCGTGCTGGGGGACGGCTGCAGCGACGCTACCGGCACCATCCTGCACGACACATTCGGTGACCGGCTGACATGGCTCAATCTGCCGCAACACAAGGGCAGCCAGTCTTATCCCAACAACGCAGGCATCATGGCGGCCAGCGGCAGCCACATCGCCTATCTGGGGCATGACGATATCTGGGCACCTGACCATCTGGCACGGCTTGCTGCGGTCTATGCGGTCGAACCGCAGGTCGATGTCGCGGTCAGCGGCTGCGCTTTCCACCTGCCGCATGGGATGCCCGCGCCCTATGTCACCGGCCTGTTCGACACGCCGGACGCGCCCGGAAAGCACTTCTTTCCCCCCAGCAGCTTTTCGCACCGGCGTGACCTGACAGACCGGATCGGTCCATGGCGTGACCCTTTCATCTGCAAGGCGCCCGTCGATTGCGACCTGTTGCTGCGAGCGGTCGCACAGGGCTGCCTGTTCCGGTCTACGGGCCAAATCACGACGCATAAATTCGCCGCAGGTCACCGCTACCTCAGCTACCTCTGGCACGACACGACGGAGCAGGATGCCGCGCTCGGGCGTCTGGCACTGCCCGACGTCGAAGGTTGGCTGCAATCGCTGGTCCAGACCTCGCAGGCGGCGGGCCGCTTCATGGTCATGACCTACCCCGACTTCAGCACCTTCGCCCCCGGCGATCTTGCCCGCGAGAACCAGTCGCGCAAGGGGCTGCGGGCGCAAGCGGTGCCGCTGACCGCCGAACAGGTGGTTCCGGTGCCGTCGCTGCCCTCGACCCTAGACTGGTGCGAGACGCCCGAAGCGGGCATCCTGTGGTCCATCGGCAATCCGCGCCCGCGCATCCTCGTTCCACTATCACGACTGGCATCAGGTGCGACACAAGCGATCCTGCTGGCCGAATTTGCCCACGCCGCCCCTGACCCGCTTGCCCGCATCGACGGGCAAGCGAATGGCATTCTGTTGCGGTTCCAGATGGGGCCGGCCCTGCCACAAACCGGCCGGTTCATCGCCCTCGGCGCAACCCGCATTGCCTTGCAACCCGATGCTCCGACTGCGCTGGAACTGGCCCTGTCCGGCGCACAGATCCCGCAAACCGGCGCGCACTTGCCAAAGCCGGATCGGGGCCTTGGTCACGGACGCCTCTTTGTGTTGCCGCTGCCCGATCCGGCCCAAACCGCCGCAGCCGTCGAAAGCAACCGGACCGGACTGGCACTGCATGCGGCGGGCGAAACCGCTGCCGCCATTGCTGCGTTTCGCGCTGCCATCGCCGCATCCTCCCTCAACGTCATGGCACGGTCCAATCTTGCGCTGCTGCTTACGGCGGCGGGCCAACAGGCCGAAGCCCTAGATCAGGCGTGGATCGCCGCAACCTTGCAACCTCAGCACCTTCCCGCATGGATCGCGATGGGGCGGGTTGCCTTGGCCGAAGGTGCCGCCGACGCGGCAGAGCATATCGCCCGACAGATCGCCACACTTGACACTGGTGCGCCAGTCGCCGCCGCGCTGCGCGACGCCGTCAAAACCTCCGCAGGGGCACAGAAGCCCGCTGACATGTTGATTTCCACCCAAGACTGCGCCGGTTAGGCGCATAACTTTCACTACGAACCGAGTCATGTGAACCTTTCCCTCAAAGCGGTGAGCGGCGGGGGCAACGGAGTGTAAGCGACCACCCGAAAATCGGACACTGACGGAAGCCACGATCTGAGGTCTGCTGGCCGCCAAGCACGAGGAGAACAGAGATGTCGAAACGCAGGAACCGCAATGCGGCGTTAAAGGCGCGGATGCCGCAGTCAGCCTTTGGTGGCAAAAAGACCTTGCGGGCAATGCAGAACTGACTCAAACTTAACCGAGAGTTGTTCAGAAAACATCCTTGCTACCTGTTGGTATGTGAAAGAATGTATCTTTAGATAAATTATATCTTTTGACGCATTATTCTTCTAAAAGAACTGCCTAGAATCGCAATAAGGTGAATCACGAACCCATTCGATCATCAGACAGCTCCGTCGCCTTGCGCTAATTTCACCGCGTATTTCAAAAGGAAAACAGGGTGTTGAGCAAAGGAAAACAGGGTGTTGAGCCATGCAAACCAATCCAAAATTTGCCCAACCCAGGTCTACATGGTGCAGACAAGGTATTGGCCGAAGAATGTTTAGTTCACTTTCTGCACTACAAGCCACCTATCTTCTAAAGGTTGACTAGGCTCAGGACTCATAGCCAGAACATGACGATTGCGGCGAGGGCGCAGGCCGACAGGAAGATGTCAGCGCGCCTGTCAAAGCGCATGGCCACCCTTCGCCAATCCTTCAGACGCCCGAACATGTTCTCGATCTTGTGACGCTTCTT
>CAMAQR010000064.1 GCA_945860375.1 Pseudorhodobacter antarcticus
GCCTTCAAGTCCAAAGGCCACCGTCGGTTGCCGCGCCGAGGTTCAACTACCTCGCACCGACCCACAAACCCGTCCCCACCATCCGCCATGCCGACCTCCCAATGCGTTGAGAGACCTTCTGACAGCACGCACCGCGTTCAGAAATACGCCAATTCAATGGGACAGAGACGGCGCTTACACTCAACCGACACTACAGGTTACGCGGTTCATGCTGGCGCATTGTATCCACGCCCGTCGTCTACCGCTGTTAATCGCAAAGTCTGCACTTCGTGATCTAATCGCTGGGTTGCAGGCTGATGCCAAAGGGGTGCAGGCGGCATAAAAGCTTCATTGCACAGGAATGCGGCGACAATGCCCGGCATTCGCCACCGATGTCGGGCAGCAACCATCCGGGGCGCGACAGTTACGCAATTTACATTTAGACGTCCGATCACCCTTGTTTGCCACGGAAAAGCCTTTAGATTTTCCAAGAATGCTGCGATCTGGGGTGTGGTTTTCCGAAGGCAGGTCGCCATGCATATCCGCATTCTTAACCCCAACATCACGCAGACCATCACCGAAGATCTGGCGACCCTGGCCGCGCGGTTTGCCGCGTCGGGCACCACGGTGGATGCCCGCAGCCCTGCGACCGGCACACCCAGCATCGAAAGCCATGTCGAGGAAGCCATCGGTGCGATGGGCATCATTGAACAGGTGGCGATTGGCGACAGCGAGGGTGTAGACGGCTATGTGATCGCGTGCTTTGGCGACACCGGTCTTGCCGCCGCAAGGGAGATGACCCGCGCGCCGGTGGTCGGGATGACCGAGGCCGCTTTCTTTGCCGCTTCAATGGTTGCTGCGCGGTTCAGCGTGATCACCCTGCCGCCGCGTACGCGCATTCACACTGAACGGGTGCTGCGCGAAACCGGCATGGGCGAACGCTGCGCTCGGGTGCGGACCATCGACATTCCCGTCCTGGATCTGGTCACCGATAACGATGCCGTCACAGCCGCGTTTCTTGCCGAAGCGCGCCGCGCATTGGACGAGGATGACGCCGAGGCGATCGTGCTGGGCTGCGCGGGCCTTGGCGCAGTGGTTGCGCCGTTGACACAGGCGCTTGGCGTGCCAGTGATTGACGGGGTTCTGGCCGGGCTTAAGCTGGCCGAGGGGTTAGTGACGTTGGGCTTGGGCAGCAGCAAACGTTCAAGCTTCGCTCCGCCCCCGGTGAAGGGGCTGACCGGTGTGTATGCCCGGCTGTTCACCGACCGCGACTAGACCGGTGCCCAGTCGCGGAACGCGGCCAGCATCCGTGTTGGGTCGGCCGTGAACAGCGGTGCCACTCCGTAACCCTGCACAGTGAACGACGCGGCCACCGCTCCGGCCCGCGCCGCGCGCACCGGATCGCTGCGGTCTTGCAGGAGTGCCGCCATGAAGGCACCGCAGAAACTGTCACCGGCCCCGGTAGTATCCACCACATTGATCACCGGAAACGCTGGAACGCGAGTGATGCGCCCATGAGCGCGGTCAAACACGAGGCAGCCTTCCGCCCCCAGCTTGATCACGACAAGGCTTGGCCCAAGATCGGCAAAGCGGTGCGCCGCAGCCTGCCAATCGGTGGTGCCCAACAGGCGTGTCACCTCTTCGGCGCTTGGCATGAAGATGTCGACCTCTGCGATCATCGCCATCAGCGCGGCCTCGTTGCCAAGGATGTAATCCTCTTGCGGGTCCAGAGCGATCAGCGCGCGCGTCGTGGCGCGCAGGTCGGCCACCAGCCGCTGTTGCGCCGCAAGCGTCATCGCCAGCACCAGAAACGCATCGGCCCTGCGATAAGCCGGCGGAATGTCGGCCGAAAGCGGGGACAGCGCATCGAACGTGGACTCTTCGGCAAACAGCGTCCACTTGCGCGACCCGTCCGTGAAATAAGCAACGCGGTTGTGCAGCGTCGGCAGATCGCGCTGGCCCATTCCGGCATTGTCGATGCCATGGCGGGCCAATTTCGCCGCGATCGCTGGCGGGAAATCCGACCCGATCGGTGCCACAAGCTGCGTTGTCGGTTGCCAAGGCCGTGCCGCCAGCGTTGCATAAAGTGCGTCACCGCCGGTGCAGTCGGGTTCTACGGTCAAGTCCGGCAGCACGACATCGTCGATGGTGAAGTTTCCCAAGCATACCAGCCGGGGGGGCACGCTCACAGCGTGGCCTCGGCAGCCCGGAACTTCGCCATCGCCAGATGATAGGCGAACAGTTGCACCGGAATGGAATAGACCAGTGCCGACAGCGCCTCTGGCATCGCGGGCAGATGCAACACGACATCGGCCAGGCCGTCGAACCGCCGCTCGCCGTCGGTCACAATGGCGTAGACTTGACCACCCCAACGATGCCCCTCGAACGCCGTGTCGTAAGCGCGCGGCACCGAAGGCCCCTGCGGCGCGATCAGGATCAGCGGATCGCCGGCCTTTTGCGAGTTGTAGTGGTGGAACTCTTCCACCGGAATCGCGATGGCATGGTCAGGCGTGCATTCCTTGACCTTCGCCGCCCCGAACAGCGCTGCCGCAAACGACGGCCCGCCCCCGGCAAAAAGGTACATGCTGCGCCCCGCTTCGGCCTCGGCAATCGCGGCGATCCGGTCCTGATGGTCGGCGATGACCTGCGCGATCTGGTCCGGCACGGCATCCAGCGCCGCCTGCAAAGCGGCGACGCGCGCACTGTCGCGTCCCAGTACGGTGCCGATGTCCAGCGCAAGCTGGCACAGCAGCGCCATCGCCGCCGTGCTGGCCTGCGTCGGCCAGCCCTTGCGCTGCGCATGGATGGTCAACCCGTGATCGGATTGCGTCGTCAGCGCCGACCCCGGCGTATTGCTCAGGGCCAGCGTCCGCGCCCCGCGTGCCCGCGCCATCATCAACGCCTCGACCGTGCGGGTCGTGGTGCCGGACGAGCTGAGCGTGATCACCAGCACATCCGGCCCCAGCGTATGATGCTGGTAATAGGCCAGATCCAGCGCTTGGATCGGCTCGCACGGCAGGCCGGTCATTTCCTCCAGCAGGGTGCGCGCGCCAGTCATCACAGCCAGCGAGTCGCCGCAACCGGTCATGCAGATGCGGCGCAGGCCCGCCGTGGCGATAGAATGCGCGGCGGCCGCGATGGCGCTGCGTTCCAGACGCAGCGTGGTGCGGATGACCTCAGGCTGTTCCAGAATCTCGGGCAGGGTGAAATCGACGCGGCGGCGCCGCTTGGGGTCCAGCGGGTCGTCGCTGGGCAGCGCCGCCATCAGTTGCTGTTCGCGGGCGAAAAGATCGGCCACCAGCGCCTTTGACGCGGCATCAAGCGGTGAGTCTGCGCCCAGAAGCGGGGTCTGCAATTCGGTATCGGACATCGGAAACTTCCTTTCTTACAAACCTCAGGCCGAGGCGCCTTGCGCTGCAGCCTCCACCAGCCGCAGCACCTTTTCGCGGTCCCACAGGGCAAAATCGTCGGGAGCAGCACCATCGCGCAGCAAGGCGGTGCTGACAATCACACCGTCCGCCGCAGCCAGCGCCGCGCCGATGTTGTCCACCGTCACCCCGCCGCCGATCAGCACGGGCTTGACCACCCCCGCCGCCCGTGCCGCCGTGATGCGAGCCAACGTGTCGGCGAAATTGGCCCCCGTCAGGATGATCCCGTCCGCACCCAGCGACTGCGCCCAGACCGCCGCCATGTCGTGCGGCATCCCCGCCAGCGGAACACAGGTGCGGTCGTGTACGTCGGCATAGATGCGAATGTCGGGCCGCCCTATCAGATCGCGGTATTGCGTCGCCGGCACATTCAGCGCGTTGCGCGTCCCTTCAGCGTTGACGGCGGCACCGACGAACACCTTAAGGCGAACAAAATCGGCATCGCAGGCGTCGGCAATTGCCAGCGGGGCCACCGCGTCGTGTGCCTGCACAATGATGCCCAGCGAGACGCCCGGAAACTCCTGCCGGAAGGCCCGGCCAAGGGCGGCCATGCGGGCCACGGTGCGGATGGCCGCGGCGCCCTCTTCGCGGGTTTCATCCTGCACCTTGATCGCCGTAATCCCGGCGTCGACAAAGATGCGGGCGTTCGACAGCAGGAAATCTTCATACCACGACATCGGGCGGGTTGCGCCCACCCGGAACGGCGGCAGTTGCAGGGCGGCGATTATTGTGGCGACAGGCATAGTCTTTCCCCCAAAAAAATGCGCGCAGAGCAGCAAAATCCGCTGCGTGTGCGGCGGGAAGAAACTGTTTATGCTGCGGCAAGCAAAACAAGAATCAAAGTTAAAGGATTTTTATCAGGTGCCGGCTTTGAAAGCTACCGAAAGACACCAGCAGATCATGGATCAGCTGAAAATGACCGGCCGGATCGACGTCTCCGAGCTGGCGGACGCCTTGCGCGTTTCAACCGTCACCATCCGGGCGGATCTGCTTTTTCTTGAAAAGAATCAGATCCTTCGCCGTATTCGTGGCGGGGCGATCACTGTGCGGCCCAGCCGTTACGAACGCCCCGTGGACATCGAGGCGACCCTGCGGAATGCCGAAAAAAATGCGATCGCGGCGCTTGCAGTGTCCATGATCCATGACGGCGAGACGATAATAATGGACACAGGATCGACGGTTGCAGCACTGGCCAGCCATTTTCCGCGCAACCTTAAGGACATCGCGGTTGTCACCAATTCGCTGCCAGTGGCGCAGGAACTGGTCGATAACGAAGGCACGACGATCATCCTGACCGGGGGTAAGCTGCGACCTAAACTGAAATCCATGGTGGCGCCGTTCGGCGATCTTATCCTGAAAGAAATCAACGCCGACATCGCCTTCATGAGCTGTGCGGGCGTCGATCTGGACAAGGGATTCACCAATGGCAACTGGGAAGAGGCCGAGATCAAGAAGGCGATGATCCGCGCTGCCAATCGGGTGGTGTTTCTGGCCGACCATACCAAGCTGGGTCACATCGCCACCGCCCGCATCGCAATGTTCGACCAGGTCGATTTGCTGATCACGGATTCCAACACCTCGGCCGACATGCTGCGCGATCTTCGTGCAACCGGTCTGGAGGTGTTGGTTGCCTGAACAAAACTTTAGGGATCTACGGATTGGAAAGATTTCGAAAGAAAAATATTCGCAAACTTTCCTTGTTTTTCGGCATGGAAAATCTGACCCTTCCTCCGTTCCATGCCCCTGACGGAAGGAAGACCGCCCCATGCCAGAACCCCGCGAAACGGCGGCCGACACACCGATGCTGACCGACATCCGCCGTCAGCCTGACGTTCTAGCAGCGCTTGTCGCGCGCGAGGCGGAAGTGACGGCCTTTGGCGCCGCCCATCTGCGCGCCACGCGCGGCGGGCGTGTCTGGGTGTTCGGCAGCGGTGACGGCTGGTTCGCCGCCCGCGCGGCGCTGACGGGTGCGGCGATGGGACAGGCGGCATCCGGGCTGGATTTCGTGGTGAACGTGGTCCCGCAGCTTGGCCCCGATGACCGCGCCCTGGCCATCTCGATGTCGGGCAACGTGGACCGTACGCTGGAAGGCGCAACGGTGGCGCGCGCGGCCGGGGCCGGTGTATCGGTGCTGACCAACGAAGGCGGCGGGCGTCTGGGCGCGCTGGGGATCGACCGACTGTCGTTGCAGATCGACGACATCGCTCCGTTCCTGTGCGGCACGTCCAGCTATACCGCCACGCTGGCGGCGTTGCAGATGGCGTTCGGCGACACTTGGCCCAGCTTTGCAGCAGAACTGACCGGTGCGATGTCCGGCCTACGCGCTCTGCCCGACCGGGCCGATGCCTTTGCGCAAAGCGTCATCGCGCGTCTGGGCGGCACCTGCACCGGCGCGCGTTTTTTGGGCGTCGGCCGCAGCGTGGCCACCGCCGATTACGCGGCCGCAAAATGCGTCGAAGTCACCAGGATCCCCGCCTCGGCGGATGACATCGAGGAATTTGCGCACCGCCAATTCTGGGCCATGCAGACGACGGAACTTGTAGTGCTGCTGCCCACCGATGCGGCGACGGCCGGTTACGCCGATGCCACCGCCGATGCGCTGGCCGATCTGGGCGTGGTGACGGTGGCGCTGGAACCTGAAGGGGCCGTGGTGCCTTCGGCTGCGCTGCGTCTGCCGCTGCCCGGCGGCGCGGCGCTGGCAGGCATCACGCAGGCGATCGCGTTGCAGATGCTGGCCTATCATCTGGGCGTTGCCAGCGGCACCAACCCGAACCTGCGGCTGCATCTGCGCAACGACACCGCGCGATTTGCCGTCAGCCGCAAGCTTACCCGCCGGTCGCTGCTGGGCACCGGTCAATAACCCGAAGGGAACGCCGATGCTGCCGCGTCAGACCCGCTATGCCTACAGCCCGATCAACCGCCGCCCGGATTACACCTGGCCTGGGGGCAAGCGGCTTGCCGTGTATCTGGCGCTGGGGATCGAGGAGTATGTCTTTGGCGAAGGGTTGACTGAAGATCTGTTTCCCGGCGCGCCCAAGCCCGATTTCGCCAACACCTCATGGCGCGACTATGGCAACCGGGTCGGCGGCTTTCGCCTGATCGACAGGTTCGCGCGCGACGGCTTTCCGGTCACGCTGCTGCTGAACACCGAGGTCTACGACCATGCCCCTGATCTGGTCGATTTCGCCCGTGCGCGGGGGTGCGAGATTGTGGCGCACGGGCAGACCAATTCTCACACGCTGGCAGGCCGGTCGCGGCAAGATGAGGCCGCTTATCTCCGTGCCGTGGCGGATGCCATTACAGCACACGAAGGCTCACCGCCGGCGGGTTGGTCAAGCCCGTGGCTGGCCCACACCGAGAACACGCCTGATCTGCTGGTGGAGGCCGGGTATCGATATGTCCTTGACCTGGGCATGGATGATCAGCCGGTCTGGCTGAACGCGGCGGGGGGCAGGCTTTTGTGCGTTCCCTATGCGTTGGAGCTAAACGACAGCTCCACCATCATCGGGCGGCAGGCGAGTGCGACCGACTTTGCCCAGATGATCATCGACCAGTTCGATGAGATGATCGAAGCCGCTGCGGATCAGCCGTTGGTGATGCCGATCGTGGTGCATTCGTTCATCTCGGGCCAGCCGTTTCGCCTGCACGCCCTGCGCCGGGCGCTGGCCCATATCGCAGCGCGTCGCGATGACATCTGGCTGACCACCGCGGGGCGGATTGCCGATGTCATCCACGCCAATCCCGACCTTGCGGTCAGCGGCTAAAGCCCCTGATGCAGCCAGACGCGCGCGATGGCATCGCGCCGGGCGACCCAAGCCGCGCTGCTGCCCGTCACATGCGCCAGAAACTGGCGCAGTCCCGCAATCCGCCCGGGCCGCCCGATGATCCGGGTATGCAGCCCCACGGTCATCATCTTTGGCACTACGTCGCCCTCGACCGCCAGCCAGTCGAACGCATCGCTGCAATAGCGCGCGAAATCAGACCCATGCACAAAGCGCTGTGATTTGTAAAAGTTCATGTCGTTGGTGTCAAAGGCATAGGGCAGAATGGCATAGGGCTGCGCCCCCGTCCGCATCGTCACCGGCAGATCGTCGTGATAGGCGTTGCTATCATACAGAAATCCGCCCTCCTCCATCAACAAGGCTCGAGTGTTTTCCGACGGATAGCTGCGAACATGCCACCCCACTGGCCGCACGCCCGTTGCTGCCTGCACCGCTGCGACACTGCAATTAATCAGGGCGCGTTCTTCATCCCGCGGCATTTGCACCTGATCTTCCCAGCGCCAGCCATGGCACATCACCTCGTGCCCATTCTCCACGGCGTGGCGAGCAAGCCACGGCGTCGATTCAAGCGTGCGGGTGCACAGGTTCAGCGTGGCCTTTACGCCGAAATGATCCAGCACGCGCATGATCCGCCAGTATCCGGCGCGGCTGCCGTATTCGAAATGGCTTTCCATGCACAGATCGCGCGCGCCGGTCAGTTCCTGATGCACTTCATACACCGCCTCGTTTCGGGCATCACCAGACGAAAGCGCAAGCTCCGCCCCCTCTTCAATGTTCAGCACCAGCGAGACTGCCACAGGCTTGTCACCGGGCCAGCGCACCACGGGCGGATGAGCACCGTAGCCCAGAAAGTCGCGGTCGGGATGTGGCGGCATCAGCGGCCAACCCAGCGGGTGAAACCCACATCGACGGCGGCGGCACGGGCGACAATCTCGCGGTAATACGGCTCCAACTGCTGCGCACCTTGGCGGAGGGCGACGGCATCGGCGCGCAATTGTGGCTCGATCGCGCGCAGGTCGGCCAGAAGGGCGGCCTCGTCCAGCTGCGTCAGCTGCCCATCGCGCACGACAATGCGCCCGTCCACGATGGTGTGGCGCACCGAACGGCCGCTTTCGCACAGCACCAACGCGCGGCGAATGTCATGCAGCGGCTGAAACGCAAACGACCGCGCGTCCAGCACCGCTATATCCGCGGCCGCCCCCACCGCGATGCGGCCCAAAGGTGCCGGCCTGCGCATCACGCGGTTGCCGCCGTCCCAGACCGCGGCCAGCACTTCGGCTGCGGCGGGCCAGTGGGCGTAATCTCCGCCGGTGATGGCATGCACGATGCCCGCGGTCTTGATCGCGCCCCAAAGGTTGTGGCTGTCGTCGCTGACCGCCTCGTCCGTCCCCAGACAGACCGGCACACCCGCATCTCGCAGCGCACGAAACGGCATCACACCACTGCCAAGGCGCAGGTTGCACACCGGGTTGTGCGCCACCACCGCACCAGACGCGGCAAGGATCGCGATATCGTCCTCATCGACCCAGATTGCGTGGATCACCTGCATCCGTTTGTCAAGAATCCCCAGCTCCTGCACATACCGCACCAGTGACATTCCGAACTTCTCGATCCCCAGCACGCGTTGCAGCTTGGTTTCCAGGATATGGCAGAAGAACGGCAGATCGTGCGCCTGTGACAGCCGGTGCAGCGCGCGCAAGTAATCGGTCGTTGCGCGCTGCGGTGCCGAGCATGACACTGCGGCTGCAATCCGCCCCTGCCCCGCCCCGTGCCACCGGGTGATCAGGTGGTCATAATGCGCGAGCATCCCTTCGGCGGTTTCGCGCGGTGCCGCGTCCATCGTGCGCAGGATCTCGTCCGGCAGAAGGTCGCGCAGGAATGGATACTTGTCGTATTCCACGACGATGGGCTGATCCAGGGCCAGCGTGGCGCGGATGCCGATCTCGTCATAGGCCCCCGCAATTGCGTCAATCGCTGCGGTCGTGGTCAGCGGCACGAAAAACGCATCATCCATCACTGACGTGATGCCAAGCTTTAGCATTTCCGCAGCTCCGATCAGGGTGCGCAGGCGCACGAGGGTCGGATCCTCGCGTTCGGTGACCAGCGGAGGCACCTCATAGAGCATGAACACCTCAAGCGGCAGGCCCTCCAACGTGCCGCGCATGAAGTTGCCGGGCGAATGCACATGCGCGTTGATCAGGCCAGGAATGACAATATCGCCGTCCAGATCCAGCGTTTCCACTTCTGCGCGAATGTCGGGGGCGATTTCCACGATCAAACCACCGCGCACCAAGATATCGGCCAGCACAAGGCTTTCATCCGCCGCCGAAAGCAGTAGATTACCGTTGCGGATCAACAGGTCACGCATGAAGATTCCTTTCAGGAACAGGGTGCAGGCGGTGCGCGAAACTCGACTGGGCAACGGGCCCGAAGTGACCTTCGCGTTCTGGAGCGTGCATGCAGATATCGTTGTGGAAAACTGCAACCGCTTTGCCCGCGACACCGGCACGGCGATGCGCTGCCTTGAGGTTTCGGGGGATTATGCAGACTGGATGGCGGCCGGTCTTGCTATCGGCCAGGCCCCGATGGTGTTCTATGCCCAACGCGCCGAGGCGTCGGTCTGGGACGCGCAGGGCCACCTTGCGGCGCTGGACGAGGCAGCGCTTGCCCCCACGCTCTCGGGCATGGATGCGCGACTGGTGGCGGGCGCGCGAAACATTGCAGGCGATCTGATCGGGCTCACCTACTACAACGGCGGCCCCTTTGCGCTGTTTCACCACGCAGACCACCCGGTGACAGACGCTGCCGCACTGACGACATGGGCCGGGGTGCTGGATCATCTGCGCGCGGTGCAGCGGGGCGGGATGGCGCACCCCTTTGTGCCGCGCTGGCATCAGGGGCAGACGGGGCTCGTGTGGTCGCTGCTGTGCCATCTGGCCAGCGATGGCGTGACCGACCTTGCCACCGCGAACGCGCCCGCGGCACTGTGCGACGCGCTGACATTCCTGCGCGCGCTGTGGGCCGAAGGGCTGGTGCCGCCCGAGGCAATCTCTGACCGGGGAGATGTTGCGGCCGTGGGGCGTTGGGCCAGCGGGCAGCACGCGCTGACCTTCACGATGGATTATCTGGCGTCCGATGCCGCCCGGATGGCAGGCCGCCCGATCAGCACGCCCTTGCCGCGCCTGCCCGGCGCCACCGGGGCGGCATTGATGCCCGGCCATGCGCTGATGTGCCTGAACGTGGCCACACCACCCGCGCGGCGCGATGCGGCATTGGCGCTGCTGGCATATCTGGGGGGCGCGCAGGTGCATCGCCGCTGGCTGACCGAATGCCTGTTCGCCGTGCCCCGCCCCGATCTGGACAGCGACCCCGCCGTCCGCGCCGCGATGACACAAGCCTTTGCGCCCGCAAATGCGACTTCCAGCGTGGCCTGTCTGATCGCCGCGCGGCAGGCCGCAACTGTGTCGCCCCCTACCCATGCGCCATGGTTCCTGACCTGGTCGGCCGACTGTGACCGGATCGTGCGCGACCGCGTTTTGCGCGGCACCCTGTCGCCCCAAGCGGCAACCGATGCGTTGCTGGCCCGCTGGCACCGCCTTGCCACCAGCTGAGCACCGTCGCATCGGTCAGACCGGCTGGGTGTTCAGGTGGCAGGCGGCGGCGTGGCCGGGGCGCACGTCCACCAGCAAGGGTTCAACCTGCGCGCAAACCGGCATCGCCAGCGGACATCGCGTGTGAAACCGGCAGCCGGTTGGCGGGTTGGCCGGGCTGGGCAGATCGCCCCGCAGGGTAGCTGCATCACGCGCCGTATCCCGTGCCGGGTCCGGCGACGGCGCCGCCGCGATCAGCGCGCGAGTGTAGGGATGGCTCGGATGCGCATAAAGATCGCGCGCCGGGCCAATTTCCACGATCTTGCCCAGATACATCACCGCAATCCGGTCAGCAAAGCCGAACACCCGCGCCAGATCATGCGAGATTAGCAGATATGTCAGGGAAAACTGATCCTTCAGCCGCGAAAACAGCTTGAGGATCTGCAATTGCAGCGACACGTCTAGCGCCGACAGCGGCTCGTCCGCCACAATGAAATCGGGGCGCAGGATCACCGCCCGCGCAATCGCCACGCGCTGGCGCTGCCCGCCGGAAAACTCGTGCGGATAGCGGCTGGCATAGGTCGGGTCCAGCCCTGCCGCCTCAAGCATCTCCAGCACGCGGGTGCGGATTGCGGTGGGGCTGTCGGCCGTATGCACGCGCAGCGGTTCGGCCAGCGTGTCGAAAATCCGCATGCGCGGGTTGAGCGACGCATAGGGATCCTGAAACACCATCTGGAACCGCCGCCGCGCGGCACGCAGGGCCTCGCCCTCCAGATGGGTGATGTCTTCGCCGTCGAACTCCAGCCGTCCCGCCGCAATCGGCACAGACCGCAGCAGGGCCCGCCCCAACGTGCTTTTGCCGCAGCCGCTTTCGCCGACCACGGCCAGCGTTTCACCCCGCGTCACCGCAAGGCTGACGCTGCTGACCGCCTGCACGGCGCCCACGCGTCTGCGCGACAACAGTGACCGGCGCACGCCGAATTCCACGCTCAGGCCCTTGGCACGGATCAGGATCATGGCGCGCTCTCCGGTAGCGGGTTGAAGCAGGCGATGCGACGGCCGGTCGTCCGCGTCACCAGCTCTGGCACCGCAGTCAGGCACACAGACTGGGCCCGGCTGCACCGGGGAGCAAAACTGCACCCGGGGCTGACCACGCGCGGGTCGGGCGGCGCGCCGGGAATGGACACCTGTTCGCTGAACGGATCGTCGATGCGCGACGTGCTGGCCAGCAGACCCGCAGTGTAGGGGTGCAGCGGCGTGGCATACAGCGCTGCAGCGGGCGCATCCTCGATCACCCGGCCCGCATACATCACCACCACCCGATGCGCGAGCCGCGCCAGCAACGCCAGATCATGCGTGACCCAGACCATCGCCATCCCGCGTTCGGCCTGAATGGCCTGCACAAGCCGCACGATTTCGGCCTGAACGGTCACATCCAGCGCAGTCGTCGGTTCATCCGCGATCAGCAGTTTGGGGTTGGCGGCAAGCGCAATCGCGATCATGACCCGTTGCCGCATACCCCCCGACATCTGGTGCACCCGCTGTCGCAGCCGCAACTCTGGCGCAGGAATACCCACCAGCCGCAGCAGATCCAGCGCGCGCGCCTGCGCCTCGGGGCGCGACAGGCCGAGGTGACGGCGCATCCCTTCGGTCAGTTGCCGTCCCACTGTCAGCAGCGGATTGAGAGCGGTCAGCGGGTCCTGGAAGATATACGACACCACCGGCCCACGAATGTCCTGCAACGCCGCCGATGACAGGTTCATCAGCGACCAACCGTCCACAGTCATCCGGTCCGCGGTAATTTCGGTGCGCCGCGTGTCTAGCAGGCGGAGCACCGAAAGCATGGTCACCGATTTGCCGGACCCGCTTTCGCCCACGATCCCCACCACCTCGCCGTGGCGCACCGTAAGCGACAGATCGCGCACGGCATGCACCGGCCCGCCGTCGGTCTGAAAGGTCACCGAAAGACCCCGCACATCCAGCACGTCGGTCATTTGCGCAACCTCGGGTCGGTGCGGTCCTGCAACCAGTCGCCGCAAAGATTTCCTGCCAGAACGGTCAGGGCCGTAGCGGCCCCTGGCATCGCTGTCATCCACCACGCGTTTTGCAGATAGGTCCGCCCGTCGTTCAGCATCATGCCCCACGATGGCCGCGTTCCACCCACACCGACCCCCAGAAAGCTTAGGGCGGCCTCGGTCAGAATGGCCTGCGCCATCGAAAAGCTGGCAACGACAATGATCGGAGAAAGGATGTTGGGCAAGATATAGAGTCGCAGAATGCGCAAGGTCGGCACTCCGACCGACCGTGCGGCTTCGACGTATTCCTGATTGGTAACGCTCATTACCTGACCGCGCACCACGCGGGCATAGTTGACCCACGTGGCAAGCGCCACTACGACCACTACCGGCACAAAGCCGCCCCCGAACGTAGCCAGCAGGAAGATCGCCAGCAGCGTGAACGGAAACGACAGCTGCACGTTGATCAGAAACGACAGCACCGCATCGACCCAGCCGCCGAAATACCCCGCGAGCAGCCCGACCGAAGACCCGACCATCGCCCCGATCACCACCGCACCCGCCCCGACAGAGAGCGAGATCTGTGCGCCAAAGATGATCCGGCTCAGGATGTCGCGGCCCAGATTATCGGTGCCCAGCAGATTGGCGAAAGTGCCGCCCTCGGCCCAGGCCGGGGGTGCAAGGCGGGCCATCAGGTTGACCTGACTTGGCGGATATGGTGCGATCCACGGCGCAAAGACCGCCGCGATGGTGGCCAGCGCCAGAATGGTCAGCCCGATCAGACCAATGGTGTTGCGGCGCAAAAAGCTGCTCATTTCAGCTTTACCCGCGGGTCGATGACGACATAGAGCACGTCGACCAAAAAGTTGATCAATACAAAGAACACCGCCGCCAACAGCACTACACCCTGGATCAGCGGGAAATCGCGTTGATAGACCGCGTTGACGGCCAGCCGCCCCACCCCCGGCCAAGCAAAAATCGTTTCGGTGATGAAGGCGCCCGACACCAGTTCGGCCAACTCAAGCCCCGCCATCGTCACCACCGGGATCATTGCACTGCGAAAGGCGTGGATGAACAGCACGGTGCGTTCGCGCAATCCTTTGGAGCGGGCGGTACGGATGTAGTCGGCGTTCAGAACCTCCAGCATGCTGGCGCGCACCAGCCGCGTCAGCCGCGCCGCGGATTGCAGTGCCAGCGTGATTGCGGGCAATATCAGATACATCGGCCCGCCATAGCCTGACACCGGCAGCCATTTCAGTTCGACCGCAAACAACACCACCAGCATCAACCCGATCCAGAACCCTGGTGCTGCCTGCCCCACCATCGCAAGTGCCGTCACCACCACATCCCAAACAGTGTTGCGCTTCAGCGCGATGATGATCCCCAACGGCACCGAAATTAACAGCGCCAGCAGAAAACCCGCCGCCGCCAGTTCAAGCGTTGCCGGCAGGCGTTCGGCGATCAGCTCAGTCACGCTGGCGCGCTGGACAAACGAATAGCCCAGATCCCCCTGCACCGCCTTGCCGACAAAGGTCAGATATTGTTCGGCCAATGGCCGGTCGAGGCCCAGAAACTCCCGCAGGGCCTGCTTGTCTTCCAGACTAGCGTTTTCCCGCGCCATCAGCTCGACCGGGTCGCCCGTCAGGTGCGCCACGATAAAGGTCGAAAACGAAACGCCGATAAGAACCAGAACCGCTTGCAGGAACCGTTTGGTGAGAAAGAAGATCATACAATTGGCCCGCAGGGGTTTCCTGCCCCGGATCAGTCCGGGGCAGGCAGGATTTCGTCACTTGTAGGTTATCAGGTAGGGCTCAAGATAGTTGTCCGCCCGGAAGTCATAGCTCAGCGTCTTGGAGATGCCAAAGAAGCTGGGCAAGCGCCACAGATACAGCCACGGCGCATCGTTCCAGATGATTTCTTGCGCCGCAAACTCCAGCTTTTGGCGTGCCGCATCATCCAGCGTCTGGGACGCCTCGATGACCAGCTTGTCATAGTCCGGGTTGCAGTAAGCGCTGGAGTTGTCGACGTGGCCGCAGGTGAGGATGACCAGTTCCACCGATGGGTTAATCAGCGCAGCCCAGCCTTGGAAGTAGATGCCTTTCAGCGACGCCTTCGACAGCCCTTCGCGGAACTGCCCGATTTCCATCGCCTCGTAGGACGGCTTGATACCGACCTGTTCCAGATAGGCGCCCACCACTTCGGACACTTCCTTGCCGCCGTCAAAGCGGGTCGACCACTGGATCGTCAGCGGGAACCCGTCGGGGAAGCCAGCTTCGGCCAGCAGGGCCTTGGCCTTTTCCGGGTCGTAGGCAAATGGGACCAGCGCCGGATTGTTATTGGGCGGGTTCACGATGCTTAGCAGCGGCGAGGTTGATCCGCCCATCAGCGAGGCCACGATCGTCGGCACATCGACGGCATAGCTCAACGCCTGCCGCACCCGCGGGTCGGCCAAAGCGGGCTGTTCGCCCTTGATCGAGATGCCCATGTGCATCTTGCGCAGGCCTTCGATCTTGACCAGATCGCTGACGTCCGAATTGGCCTGATCGGCGGAATCAGGGGTGATGCCCACCACCAGATCGACGGTTCCCGCGCGCAATTCATTCAGACGCGATGACACTTCGGGCACAGCGCGGAAGATCACGGTCTTTACCGCCGGGGCGCCGCCCCAGTAGTTTTCATTTGCCGTCAGCGTCAGCGCATCGCCGCGCTTCCAGTCCGCCAACACATAGGGGCCAGACCCGACCGGCGCGCTTGCGACGGCATCGGGAGACGTGTCGGTGATGTAGGCGGGGGCGGCGATGAAAGCCTCGGCCAGCCAATACAGCATGTTCACAGTCGGTTTTTCGGTGACCAGCTCGATGGTATAGTCGTCGATTACGCGGACTTCTTTCAGCCCGGTCTGGTCGTGCAGCTGCTGCACCGAGTTGAACGGCGCGGTGTCCATGCGGGCAAAGTTCACCACCACGGCCTGCGCGTTGAACGCCTCGCCGTTGCTGAACGTCACGCCCTGACGCAGCGTGAACCGCCAGGTCAGATCGTCCATCCGCGTCCATTCCGTCGCCAGCCGCGGCACCGATGCCCCATCGGGCCCGCGCCGCACCAAGCTGTCGAAGATCGACCAGATCACTGACCCGGTGGGGTTGTTGCTGTCGAGCGCGTGCGGATCAAGGCTGATCACATCCTCGGACGAAGCGATGATGACCGGTTTGGCGTCCTGCGCCCAGACGGGCGTCAGGCCCGGGAGGGTCAGCGACAGCGCCGCTACCGTGAAAAGCCGGGTAGCCCAGCGTCGGTTCAGTCTCATTGCAGTTCTCCTTGTTGGGACGGGGTTATCGTTATGGAAGCTGGAAAAGACGGTGGAAACAGCACGGCCGCGCCCAGCCCCTGCGGATGGCGGCTGGCAAAGCTGTCACGCAACAAACCGAAGATCGCCTGCATCGCTGTGGCAAGCGCAGGCTCGTCGGCACCCACCACGCGGGCATCGCGCACTACCTGCCGCCCCGCCACCCAGACGTGGCACGGCCGAACGCCCGGCGGCATCAGAAACAGCGTTTCCACCGGATCGTGCACCGGCTGCACCTCCAGCGCGGCCATGTCCCACACGACGATGTCCGCAGCCGACCCGGCACAAAGCCGGCCCAGATCGCCGCGCCCGATGGCATCGGCACCGCCCGTGGTTGCTGCGCGCAGATAGTCGGTCGGGTGGGTGTCGCGGTCGGTGATCCGCGCCATCGCCAGCCCGGTTTGAAGGTTCATCAGCATGTTGGGGGGGGCCGTGTCGGTGCCCAGCCCCACTTTGATACCCTCTGCGGCAAAGCTGCCAAAACTGTCGAGCCTTCTGCCAGACCGCCCTATCACCAGCGGGCAGTGCACTACCGTTGCCCCGCTGTCCGCCAGCGCCGCGCGGTCCGCGCGGATCAACTCCGCATCCGCCTGCAGCCCGCCCAGGTACTTGGCATGGGGCAACAGCGCGCGCGCCGAAAGTACGCCCAGATCGCGCAACAGCCCGATCGACGACGTGCCCGCCCGATCCCAGATTGCCACGGTTTCCGCGTGCGACTGGCAGCAATGCAACCGGAACGGCACGCCCAGCGCCTCGGCGGCCGCTGCCGTGCGGCGGATCAGATCGTCCGAACACGTCTCAATCGTGGAAGGCACCAGCAGGCCCGACACCAGTCCGCCCTGAGAGCCAGCCTGCCGGGTGATGAAGGCCACCGCATCAGCCAGCCCGGCGAGCCCCGCGGCCTCGTCCGTTACCTGCCCTTCGGTCCCATCGGCACGCACCACATTCACCGCCGACCGATAGCTTGGCCCCAGCACCAGCCGGATGCCCAACTCGCCCGCCAGCGCCGCGATCCCGTCAAATTCGACACTGCTCTCGGCCCATTTGCGAAACAGCAGCGAGGTGACCGGCAACGCCGTCGTGATGCCCGACAGCAACAACTGGCAAAACGCGCCCCGCGCCGACATCACCATCTGATCCGTGGTCAGTACATCGCGCGCCACCGGAACGTGGGCGGCCTTTACCGCCTTAGCTCCCGGCACCGCAGTACCGCTCGCTCCCATAATGGTCGTATCCACATCCGCCAGCGCATTGAGATCGACAAAGCCCGGCGCAATAAATGCCATGCCCAGATCGTGGGTGACATCTGCCGCCGCGTCGCTGTGTGGCCCCACCCGCACCACGAAGCCTGCGTCGAATATTACTTCGGCGTTCTCGTACAGAACATGATCGGATCCGTCATGGCCTAGTGCCCAGCGAGCGATCAGTTTCTCGGCCACATCCACCCCCACCGATCAGACTCATGTCTGCGTTTGGCAAAGGGTCATACTTTTTTCAAGTTGTTACAACGAAAATTTTCGCAATTTGTATTTATAGCAAAGGTACGATTCTCTATGCATTATATTCTTTGATTTTTCGAGAAAAATACACATTTCTTTGCCGACAGAAACCGTATGCACCTGGTTGGCTGACCCGGTTATGCTTAAAGCCTCGGCAAAATAGAAAATAAAAGGAAGTGAAATCCTTCCGGAAAGCCCGTCGGGCGGTTTATGAGGAGTGGGTGTCAACGGCAGAGTAAAAGTGGACCAAAGGGCAGCGCAAAATGTTGCCACTTTGGGGTTGGCAAGATTGCCGCATAGGCGTTGCGCATTCCGACGCATCCGGCCGGTCGTTCCGACAACATCCGGTCAGTCATTCCGGGGTATCCAGTCACCTGAGGATCGTTGCCGCATAGGCATGGTTTTTGATGTCAGGCTGCGCATTCCACGGAAGATGGGCACCTATTCCACGCGATCGTGGGCACTCGTTCCACGGCATCGTGGGCAGCCATTCCACGCGAAGGTGGGCAGCTGGTTTGACCGACGGTTTCATGGAGTAAGGGTTGGGCTGACAGGTCAAGGCTCGTGTTGCGGGCGGCGGCTTTTCGCATGCTTTCTCCGGTCAGTTTGAGCCTATGGGCATTGTGAACGAGGCGGTCGAGGATAGCGTCGGCCAGAGTTGGATCGCCGATGGCCTCGTGCCAGTGTTCGACGGGCAGTTGGCTGGTGACGATTGTGGAGGCGCGGCCGTGGCGGTCTTCGAGGATTTCCATCAGGTCTCGGCGCTGACCGGCCGTCAGGCGGTCGGGGCCCCAGTCGTCGAGGATGAGCAAGTCCGCCTTTACCAGGGACCGGAAGATCCTTGGGAAGCTGAACCGCCCCGGGTTTACCGGAGGGCAAAACTCTCGGAGAATTGCCCATTATGGAACAGACACAAAAGAAGAAGACCGCGAAGCCGTATTCCCCCGAGTTCCGCGAACGTGCGGTGCGGCTGGTTATGGAACACCGCGATGAGTA
>CAMAQR010000065.1 GCA_945860375.1 Pseudorhodobacter antarcticus
GACCTCACCTGGTCCTTCCCAGAAATTCTGATTGCGCTGATCCTCGTGGCAATCATCGGGCCAGGAACAACGGGCACCATGGCCGCAATTGCCGTCGCATATCTGGCCCAGTTCACAAGGTTGACGCGGGCGCAGATCCTTACACTGAAGTCTGAGACCTATATCGAGGCTGCCCGCAGTCTCGGGGCAAGCCACAAGCATCTGTTGTTCCGGCATCTGATCCCCAATGCGCTGGCTCCGGTCCTGGTTGCCGCCATGCTGGCCACAGGGGACGCGATCATTCTAGAGGCGACTTTGGGCTTCTTCGGACTTGGCGCACAGCCACCAACTCCAAGCTGGGGCGCTATGATGTCTTCTGGTGCCGCCCAGCTTTTCTCAGCGCCGTGGATCATCCTGCTACCAGGCCTAGTACTAACCGTCACCGTCATCGCCATTAACCTGTTCGGCGATGCCCTCATTGCTGCGCTCGACATCAGAACAAAGTTGAGGGATGCCTGATGCTGCTTGAAGTTCAGGATATGAGCGTTGCTATCGGCGGGGTAACACCCCTCGATGGGGTCAGTTTTGCGCTGGATCGGGGTCAGATCCATGGCCTGGTTGGCGAGAGCGGGTCGGGGAAGTCACTTACGGCCATGGCGATCATGGGCCTTCTGCCCCTGATCGGCGGGCGCATCATCGGCGGTAGCCTGAAGTTCGACGGTCATTCGCTGCAGCGCCCCGAGGCTGAACTGCGCAAGCTACGCGGCCGTCGCATCGCCTTCATAACTCAGAACCCGATGACCGCCCTTGACCCGGTTCGCCAGATTGGCGGTCAAGTCGACGAAGTCGCAATGATGCATCTCGGTCTTGATCGCAAAGCGGCGCGCGAACGCACGATAGAAATATTGAAACAGTTGCGGATTTCTTCGGCCGAGACGCTCATTCGATCTTATCCCCACGAGCTTTCCGGGGGGATGAAGCAACGCATCGTCATCGCGATGGCCCTTGCAGGCGAGCCTGATTTGATCGTTGCGGACGAGCCCACAACCGCGCTCGATGTGACCGTCCAGGCTCAGATCATTCACATCCTTACGGCGCTGGTGCGGGAGAGAGGCCTAGGCTTGTTGCTTATAACGCACGACATGGGCGTTGTCGCCCAAGCTTGCGATTTGGTGACTGTGCTTTACGCCGGCCGCGTGGCAGAAAAGAGCACCACCAGCACGCTCTTTCAGGCGCCGCGCCATCCCTACACAAACGCCCTGATGGCAAGCGTTCCGCGCGATGACATGGCAATCGGCGAACTGAAGGGCATTCCCGGCTTCGTCCCATCGGTTGCAGGATATCCGCCAGGGTGCCGTTTCCATCCACGATGTTCTCGCAAAACCGAAATATGCGCTGGTTCGGTCCCACCCCTCTTGGCTAAAGACAAAGAGAGCGCGCTTGCCTGCCACAATCCGCTGGATGGAGCTCAACCGTGACCGAGATTCTGCGGCTCGAAAACCTGACCAGAGTGTTCAAGCAGCCCAATGGAGCCTTTGGGAAACCGCGCCAGATGACGGCGGTGCGTGACGTATCGCTGTCGGTAAAAAAGGGCGACGTCGTCGGCATCGTCGGTGAATCCGGCTGCGGAAAATCCACCCTTGCTCGCTTGATCCTGCGCCTTGTCGAACCGACGTCAGGTCGGGTGTTTCATGACGGGACGGATATCACGCAGCTTTCCCACAGCGCCCTTCAGGCGGCGCGAAAGAACATGTCGATGGTCTTTCAGGACCCCTATTCAAGTCTTGACCCACGCTACACTGTGGCCGACTGTTTGGCTGAGCCCTATGTCGTACAAGGTGCGAAGGTGCCGGAGGGGCGGATTGATACGCTTCTAAGCCAAGTGGGACTTTCGCGTGCCATGGCTCAAAGCTACCCCCATCAGTTATCAGGGGGCCAACGCCAAAGAGTTGGGATTGCCCGCTCAATTGCCCTTTCGCCCAACCTATTAATCTTGGACGAACCGACCGCATCGCTAGACGTTTCCATCCAGGCCCAAATTGTCTCGCTGCTCAAAGACCTGCAAGACGCCATGGGTCTGACCTACATATTCATAAGTCACGACCTTGGGCTTGTCCGCTATTTCTGTAATCGTATTGTGGTTATGTATCTGGGTGCTGTGGTGGAGGAGATCCCTCATCCAGATTGCCCGCCCCAGCATCCCTATACCGCAACCCTGATGGCCTCAACCTTCGCACCGGATCCAAAACTCCGCAAGGCACTGGTTGCCCTTGAGGGCGAAATCCCCTCACCATTCAACCTTCCGCGCGGTTGCGCCTTCGTTGGCCGTTGCCCCCGCGCTTCAGAGCGCTGTAAATTTGAGCAACCCGTCTTGGCTCTTGGGCCAAGCGGGCACCCTGTCGCCTGCTTCAACCCTATTGGAGCGTGAAGCCTGTAAAGGTGCTGAGTGGTGTCTCGATCAAGAGGATCCGTGGCGTCGAACTCTGTCGGCACAGGCCCCGGCCGGAGAGATCCGGCATGCCCTTATGGATCAGCGCGACCAACTACCCGCCGTCGCGGGAATCGATGTCACAGCTATGACCGGGGAAATGCGCCTGAAAAGCCTCGATCCCGGTGGATGGATGGCGGCGCAGGCGCAAAGCATGGCGGTCACGAGGAGCTAAACTTTTTTGGATCATGGATCCGGTGTGCAGCCGTCTAGCTGCTGCGACGGGGCTTTCTCGCACGATCACGCCGCCCGAAAGCCGCCGTCGACCAGCCATGTTGCGCCTGTAACGTAGCTTGCCAGTGGGCTTGCGAGGAAAAGCACGACGGAGGCAATCTCGCGCGGGTCAGCTTGCCGCCCGAGCGGGATGCGCTCCAACAATGGTCCCAGAACCTCTGGCGCATGTGTCCCCATGCGGGTCGTCACTTCGCCCGGCGCCACAGCGTTGATCCTGATGCCTCGGGGCGCAAGGTCTACCGCCAACGCCTGTGTCAGGCCGATCACGCCGGCCTTTGACGCCGCATAGGCCGAGGTTCCGGCAGACGCCCTAAGCGCGCTAGTAGAGGTGATGTTCACGATGGCTCCGCCCGCGGTCATTGTGCTGGCGCAGGCGAGGGAGAGGGTATTCATTGCCTCCAGATTGACGGCCATGGTGCGGCGCCAAACCTCCGGGTCAGGCTGAGCTGGGTCGCTGCGGATGAAGATGCCAGCGTTGTTGATAAGCCCGTCAAGTGGGCCGAAGCCCTGCAATCTCGTGGTTAACCGGCTCAGATCATCCGAACTAGCAAGATCACATAACACACCTATGACGTCACCGCCCTCAGAGCTAATCTGCCCAACCGCCTCTGCTAGCCCTTCGGCGTCTCGGTCTACCATGACAAGCCTCGCCAAATGGCTCGCCAAACCCTGCGCTATTGCTAAGCCGATCCCGCTTGCAGCACCCGTCACCACAAAACGTCGACCGGCGAAAAGATCTGGTGCGAAGCCTTCCATGCTCTACATCGCCAGAAAGCCGCCATCGACGGGCAGGATCACTCCCGTCACATAGGCAGCGGCGGTAGAGGCCAGGAACTGGGCGGGGCCGACGATCTCTTCTGGCTTGGCAAAGCGCTGCATCGGGATTCGGTCGAGGAACAGCTTGAAACGGGTGGGGTCCATGCCGGCTTGCCGGATCATCTGGGTTTCCACAACGCCGGGGGCAATGGCATTCACCCGCACGCCCTTGGGCGCATATTCCACCGCCATAGCCTTGGTCAGTTGGGCGATAGCCGCTTTGGATACGGTATAGGCCGTGTTGGCGGTGTGCAGCACAGCATACGCCTGAATTGAAGCAATGTTGATGACGCAGCCCTTCGTGGCCTCCAGCAAGGGCAAAGCAGCTTGGGTCAGGAAGGCCGCACCGTCAACGTTCACCGACATCAACCGCCTCCAATCGGTGCCGTAGGAGTCTGATCCAGTAACCGCCCGTTGCTCGATGCCCGCATTGTTGATCAAGACATCCAACCGCCCGCCGAGGCCTTGCAACATGGCCAAGACCTGCACCTCGTCGGTTAGATCGCAGACCACGGCCTCGGCTTGGCCCCCTTTGACGCGCAAGACGGCTGCCACAGCTTCTGCCGCAGTTGCGGCACGGTCCAAAACGACAACCCGATCGCCTGCCGCAGCGAACCCGGCCGACAGTGCCGCCCCTATCCCGCCACCGCCGCCCGTTATCAGAACAGTTCTCATTTCTGGCCTCCCATCATCGGAAAGAACGGGGCTACCGAGAACTCCTGCCCGCCCGTGCGCAGGAAGGCCTTTGTGAGTCCTTCTGCCATGATCGTGGCATCCAAGGCCCCTGCCGCCTCCGCAGCCTCAGGGTCTTGTGCTGCAATGGCTTCCACAATGCCACGGTGACCCTCCATGGCGTTGTCAACCACATGATTGTCATACTGGCGTAGGTACAGCCGCATGATCCGTTCACCGTGGTCCAGAAGGTTGCGCACCCATGTGAGGTAAATGCTGTTGCCCGCCGCCTCGGCAACCGAAAGATGGAACTGCCGGTTCGCCTCAACCACGCCGTCCACGTCGTCGCGGTCAATCGCCTCGGAATGGACGCGCAGGATTTCCCTGATGCGGGCCAGATGCTCAGGCCGCCGATTGGTGGCCGCCAGACGAGAAGTCAGCCGGTACATCAGCGAGATGCTCTCCAGAAAGTCCCGCAAGCTTGAGATGTCAAAGCTGGTCACGATGCTGGAGCGGTTGCGGTTCGAATCGATCAGCCCCTCACCCGCCAAACGGATGATCGCCTCCCGAATCGGCTGGCGCGAGACTCCCAGTTGAGCGCCAAGCGCCACGTCATCGATTACTGTACCGGGGGCCAGTTCCATCCGAATGATCTGGGATTTCAGCGTCTTGTAGACCTCTTCCGCACTCATCCCGCGTGTGCGTTTCGCTGCATCTGCCACTGCTTTCACCATCTCATTAGCCCTTTACCTATCGTGGCGAGGGCAGACATCCCTCTCAGTCGTGTCTTTGTCTAGCACCTCTTTTTGCCTCAAACCAGACTTGACAAAATTTGGATCTTAAAAATATATAATCTGTATAAAGTGCGATTGAGCGGTAAAGAACGCCCCAAACCGCATCAGAAAGGGCGCGTCATGGTCAAGATATACTGGCTGCTAAAACGAGCTGAGGGGCTGTCGATGGAGGCTTTCTCGGAATGGTGGCTGAAACACCACGCGCCCTATATTGCGACGCGACAGGGCCAGTTTCTGGCGCGATATTCTGTAAACCTAGCATTGCCAGATGAAGGTTCATTGCCCGCAGGGACCGGAGTGGAAAGCGACTGGGATGGACTGGCTGAGGAGATTTTCCACTCGATCGAGGACGCTCGGGCGGCTCTTAGCCTACCCTCAGCCCCAGACGGTCGCGCCGATGTTCTGGCCCATGTCAGCCGGTTTCAGCGGATCATAGTGGCCGAACATGTGATTCTGCCCAAGGTGGCGGACTGATGCGGCACGTAGCCTGCGATGTTCTGGTGGCTGGAAGCGGGGTGGCAGGCCTCGCCTGCGCCTTTGCCGCGCGGGACATGGGGCTGAATGTGATTGTCGTCGAAAAGTCCGACCGGATCGGAGGCACGACGGCCTGGTCGGGGGGCGAGATCTGGGTGCCCTGCAACAGTCAGCAGGCTGAGGCTGGCATCAAGGACAGCAGAGCCGAAGCGATCCGGTACCTTGAAGTTTCTGCCGGGGGTCGTGCTGATCCATCGCGCATTGCGACCTATGTCAACCAAGCCGCTGAAGCGCTGGACTATTTTGTGGCGAAGGGCGCCATGCAGGTTGAATTGATGCCTGACGCTCCAGACTATTTTGACAGCATACCTGGGGCGCACAAAGGCGGTCGGACATTGCGCATGGCGCCCTTTGATGGGCGCCAACTGGGGCCGGATTTCCGTCGCTTGCGTGACCCTTTGGCAGCGGGGCAAATCTTTGGTGGGCTCTCGGTCGCACGCGAGGATATTGGTCATCTCCAGGCGCTGGGACGCTCGCCGCGCTCTATGCTCTATGTCCTGCGACTGCTGCTGGCGCACGGAATGCAACGGCTCGGAGGGCTGCATCGCGGGGCGCGCACGACGATGGGCAATGCCATGGTGGCGCGCTTCATGGCGGCAGTTAAGGCACAAGGCACCCCCATCTGGTGCAACGCCACGTTGACTGAGATAAAGATGCAGACCGGTCGAGTCACCGGGGCGATCATCACCACTCCAGAAGGGGCCTTAGAGATCGCGGCGACCCGTGGGGTCGTTCTGGCCACCGGGGGCTTCTCGCACGATCTGCGGCGGCAAGCGCAAATTTACTCTCATGTGGCGACTGGTCGATCCCATATCGCCCTGCCCCCGAAAGAAGTAGCAGGAGATGGCCTAACTCTCGCACTGCGCGTTGGGGGGAAGGTGCGCGGCAATGTTTCTGAGCCTGCCGCGTGGACAGCGGTGTCTGAACGGCGTCAGGGCGGCAAGGTCTGGCAAGTTCCGCATTTCGGCGACAAAGCAAAGCCGGGGATCATTGCAGTGCTGCCCAACGGGCGGCGTTATGCCAATGAAGCCTCGAATTACCACGATTTCTGCCGAGCACTGATCAACAGCGGCGCCTCGGAGGCTTGGCTGATCGCCGACCACCGGTCGCTGCGCCGCTATGGCCTTGGCCGGGTTGGGCCGTTTCCTGCGCCGCTCGGGTCGCACTTGCGTTGCGGCTATCTGGTAAAGGGGCGTAGTCTTGAAGATTTGGCGCAGATGACTGGCATTGACGAACGTGCATTCGTGCAGACAGTAGAGCGGTTCAACGTCATGGCCACGCAGGGTTTGGACGAGGATTTCCAGCGCGGCGGCTCTGCCTTTGACCGAGCGGCGGGCGATCCGGAGCGGCAGCCAAACCCGAACATGGCCCCTCTGGTTAAAGCGCCCTTCTATGCCATCCGTATCGTGCCGGGCAATCTATCGACCTTCCTTGGTCTTGATGTCGACGAAAACGGGGAGGTGTTGAACGCTGCGGGTCAGGCGATCTCTGGCCTCTATGCACTTGGCGCTGATGCAGAAGCCGTCACTGGGGGCAGTTATCCGGCGGCAGGCATAACGCTTGGCCCCGCGATTACCTTTGCCTGGCTCGCCGCGCGAACCATGGCTGAGGACTACGGTATGCAGGCAGATCCGATCTGCAAAAGTTCTGCCAGAACGGCATGAAAGACGACCGAAACCGCCGCGGTCAAGGGCGGCATAAAACAAGGGAGAGAAGACATGACGATGATGACAAAACTGGCAACTGCCACTGGGCTAGCGCTTCTTGCGCTTTCCATGCCTGCGACGGCCGAAGGCTTTGGCGAATGCAAAGTCACCGGCACCGCAGGCTCGGTCGAGATCCCGACCGTGGCTGAGGGCACGCTGACCGTGGCCGCCATCCTGCCAGCACCTGACAGCTTCAAAGGCAATTCGCCGGAAACCATCACTGGTGGTTTCGAGTATTGCCTCGTGGCCGAGATCGCTCACCGCGCTGGCCTTTCCTCGGTTACCGTGCAGAACGTGCCGTGGCCCGCGCTGATCGCAGGCCAACTTTCGGGCTTTGACACCGCGATGACCAACATCTTCATCACCGAAGAACGGCTGAAAAGCGTTGACTTCACAGCGCCCTACTTTGTCGCCACCAGTGGCGTGATGGTGCGTTCAGAGGATGCGGCAACGATCACCAAGGACAATCTGGGCGAAAAGCGCCTCGGCGTATTCTTGGCCTCCGTGCAGGACAAATACCTAGCCGAGACGATGAAGCCCACCGGCGAGATCCGCCGGTTTGAAGCCACCGCTGACATGTTCACCGCGCTGAGCGCGGGTCAGATCGACGCCGTACTCTTTGACCTCTCCGGCGAACTTCCCGCCGCTACGGCCTCAAATGGTGCGCTGACGGTGATCGGGCAGTATGATGTCGGTGGAAACGTCGGTGGCGTCCTGATCAAGGGCTCTGCCGCCAAGCCGGGCTTTGACGCGGCAATCGAGGCGATTAAGGCCGATGGCACGCTCGACCAGTTGGTTGCGACTTGGTACGCTCCGCTTTGGGGTATGGACCCGGCGTCGATCCCCTACTGGGACAAGTAAACGCTCCACGGGATCGGCCCAAGCTTGGGGGCCGATCCCATCACATTATCGCAATCACGAGAGGGACCGGGATGAGCAACCCAATGGCAGCCACGATGCCCACCCGTAGCGCTGGCAAGGTCTCTGCCCCGGTCAGCTACCGCAGTATCGCCTATTTTTCCGCTGCCGTCGGTTTGATTACCATCGGCTTAACCTGGGTCGGCCTCAGCCATGCGCTCTCCTTCACCGCCGACAACCCGGACCTGTCACGGTGGCTGCATAGGATTGCCATCGCCGGCACCTGTCTTGCCAGCCTCTTACTGATCTTCCCGCTCCGTGCGCTCATCCACCTGCGTCAAGCCGACAGGCTCGTGGGGGCGGGCGATCTTGTCGCCGCACGATTGCCCGCCTGGACCTGCCGCCAACAAGGGTTCAGCGGGATCGGCTACGCTACAACGCTGCTGGTTCTGGTGGCAGCCTACGTTTTCCTCACCACCAATAATTTTGCGGTGCAACGCGCATTCCTAAATCCCGAATACATGCTCGAAAGCGCGCTAATGGTGTTGGCCGCGGCCAAGCTGAATCTCTACATCACCATAACCGCAAGCGTCATAATCCTAGTGCTGAGCCTTGCTCTGGCGCTTCTCAGAATGATTTCAGGGCCAGCGGGGCGGCCGATCCGCTGGATGGTCATCGCCTATGTCGACTTCTTCCGCGCGATCCCGACTATCATCGTGATTTACTTGATCGGCTTCGGCCTGCCGCTGACCAAGATCGGCTTTGTAAGCGGCTGGGACGGGATGTGGTATGCGGTTCTCGCGCTGAGCCTTAGCTTCAGCGCCTATGTGACTGAACTTTTCCGCTCAGCCATCGACAGCATCCACCCCAGCCAGATCGCGGCGGCGCGTTCGCTTGGGCTGACGGCGGCGCAGGCCTATGCCTACGTCGTGGTGCCGCAAGCGTTTCGTCGGGTGATCCCGCCGCTGCTAGGCTTTTTCGTTGCCCTGCAAAAGGACACTGCTTTAGTGTTAATTCTGGGAATTTCGGACGTGTTCGGACAAGCTAAATACTTCGCTGCGAATTTTTTTAACCTCTCTCCAGTGTCAGTCGTTGGTCTACTCTTCTTCTTCATTACCATTCCGCAGACACGTTTTGTTGACTACCTGATCGAGCGGCAAAAGAAGGGCGCGCGCTGAAATGTCCGAACCCTTCCTGTCCATTTCTGCGCTGCAAAAGTCCTATGGCTCCCACCAGGTCCTTAAGGGGATCGATCTCCGTGTGAACAAGCACGAGGTCGTCTGCCTCATTGGCGCCTCAGGTTCGGGAAAATCGACTTTGCTGCGCTGTGTCAACGCACTTGAGTCCATAGACAGCGGTGTGATCTCGCTGGATGGTGATCCGGTCTCGGGGATAGGTGTCGATGTAAATCGGCTGCGACGTAAGGTTGGTATGGTGTTCCAAAGCTTCAACCTGTTTCCCCACCTCAGCGTGATCCAGAATGTCATGCTGGCACCGATAAAGGTCGGCGGCCTAAGCAAGGAAGCGGCGCATGACCGCGCCCTGAAACTCCTCTCGCGCATTGGCCTTTCGGATCGGGCTGATTACATGCCAGACCAGTTGAGTGGAGGCCAACAGCAGCGCGTCGCTATCATCCGCTGCATGGCGATGGAGCCAGAGGTTTTGCTGTTGGACGAGGTCACCTCGGCCTTAGACCCCGAACTCGTGGGCGAGGTTCTGGAGATCCTGAAAGATCTTGCTCAGGGCGGTATGACGATGCTTCTGGCGACGCATGAGATGCGCTTTGCCCGCGACGTGGCCTCAAGTGTCGTCTTCCTTCATCAGGGCCAGTTGATAGAAAAGGGCCCGCCCGGCCAGATATTCGAAGCCCCACAAATGGAGGAAACCCGTAAATTTTTGAGGCGTACCCTTTCTGCATAGGGTGGCAGGAACACGGACATCGTCGCAACCAAATTTGATTTCAGTCAACTTGCGTTGGCTCTTTTCTTCGATAATGAAATACTGGACCTAGTCGACAATAAAAATACTATTTGACGACTGAACTGCATAATGCTCTTTATGCTTTATGAACAACTCTGCCCTTAGCACGTATGATCTCGTCATTGTTGGCACCGGCGCTGCTGGGCTGATGGCTGCGCTGACAGCCCTCGACCGAGGAGCACGCGTCTGTATTGTTGAGGCAGATTCGTGGATTGGCGGCGCTACCGCTTTGTCAGAAGGGATGATCTGGGTACCGAATAATCCCGAGGCTCGGGCCCTGTCCGATGCACCAGCACCAGAGGAAGAAGCCGAATCAGCCTTGGCTTACCTGCGTGCCACCGCCGGAAATTTCTTTGATAGCGCCCGGGTCGATTTATACATCGCCCAAGCACCAAAGGCGCTGGACCTTGCAAACAAGCTCGGGGGTATTCGTTTTTCCCTGAGCCGATACTCGCGCGACTACTATCCTGAAGCCAAGGGCGCAACTCTTGGCCGCCGCGCGCTGAATCCGTTGCCAGCCTCGATGCGAGACATGGATCGTGGCCTGTTCTCCAAATTGCGCCGTCCCCTCGGCACGATGATGGTTTTCAAAGGCCTTTCAATAGCATCACAAGACGCGGGCGATTATATCAACCTCGGCCGCAACCTTGCAGCTTTCGTGCGTGTCGCTGGCCATGTTCTGCGCTTTGGAGTTGACCGCCTAACTGGATGGCCGCGCGGCACAAGGCTGGGAAATGGCAATGTAATCGTGGCGCAATTGGCCGAGGCCATACGGAAAAAAGGTGGTGTAATTCTAACCCAGTGGCCAGTTGAACGGCTGTTGCGCGAAGAGGGGAAGATTGTTGGTATCTCAGGCCAGCGCGGGCAGATTGGGGCTAAGCAAGGGGTTATCCTTGCTTCGGGGGGCTTTAATGCCAATCATGCGACCCGAAAAGCTCTTGTCGGCGACCATCATCATGTCGCTATCCCGGCGGAAAGCACCATCCGGTCGCTGGACGATTTGGTGGCGGAAACGAGTGCGTCAATAGTGCGCGATGTGTCACAGCCGGTGCTTTGGGCGCCTGCATCGGTGGTACCAACTTCGGTCAGACGGTCCGGCGCCTGGCCGCATTTTGGCGATCGCGCCAAGCCTGGGGTGATCTGCCTTGGCCCCGATGGCAAGCGGTTCGCCAATGAGGCGCAGGTTTATCACGACTTCGTCCCCGCCATGATTTCCGCAACGGGCACTCATCCAGAGGGTGCGCATTGTTGGATCGTGACAGACCACAGAGCGCTAAGGCGCTATGGATTGGGGCCGGTTGGGCCATTTCCGGTGCGTCTTGGCCCTTATCTGCGCGCAGGTTACCTTAAGCGGGGCAGGACACCTGGTGAACTCGCAGGGGTAATTGGTCTACCGCCAACTGCGGTTCAAGATAGTGTCGCGCGGTTTAATGCCCTTGCGCTGGCTGGAAATGACCTGGATTTCGGGCGCGGCGATAGCCCCTATGATCGGGGAAATGGCGATGCCAATCATGGGCCAAATCCGACTTTAGGAGCGCTGGAGCAAGGGCCTTTCTATGCAATCCGACTAGTGCCTGGCGATATTGGCAGTTTTGTTGGACTTCGAGTCGATGCGCACGCGCGCGTTCTTGATCCAGACGGCGCAGTGGTATCAGGACTTTGGGCGGCCGGTAGCGCCGCTGCACCGATGACAGGGGGCACATATCCGGCAGCTGGCCTGACGATTGGACAGGCCATGACCTTTGGTTATGTGGCTGCGCTAGACGCCTGCCCCCCATCCATTCAGACGAGGGTGGCAGAATGACCTACTTGTCAGGATTTTCTGCTGATCTCTTCTCCGGAAAGCAGGTGGTCGTCACTGGCGCTGCGGGGGGCATCGGCCGCGCCATAGCGGCGGCTTTCGCGGCCTGTGGCGCCAAGTTGATCCAGATCGACCGCCTAGAATCAATTCCGCTAGAAAACAAGGGCTGGATTGGCTGTGATCTGGCCGACCGGGGAGCGTTAAAGGAAGCAGCAGCCTGCATTTTTGGGCCGATCTCTGCTCTTATCAACTGCGCAGGTGTGTTTCGCCGTATGCCAATGAGCGAAGCGGGGGCAGAGACGGAGTGGGATAGAACTCTGGCTATCAATCTGACCGCCCCTTTTCTGTTGACGCGTGCCCTCCTGCCACAACTGACGGGGGGTGCCGTCGTCAATATCACTTCGGTACGCGCCGAGACCTCTGCGGAACGCGCCTCGGCCTATACGGTGTCAAAGGGTGGGCTCGCTGCTCTTACTCTGTCTATGGCAGACGAGCTCGCCACACTTGGCATCCGCGCCAATGCAGTCGCACCCGGCGATGTGGACACGGCGATGGGGCATACGGACCCAGATATCACAGCAAAGCTTTTTGCCCGCACTCCCCTAAAACGAATGGCACGTCCAGAAGAAGTCGCAGCGGCCTGCGTCTTTCTTGCCTCGCCTCTCGCGGCACATATTACCGGCGCAACCCTACGCGTCGATGGCGGCTTTCTTGCCGTTTGAATTACCAAAAGACTGCTGAGCCAACGGCGGCGAAACCCAACACAACTCATGGAGGAATGAATGAACAGACGACTTTTCGGATTAGTTATCGCCGGTGCACTAGCGCTCGGTGCAATGGCGCAGACTGCCATCGCCCGATCACTAGAAGAAATTATTGCCAGCGGGGTGCTGCGCGTTGGCACCTATGCTGACCAACCACCAATGGCCGCGCTGAACAACGCGGGCGAGTATGAAGGCTTCGATATCGAGGTTGCCAACCACATCGCAGGGATCATGCAGGTGAAAGTGGAAATCGTATCCCTCACCACGGCACAACGTATTCCCTTCCTGCAGTCCGGCCAGATCGATATCTCGCTGGGTGCGCTCACACGCACGCCAGAAAGGGCGCTGCTGATCGACTACACGATCCCGCTTCATTCGGAATCTGTGTTGGTCCTGACAACCGAGAGCAACGCAATCACTACTTGGCGTGATCTGAATGATCCCTCACAAATCTTGGCTTCGGGGCGCGGCTACTGGACGACCGACATGGTCAAGGCTGAACTTCCAAACGCCAAGCAGGATCTTTATGACGCACCGGCCGATCAGGTTCGCGCTGTAGCGCAGGGCCGTGCCACTGCCATCGTGGACATTATCGACACTATGATGGCCTTCACAACACAGTATCCAGATGTGAAGTGGAAAGTAATTGAGTCTGAGATCTATTCTGCCTGGTGCGCCATCGGCGTTCCACGTGGAGAAGAAGGCCTGAAGAACTTCCTGAATGTCGTGATCTACGACATGCATAAATCAGGGAAGACACAGGAATATTGGGCTAAATGGTACGGCGCGCCAAACCCCAAGCCTGTTCCTCTCGATCCGGTATTCTGAAGACAACCAACTCCGGGCACGCTAGGGCGTGCCCGGCACCACCTAGAGGATACTGCGGTCATGAACTACAGCCTGCAATTCAGCCAAATCTCTGCGGATGTGCCCTACATCCTTTCAGGGGCTTGGCCGACGCTGTGGATCACTTTTGTAACCTTCTTTGTCGCGGCGACCCTCGGGCTGTTTATAGCCATGGCGCGGCTGAAGGGGGGGCCGCTAGCATCGGGCCTTGCTAGCCTTTGGGTGACAATGACCACAAACTCTCCCTTGTTCGTGGTGCTTTTTTTCCTGTTTAACGGCTTGCCAAACTGGGGGATACTTTTGTCGCCGATCGCAGCAACGCTTACCGCCTTTATTGCCATTTCGTCCGGATATCTTGCGGAAATACAACGTGGCGGCATCCAATCTGTCCGCCAAGCCGAGCTTGACGCCGCCGAGACACTGGGGATGAGCCGCCTACAAACCCTGCGCTTTGTCATCGCGCCGCATGTCATTAAGACGACCTATCCGGCGTTGTCCAACTTCTTCATTTTCACCATGCTTGGCACATCAATGGCTTCGCTAGTGGGGGTCAATGAACTCACTGGCCGTGCCATTGAAGTCTCCTCACGCAACTTCCGGTCGATTGAGGTTTTCAGCCTGGTTGCGGTTACATATGTGGCCCTATCGTTCGTCGCCAGTCTAGCACTCGCCCTTGTCGGTCAAGCCCTTTTTCGGGTGAAGGCGCGGGTAATCTGATGGTCGAACATCTGTCCGCCCTATTCACCTTTGGGAACATGCAATTCCTGCTGCGCGGTGTCATTATGACACTGCTTTTGACGGTAGTCGGTTGTACGGTCGGCTTGATTGGCGGATTTCTTCTGGCGTATACCCGCACCAGCAAGGGGACTATGGCGGCTCCATTGCGCTGGGGCGCCACCGTCTTTGTCGAAATCTTCCGCCGCATTCCGTTTTTGGTCACCCTGTTTTTGGTGCTTTACACGGCCCAGATGGTCGTGCCGCGGGCGCCGTTGTTCTGGGTAGCCGTGCTCTCGATCTGTCTGCTCTGCTCAGCCTACATGGCCGAAATCGTCCGGTCAGGAATGGAAAGCGTGCCAGCACCCCAGATAGAAGCAGCCGAAGTAATGAACTTCGCGCGCTGGCGCATTACTTGGATGATAGTTCTGCCACAGGCATGGAAGGTGATCCTGCCCTCAGCGGTTTCTTATATGGTGATGTTCGTCAAGGATACAGCCTTGGCCAGTCAGGCGGGCGTATTCGAACTGATGTTTGCGGGCAAGGCACTCGCAAACCGAGGGCTGGACCCATTTCTAGTCTTCGCCACCGTATTATTCGCCTATTTTGCAATTTCGTGGCCACTCGCCCGCTTTGGCAGATGGCTAGAGACGCGGTTGGCACGTCGAACCCATGAAGGTGACAGATGATGATCAAGGTGATGTGGTTTCTCAAACGTGCCCCGCATCTGAGCCTGGCCGAATTCGCCGACTGGTGGCTGAACCGCCATGCCAAAGACATCGCAGCCGATCAGGCCCCCTATCTGAAACGCTATGTGATCGACGTTCGGATAGAAGATGAAAGTGGGCTAGCAGGAAAACCTGCAGCCGAGCCGGAGTGGGACGGCATCGCCGAACAGTGGTTCGCAAGCGAGGCAGATTACAACGCCGTCTATAACCGCACCGAGCGTCCGACCCGGGCGGATACCCTAGCCCACACCTCAGCCTTCCAGAGAATGGTGGTACGAGAATACGCACAAGACCTGAAAGGAGAAATCGATGGCGCATCTTGAAATCTCAGGGCTTGAAGTCAAATTTGGATCGACGAGCGTTCTGAGCGGCATCGATATTTCGGTCGAACGCGGCGAACTCGTGGGACTGGTAGGTCCTTCCGGCTCCGGAAAATCAACGCTGCTGCGTGCCCTTGTTGGCCTCGTGCCGCCGGCCGCCGGCCGGGTGGTACTGGAAGGCAAAGACATAGATTATGTCAGCAAGGCCTCGCTCCGCAGTATGCGTGACCACGCCGCGATCGTATTCCAGCAGTATAACCTTTTCCAAAACATGTCCGTCTTGGACAATATCACCGTTACACCCATCAAAGTGCGTGGCCGTCCGCGGACCGAAGCAGAGGCGGAGGCGCGAGAGCTCCTGTCACGCGTGGGCCTTGCCGGCAAAGAACGCGCCTATCCCGACCAATTGTCCGGGGGGCAGCAACAGCGCGTGGCCATCGCACGCGCTTTGGCGCTTAAGCCAGCGCTGATGCTTTTGGATGAAGTGACGGCGGCCCTAGATCCCGAATTGGTGCGCGATGTGCTTGATGTGATCAAAGACCTTGCTGGAGGGGGCATCACAATGCTTCTTGTGAGCCACGAGATGGGCTTCATTCGAGAAGCCGCGCACCGCGTCGTGATGATGGACGCCGGCCGCGTGGTGGAGGTGGGACCACCTGGGCAGATTTTTGACGCCCCGATTGAAGATCGGACACGTGCCTTCATGTCCAAGATCATACGCCACTGAAAGGATTGACCCATGCGATTTAAAAACAAAGTTGTCCTGATCGTTGGAGCAGGTTCGGGTCTAGGAGCCGCAGTAACAACAAGTTTTGCCCGCGAGGGTGCTCGATTGGTTCTAGTTGATCGCAACGAGGACGGGCTTCGGCGTCAAGTTGGCTCTGCCTCTGAAATCACCGTCATCTGTGCCGATGCCAGCAATCCGGCAACTGCGGATGAGGCGGTGAAGACTGCTGGAGCGGTTGACATCCTGGTGCATACGGCAGGGATCGACCCTCTGTCAGCCACGGACATACCAGGCACCAGCCTACAAGATTGGCAGGCTATCTTGTCAGTTAACCTGACCTCGGCCTTCCTTTTTGCGCGCGCCGTTATACCAGGGATGATAGAAAGGCAGGCCGGTTGCATACTTTTCACCGGTTCCATCGCAGGCCTCAAACCCACTCCGCGCGAAGCGGCCTATGCTGTGTCTAAAGCTGGCGTCATCCAACTGGCGCGGGCGATTGCGCTAGATCATGCAAGACAGGGTATCCGGGCCAACGCGCTTTGCCCGGGCTTCCTGGAGTCCGTGATGGCCGACCGCAAGAAAACTATGTCAGACATAGATCTTGCCGAGCGCTCCAGTGTGGCCTCTTCGATCGTTCCGTTGGGACGCGAAGGTCGCTACGACGAGATGGCAGCAATTGCTTTGAACCTTTGCGACAACACTGTATCAGGCTATATCACGGGTCAATCAATTGTGGCCGATGGCGGGATGATGCTGGCATGACTTTGGAAACCGCAACAGGAAATGGTCTACCTAGCGATGCTGTTCGAAAGCCGAGAGGCGGGAATGTGGACTTGGTCTATGCAGCACTGCGCGATGACATCCTTGAGTTGCGCCGTGTACCGGGCGAAGTGCTGGATGAGGCGGAAATCGCTGCAACTTTCGGCCTCTCTCGCTCCCCTATCCGTGAAGCGATTGTTAGGCTTACAGCTGAAGGAATGGCCCAAGCGCTGAAAAACCGCGGCGCGGTCGTGTCGAGGCTCGATATCGAAATGCTGCCTGCCTATTTTGATTCACAAACGTTGCTTTTCCGGGCCACTTCGAGACTTGCCGCCCAAAGGGGCGGAAATGAGGCAGCAGACCGGCTGATGCGCATACAAGCCCAGCATGAAAAAATTGTTGCAGCCCGCGACCCGAGTGGCGTGATCGTGAATAACAGGCTCTTCCATCTGGAAATTGCCCTCATCGGTGGGAACCGCTATTATCATGACTGGCTAGCAAATATCATGGATCAAGGTCAAAGGATCATGCGGCTTTATGTCCGCTTGCACGAAGAACTGGTCCCGAACGAACAACTGTCTTTTCATCACTCTCTAATCGAAGCGATCCGTGCCAAAGATGTTGAGGCCGCTGACCGGGCAGCGATAGGCGATGCGCAGATTGTAAGGAAAGAAATTTCTCGTCAGATTTCCTTGGACGGATCAGAATCTATGCCCTTTTAGGTTTCCCCGCTTGGCGTCAAACCCAACTCCCTGCGCTGTGGCTCCGTTCCCTATTTTCCCCACCCTCTTTTTGCTATCCTAACTTAGCCCCACTCCTTTCCCCCCGAGCCACCCCATGCCCACCACACCCAGCACCCCCTTAAGCCCCGCGATCAGCCAAGCGCTCACCCGCTGCGGCGTGGTGAATGTCGGCAGCTGGGAGGTGCAGCTTTTGGCGGCTGTCGAGCGCGCGCGGGTGGCGCGGGCGCGTGATGACGCGGAGGGGATGCGGGGGATTGTTGAGGTGAAGGCGCAGTTGGATTCGTTTTTCAAAGCGTTGGATCGGGGACCGGTTCCGGGGGCCGGTGCGATCTTTAAGCACTGGGAGGGTCTGGAGGCTGCGGGTCGTCTGTTTGTGGAGCAGGAACTTGCGCGGTTGATCCCGAAGGTTTCGGGCTTTGATGGCCTTGATCTCGCTGTCGATGCGCCCAAGTTGCGTGACGCCATTGGGGCTGCGCGACGCAAGTTTGGCGGCAAGCCGGGGCGGCGGTCGCCAATGGCGCTGCGAGACTTGGTTATGGCCGTGGCTACGATTTATCAGCGCTGCACGGGTAAGAAGGCGGGGATAAGTTCCAGTGGCGCAGCGCCTGGTCTACACTACCGTACCCCCTTCGAAGAGGTGCTTGAAGCAACACTTGCCGAGGCGGGACATGCCTATGAGGTCGAAGCATTGAGATCCCT
>CAMAQR010000066.1 GCA_945860375.1 Pseudorhodobacter antarcticus
TCAAGGGCCAAAGCATCCGGGCAACCGCCAGCTCTGCGACAAGCGCGGTCGCCCGGATGCTGGCGCTCGCTTACGCGGCAATCTCGCTAACCCCAAAGTGGCAACATTTTGCGATGCCCTTTGGCTCATTTTTACTCTGCCGTTGACACGTATCGTCAAATCGATCTGGACTTGCGATGATGTGTTGCGCCAACAACAGCGTTTGCTCCGTATCATCGGTGACCATGGCAGTGCCCAGACCATGCGATACCGGATGATCGTCATAGGGTGGAACAAAGCTAGTGATTGTGCCATAGTGTTTCTGAATTTCTGAACGCGTCAGGGTTTGTGCAGGCATTCCTAGGGCATCACCCAGGGCCACTCCCATCAGCGCGCCCATTGCCCGGTCTTGTATTTGCGCGCGTTGGAGCATCAGAAATCCATTCTTAGGCCAAAGCGCTGCGGGTCGAGAATGCTTTCCACATATTCCAAAACCGTCCCGTCGTCGCAGCGCCCCAGCCGTTCCAGCAGCAGCATCGGTTGCTTGGGCGCGCGGCCCATGACAGCGCTATCGACCGCCGAAAGTGCCGGAATGACCCCCGCCATTTCGGATCCGGACGAGACAAACAATCCCCTGTTCATCAGACTCAGGTTCAAGGACCCGTCCTGCAGCCCGTCGGCCAGAATGCCGGAGAATTCCTCGCGCCAGGGCAAACGGCTGCGTTCCAGCGATATGCCATAGCCTGCTTCCTGGCAGTGGCGCAGCCGATCAACGCACAGGTAATCTTCCGTGGTTTTCAGGAAGGAACCGGCCTTGGAACAGGCACCACGACGAATATCCAGCACCCGGGTCTCCACGCGCCCTGCCCCGTGTGACAGCGCCACCGTCCAGCCCAGATTACTGTCAATCGTGGTCCCGTCATAGGTGACAAAAGACCCGATCCCGGTGCGTGTGGTGATCAACCCCTGGCGCGACAGCATCTCCAACCCCCGCCGCACGGTGTTACGGCTGACGGCAAAACGCTGCATCAGGTTGCCTTCGCTTTCCAACTGTGCGCCATGCGAGACGCGTCCATCACGGATGTCGCGCTCCAAAGCGTAGGCAATCTGTTCCGATTTCCCCATCCCGACTTTTGCCGCCATGTGATCACCTTTAGAACCTGTTCCTACCTGTATAGGATCAAGATTGAATAGTGAGTCAATGATTCTATGCCGGAGCACAAGACCAGACCAAACCTCGACATGTCTGCTACAACGAGTGGGGGCACTCCATTTATGAGATGAAAATTAACATAACTGATCCCCTGTTGACGAGTTGTGTCTCCCAGGGTTGATCGTTAACTGTTAACAAGTAACTTCCATTGAGTACCGAAATTGCATGACAAAACTTGCCAGCCTAAAGACAGAGAAACGCTTGCTTGACCGTCAAGCCGCAGATCTTATCCGCAATCACATACTCACGGGCGTTCTAGGAGCTGGGGCGCGACTGCTTGAGACCCAATTGTCTGAGCAGCTTGAAGTAAGTCGTGGCACGGTCCGCGCCGCTTTGGCGGTTCTTGCACGAGAGCGGCTTGTCCAGCAGGTCGCATTCACGCGCTGGCAGGTGTCAGAATCCACGCCGCGCGATGCATGGGAACTTTACACACTGCGCGCGGTGCTGGAAGGATTGGCAGCCCAACTGGCGGCCGCCAATGTCACCCCCGTGGATGCCAAACGCCTGCGCGCGACTGTTGCCGAATTGACACGTGCGGTAAGGGATGGCCGCCTTGAAGACGTGACCGATGTGGACTTTCGCCTGCATCAGGAAATCGTGGCCCTTGCCCATCACAAGCGTCTGGCCGAACAGCATGGCGACATCATGCAACAGGTGCGCTTTCACATGGTGCATTCAGGGTTCTATCCCAAGGATTATTCAGCCCTTGTCGATGAACATTCCGGGCTGATCGAAGCAGTGATCGCAAAAGATGGCGCCCGCGCCGAACGATTGGCCAGAGGCCATAACGAGGCCGAAGTCAGACTGCTGGAAGCCCATACCGAAGAAAATCCCCGCATTGCCAGCTAAACTGGCGTGGGTGGGCGAACGGCTTTAGACAATGAGAAAATTTATTTTTGCTGATTGCTGACAATATGGCAAAACTGTGATTGTCTCGCTCTATCGGGGGACAGCCAGTGGCCACAGCACATGTCGTTTTGCAATTAAAACCGGGGGACGAGGTGGGCGTTGCCCTACGCGACATCCACGTTGGCGAAGCGCTGTCCCCCTTTGCCGGGTACGCCACTGCCGATATCCCTTTTGGCCACAAGATAGCGCTGCGGGCTTTGGCCAAGGGCGATGTAGTCCATCGCTTAGGCCAACCCATCGGGCTGGCGCAGGCCCCGATTGCCTTTGGGGCCCATGTGCATCTGCACAATCTTGGGTTCGAAGCGTCTATGGCCGGGCGCGCCATTGGCACAAGGTTGTCCAATGCAGCACTTTGCCCTAATGGCCAGCGCCCGCGTTTCCGAGGATTTGTGCGCGAAAGTGGCAAGGTGGCTACCCGCAATTATGTGGGCGTGCTGACCTCTGTGAACTGCTCGGCGCTGGTAGCCCGCATGATCTCCGACCATTTTCGCGATCCCTCTCGGCTGGCCCCTTACCCCAATGTCGATGGCGTGGTGGCATTGACACACAAGTCAGGGTGCAGTGTGGCTGACGGATCGCGGTCAATGTCGATGCTGCGGCGCACTCTTGCGGGCTACGCCGAACACCCAAACTTTTCCGGCGTCCTGCTGGTTGGCTTGGGCTGCGAAGACAACCAGATCGACCAACTGGTCGCAGAGGAAGATCTTCGGCTTAGCCCCGATTTGCAAAAATTGGTGATGCAAGAGACGGGTGGCACAAGGTCCAGCGTGGCGCGGGGGATCGAGATCGTCGAAGAGATGCTGGAGCGCGCGAACACTGCCAAACGCCTTCCCGTGCCGGTAAGTGAGATCATGGTCGGCCTGCAATGCGGCGGTTCTGACAGTTTCTCGGGCATCTCGGCCAACCCGGCCTTGGGCGCGGCTGTTGATCTGCTGGTTTCCAACGGCGGCACCGCCATTCTGGCCGAGACGACCGAGATTTACGGCGCGGAAAACCTTTTGCTGGAACGCGCAGTAAGCGCCGAAGTCGGCAACCGCCTGATCGGTCTGTTGGATTGGTGGGAGGACTACACCAGAAACGAACCGCAAGGCTTCGACAACAACCCATCACCAGGCAATAAGGTAGGCGGGCTGACCACGATTTTGGAAAAGTCCCTCGGGGCGGTGGCCAAAGGTGGCAGCACAAATCTGGTCGACGTCTACGGCTATGCGCGCAGGGTGGATAAGCCGGGCCTCGTCTTCATGGATTCCCCGGGATTTGACCCGATGTCGGCGACAGGTCAGGTGGCGGGCGGGGCAAACCTTATCGCTTTTACCACTGGGCGCGGTTCCTGCTTTGGCTGCCGCCCCGCGCCATCGATCAAATTGGCCACCAACACTGCCATGTTCAACCGTATGAAAGACGACATGGATATCAACTGCGGTACCATTCTCGAAGGAGACCATTCTATCGAGGCCATGGGCCGGATCATCTTCGACGAGATGATCGCCACAGCCTCGGGCAAACAGACCAAAAGTGAAAGTCTAGGCTACGGCGATGACGAATTCGCGCCGTGGCATGTCAATGCATGGCTATAGGAAAACAAGATGCCGATGATCAAGGTAGACCTGCACAAGGGGCGCTCACTCGACCAGAAACGGGAATTCGTGTCCGTCATAACCCGCGAGGTGGCGCGCATTCTTGAGTGCACGCCTGACGATATCGACATCGTATTTCAAGAGGTCGACAAGCAAGACTGGGCAAAAGGCGGCATCCTCAATTCTGACCGACCCGCATGATGGCGCTTTCGGCGCGGTTGAGTGTTGATATCGGCGGCACGTTTACCGACCTTGTGCTGTTGCGCAGCGACGGGGTGACCTTTGCCGCCAAAGTGAGTTCCACCCCGAATGCGCCAGAAGATGCCGTGATCACCGGCATGGCCGAGGTTATGACTGCTGCTGTGATCACGGCAGGGGCCCTGACCGAAGTGCTGCACGGCACCACGGTTGGGTCGAACACGTTGTTGCAAAAACAGGGCGCGCGTTGCGGCCTGATCACGACAAAGGGCTTCCGCGACGTGCTCGAGATCGGAAGGCTGCGAACCCCGGGCATGTTCGACTTGACATGGGACAAGCCCGAACCGCTGATCGCCCGGCGCTATCGCTGTGAAGTGGACGAGCGCGTGCTGGCTGATGGTACGGTGCTCAGGCCCTTGGATGTGGCCGATGTTGTGCGGGTGGGGGCGTTTCTGGCGGGCGAAGAGATTGAGTCCGTCGCCATTTGCTTCATCAACTCTTACAAAAATCCGGCCAATGAACGAGCCGCCGCTGATGCCTTTGCGGCGGCTTTTCCCGATATTGCGGTGACGGCTTCGGTTGATGTGCTGCCCGAAACAGGTGAGTATGAGCGGACATCCACTGCCGCCGTAAATGCCTATGTCATGCCCGCCATCCGCGGGTATCTGCAACGGCTTGAGCAGAAACTGCGCCTTTGCGGCGTCACGGCCCCGCTTTTGATCGGCAATTCTAATGGCGGGTTGTCGGCAGCTCAAGTGGCACAGGCCAAGCCGGTCTTCTTCATCTCCTCCGGCCGCGCCTCGGGGGCTGTGGGGGCCGAGCGTCTGGGCGCTTCGATGGGAGAGGCCAACCTTGTGGCCTTTGATATGGGCGGCACCACGGCGTCTGCTGCGTTGATCCATCGCGGCGCCCTCAGCCGCACCCATGAATATGAATTCCGCGCCGGCATGTCGGTTCCCTCGCGGTTTATCAAGGCCGGCGGCTACATGATGCGTGTGCCGACCGTGGATGTGGCCGAGGTTGGAAATGGCGCAGGGTCCATCGCAGCGCTTGATGCCGCAGGGTTGCTGACCGTCGGGCCAAGGTCTGCAGGCGCCTTTCCGGGGCCGGTGTGCTACGGCTTGGGCGGAACGCATCCCACGGTCACCGATGCAAATGTTGGTCTGGGGTTTTTGCCCACACACCTAGCAGGGGGCACGCTGACGCTGAATGTTACGGCCGCGCGCGATGCCCTTGCCCGCAGCTTGGCGGAACCGCTCGGGCTGTCGGTCGAGGCTGCAGCCCACGGTGTGCGCGAGGTTGCCAATGCCAACATGGTCCGCGCCATCCGCGCTGTTACCATAGAGCGCGGCCTTGATCCGCGCGACTTGACTTTGCTTGCCTTTGGCGGCTCTGGCCCAGTTCATGCCTGCGACCTTGCACGGATCCTTGGCATCTCGCGCGTGCTTTTCCCCCCCTCGCCTGGTGTTTTCACGGCCATGGGCATGTTGGCGGGCGTGGTTGAGCATCACGAACTGCGCCCTCTGTCAGGCCCGCTGGAACACTTGCTGCCGGTCGACGGGCTGGTGGACCAGATGCGCCAAGCCGCCACCGCGGCCCTTGTGGCCCAAGGCTACGATCCTGAAACCATAGTCTTTTCCACCGACATTGATTTACGCCTTGTCGGGCAAGACGCAGCGCTGTCCATCCCAATGACGCACCTTGACCCCGGACAGCTGCGCCCCGCCTTCATCGCCGCCTACTGCGAAACCTATGGTTACGCGCCAACTGATACGGTCGAGGCCTCTGCCTTGAGGCTGCACGCCCACGCCAGGCGATCTGCCCCGCTTGATTTTCGCGCGCTGCGTCCGACACCGGTTGGCCCGCAACCGGCCAGTCCGCCGCGCCCCGTGTTTTTTGGGCGGGGCATGTCCACCCTTACCCCAATCCTTCGGCGCGAAGAGGTCACCGCTGAACGGGTCGGACCCCTGATCATCGAAGGGGCCGACACAACCATCATCCTTCCCCCCGGCGCAAAAATCTCTCCCAATGCCACCGGTAGCCTGATCGCCATCTTGGAACCCGTCACATGAGCGCCATCGACCCGATCACCTTTGCCGTCATCAAGTCGGGCCTTGATACGATCGTGGACGACATGGCCTATGCCGTGATGCGCACCGCCCGCTCGCCCATTGTGCGCGATGTTCTGGATTATTCTGTAACGCTGTGTGATGCGCAGGGGCGCATCCTGTCGCAGGCCAAGACGGTGGCCCTTCATCTGGGGGCGGTGCCCGACGCGATGGAGGTGATCATTGACCGGTTTGCCGCAGACCTTTTTCCCGGCGATGTGATTGTCCTGAACGATCCCTATGACGGCGGCATGCATCTGCCGGACATTTTCATGTTCAAGCCGATCTTTTCTGGCGACCGCCTGCTTGGGTTTGCCGTCGTGATTGCCCACCACTGCGATGTAGGCGGACGGGTTCCCGGTTCCAACGCATCGGATTCGACGGAAATCTACCAAGAAGGGCTGCGTATTGCGCCGATGAAACTCTACGACCGCGGCAAGCCCAATCTGACCCTGTTCAAGATCATCGAAAAGAACGTGCGCTTGCCCGACCTTGTTCTGGGCGACCTCGACGCACAATATGCCACCTGCAATATCGGCGAACGCGAGTTGCTGCGGCTTTTTGCGCGCTATGGCGACGCCCTGGAGCCCTATTTCGACTGCCTGATCGATTACGGCGAAACCCTGACCCGAAAGGCCATCGCCGCTTGGCCGGATGGAGAATACCATTTCACAGACTATATCGACGGTGACGGCTTTTCCGCCGCACCCATTCCTATAACCTGCAAGATCACCGTCGCAGGCGACCATCTTTTCGTCGATTTTGCCGGCACCTCGCCGCAGGTGAAAGGGGCCATCAATGCGACGTTAAGTTTCGCCAAATCGGCCACCTATCTGACTATCCGCTGCGCCTTGGGGCATGATGTGCCCAATAATGCAGGGGTTTATCGCTGCATCACTGTGACGGCACCTAAAGGATCGATCCTCAACCCCCGCATGCCTGCGCCCGTCGCGGCCCGCGCTTTGACGGGGTACCGCGTGGTCGACACAGTGATGGGGGCCTTGGCGCAGATAGCCCCTGCTCGTCTTATGGCCGCAGGCGAGGGCGGCAACACCGTGGTGGCCATCGGCGGCTACCACGGAGAGGATCACAAGCCCTTTGTCCTTGTCGACATGATCAACGGGGCATGGGGTGGCCGGTCTGACAAGGACGGGATTGAGGGCATCACCAACCCCAGCCAAAACATGTCAAACCTGCCCGTTGAAACCATCGAAGCGCGTTATCCCCTTCTGATCGAGGACTACGCGCTTCGACCGGATTCGGGCGGAGCTGGCCGCTATCGCGGGGGCCTTGGCCTTGTGAGGCAATACCAACTGCTGGCCCAGACGGCGGTTTTGCAACTGCGCGCCGACCGGCATGAACACCCTCCCTATGGGCTTTTTGGCGGCAAATCCGCCGCCAGTTCGCGCAACCTGATCGACACCGGAGCGGGTTGGACCCCCCTGCCCGCTAAAGTGACGATTGAAATCACCAAGGGCACCCGCATCCGCCACGAACAGGCGGGTGGTGGCGGATGGGGCGATCCCGCCCTGCGCGACAAGGCAGCCCTTATCGCCGATCTGCGAAACGGCAAAATATCCGCCCAAAGCGCCCATGACGATTATGGAGTGGACCCATGAGCAAGATCGCTGTCATCACAGGCGGGGCCAGCGGTATTGGCGAAGCCACCGCGCGCCGATTTGCTGCCGCAAGCTGGGCCGTTGAGATCGGCGACCGCGACGCCCTGCGGGGCCAAGCCGTCGCCTGCGACCTTGGAGGGGTCTTTCGCCATCTGGATGTGGCCAGCGAGGTTTCCGTCAACGCGTTTGCGGCAGACGTTCTTGAAAGGCATGGTGCTGTGGATGCCCTCGTCAACTCGGCCGGAATTCTTCAGAACGCTGTGCGGATCACCGACATGACCATCGCAGAATTCGACCAAATCCATGCAATCAATGTGCGGGGCTCACTGCTGGTCAACCGTGCATTTGGCACGGCTATGTCGGCGGCGGGCAGCGGCGTGATCATCAATATGGCGTCGCTTACCAGCTATCGCCCCTCGGGTCAGCCCGCCTATGCGATGGGCAAAGTGTCCATCAAGATGATGACCGAGATCATGGCCGCAGAGTTCGGCCCAAGCGGCGTGCGTGTGAACGCCGTAGCCCCGGGATATGTTCTGACCCCCGCCATGCAGGCGCGCATTGACAGCGGATTGCGCGATCCCAAACTGATCCTTGAAAAGTCAGCCTTGCGCCGATTTGTGCAACCCGCCGATGTGGGCGAAGCCATCTTCTTTCTCTGCTCGGATGCCGCCTCGGCCATTACAGGGGTCACTCTGCCCATCGATTGCGGCTGGCTTGCAACCAGCGCCTATACCTCTTACGCGGCGGTGCCACTGTGATTTTTCAAGCGAAATTCACATAGATGGTCTTTTTCTGGAAATAGGCATCCAGCCCGTATTTGCCATCCTCACCCCCGATGCCGCTGTCTTTGATGCCCGCATGATGGGCCTGAACCACATCGCCGCCAGCCTTGTTGACATAGATCTCGCCGAACTTCAGCTCGCGGATCAGGCGCATCATACGGCGCATGTCCTTGGTGAAAACATAGGCAGACAGGCCATAGCGGCTTTCGTTGGCCAATCGCAGCCCTTCGTCAAAATCGGTGACCGTCATCACCGGCACAACCGGGCCGAAGACTTCGTCCTGCATGATGGCCATGCCATTGTCCGATACCCGCAGAACCGTCGGCTCGTACCAGTGCCCTTGCGAAAACGGACCCTCTGTCAGGCGCCGACCACCGGTAAGAACTTCGGCCCCTGCAAGCTTGGCGGCTTCCACCATCTCGGCCACTTTGTCCAGTTCCGGCCCGGAAAACTTTGGACCGATATCCACCAGCGTCAAGGGATCCCCGACTTTCAGCTGTTTTACGGCCTTGGTGAACCGGTCCAGAAACTCGCCGGCGATCTTTTCGTGCAGATACATGCGTTCATTGCAGATGCAGATTTGGCCACAGTTTTCGAACCGCGACACAACGGCCGCCCGCACAGCGGCACCGATATCGGCATCCTCGGCAACGATGAACGGCGCCTTGCCGCCCAGTTCCAGCCGCAGCAGTTTTAAATCGCTGGCGGCATCACGGAAAATCTCTTTGCCTGCGCGCACACTGCCCGTCAGCGTGATCAACCGCGATTGGGGATGCTGAACGAGGGCGCGCCCCACTCCTTCGCCTGTGCCGCTGATGACATTGATCACCCCGGCCGGAAAGCCCACTTGATGGGCAAGCTGGGCAATTTCCAGTGCCGTGGTCGGCGTCCCTTCATGCGACTTGACGACGATTGTGTTGCCCGCAATCAAAGCAGGCCCCATCTTGCGGCACATAAGGCCAGCGGGGTAGTTCCACGCCGTCAGCGCAATGACCACGCCATGGGCGACACGCTGGATCCAGATCTGCTCGTCAGGATTGTCGGAGGGGATGATATCGCCGGTGATGCGGCGCGCTTCCTCGGCCGCATAGGAGAGATAAAGCGCGGCCCCCTCGATCTCGCCGCGCGCCTCATGCAGGGGCTTGCCTTGTTCGGCAATCACACACCGCGCAAGCCGCTCGCGGTTTTCAAGAATGGCGCGGCTGAGATCTTTCAACAGCATCCCGCGGGATGCCGAAGGCATAGCCTCCCACGCCGGTTGGGCCTGATAGGCCGCCGTAACAGCCCTGTCGGCATCGTCGGCATTGCCCCGCGGAACCGATGCGATCACCTGCCCGGTGGCCGGGTTCTCGACCTCGATCCATTCTTTCAGGTTGGACTCGACCCAACTGCCGCCGATGTAGTTGCGGTAGCGGTCGGTGCCTTTAACAAGATCTTTCAAGCCGGACATGGCGTTGGTTCCTTGAGCGCTTAGCGCATGAAGTCGCCCTGAACCTGATATCCCATCGTTTCAGGCAGCCAGAGCGTAAGTTGCGGGACATAGACAAGAACGAACAGTAACGTGATGAGCACGATCAGAAAGGGCCAAAGCTCTTTGGTGATATCGACGACCTTGATCCCCGAGACACCGGCGATCAAAAACACCAACTCTCCCATGGGCGGCGTCACCAGCCCGATCATCAGATTGACGACCGACACCACACCGAAATGCACCGGATCAATGCCCAGTGTAAGAACCGTGGGCATCAGGATCGGGATGATGATAAGCAACATCAACAGCGTATCCAAAAAGGCGCCAAGAACCAAAAACAGGATCGTTACAACAAACATGAACATCGCAGGCGCCAGATCGAGTTCCACCATCCAATGGCCAAGCACCTTGGGTATCTGTTCTGCAGCGACGATCCAGTTCATCACCAAGGCACCCGCAATAGTGATGGCGACAATCGAGGTGGCTTTGGCCGAACTGACGAGCACGCGGTAAAACCCCGCAATGGTCAGCGTGCGATACCAAAAGAACGCCAAGATAAGCGCGCAAAAGGCGGCGACTGCGGCGGCTTCGGTCGGGGTTACGGCGCCGGAGTAGATGCCGCCCAGCAGAATGGCTGGCAGACACAGCACCGGAATAGCGTGGATCACTGTCGTGACCGACGCGCGGAACTTCGCAACGGGCTCGACGGGAAAGTCCTTATAGCGCGCCAAGACTGTCACGACGCCAGACTGGGCTGCGGCCAGAATCAGGCCGGGAATGACCCCACCCATGAACAGATAGCCAATCGACGTGTCAGAGACAGCGCCGTAAAGCACCATTGGAATAGACGGCGGGATTATAGGCCCGATGATCGCAGAGGTGGACGATAAGGCCGCGGCAAATCCGGGCGTATAGCCCGCCCTAACCATTGCGTCCACTTCCAACTTGCCTGGACCGGCCGCATCGGCAAGGGCTGATCCACTCATTCCCGAAAAGATCACGCTTGCCACGATGTTTACATGGGCGAGACCGCCTTTATAGCGCCCCACCAGCATATTGGCCACGCCGTACATCTTTTCGGTCAACTTGCCTTCGTTCATGATTTCGGCAGCAAGAATAAACAGCGGCACCGACAGCAACACAAAGCTGCCATAAAGGCCATTCAGGCTTTGTGTCGCAACAAGCGCAATATCCTGATGCGTCATCACCAGATAGACTATGCCGCTTGCCAGCATCGCATAACCAATCGGCATGCCGGAGAACGACCACAGGAAGAAAAGGACGAACATTATCCAAGCGGAAAAACTCATTTGATCCGCCCCCCCCTAGAGCGCTTCTCGCCATTCAGCCCCTGCCAAGCGCCGAAAACGAATCGCCGCGCCTATGACCACGGCAAGGATGAAAATGGCAAAGCACGAATAAACCAAGTCCAGTCGCAGGTGCAGCAGCATGGTGCTGCGCCGCGCCGAGAAGTGGATGTAGTCGAAGATCGCCGGGACAGCGACGAGAAAGACGATCCCCAGCGACAGCGTGTTGAAGATAGCAATCCAGCGGCGCAGGCCCGGTCTGAACCAAGTGTAAATCACATCGAAGATGATGTGCTCACGTTCCGTCAGCAGGATGCCGCATGTCCAGAAAACCACCCATACATAGGATATTGAACAAAGCTCCAAAGTCCAGGCAATGGGCGCATTGAAAACGTAGCGCGACACCACCTGAACAATGAAGGCAAAGAACAAGACGGCGAAACTTAACGCCGCCACGCCCTCGGAAAATCGCGTCCAACCTGTCCGAAATTTCCCGCCCACAGGTTTACGATCCTGCGGCGTTTATGCGGTCGAGGAGGCCTGCGGGCCAAGTTGCGGCAAAGTCACTTGCCAAAAACTTCGCCTGCACCTGCTCGCGGAACGCAGCGACGTCGGGAGTTGTGACGGTCATGCCCTTGCTTTCAAGGAAGGTCTTGGCTTCCGCTTCGGCAGCCAGAACGCCTGAATCATTATAGGCCTTGGCGGCGGCTTCTGCGGTTTGGATGGCAGACCTTTCCTCTTCACTCAGCCCGTCCCAATAGGGCTTGGAAATCGTGAAGAAGGTGTTGGACACCATATGGTCGGTCAGAACGACTTGCTTGGTCACTTCGTAGAACTTGTTGGCGATCACGTCCGCCAGCGGGTTCTCAAAGCCGTCAATCGTGCCGGTTTGCAGGCCAAGGTAGATTTCCTCAAACGCCATTGGCGTAGCGCTGGCACCGAGCGAATTGCCAAGGAATTGCCACGTCTCCGACCCCGGCATCCGCAGTTTGAGGCCGGCGAGATCAGCGGGCACATTGACGGCATGAGCCTCGCGAAGAATGACTTGACGCGATCCAAGATACTGGCTGCGCACGATGACGAGATTGAGATCCTCGGCCACCTTTGCCTTGTATTCGGTACCGATGTCACCATCATAAACTGCGTCCAAATGGGTGGCGTCGCGCATCAGATAACCGTTGGTGAAGATCGAGTATTCTGGGATCAGGGCCGCAATATCCTGAGGCGATATCATGCCGACCTCAAGATTTCCGCGCTGCATGGCTTCGATTTCAGTGCCCTGCGCAAAGAGCGTTCCGTTGTAATGGATCTGCACGTCAAAGCTACCCGGAAGCGCTTTGTCCAATGCATCCTTGAACGCCACCAGCGCCATCGATTGTACTTCGGACTCAGCGCCCGGCGTGGATATGCGAAGCGCTTTGGCGTCGGCAAAGGCGGGTCCGGCGAAGGCAGCAACTGTCAGCACAAGCGCGGCACCCGAAAGCAGAGCGCGGCGTCCTATTATCGGCACAGAGTAGGTCATGGATGAAGCTCCCTAGATGAAAACGCCTTGCGGATCTTTGCGTCCCCAATGGCCAGTGTTTTGCAACCCGATACTCCAACGCGCGGATCAAGTCGTCAAGTACATTGTTGACAATCTTCAATTAATCATCATGATATGATCAGGATCTGGCATGATGCCAAACCTTATAGTTTTTTTGATTCATGAGGTTGTGGTGAAAACTCTACCCGGAACGCGCTGTCTGGCCGTTGCTGTTGCAACGCCCCTGACGCCCGACTTTCGCCCCGATATAACCCGCTGGCTGGGCCATATCCGTGCGATGTTGGCGGCCGGCTGTGATGGTGTGACGATCTTTGGCACCACCGGCGAGGGGGCAGAGCTTCCCGTTGAAGAGCGTATAAACGCCCTCAACGCGCTGATTGCCGCTGGCATTCCTGCGGGCCGAGTTGTTGTGTCGGTTGGGAGTGCGGCCATCGCCGATGTCGTGCGTCTTGCCAGCCACGCGACCCAACAAGGCGTCCACGGCGTTTTGCTGATGCCCCCGCCCTTCTACCGCAGCGGCATCACCGAAGACGCGACCTTTCGCTATTTTGCAACCATCATCGATCGGATGGCGATGCCGGACCTGCGCCTATATCTCTACCATTTCCCTGATATCTGCGGGGTTCCGATCACCCCACAAGTGATGCGGCGTCTGGACGAGCGGTATCCGGGTAGTATCGCTGGGATCAAGGATTCCGGCGGCGATCTTGATTTCACGCTGGATATCGTGCGGCGCTTTTCCCATCTGTCCATCTTCACCGGCTCAGAAATCCATTTGCCCGAACTGATCGCGGTCGGCGCACGCGGCACGATCTGCGGCCTTGGCAATGTGATGCCGCGCCTGATGCGCGCTTTGATTGACGCTCCCACAGCTTTTGACGGCCGCGCGCTTGTGCCTGCGGTGCAAAGTGGCGATGCGATCCTGTCGCGCCGTCCGTTCATCCCTTCGATCAAGGCGGTTGTGGCGGGCTTTCTTGGCGATATGCAGTGGCAAAGGGTCATCCCGCCGATGCCTGAACTGCCCCTCATCGAACGGAACCGGATCGTTGCCGATTTTGTGGCCTGGGATGCTGCCTTGCCCCCCCACATGCGCAGCAATTCGGCGGGAAGTATCCGGACGGTCAATGTCGTCGATCTGCGGCGCGCGTGAAAGAGAGATTATGGCCCATCCGCTTGAAAGCAAACCACCCCTAACAACGCCCTTGGCATATCGGAATACGGTGCCCGATTTCGCCAGCCATGACATCCTCGATGCCCGGGTCGATCTTGCGGCCTGCTTTCGCATGGCCGCACGGCTTGGCATGCAAGAAGGCATCTGCAATCATTTTTCAACAATGGTGCCGGGCTATGACGACCTGTTTCTGGTCAATCCATATGGCCACGCCTTTTGCGAGGTGACGGCCTCGTCGCTGCTGATTTGCGACTATCAGGGTAATGTGATTGCAGGCGATGGCACACCCGAGGCAACCGCCTTCTTCATCCACGGCCAAGTTCACAAACACAAGTCCCGCGCCCGTGCCGCATTCCACACGCATATGCCCTTTGCCACGGCGCTGACCTTGGTAGAAGGGGATCCGCTGATTTTTGCTGGCCAAACCGCGCTCAAGTTCTACGGGCGCACGGCTGTTGATCTTGACTATAACGGGCTTGCACTTGACGAGCGCGAAGGCCAACGCATCGCCGAAGCCATCGGCGAGGCCGACATTGTCTTTATGAAACATCACGGCGTCATGGTGGTGGGCGGCAGCATCGCAGAGGCATGGGACGATCTCTATTATCTGGAACGCGCCTGCGAGGTCCAACTTCTTGCCATGTCGACGGGACGGCCAATTGTGCCGGTTCCGGCGCATATAGCCCAAGCAGCTTACCAGCAAATGCGGCTGGGCGACACAGAGTCTGCGAGACTGCATCTGAACAGCGTCAAGCGTCAACTTGACCGCGTCGAACCCGATTATCGCACCTGATCTGGAGATACCTATGGCCTGGAACGGCGTCTTTCCCGCAACAACCACAAAACTGAAACCCGATGGCAGCGTCGATATCAACGCCACTCAGGCCGGGTTAGACCGCCTGATCACCAGCGGCGTTTCAGGCGTCATTGTGCTGCCCATGCTGGGCGAAAACGCAGCCCTCACTCAAAGCGAGCGTGACGCCGTTGTGACTGCCGCCAAGGAAGTCGTCGCAGGGCGCGTGCCCCTGCTGAGCGGATTGGCGCAGCTTTCGACAGATGATGCGACGCAGGCGGCCAGAAACTATCAAAGGCTCGGGGCCGAGGGCATGATGGTCTTCCCCAGCCTTGCCTACCGCACCGACAGACGCGAAACCATAGCCTGGTACAAGGCCATCGCCGCCGGCAGCGACCTGCCCATCATGATCTACAACAACCCCATCGCCTACCGCGTCGATGTGGATGTGGAAACATTGAAGGGCTTGTCCGACATCGCCAAAATTGTCGCCATCAAAGAAGAAACCGGCGACATTCGCCGCGTGACCGACCTGTTCAACACATTCGGCAATCGTTTCGATATCTTTTGCGGTGTGGATGATCTTTTGTTGGAAAGCGTTGCCCTTGGCGCGGTGGGATGGGTTTCAGGCATGACCAATGCTTGGCCCGTAGAGTGCATGAAACTGTTCAACCTCGCCAAGGATGGTAAGTTTGCGGAGGCCCTGCACCTTTACCGCATTCTGACCCCGGTCTTTCACCTCGATACCGATGTAAAGTTGGTGCAATATATCAAACTGGCCGAACATCTGACCTACGGCGCCCCTCTTGCCGTCCGTGCCCCGCGGCTTGCGGTCGAAGGGGCGGAACTTGCCCAGGCAGAGGCCGTGATCCGCAAGACCATCGCCGATCTTGCGACCTTTGGCTGACCTGAGCGTCAAGGTGCCTCGCCCTGAACAGCCCAAAGACAAGACCGGCCGGGCTCTAACCTACCCCTGACGTCCAGAAGATGTCAGATCGGGGCAAATTTTCCCGCCAGGCATCGCTCACCATTGGCTGCGCAGACCAAATACCGCACCGCCGGGCGAGGGCGGTCCTAACGCGTCACAAATTTCAGTTTGGCTCAGCCACATAATCTGCAAAAGTTGACCAAGAGGAGAATTGCACCATGGGACTTGCCAAGAAAATTGTGCTCATCACCGGGGCTGCTTCGGGAATGGGGGCGGCCTGTGCGCGGCTTTTTGCAGCGTCTGGCGCCAAAGTGGTGATCGTTGACCGTAATGCCACGCTGTCGGAAGAGATTGCGCTGGCCACGGGGGCGGGCGCGCCGCTGGTTGGCGATGTCAGCGACTCGGGCTTTTGCGACCGGGCGGTTGCCACGGCGGTCGCGCGCCATGGCAGACTGGACATCCTTGTCAACGCGGCGGGCATCATCGTGCGGGCCGATGCCGATCACACCACGGACGCCGATTGGCAGCGGATGCTGAACGTCAATGTTAGTGGGACTTTCTACATGTCCCGTGCGGCGGCACGGGAGATGAAGGGGCAAGGCGCAGGAAACATCGTCAACTTCGGCTCGATCTGGGGAAGTGTCGCGGGGCGCAACCATGTGGCCTATTGTGCTAGCAAAGGAGCCGTCCATCAAATCACCCGCGCCATGGCCATCGATCATGCCCGCGACGGCATCCGCGTCAATGCGGTCTGCCCGGGCGAGGTTGACACGCCAATGCTGCGCCAAGGCGGGCGGGATCAACCGATGAGCGATGCCGCCATGGTGGCTATGGCCGAGTCGATCGTGCCGATGGGCCGAGTGGCGCAGCCCGAAGAGATTGCGCAGGCCGTCCTCTTTCTGGCTTCGGATGCGGCGAGCTATATTACGGGAACGCTATTGCCGGTGGATGCGGGTTATACGGCTGTCTGAGGAAAGCCTTTAGAAACTGAACACGTCGCTCAAGGAGATGCCATGACCCTTCGCTCGCTTGGCCGTACTGGCATCAAGGTTTCGACGCTATGTTTGGGCGGGGATAATTTCCTGAACCCGACCTCAGAGGCGGAGTCGATCAGGATGATCGACGCAGCCTTGGCCGGAGGGATCACCATGATCGACACCGCTAACAGCTATATGCGCGGCGAAAGCGAACGGATTGTCGGCAAAGCCCTGAAGGCAAATGGCAGGCGTCACCAGACAGTGGTGGCGACAAAGGTCCATTACCCGATGGGTGACGGGCCGAACGATCGCGGCAATTCGCGCCTGCATATCCTACGCGCAGTCGAAGACTCGCTGCAGCGGCTTGGCATGGATCACATCGACCTTTACCAGACCCATCGCCCGGACATGAGCGTTCCACTGGACGAAACCTTGAAGGCGCTGGACGATCTGGTCCGGCAGGGCAAGGTGCGCTACATTGGGTCGTCCACGGCACCGGCTTGGCATGTGATGGAAGCCGTACTGACAAGCGAAATGAAGGGCTATGCCCGTTTTGTCAGCGAACAATCGCCCTATAACCTACTTGATCGCCGGATTGAGAACGAACTGGTGCCAATGTGTCAGCGCCACGGACTTGGCCTGTTGTGCTGGTCGCCTATGGCCATGGGGATGCTGGCGGGGCGCTACAGCAGTTCGGCATCCCCCGCAGCGGAATCGCGGTTGGTCAAGCGCGGCGGCATCTATGCCGACCGGGTTTCCCCCCAAGCCGTTGAAGTGGCGGAACGCTTTGTAGCCCTTGCCGCCGATGCCGGGATGTCGGCGGCTCAATTGGCGGTGACTTGGGTCAAGGACCAACCGGGCATCACCGCCGCGCTGATCGGGCCGCGCACGCTGGATCAGTTGGCCACGCTCTTGCCCGTAATGGAGATGACGCTGAGCGACGACTTGCGGGCCGCTTGCGATGCTTTGGTGGCCCCGGGCAGCGCGGTGGCAAATTTCTTTAACTCCGCCCCGTGGATGAAGACAAAAATCCCGCTCTAGGTGTGAGCTTTCATCAGGTTGTCCATTCGGGGTGGATCAAGGAGACTGGAGTTACCACACTTCAAGCCTTCAGGAGCGCCCCGAATGAAC
>CAMAQR010000067.1 GCA_945860375.1 Pseudorhodobacter antarcticus
CCCATGCGACAAAGGAAAGAACGGCTTCAACCGCTCCATCTGCGCGTCCGTCAGCCAGAATAGATCACCCATGCGACACCTCCCCGATGCCGCAAATGAATCAGTGAAACGGGCCGGAAACAAGTGGATTAATGAGTTCTGAGCCTAGCGCAGATCAGCCCGATTTGGATGAATGTCTGACTGTATAGAACAGCGCGCGATCGGTTCTCCCCTACGTCTGGCGCGCATATGAGGGTGTGAGAGGGGAGGTTTTTATCGATCGTACTTATGAACCATTGAAAAGCGCTACCACCATCGGTTGGGTTTCACACGCCGCAGCCGTGCACTGAAAGTCTTTGGTCGTGGTCCCGAGCACACAGAAAACGCTTCGTAAAAAAGGAAAGTCTTCAGAACGCTTTCTTGCGGGAAGCATGGTTTACGTCATCGTGATGGCGCGCGGGGGTGACGCTGCACGAATCTCGAAGCGCAAATCAGCGGTCGGCTTAATCTGCAAATGGAAACACCAAAACGCTTTGATGATGTGACCGCGCCCTGACGGTATCAATTTGCCAAGGCGGGCCTGCGAGTATTCAGCAAAGGCAACGGTCATTTCTGAGATTGCCCTGACCGGGCCCAACCTGACGAAAAATGTAATTCAGGCACATGTGGCTGATGCCCGAGGGCGGGCATTGCTGCGAAAAGAGTCCAGCGTGTTTAACCTTCCTTGCCGCCCTTTTTGACAACAGGGCCGCCGTCAGTCCACCCCGAACTCCAGCATCTTTTCCAGACCTTCGGTCAGGAACTCGCCGACCTCTGGCTGGCCAAGCAGGTAACGGCTGACAAGGCCGTCATGCTGTTGACGGGCGAGGGCTTTGGTCGCCTCCCATTCTTCGGGTTCCGCATCGCCACGACCGATCCAGAACAGGGCGACCAACGCGTCTTTCTGTTCGTCGTTCATGCTTTCAATTTCTTGCGTGATTTCGTCGCGGCTGAGGTCGCCATGCGTTTCCTGCAAGGTTTCGGCCACCTCGTCGTCGGTGGCATTGCCGCCAGGATCGTCAATATCCATGCCCTCTTTGGCCATCACGGCGTTGAACCGCAGCACCAGTTCCTCAATTTCGGCATCGTCAAACGGAAGGGCGGGCATGTGTAACTCCATTTATTTGGGTTCTTGGGGAAGGTGATTTGCGGCCCTGCTTTCGATCCTTTCAGATCAGGCAGACCGTAACGAGACCAGTCGCGGCTTAGGCGAGCAGCGCCACCAAAGCCAAAGCGGCCTCTTTCGAGGAGGCCGGGTTCTGCCCGGTGATCAGCTTGCCATCCACGACGACATGCGACGCCCAGTCCGTGCCCTTGGAATAGACGCCCCCGTTCGCCACCAGCATATCTTCAACCAGAAACGGCACCACGTCAGTCAAGCCTGCTGCAGCTTCTTCAGTGTTGGTGAACCCGGTGACATTGCGGCCCGAGACCAGCGGCTTGCCATCCGCAGCCTTGGTGTGGCGAAAGACAGCGGGCGCGTGGCAGACAGCGGCGATCGGTTTGCCGCCTTGGGCAAAATACTCGATCAGGCGAATGCTGACCGGGTCTTCCGCCAGATCCCACAGTGGTCCATGGCCGCCGGGGTAAAACACGGCATCGAAGGCAGCCATATCAACGTCTGACAGCTTGATCGTGTTGGCCAGCGCGTCGCGCGCACCCGCATCGCCCTTGTAACGCCGGGTGTCGTCGGTTTGCGAGTCGGGGGTATCGCTGGCCGGATCCAGTGGCGGCTGGCCGCCCCTTGGCGAGGCGAGCGTGATTGTGGCCCCGGCGTCAGCTAGAACGTAATAGGGTGCGGCAAACTCTTCCAGCCAGAAGCCGGTTTTCTTGCCGGTGTTGCCCAGCGTGTCGTGCGAGGTCAGGACCATCAGGATATTCATAGGCGGTTTTCCTTGTTGTCAATCAACTGCGATGGACCAACACGGACCACCCGCTTGCCAAAGTTTTCGCCGCGCAACAGGCCGATGAAGGCCTGCGGAGCCGCTTCGAGTCCTTCGATCATCTCCTCAACGTATTGTATCTTGCCCGCTGCCAGCCATGCGGCCATCGCCTTGGCAAATGCGGGGTAGAGGTGGCCGAAGTCCTGAAAGATGATGAATCCGCGCATCGTCAGCCGCTTGCGCAGGATCTGGCCCATCAACACCGACAGCCGGTCTGGCCCTTCGGGCAGGCCGGTGGCGTTGTATTGTGACACGAGCCCGCAGACCGGGACGCGGGCGGCAGTGTTCAACAGGGGCAAGACCGCGTCAAACACCGCGCCGCCGACATTTTCGAAATAGACGTCGATGCCTTTGGGTGCGGCCGCCCGCAGCTTTGCGGCAAAATCGCTGGATTTGTGGTCGATGCAGGCATCAAACCCCAGCGATTCCACCGCATAGGCGCATTTATCGGCCCCGCCCGCGATGCCCACCACATGGCAACCCATCAGCCGGGCAATCTGGCCCACCGTCGCCCCCACAGGCCCGGTGGCTGCGGCCACACAGACCGTCTCGCCGGGTTTCGGCATCCCGATCTGCGTCAGGCCCGCCCAAGCGGTGAAGCCCGGCATCCCCAGAATCCCCAGCGCCCAAGACGGATGCGCCATGTTTGGGTCAAGCGAGGTCACGCCCGCGCCATCGGATAGGGCATAGTCCTGCCAGCCGTTGAAGCACAGCACCCGGTCGCCCACGCTGAAGCCGGCCACATGCGATGTCACCACCTGCGCCACCGTGCCGCCCTCCATCACACCGCCAACAGCCACCGGGGCGGCATAGGAGGGCGCATCGCTCATCCGACCACGCATATAAGGGTCGAGCGACAAATAGTCGGTGCGCAGCAGCATCTGGCCCGGCCCCGGCGCTGGAACCGGACCGGTTTCAAGACGCAGCGTTGCTGCTGTCGGCTCGCCCTTGGGGCGCTCGGCCAAAACAAAGCGGCGGTTTTGTGTGTTTGTTTGCGGCATCATCAGCTCCAGTTGAGCAAGGCGGGCAACCAGCCGAACTTTCCCATTCTCCGGCGGCCCAGGGTTGGGCCGCCTCGTCATCTTGTGGCACTTGAGCTGCGCTCAGGCCGCGTCGGCTGGTTTTGTCGGGCCGTAGTGACTGACCATAGCCGTTTCAAAACCTGTGGAAATCGGGCGGGACGCGTCGTATTCCGGGCTGGTGCGGACACGGTCGCGGTTCACGCCCAGATAGATCAGATGCTCCGTCCAGCGGATCGATTGCGTGGAGCGTGGCGAGATCAGAACTTCTTTGCCCTGCCACCAGTTGCTGGTGTTGACCATCAGATAGCGCAGCGACCAATCCGAATCCTCGATCAGCACATCCGACAAATGGCCAATTTCCCCGTCGGTGGCATGGATGTGATAGCCGCTGATTTCGGCCACACTGCGCAGGTTCGGGTCATCATTTTGGTGCTGCATCCGGACGATCTCGTCCTCGCGCCGTTCGGTTTCCAGGGAGGTGCCCATCGGTACCATGCCACCCCAATAGGCAAAACCGCTCATATAACGGTCGGTCCCCCAATAAGGGCTGAAGCCGTAATAGTCATAGGCGCGGGATTCGAATTGACGAGACACCGGGCGGTGGGTGTCAACATCCGGGCTGCCCTTGACCTGCGCCATGGTCAGGTTGACCGGGAGGGTGCGTGCCGAGATGTCGGGATGACCAAGTGCCGAAGCCGGGATCAGAACACGGTGGTCCGCCCACCAGTTGCCCGTCTCAACCACCAGCCAACGCACCGTCCAGCTGGCATCATCAAACAGCAAATCTTTGACGGTCCCCAAGGTGCCATCGCTGGCCTGAACATCGCAACCTGTTATATCCGTTGCCTTGACTAACATGGGTTCAACTCCTTTTGCGCGGTGCGCCCTGTACAAATTCGTTCATGGACTGGTTCGTTTCCGGGTTCGGGCTGTCGGCCACGCCGTGGGGCGGGCGGAATCTGGGCCGAAACACCATCCGAAGACAACGCAGTGTTGGCGATATCGTTCCTGTCTGTCTTGATGCAGGTTGACCGGTAGTATGAAAGGCCGTGCTGGTCGAAGTCTTGGTCTTCGTCGGGCCTGTCCCGGAATGATCCCCCACATCGCTTCGATCTTCGACCTGGGCCACCGCATCGCGCTTGACCTTATCTGTGAGCTTCGTGCCGGACAGGTGTGTCTTCTTGCTTCCAAAATGGCCACGCAGGGCGTCTGGCAAACCAGAGGCTATTCAAGGGCAAGCGTCTGCAAGCGCATCTTGCGCGGGAAGTCACTGGCCCAACCGGTGAACCACTTCGGGCCTTCCCGCCGAAGCCTGCCGCCTTCGGCGATCCATTGGTCCAGAAATGGCAAACGCCCGGCGGGCCAGATGGCCTGCGGGCGCATGCGGGACGTTGTCAAGTGGAACAGAGGATCCGACAGTGCGGCCAACTTGGTGATTTTCTGGTCGCGCGGTTTCGTCACGCCCCGATGAATTCGCGCACAAACGGCGTGGCGGGTCTTGCGCGGATATCCTGCGGCTTGCCGATCTGTTCGATGCGGCCCATCGACATGACGACCACCAGATCAGCCAGTTCCATCGCCTCTTCCTGATCATGGGTCACGAAGATGGTGGTCAGACCGGTGTTGTCGTGGATGTCGCGCAGGCCTTGGCGCAGTTCCTTGCGCACCTTGGCATCCAGCGCGCCAAAGGGTTCGTCCAAAAGCAGCATCCGCGGTTCGATGGCCAAGGCGCGCGCCAAAGCCACACGCTGGCGCTGACCGCCCGAAAGCTGGGACGGATAACGCGCGCCGATGTCGGGCAACTGGATCAACTCCAGCAGCTTGGTCACGCGGCGGGCGACTTCCGCCTTGGTCGGGCGCGAGGCGCGTGGCCGTGCATTCAGGCCATAGGCGATGTTGTCAAACACCGTCATGTGCCGAAACAGCGCGTAGCTTTGAAACACGAACCCCGCGCGGCGTTCCTGAACGGTCAAGCCCGTCGCATCCTGCCCGTCAAAGAGCACCCGGCCCGAGGTTGGAAATTCCAGTCCGCCAAGGATGCGCAAAAGGGTGGTCTTGCCGGAACCTGAGGGGCCGAGGAGCGCCACCAAAGCGCCCGACGGCAAGGACAGTGACACCGGGTTCAAGGCCGCCGTGGTGCCGAAGCTTTTCGAGATTTCATCGATTTCGATATGCATGGGCGTCTCCTTACTGTGATGCGCGCCAGCGGCGCACGGGCTCCTAGTGGCGGTGCGTTGCGGCAAGTTGGTCAGCATGGCGGATTTCCAGCGCGGTTTTCAAAAGCAGGGTTACAAGAGCGAGAAGGGTCAGAACGGCCGCAAGCGAGAACGCCGCCACCGAAAGATATTCGTTATAAAGCATCTCGATGGTGATCGGCATGGTGGCGGTTTGGCCGCGGATCTTGCCCGACACCACCGCCACTGCGCCAAACTCGCCCATGGCGCGGGCGTTGCACAGCAAGACGCCATACAGCAGCGCCCAGCGGATGTTGGGCAAAGTGACGGTCCAGAATACCCGCCAGCCCGATGCGCCAAGGGTCAGCGCCGCTTCTTCTTCGGCCCGGCCCTGTTCGATCATCACCGGGATCAGTTCCCGCGCGACAAAGGGGAAGGTGACGAACATCGTGGCGATCACGATACCGGGCAGCGCAAAGACGATGGGGTAGCCGCTGGCGACCAACCAGCCGCCGATGAGCGAATTGGCCCCGAACATCAGCACAATGCACAGCCCCGCCACAACCGGCGACACCGAAAACGGCAGGTCGATCAGGGTGATCAGAAACGCCTTGCCGCGAAAGTCGAACTTGGTGATGAACCAGGCCGCCGCAATGCCAAAGGCGGCATTCAAGGGCACCGAGATGCCAGCGATGATCAGCGTCAGCTTGATGGCGGAAGCAGCGTCGCGGTTGCCCAATGAGGCCACCGCCGCGCCAACCCCGCGGGAAAGGGCTTCGGCAAAAACCACCAGCAAGGGCGCAAAGACCAGAACGGCAATGCCCGCAAAGGCCAGCCCAATCATGGCCCAGCGGGCCAGCGGCGCCTCTTCGGTGGCCGAGCGGAATTTCAGCACCGGTTTCAGGGGGGAAGTGTCAGACATAACCAATCCTCCGACGACTCCAGACCTGAATAAGGTTGATGACCAGAAGCATCGCAAAGCTGATCAACAACATCGCAATGCCGATGGCGGCGGCGGCGTCATAATTGAACTCTTCCAATTGGATGACGATCAGCAGCGGTGCGATTTCAGTCACCAGGGGGATGTTCCCGGCGATGAAGATGACCGACCCGTATTCGCCAACCGCTCGTGCCAATGACAACGCGAACCCGGTCAGGGCCGCGGGCATCAGCATCGGCAGAATGACATGGCGCAGGGTGTGCAATCGGGTTGCGCCCAGCGTGGCCGAGGCTTCCTCGACCTCACGTTCGACCTCTTCGATCACCGGTTGCACAGTGCGGGTGACAAAAGGCAGGCCAACAAAGACCAGCGCCAGAAAGATGCCCCATTCGGTATAGGCGATCTTCCAGCCGACCTCTTTCGCCAGCGCGCCGAACACCCCGTTCGGGGCGTAAAGAGCTGTCAATGCGATGCCTGCAACCGCCGTGGGCAGTGCAAAGGGCAGGTCTACGGCGGCATCCAGCAGACGGCGACCCCAAAAGTTATAGCGCACCAGAACCCAAGCCAGCATGACGCCGAACACAAGGTTGAACAGGGCTGCAAACAGCGACAGGCGGAACGACAGATAAAGTGCGGCCCAGACCCGCTCGCGGTTCACGGTGTCCCAGACGCCGCCAATGCCAAAAGTGGCGCCCTTCCAAAGAAGGGCGCCGATGGGCAGAAGGACGACAAGGGAAAGCATCGTCAGGGTGATCCCCATGCTAAGGCCAAGGCCGGGCATCGGGGATCGGTGGATCAGGGGTCTGCCCATCATGTTCCCTTATTTCGCCACATAGATCTGGTCGAAGATGCCGCCGTCACCGAAGTGTTCAGGCTGCACCTTGGCCCAGCCGCCAAAGCTGGCGATGTCGACCAGTTCAAGCTGCGGGAAGCGCGCAACGTCTTCGGGGTTGGCCGCCGATGCGTCCCAAGCGCGGTAGAAGTGCTTGAAGGCCAAAGCCTGCCCTTCGGGGGTGTAAAGGAAGTTCAGGTAAGCTTCGGCCAGTTTGCGTTGGTCGTCGGTCTTGATGTTGCCTTCAATCAAGGCGACGGGGGGTTCGGCCAGAACCGACACCGACGGCACCACGATGTCGAACTGATCTTCGCCCAATTCCTTCAGGGCCAGATAGGCTTCGTTTTCCCAAGCCAGCAGCACATCACCGATGCCGCGCTGCGCGAAAGTGGTGGTCGAACCACGTGCGCCAGAGTCCAGAACCGGCACGTTCTTGAACAACTTGCCGACAAACTCTTGCGGGTCTTGCCCGTTCTTTTCGGCCCAGGCCCAGGCGGCCAGATAGTTCCACCGCGCCCCGCCCGAGGTTTTCGGGTTTGGCGTGATGACCTCGACGCCCTCGACCACCAGATCGCCCCAGTCTTTCAGACCCTTGGGATTGCCTTCGCGGACCAGAAACACGATTGTGCTGGTGTAGGGTGAGGAATTGTGCGGCAGTTTGGTCTGCCAGTCAGCAGGCAGTTTGCCCTCTGTCGCGATCTTGTCGATGTCACTGGCCAGCGCCAACGTCACCACCTGCGCCTCCAACCCGTCAATCACCGCGCGGGCTTGGCTACCCGAACCGCCGTGGCTGACCTCGATGGTCGGTGCCGCGTTTCCCGCAGCCTCCCATGCCTTGGCGAAGGCTTCGTTCACCTCACGATACAGCTCGCGGGTCGGATCGTAGCTGACGTTCAGCAGCGACTCTGCCTGCACCTGTGTCGGGGCGGACCCCAGCGCCAGCACTGCCAGGGCAAGCGCCGAAAGCGAGCCGCGGATGGCGCGAGAGACGGGCCATCCAGTCAGGCGGCGAATGCCGTCTGCGATGGTAATGCGGCCGTCGGCATGTCCTTGAACGATAGGTCCCTGAGCCGTAACGGTGCCGGCAAGGGTGATGGTGGCGATCATGGTCTTCTCCTCATTGAAACGCGCTTGGCGCAGACGTATCGGGCGGTAGGGCACAAGACCCAGAATGGTGTGCGGAACGGGCGAGGCGGCGGTCATGCGTGGCCCCCGGCGGTGCGTGCGGATGCGCCTATCGGCTCGATGCGCGCTTCCCACACAGTGGCGTTCCGCCCGGCCAAAAGCTCCGCCACGGCCTCCTCTGGCGCCTTGGTGAACACCAGCAGCGGGCTGCCGTTGATACGGTGGGTTTGTCCGGTGCGTCGGTCAATCAAACGGACGGCACAGGTCTGACGAAGGGCGGCGGTCATGGCAGACATCGCCAATCCAGCTTGCGCAAGCGGGTCAAGTGTGAGGGCTGCTGCAGTCATCATGCTTCTCCTTCGCTGTCGGTCAGGGCTCAGCCCCTGCCATGACATTAATAACGACAGAGATTGTCGAGTATTGCAAAGGAAAATTCACGCTAAATTTTGTCGTGTTTATAGAATATTCCTCTACCAACCCAAGGCAGCGCCTTGGAAAGATACTCTAGATTTTTCATATAATGCGGTAACTTACGCCTGCTGTGCGTTGCCAATAACCTGATCTGCTACGATGCCAGACCGAAGCATGTCCTGCAATGTGAGAGATTCGATCATCACAAGATAAGACCAGAACACCTCAGCAAAGACCTTGCGAATCCGGCAGGTTGCCTCATCCGTGCAATCATCGCAGCGCTGGTAAGCGCGGCGCGACAGACAGGGCAGGGGCGCTATTGGCCCGTCGATGGTGCGCAGGAGTTCCGAGATCGAGATCTCATTGGGCTTTTTGATCAGAACGTAGCCACCCGACCGACCCCGGATCGAGGCGATCACGCCCGCATTGCGCACCTCAAGCAAGATATGCTCGAGAAACCGTTTGGGCGTGTCAGACCGCTTGGCGATCTCTTCGATCGTCAAGGGTTCCGGCTGTCCCTTGGCCGCCTCATCAGCGAGGGCCAAGAGTGCCTTGAGGGCATATTTCATCTTTTGCGTGATCATGTGCCAGAGTTATGCGCAGAAACGTCGAGAATCAACGTCGAGATTATAAGTGATGGGAAAAAGCTCTGTCTCGTTGCCATAAAACATCCAGAAAACAAGGTGAAGCCTCGCCGCTTTCGTCCGTCACCTTATACACGATAAAGACTATAGACTTTACTTTTATTTGATGCATGCTGAAGCGCAAGCCCTTCAACAGGGTCTGAAAGGCAGCCGCGTCATGACTGAGTTGGACCTGATAGACCGCAAAATCGTTGCCGAATTGATGCGCGACGCGACCCTCCCGGTGGCTCAGATTGCTGAGAAAGTGGGCTTGTCGCAGACGCCCTGTTGGAAGCGCATCCAGAAGCTTGAGGCAACCGGCGTCCTGACCGGGCGGGTCGCTTTGGCTGATCCGTCCAAGTTGGGTTTCGGTCTTACTGTGTTCATCGGCATCGAAGCACCCGACCATTCGGCCAGCTGGCGAGAGGCTTTTTCAAAGGCACGAAGGCGCTGCCGCAGATCATGGAAGTCTACCGGATGGCTGGCGAAATGGACTATCTCTTGCGCGTCGCGGTGCCTGACATGGCCGCCTTTGATGAGTTGTACAAGCGCTTGACCAATGCCGTGCCGATCAAGAACGTCACCAGCCATTTCGCGATGGAGAGGATGAAGTTCACCACGGCCTATCCAGTAGACACGCTGTCGCGCTGAACCTGTCCAAGAGAATTGCCTTCCCTTTCGAGAGCCATCTTTGGAAACAAAAATCACGACAACCTGCTAGACTTATATGAGAAGCTGAACCAAAACCCGAGGAGGGAAGAGATGACCAAGACACTGATCGTCCCGGGGCTTGATGGCTCGCCTGATCCGCATTGGCAGCATTGGTGGGCCGCAACCGACCCCAAGGCACTGATGGTTGACCTGTCCGATCCCGGTCGTCCGGTTCCAGCGGTCTGGGAGATCGAACTGGCCTCGATGATCCTGCTTCACCCCGACAGCATCCTTGTCGGTCATTCCTTGGGCGCAGTGCTCATCACGCGCCTGCTGGCCACCTGGCCAGATTTGCGGGTGCGGGGCGCTCTTTTGGTGGCACCGGCAGAGACCAAGGGGAATGATCGCATCGGCCAGTTCGGCGCTATCCCAGAGCTGCGATTGGATATCCCGACAACAGTGGTCGCCAGCCGAAACGACCCGTGGATGGGGTTCGACCGCACAGCCCATCTGGCAAAAGCCTGGGGCAGCGATTTTGTCGATCTGGGATGTGCGGGCCACGTCAATGTCGCATCTGGCTTCGGCCCTTGGCCAAGGGGGAAGGCCCTGCGGGACAACCTGCTGGCGGCAACAGCAGCGCTGCCACTTCGCGCCTCACAAGAACTAAGGATTGCACTGTGAAAGGCCTCATCCGCCAGCCGCATCAGGGCCGTTCAGGCTATATCGCGCTGATTGGTTTTCTGCTCGTCTACACCGCGGCCATGGCATTTGTGATCGCCCCGGATCGGGTCAAATCCGCGATGGAGACCGATGTGACCTGGCCCCTAGACTAGACGCTAGGAAAGAGAGGGATTGATGATGGACGGGCGTTTTGATCAACAATTCGCAGAGCTTTTTGCTGCGTCCCGGGCCGATACAGACAGCAAGGAAAAGCTGCCTGCGGTTTGGCCTTTGGCATTGGCCTGCATTGCCGTTCTCACCATCGACTTTGCCAAGTACCAGTCCTGCGTTTCTTTTTCCAGCGGATGGTTCAGAAAGAAATCCGCGAGGTTACTGCGCCGGGTGCAGCACACCTTGATGAACCAGTCGGTCCAGTCCGAAGTGCCGTCTTTCGGCACGCCGGCCACATATTCATCGGGGCTATCGGTCAGAAAACCAAGCGCATCCGAGGAATAAGTCAAGCCGCATCCGCCTCTTCTTGGTTCAGCAGGTTGGCCTGTTCGGCGCCGGTCATGTACCAGCGCGCGACTTTCAGCTGATCCATCTTGGCAAACAACGGCTCGGCAGTGGCGAGTTCGTACATTTCATCAAGGTCCGGATGTGCCGTGCTCATCGCGGCCGGAACCGAAAGCGACCACCACCACGACGACCCATCCGCCGTGACCTTGCCTGCAAGCCGGTCATCCCACAGCACGCGCCAGGTATCAGGCGCAATTTCCAGCCGTTTGCGCACAATCAGCATCGATGTGCCCCCGGCGAATGGCACGCCCCAGCTTTCATAGCCCGACCGGGTTTCGGCGAAATACGGATAGACCGCGTCAAGGTCGGGAATGCTCGCGCGATCGGCCTTGGCCCACAGCTTTTTGGACTGGCCCTGACCCGCGATGAATTCCTCAGTCACTGTGATATTGAACGGCGGATTGTCGGCCGGGGCTGCAATGATCTGCGGCACCATTTGATCCCAGCCGCCGCCGCTTTCAACCTTGGTGCCATATTGCGCGTTGAACGGGTCAATCACGGTTTCCTTGAACACCAGTTCATAATTGCCCGACCACGGCACAACGATCAGGCTTTCACCGGCAAAGCTGGTTTGTGCGGTGGCAAGCGAGGCCCTGCCGATGATTGCGGGCATCGCCAACAGGCCGACGCCTGCCGCGGTGGATTGCAGAAAGTGACGACGGTTCAAGCTTTGGCCCTGGCGGATATGGGTCATCTTTGCCTCCTTGCTGTGGGTTGCGATTGCGGGCGCGTGTCAGGTGGGCAGCGCCGTGCCCCGTGCGTTGGCCAGCAAAACGTCGCGCAAGGCGGCACGGTCGCTGGCATAATCCCGCAAGATGTGCGGCGTGCGTTGGGCTGTGGCCCAGTCTTGCGCGGCCAAAAGCGGGGCATCGGTGGCCGCAGGCAGGTGGCGACCCCGGATCAGATCGGCCATCCGTTCGGCCATCACCAAGGTTGGCGCGTTCAGATCGCCCGCCGTGGCCTGTGGCATGACCGAGGCATCAACCACCCGCAGCGCCTCCAACCCATGCACCCGACCATCGGGATGGGTGACCGCCGCCGCATCGGTGCCCATCCGGCAAGTGCCACTGGGATGATAGGCGCTTTCGAGTTTCCGCTTGAGGAAGGCATCCAGCGCCTCGTCGGTGGTCACATCCGCCCCAGGAGCCAGTTCTGCGCCGCGATAGGGGGCCATGGCGGTTTGTGCGAAAATCTCACGCGTCAGCCGGACGCAGGCGCGGTAGTCCAGCCAGTCGTCCGGATGCGTCATGTAGTTGAACTGCACCCGTGGCAGGCTTTGCGGCCTTGCATCGCGCAGCCGCACCCAACCCCGGCTTTTTGAGCGTTTGGTGCCGACATGCACCTGATAGCCGTGGCCCCGCACCGCCGATTTGCCATCATAGGAAATCGCCAGCGGCAAAAAGTGATACTGGATATCGGGGTAAACAATCCCGGCGCGGCTGCGGATATGGCCGCCGCTTTCAAAATGGTTGGTGGCCCCCAAGCCGCGATGGGTCAGCAGCCATTCCAAACCGATCCGCGCTTTGCCCAGCAGGCTGAGTGCGGGATAAAGACTGATTGGCTGGGTGCATTCCTGCTGGATATACAGCTCCAGATGATCCATCAGGTTTTCGCCAACTCCGGGGCTGTCGTGGCGCACATCAATGCCATGGTCGCGCAATTCGGCCGCCGGCCCCACACCCGAGCGTTTCAGGATCACCGGCGACATGATCGCACCGGCAGACAGGATCACCTCTTGCCCGGCCTGCGCACGGCACGCCTGACCGTTGAGCGCAAACAGCACCGCCGTGGCCCGGCGGCCTGCAAATTCGATCTTGTCCACCAGTGCCCCAGTGATCACCCGCACATTGCCGCGCGCCATCGCGGGGCGCAAATAGGCCACGGCGGCGCTGCAGCGCGCACCACCGCCGACATTCATCTCCATTGGGCCAAAGCCTTCGTGCTGGCGTTGGTTCATGTTCGGGCTTTGCGCATAGCCTGCCTGCACCCCGGCCTGCACGAAAGCCTGATAGAGCGGGTTGCTTTCGCGGCCCCGCGTCACCTTGATTGGCCCATCGGTGCCGCGCAGTGGCCCGCCGCCCTGTACGTCCTCAAGCCGTTGAAAATAAGGCAAAACGTTCGACCATCGCCAACCGTCGGCACCCAAAGCCTCCCACAGCTCATAATCCATCGGATTGCCGCGCACCCAGCACATGCCATTGATCGAGGACGATCCACCAAGGCCCTTGCCGCGCGGCAGGTTCATCACCCGCCCGTCCAGACCCGGCTCTGGCTCGGTCGTCATGCCCCAGTTGAACCGGGCAGTGTTCATCGGCATCGACAGCGCAGAGGGCATGGCCACGATCGTGGCGCGGTCGCTGCCACCAGCCTCCAGCACCAGAATCCGCAGTTTGGGATCTTCGCCCAAGCGGTTGGCCAGAACACAGCCCGCCGACCCGGCCCCAACAATGACGTAATCGTAGCTGCCCTCATCGCGCGGCGCTGGTTTGGCCCCACGCGGTGTCATTCGACGATCACATAGAACTTCAACATCGCCACAGGCTGCCGCCAGACGCCCTTGAAGCCTTTTGGCACCAAAAAGGCATCGCCCTTGCGGTAGGTTTCGCAGATGTCGTCGTTCTCGAGTGTCACTTCACCTTCCAGAACGATCATGAATTCATCGCAAGGATAGCTTTCATAGCGTTCGGTGTAGGCGGTGGACCGCCATATTCCGGCGCGAAGTTTCGCTTCAGGGCGCTGAAAATAGCTGAAATCCTGACCCAGCGGCAGGCCAGCCAAAAGCTCTGCGTGATCCAGAGGTATGTCGCCTAAAGCGCCCCAACCTGTTGGTCCTGATGATGAAAATCGGATCGGGGCCACCATGCGAAATCTCCTGTTCGAGTGATAATACCGCCCCATGCTGGTGCAGCGCGAAACGCGCAACCTTGCCTGTCACAACTCGGGCGTGACAAGTGACAAGATTTCATTCAGCGTAACCTGAGGTTAAACACAGGACGGAAAGAATGCGGAAATGGCGATCCCTTACCGCATTGCGGGCCTGTGACGCAGTGGCGCGCACCGGCAGCGTTTCGGCAGCCGCGGCAGAGTTGCATGTCACCCGCCCCGCAATCAGCAAGCAGCTCGCCTTGCTGGAGCAGGACCTTGGCTGCGCGCTGTTTGAACGCACCGGCAACAGAATCCGCCTGACAGACGCCGGGCAAGAACTGTGCGTCGGGTTGAAGCAGGCGTTCGATCTGATCTCCTCCACAACCGAAAGCGTTGTCCGCAGGTCGGGTCAGGGCCAGCGTGTGCGGGTTCTGGTCTGCCGCGATTTCGCCTCGGGCTGGCTGGCGGGGCAGGTCGGGACATTTCTGGTGGATAATCCTGGTATTTCGGTGGAAATAACCGCCGAAAAGAATGGCAGTTTTCGCCATGACGAGGATTTCGATTTTCGCATCTTTTATGGGATGCACGGCGCGCATCCGGCGGGTCAGCTGATGGAAAGCGAATTGTGCCGGTGGATTGACATGCCGGTTTGCACGCAAGGCTTTGCCGACAGGTTTTTGCAACCCGGTCAGCGCGTCGCAGAAGCCCCGTATTTCATCGACAACAATTATGATGTTTGGGAAGAATGGTGCCAGTATTCCGGATTTGATCCGGGAGGCGCGCGCCTGCACAGGACGCTGTTCAACGAAACGACGCTGTGCATTTCGGTTGCAACCTCTGGCGGCGGCCTGACGATGGGGGACAGCTTTCTGACACTGCCGCTGATCCGTTTGGGCGAATTGATTGTGCCGTTCGATGCGGGTTTGATCAGCACGCAAACATATTCCCTGTTTTCATCGCCGAATGTTGCCAGGTCAAAGGCCGCAAACCGTTTTGAACACTGGTTGCGCGCTGCTGTTGTGGCCCATCAATCGACGGTGCTGGAACAACTGGCGCTGCGCGGAATTCGCGTGCTGGGTAGGTCAGCGACACTGCATAATCGACCTTTGGAATAATCGCAGCGTCTTCACGCAGGCTCACTGCTCACCACATCTGCGCAACAAAGCCCGTCACATGGGTGGCCGCCTCATCGCGACAAAGCCGCGGCGTTTCGTTTGGCGCGCGCGCAGTCAGGGCCGATGTCAGGTCAGGTTGTGTCTTGGTCTGATCCGTCTAGGCTTGGCTACAAAAAATCAACCGTCTTGCGGCTTTGTCCGGCACCACCGATACTGCGACAATGAAAACCTTGCTTTCCCTTGGCCACGGCTATTCTGCGCAGGCGCTTGCGGCGCGGCTGATCCCCTTGGGTTGGACAGTGATCGGCACCACACGGCATGCCGACCGGGTTCCTGTGATGGAATCGGCGGGAATAGAGCCACTTTTGTGGCCCGGCGATCTTGTGGAAGCCTTGGCGCGTGCCACCCACGTTTTGGCCTCTGCGGCGCCAGATGGCAACGGTGATCCATTCCTGCACAGCACCTTGGAGGCAATCCGTCGGGCCAAGCCCGTTTGGGCCGGCTATTTGTCCACGACGGCGGTTTACGGGGATCATCAGGGCGGTTGGGTTGACGAGTCCACCCCGGTGAACCCGCAATCCGCCCGCGCGGTACAGCGGGTTTTGGCCGAACGGCAATGGCTGGCGACGGGATTGCCCGTGCACATCTTTCGGTTGGCGGGCATTTACGGCCCCGGACGCGGCCCGCTTGAAAAGGTGCGTGATGGGTCGGCGCGGCGGATCGTCAAACCTGATCAAGTCTTCAGTCGCATTCATGTCACCGACATCGCAGCCACCCTTCTGGCGTCGATCCAACGCCCAAACCCCGGCGCAATCTATAACGTCTGTGACGATGACCCGGCCCCACCCGAAGACGTTCTGTCTCATGCCGCCGCCCTTCTGGGCCTGCCAGAGCCTCCGGCCGTGGCCTATGCTGACGCCGATCTGACCCCGATGACCCGCAGCTTTTACGCCGAGTCAAAGCGGGTGCGGAATGACCGCATCAAGACCGAGTTGGGTGTCCACCTGACCTATCCCAGCTATCGCGAGGGGTTGGCCGCGCTGCTGCCGCAGAACGACTAGAATCACGCCTGCGTGATTATTTGGCGCTGTCGGGGTTGAAACCCTCCATGCCGTGCATACCTTTGAATGATGCGGACCGGGACTCTCTGGCGATCTTTGATCGTGATGTCGGCCGCACCGAGCGCGCTCGGTGTCACGCCCGGACCATTCGGCTGACCTCTGGCGCATGTGTGAACACAACAGAGGTCTGAAATGGAACTGCTGACTTTTATCTTCCTGGGAACGCCGCTTTGGATGTGGCTGACCTTCATCGCATTGGTCGTCGCATTGCTGGTGCTTGACCTTGGCCTGCTGAACAGGGGCGACGCCGAGATTGGCGTGGCGCAGAGCCTAAGACTCTCTGCCATGTACATCACCCTTGGCGTGGCGTTTTCCGGTTTTGTTTACTGGCAGATCAGCGCCGAGGCGACAGCACAATACCTGACCGCCTTTGTGGTCGAGAAAACCCTGGCGATGGACAATGTCTTCGTCATCGCCCTGATTTTCAGTTATTTCGCCATCCCTCGGGCCTATCAGCATCGCGTGCTGTTTTGGGGCATTCTGGGCGTGATCGTGCTGCGCGGTATCATGATTGGCCTCGGTGCCACCCTGATCGCGCAATATGCGTGGCTTTTGTATGTGTTTGCCGCCTTCCTGATCTTCACCGGCCTGAAGATGATGTTCATGGGGGATAAGGAACATTCCATCGGCGACAACCCCCTGCTGCGTTTCCTGCGCCGCCGCATGAACGTCACCGAAAAGCTGGAGGGTTCGGCGTTTTTCGTCAAACGTGACGGGGTGCGCTATGCCACGCCGCTGTTTCTGGCGCTGGTCCTGATCGAAATTGCCGACCTTGTGTTCGCCGTAGACTCGGTGCCTGCCGTCTTCGCCATCACCACCGACCCTTTCATCGTCTACACATCGAACATCTTCGCCATCCTCGGCCTGCGCGCCCTGTATTTCGCGCTGTCCGCCATCCTGCACCGCTTTGCTTACCTGAAATACGCGCTGGCCGGGCTGCTGGTGTTCATCGGCTCGAAGGTGTTCGTGGCGGATTTCATGGGGCTGGAGAAGTTCCCGCCAAGCTGGTCGCTTGGGGTGACGTTCGTGATTCTGGCGGCGGGGGTTGGGTTCTCGTTGTGGAAAACGCGCAACACCACTGAAATCAGCCGGGGTTAAACCTGTTGACCGCTTGTCGCCGAGGGCGTCTGCCTTCGGCGACAGGCCGCTTTCCAGATGAACACAGCGACGCCAGCGCCTGTCCGGCCGCCTCCGCCAAAATGTGACTATTGGCCGTCGGCCAGTCCGATAAAAAAGCCCGTGCCAAAGGCCAGAATGACAGTGAAGGCACCGCGAAACCTGCATGCCTTGCGCGATACCATTGGCGGTGTCGGCTGGCGTTCACAATGCATCACACCGGCGCACCATTGACAAACAATCCGGGCGTCCAAAAGGCAATATTGATCAGGAAGGTGCCGAGTGCCCTCTCCACCCATTGCCGCCAAAACACAGCGGGTTCAGCGTAAGCGGCGTCTGCGGCCCATTGAATTTTCGGTTGCATTCAGCGGTTTTGGCAGTTGGACCTAGGCCGATGGGCTCGTCGGGGAGTCCTGGATGAGCTCATTATGATGCTTTGACTGGCGGGATGTGGGGCCACGGCATCAGGGCG
>CAMAQR010000068.1 GCA_945860375.1 Pseudorhodobacter antarcticus
TGCAGCGGATGAGGGTCACTTCTCGGGTCCTGCCCGGGATCTGAAGTCTGCACGCCAGGCCCCATGTCCTCCCTGTGCAGGTCCACCTGCCATCTCAAATGCCAATACCACGTTTGAGCTCTTTGAATTTGCGCGTTTTCCAAACTGACCTTTAACTTTAAGAAAAGGCCCCGGCGGTGCCTGTCTCGTTCAACCCGCAGCATCAGAGATGCCTGCCCGCAGGCAAGGAAAGTGAATCCGAATGATCGAATCCAAGAGCGAATTTGTGAAGGTCCATATCGAAGACCGCGTCCTGCAAGTGACGCTGGACCGGCCGAAGGCCAATGCCATTGATGCTCCGGTCAGCCGCGCCATCGGTGAAATCATGCTGGCGTTCCGCGATGATCCGGAATTGCGCGTGGCCATCATCACCGGTGGCGGCGACAAGTTCTTCTGCGCCGGATGGGATCTGAAGACGGCGGTGGACGAGATCATCGAAGACCCCGACTATGGCGTCGGGGGCTTCGGCGGCATCCAGGACCTGCGCGCTATGAACAAGCCGATCATTGCGGCGATCAACGGCATCTGCTGCGGCGGCGGCTTTGAATTCGCGCTTGACGCCGACATCCTGATCGCAGCAGAGACCGCGACCTTTGCCTTTCCCGAAATCCGGGTCGGCACCTATGCGCCGGCCGCCTGTATCGCCCTTCCCAAGCGTATTCCCTACCACATCGCGATGGAGATGCTGCTGACCGGGCGCTGGTTCGACGCTGCCGAGGCGCATCGCTGGGGCCTTGTCAACCACGTGGTGCCGAAAGACAAAGTCATGGACAAGGCCTGGGAAATCGCGCGGCTGCTGGCCAAGGGGCCGCCCTTGGTCTTCGCGGCCACCAAGGACATCGTCCGTGACGCCGAGAACAAGAAGTTCCAGGACGCGTTGAACAAGGTCAACGTGGGACATTATCTGACCGTCGAGGTCATGATGCCCAGCCAGGACCGCAAGGAAGGGCCGCGCGCTTTCATCGAAAAGCGCGACCCCGTATTCCGGGGTGTGTGAAGGTCCAGAATTTCTTTTGGCCAGGCGGCGCCGGTCTTGCGCGCCGCTTGCCTTGTACGGGGGGCCGCATCCGTGACGACGATGGGCTTGCAGTCAGCGAACCGGCGCGATCCCCGCCATGACATCCTGTTCGAACCGGTGGCGATCGGGCCGGTTACTGCAAAGAACCGCTTCTATCAGGTGCCGCACTGCAATGGCTCGGGATATCAATACCCTCGAACGGCCGCAGCGATGCGCGGAATCAAGGCCGAAGGTGGTTGGGCCGTGGTGAATACTGAGTGGTGCTCCATCCACCCATCAGCGGACACAGCGGCAACAGGTTGCAGTCGTTTGTGGTCTGACAGCGACACACGACAGAACCAGCTCGTCACCGACGCGATCCATGCGCATGGCGCCTTGGCGGGCTGCGAGTTGAGCCATGCGGGGCTGACCTCTCACAACCTTTACAGCCGTTTGCCGACCCTGGGCCCCTCGGTCCGGCCCAAGGCCGCGCGGGACTTCCCGGGGAACGCCCGCGCGATCACGTTGTCAGAGATGGCCGACATCCGCCGCTGGCATCGGATTGCGGTGCGCCGGGCGATTGCGGCTGGCTTTGACATAGTGACCCTGTATGCCAGTCACGGCATCACCATCTTCACCGACTTTCTTTCGCGCGAGATCAACCTGCGTACGGACGCCTATGGCGGGTCGATAGAGAACCGCGTGCGGTTTCTGCGTGAGACACTGGAGGAGGTGATCGACGAAGCCGCTGGCCGGATCGCCATCGGTCTGCGCTTTGGTCTGAAACCGGGCGCAGAAGGTGCCGACGACGACGGTCGCGCCGTGATCGAGATGCTGGCCGAAATGCCGGATCTGTGGGACGTCAATGTTGGCGACGGGTCAGACATGCTGACCTCGCGCTTCCGCTCGGAAGGCTGGCAAGAGCCGATCATAGGCTTCGTCAAGGCGATGACCTCCAAGCCGGTGGTCGGCGTCGGCCGGTTCACCAGCCCCGATACGATGGCATCGATGGTGCGCCGCGGGGTGCTGGACCTGATCGGGGCCGCGCGCCCGTCGATCGCCGACCCGTTTCTGCCTGCGAAAGTCGATGCGGGGAGGTCCGAGGATATCCGCGAGTGCATCGGTTGCAACATCTGCCTTGCGTCCAACCAGTTGGGCGTACCTATCCGCTGCACGCAGAATCCGACCATGTCCGAAGAATGGCGCAGAGGCTGGCATCCGGAAAGGATGCCCGTCGCCGGCAGCAAGGAGAGTGTGCTGATCGTCGGCGCCGGACCGGCTGGACTGGAGGCAGCCCGCGCGGCGGGCCAGCGCGGCTACAACGTGACGCTGGCCGAAGCGACGCGGGCTCTGGGCGGGCATCTGAACCAGGTGACGCGCCTGCCCGGGCTTTCCGAATGGCGTCGCGTGCGCGATTGGCGGGTTGGTCAGATCGAAAAGATGCCGAATGTGGCGGTTTACCGCGAAAGCCGGCTGACAGCGGCGGACGTTCTGGGCTTTGACTTTGCCCATGTGTTCCTGGCCACCGGCGCCCGCTGGCGTCGCGACGGCGTCGGACTGACGAACTTCGCGGCCATTCCGGGCGTTGCGGGTCGCACCGTGTTGACCCCCGATGACATTCTCGCAGGGGCCGAACTGCGCTCCCCCGTCGTGATATTTGACGATGATTCCTATGTCGTCGGCGGTGCCGTCGCCGAGATGCTTGCGCTGCAGGGACATAAGGTAACTCTGGTCACCCCGGCGCCTTTGCCCTCTGGCTGGACCCAGTTCACCTATGACATTGCGGCGGTGCAAAGGCGTATTGTCGAAGCAGGTGTGACGATCGTGCCCAACTGCAATCTTGCCCGGATCGAGCCCGATCAGGTCGAACTGGTCGGCTGCTACGGCGGCGCGCCGTTCAAACTTGAGGCTGCGAGCTTAGTGCTTGTGACCATGCGCGACGCCGAAGACGGGCTTCAGCGCGACCTGATGGCCCTGATATCCGATTTGCCTGTGGAAGAGGCGCCCCGGATCACCGCCATTGGCGACTGCGCCATGCCGGGACTTCTGGCCGAAGCGGTGTTCTCCGGCCATGCCGCCGCGCGCGCTCTCGATAACCAGGAGGATGTAGATCAACCCTTCCGTATCGAGCAAGCGGACGTGACTAGCGACCTTCCGTTTCCGCCACATTTAGGGGAACTTTTATGACATACCCTCCAGACAGATGGGAAATCTCGGAGCGGTGGTGCAATCGCGTGGCGGGTGCCTGGCACGATGGTGCAGAGAGCGGATGGCTCGACTTATATGATCCAGCGACTGGAGAAATTTTCGCCAGAGCCGCGGCCGCCAGTGGTGCAAATATCGCGAAGGCGGTTGAGGCCGGGCAAGCTTTGGTGGTGTCGCGCGCCCTGGCGAGCTTGCGCCCGCTTGATCGTGGCAGGATGGTGCAGCGCATGGGAGTGCTTTTGCGTGCTCGAGCCGAAGAAACAGCGCGCTTACTATGCCGGGACGTGGGGAAGTCGCTTACAGAGGCGCGGGGCGAAGCCTTGGCCGCTGCGCGCTACTTCGAGTATTTTGGTGGTCTTGCGGCGGGGATCGAGGGTCGCTTCATCCCGCAGGGCGACACGCTTTCAACTCATGTCCGGCCTGAACCTTATGGTGTGGTCGGGCATATCATTCCCTGGAACTTCCCGCATCTGATGGCCGCCCGCTCGCTGGCACCGGCTTTGGCAGCAGGCAACGTGAACGTTGTCAAGGCGCCCGAACTAGCACCGTTGGCATGCTATATCTTCGCCGATGTGGCCGAAGAGGCCGGATTTCCGCCTGCCGCCGTCAGCGTCCTCGCCGGGACAGGCCGCGAAGCAGGGCGCGCGCTCGCGACACATCCGGATGTGCGACTTATCGTATTCACAGGTTCGGTGGCTACCGGACGAGAAATTATGCATTCTGCAGCGCAAAACATCGTGCCGACCGTGCTGGAGCTTGGCGGCAAGTCAGCTGCGATTGTGCGAGCGGATGCAGATATCGACCATGTGGTCGAGAATGTGCGCATCGGGATTTTCGAAAACGCAGGCCAGGTCTGCGATGCGCTGTCACGGCTAATCGTCGAGGCACCGTTGTACGACAAGGTCGTCGAAGCCGTGCGTGCGGCGACTGAGGGGTTGAGGATGGGGCCGGGTTATGACGACCCCAAAATCACGCCGCTGATCAGCGCGGGGCAGAGGGATCGGGTCGCGCGGTACTGCGGGGTTGCGCTTGCCGAGGGCGCACGGCTCGTCGCGGGCGGAACCATACCTGCCGATCTGCCCGGATACTTCCATTCGCCGACCGTTTTTGCCGATGTCACGGCCGACATGACGGTGCACCGCGAGGAAGTGTTTGGTCCGTTCCTTGCCGTCTCTCGGGCGGTCGACCTTGACCACGCGGTCGCGCTTGCTAATGCGACGAACTATGGCCTCGCCGCGGGTGTTTTTACTCAGGATCTGGACGCCGCGATGTGGTGCGCCGAAAGGCTCAATGCCGGTATGGTGCACGTCAACGAATGGGCGCTTGGCAGTTGCGAAGTGCCCTTCGGCGGAACCCGGCACTCTGGCATCGGTCGTGAGCGGGGCCGCGAGGGGCTGGAAGGTTATCTGCAGTCAAAGGTGGTCGGCATCCGCCGAAACCGCAGTTTTGCCCAGCTGGCCACGGATCTCCAACGATGACAAATGCGCGCCGAATTCTTGCAACGAAAGGCCAGACAACCCGGAACAGAACTCACAACTAAACAAGCCACCGTGAGGCAGTCTGTCTCGCGGTTCGAACACAAAACAAGGAGAAAGTCATGAAACAGCAATCTGACGGTAAACTCTACCACCCGACCCGCCGGGGGTTCATCCAGTCCGGAACGGCCCTTGGCCTTCTGGGGGCTTCGGGGCTGGCCCTGTCATCGGGGCGCGCCGAGGCACAAACACCCAAAACGGGGGGGCATTTCAGCATCGCCATGACCGGCTCGGCGACGACAGATACGCTCGATCCCCGTGCCGCGCAAAATGACATGGTCTACACACTTCTTCTGAACGTGCATGCCTATCTTGTGGATGTAAGTCCGAACAACGAACTTGTGCCGGAACTTGCCAGTTCCTGGACCGCGGATCCCGACACCAGCCGATGGATCTTCGATCTCAATCCGGATGCCAAGTTCCACAACGGCAAGCCGGTAACCTCGGCGGACGTTCTTGCAACGATCGCCTTCCATACGGCTGAAGATTCCGAATCCGGCATGAAAAGCCAGCTTTCGACTATCACCGAGATGAAGGCTGACGGTCCGAATCGGGTCATCATGCAACTGGCCAGTCGCAATACGGACTTCCCCTACCTTTTCAACGACTATCACATGGCCATCATGCCAGCCGCAGACGGCGGGATCGACTGGCAAAGCGGTATCGGGGCCGGTGCCTACAAGCTGGACGCGTTCGAGCCAGGCACATCGGCAAAGCTGAGTCGCGACACGGAAAACTGGCTCCCGGGCCGGGGCTGGGTGGATACCATCGAGATCAATGCCGTGAACGACACGAACGCGCGGGTGCAAGCGCTGATGTCGGGGTCGGCCAATATCATCACCAAGGTCGACCCAAGGCTTGCCGACCGGATCGCTGGCGTCGAAGGACTGAAGCTGGTCACCAATACGCTCCGCGCGATTTACGACATGCCTATGCTGACGGACGTCGCGCCCTTGAACGATAACAATGTCCGTCTGGCGCTGAAATACAGCTTTGACCGTGAGGCGTTCATAGAGAAGATTCTGGGCGGCTACGGCACCCTGGGGAACGACCACCCGATTGCGCCGTCGCACAAGTTCTTCAACACCGAACTTGAGCAGCGCGTCCATGATCCGGAGAAGGCAAAATACTATTTGAAGCAGTCGGGCATCGACAAGATCACGGTGCCCTTCTCGACCTCGGATGCTGCCTTTGCCGGTGCGGCTGACATGGCGGCGCTGTTCGCCGAGTCTGCCCGCGTGGCCGGGATCGAACTCGACATCACGCTCGAGCCTGCCGATGGGTACTGGACCAATGTCTGGGCCAAGAAGCCGTTCATCGCCTCCTACTGGGGCGGGCGGCCGACCGAGGATTCCATCCTGTCGTTGGCTTACACCACGGGCGCTTCTTGGAGCGATACGCATTTCTCCAATATGCGCCTTGACGAACTGGTCAACAATGCCCGCGGCGAAGCGGATGAAAACTTGCGACGCGAGATGTATTGGGAGGTGCAGGCGATTCTCAACGCCGAGGGCGGCTCGCTGATCCCGGCCTATATCCAAAGCATTGAGGGCGTCGCTGCGAACGTCATGCATCCCGAAGCCCTGTCCGGAACGTTTGAGCTTGACGGCATGCGCGGGTTGCAACGCTGGTGGATCGCCGACTGAGGCAGCACCTGACGTGCATCAGGCTTTTCTGGACGCCGCTGCCGCATTGTACATGTGACATCGCATCGGCGGCGTTCAGTCTTCAGCGGGTAAGGCTCATTGCCATCATCGGAAATCGCGAAAGCTCCGTTGACGGCTTTGAATTGGATGTGGCGGGACTCGCTGGATAGTCTTCCCTCTATCCATCCCGGCCTTCAACATTTCACTCTCAAGGATGATACCCGCATGACAGATGCCCCAGCGGCAGGACTCCGCGTCGACCGGCAGGACGGCGTGCTACATCTGCACCTTGACCGCCCCCCCGCCAATGCCATTCACGGACCGGCCAGCCGTGCGATCGGCGACCTGGTGCTGGCGTTCCGCGACGATCCCGAATTGCGCGTTCTGCTGTTCACGGCGGAAGGCGAGAAGTTCTTCTGCCCCGGTTGGGATATGAAGGCTCCTGACGACGATGGTCTCGGCGGCGCGGTAGACATGGGTGTCGGCGGCTTTGGGGGTTTTCAGGACATTCGTGGTCTCAATAAGCCGATCATCTTTTCCATCAACGGCATCTGCTGTGGCGGCGGGCTGGAAATCGCGCTCAGCGCCGATATCCTGATCGCCTCCGACCGCGCGACCTTTTCCTTCCCCGAAGTCCGCATCGGCACACATGCCCCGGCAGCCTGCATCGCGCTGCCCAAGCGCATTCCCTACCACATTGCCATGGAAATGCTGCTAACCGGGCGATGGTTCGATGCCGCCGAGGCCTACCGCTGGGGCTTGGTCTCGCGCGTCGTCCCCCACGACCGGCTGCGTGAAGAGGCATGGGCCATGGCGCGGCGTCTGGCCAAGGGGCCTCCTCTGGTTCAGGCGGCCACCAAGGAGATCGTGCGCGATGCCGAGGACATGACGTTTCAGGACGCGCTCAACAAGGTCAATGCCAGGCAATTGGCCACCGTCGAAGCGCTGTTGCCAAGCGAGGATCGCAAGGAAGGCCCTCGCGCCTTTCTGGAAGGTCGAGAGCCTGTGTTCCGCGGCCGCTAGGGCCGACGCAGAACCAGGAAACCACAAGGAAAGCAAATGCATACATCACAATCCCCCTTTGCCGCCAAGTCGGTGACCGGCCACTGGCTGTCGCCACTGTTGACACCGAAGCGCATCGCTCTAGTCGGGGGGTCGGCGAAGCCTGGATCGGTCGGCGATCTGATGGTGCGCACGCTGAGGGTCGGCGGCTTCAAGGGTGACGCCGTGGTGGTGAATCCCAGCCTGCCGCAGATCGGTGGCATGAGCGTAGTTGGCAGCATGTCGGAACTGTTCGCCCCGCCCGATCTTGCCGTGCTTTCCGTCGCCTCGCCCCGGATGGAGGCGGCCCTCGGCGAGGCCATCATGGCTGGCGCCCGAAGTGCCGTGATCTTCGACTTCTGCCAGATCGAGGGCGACAGCGCACCACTGCTGACCGAACGCCTGCGCGCAATGGCGCGCGAGGCGCGGATTCCGCTCTGCGGCGGCAACGGCATGGGGTTTTACAACTTCGACGCCAGCACCTTCATCAGTTTTCAGGAACCGGTTTCGACGGTGCCGGGACATATCTCGCTTCTCTGCCATTCCGGTTCGGTCTTCGCGATGTTTGCCGATGCGGCAGCGCGCTATGGGTTCAACCTGATGACCGCACCGGGGCAAGAGCTGTCGGGCACGATTGCCGACTACATGGATTATGCGCTGGACCAGCCCACGACCCGGGTCGTGGCGCTGTTCGCCGAGGCCGTTCGTGACCCAGAGGGTTTCGTCGCGGCACTGGAAAAGGCGGCGCGGCGCGACATCCCGGTTGTCGTGCTCAAGGTCGGGCGGACCGCAGCCAGCGCCCGGTTCGCGCTGACCCATACCGGCGCGATGGCCGGGAACAACACGGTCTTCGAGGCGCTGTGCGACAGGTATGGGGTTCTGAGGGTCGATGATCTCGACGGCCTGATCACGGCGGCGCAGATCCTGGCGCTGGATTCCCGGATGCGGACCGGCGACATGGCCAGCCTGCTGGATTCCGGCGGGCTTCGGGAGTTGATGCTCGACCTGGCCCATGACCTGGGGGTGCCCTTTGCCGACCTGCGGCAGCATTCGGTTGAACGGCTGAAGAAGACGATCTACTTCACGCTGGAGCCGACCAACCCGCTGGACGCGGCTGGGCCCTATACCAGCGATATGGCCGAGGTCATGGGGGATTGCCTCGACATCCTGTCCGAGGACGAGGGCGTGGCAGCTCTAGTGCATGAATTCTTCAGCACCGACAACACGCCGGGCATGACGCCCACGATCGCCATGGCCAAGCGGATGCCAGGGCGGCAGCATCTGCCCTATGCGCTCAGCTACGCTTTGGGTGCGGCCCCCAATGCCCGCTTCGCCGCCGAGATGCGCGCAGCCGGGGTTCCGGTGATCAGCGGACTCAGGCCCATGCTGATGGGCTTTCGCGCGGCCATGCAGCGCCGCGATTTCCGCAGCCGGGCCGACGATGCGCCGGAGCGGCTGACCGAAGCTTCGCTGGCCCCCTGGCTCGCGCGGCTGTCCGAGGTTCAGACGGGGGTGGGGTCCCTTACCGAGACGGATGGTCTTACCCTGCTGAAGGATCTGGGCGTCCCGGCCACGGTCAGCCGCATCGCGCTGACCCCGGACGAGGCGGCGGCCCATGCCACCGCCATCGGTTTTCCGGTGGCGGTCAAGACCGCCGCCCCGGGCATCCTGCACAAGTCCGACAGCGGCGGGGTGCATCTGGGCTTGGCCGATGCCGCCGCCGTGCGTGCGGCTTGCCGGGACCTTGCGCGCCTTGGACCCGAAGTTGCGGTGTCGCCCATGGCGGCGCCGGGTGTCGAGATTGCCTTCGGCATGTTCAACGACGCTCAGTTTGGTCCGGTCATCATGGTCAGCGCTGGTGGCACGATGATCGAAATCCTCGACGACCGGGCCTTTGCACTCGCCCCGTTCGGGCAGGCCGAGGCGCTGCGCCTGCTGGGTTCGCTGAAGATCATGCGCCTGCTGCAGGGCGCGCGGGGCAAGCCGCCGGTCGATATCGGGGCGCTGGCCCACGCGTTGTCTCGGTTCTCGGTAATCTGTGACGGGCTGCGGGGTCACCTTGCGGAGTTCGACGTCAATCCCATTATTGCGAGCCCCTCGGGCGCAGTCGCCGTGGATGCTGCGCTGGTGCCCTTGGCGGCCAGGGCAGGGGATCATCCATGATGGATCTGTCCGAGTACGCAGGCAGCGACGCCCTGACCCTGGCGGCGGCCGTCCGGTCCGGCACCGTCACGGCGGCAGACCTGGCTCACCTGGCTTTCGAGGCCGCAGCCCGGGTCGATCCAGGCCTCAATGCCATTCGAGAACTCTATTCCGACCGGCTGGACCCGGCCGATCTACCATCGGGCGGGCCCTTTGCCGGGGTGCCCTTCCTGCTGAAGGACCTGACCGCGACCGAAGCTGGCCGATTGCACGAATGCGGAAGCCTTCTCTTGAAGGGCATGGTTGCCGAATCTGACAGCGCCTTTACCCGGCGCTGCCGCACTGCGGGGCTCAACATCATCGGTCGCACCTCAGCGCCCGAGTTCGGCTGGTCGGCCTCGACAGAAAGTCGGCTGTCCGGGATCACCCGCAATCCCTGGAACCTGGCGCGCAGCGCGGGCGGGTCCAGCGGCGGTGCGGCGTCTGCGGTTGCGGCGGGGGTGGTGCCGGTGGCCCATGCCTCGGATGGCAGCGGGTCGATCCGCAATCCGGCCGGCTGGTGCGGTCTGGTCGGGCTGAAGCCCAGCCGGGGCCGGATCAGCAATGCCCCCGGTGTCGGCATGCCGCCGGGGGGACGGCCGGCCCAGTTCATCGTCAGCCGCAGCTTGCGCGACAGCGCCGCCGCGCTGGATGCCCTGTCCGGAGCCGAACCCGGTGACCCGTTCGAGATTGCCGCGCCCGCGGGCGGTTTCCTTGCCGCGCTCGCCTCACGCCGGCGCCCGCTTCGCATCTCTTGGACCGTCACCGCCCCGAGTGGTGGCCCCACTGAGGCCGAAACGGCCGATGCGGTTCGCACCACTGCCCGGCTGCTGGAAAGCATGGGGCACCAGGTGGTCGAGGCCGCGCCGGTCTTTGACTGGGATCAGCTGGTAGAGGCGATCCTGACGACGGCCTCTGCAGGGATCGCGGGCCGTATCGACGCCATCGCGGCGCAGCGCGGCCTTGCGCCCTCCACGAACCTCTTGCAGCACACGACCTTCGCCGCCTATCAACATGGCAAGACCCGCTCGGCCGCGGATCTGCTGGCTGCCATAGCCGTGCTTGACCGGATCAGCCGCGGCGTTGCCGGGCATTACCACGGCTTCGACCTTCACCTCTCGCCGACCAGCACCCGCACCGCACCGCCCCATGGCACCCATGACGCCGATGCCAGGCTCGCCTCTGCCAGGGCGTGGTCGGATGTCATCCACGCCGAGGATGCCTTCCTGCTGATGGCCAATGTGACCGGGCATCCAGCGCTGTCAGTGCCGTTGCACCAGGGATCGGACGGCCTGCCGATCGGAATCCAACTGGAAACCCGGTTCGGAGGTGAAGCGCAGCTGTTCGCACTGGCCGCCGAATTGGCCGAGGCGCTGCCTTGGGCGGAACGCCGACCGGGCGTCCATGTCGCGGGTCCGTCCCATGGGTGACGTGAACCGGATCCAGCAGCTGTCCGACATTGTCGAAAACGGCCTGTGCATGGGCTGCGGCCTGTGTCAGGCAATCGCGGGCCGCGATCGGATCGCCTTCGTCATCACCGAGGACGGGCGACAGCGCCCGCTTCAGACAGCACCCATCGCACCGGAGCATTGGCAAAGCATCCGCCGGTCCTGCCCCGGCCTGAACGTCGGCGCGCCTGCCGATGCTGGCCCGGGTGGCGCTGTGGATCCGGTTTGGGGACCGGTCCGGCGTGTCGCGCTGGCGCATGCCGCTGACCCCGAGGTCCGGTTTCGCGCCGCGGGCGGCGGGGCGCTGACCGCTTTGGCCGTGCATCTTGTCACCTCGGGTCAGGTCGATTCCGTGATGCAGGTCCGCGCTGCCGAGGGCCACCCGATGCGCACGGAAACCGTCTTCTCGCGTACCGAGCAGGCCGTGATCCGCGCCTCGGGCTCGCGCTATGGGCCCTCCACGCCCCTGGACAGCATCCGCGCCGCTTTGGACCGCGGTGAGCGCTTTGCCTTCGTTGGCAAACCCTGCGACATCTCGGGCCTGCGCAACTACGCGCGCGAAGACGCGCGGGTCGATCAGTTCTGCGTCGCCATGCTGGCGCTGATGTGTGGCGGCGGGCCCGAGTTCCGCAAGTCTCGCGATCTGGTTCAGGACTTGGGCTATCAGGAACGCGACGTGACCCTGATGCGCTATCGCGGCTATGGAAATCCCGGCAGGGCGCGGGTGGAAATGCGCGACGGGCGGGCGTTCGAGCTGACTTATGCCGAGCTGTGGGATGACGAAAGCAAGTGGTGCAGCCAGACCCGCTGCCGCCTGTGCCCGGACGGGATCGGTGAAGGCGCGGACCTTGTCTCGGGCGATTTCTGGCCGCATTGCCAGCCCACGCATGAGGATGCCGGGTTCAACTCGGTGCTGGTGCGTACCCCGCGGGGGCAGGCAATCTTCGATGCCGCAGTGTCGGCTGGCGCGCTGACAGTGACGCGGGATCTGACGCTGGCCGACATGTCCTTCACCCAGCCGCATCAGGTGAAGAAGAAACAGGAAATGTGGGCGCGCTACGTTGGCATGGATGTAGCCGGGCACCCGCGACCCATCCCGCATCCCGACCTGCGGCTGCAAGATCTAGCCCGTGGGCAGAGCCTGGCGGAGAACCTGCGCGCGGCACGTGGCGCGCGCAGCCGTTTGCGCCGCGGCAAGTTCAGTGAACTGCCCGTGGCGCCGGTCCCGGAAACCTAAGCTCGAAGCCGTTCCGGCAGCACCATGGTCGCAAAGACGTCGTCCAGAGTCTCGCGCCGGCGGATCAGGAAGGCCTGACCGTTGCTCACCATCACCGTGGCGGGAAGCGGCAACGAGTTGAAATGGTGGCCCTTGGCTTCCGCATACATGCCAGCATCAAGAACAGCGACCAGATCCCCGGCCTTCAGCGCAGGAAGCGGGCAGTCACGCTTGAAGACCGAAGGGACACAGGTGTTTCCGACCAGATCGGCCGTTGCGTCAATGGGGTCCTGCATCCGCTCAGCTGCGATCACCATGTAGACATAGCCAAACAGGTCGATCTGGGGCAGGTTGTTGGTGGAACTGTCGACGTTGACCCAGGTCATTCCAAGATCGTCCGACCGTTTCACAAGCCCCACCGTCGTCAGGAACACGCCCGCATTGCCGACGATGTAGCGACCGGGCTCCATCCACAACTCAGGCACGGGGGTGCCTTCCACATTGAATACCTGCAAAAGTGCGTCGCACACCGCAGCAGCATAGGCCTCGATCGGATTGGGATTGCGCAGCTTTCCAGAGGCCTCTGGGTCTCGCTCGCGCGCCCAGCCGCCGCCCAAATCGATCATCACCGGCGCAAACCCGGTCTCCTTGTGCAGGGCAGCCACGATGCGCGCCAGTTCGCCGCCGATGGCTGCGAACATCGCCGGATCGGGCGAGGCGCGGCCGATATGGGTGTGATAGCCGAACATATGCAGATGTGGGTGGCCCTTCAGCCGCTGGATGATCCGCGCGGCGGCGGGCAAGGTTTCGCCCCATTTCGAGCGCCGCATCCCGCCAAAAAAATCCGGTCGTTTGAAACAGTCGCTGGTGAAGTCGCGGAAGTAATCCTCGGGCAACACTTTGATGCGGATCGCGACCCGGACCTCTTTGTCTAGCCGTGCTGCGATGCGTTCGACAGCGTCAACCTCTTCTTCGGAATCCATGTTTATGCACAGGCCAAGCTCGATTGCCCGGGTGATGATCTCGTCTGATTTGAGAGAGCCGTTGACGACGATCTTGCGAGGGTCTGCTCCTCCCGCGAAGGTGGCGTGGATCTCGCCCATCGAAAAGCAGTCGCCGCCAGCGCCTTCATCATGAAGGACGGCCCGGACCGCGTGATTGGGATTGGCCTTGATCGCATACATCACGTTTACCGGCGCAGGCCAGTTCTGCACGAAGGCCGCACGGATGCGGCGATAGTTTTCGCGCAGGGTCTTTTCGGACATGACATACAGCGGGCTGCCAAAGTCGCGCACCAGATCTCGCGCCGACACGCCGTCAACCATCAGGGTGCCGCCCGGCGACACATCCAGATGATCCTGCGGCGTCAGCCATTCCTTCAGAAGATCGGTTGTGGTCCCAGTCATGTTCAATCCTCGCGCGAACCTTCCGCTACGTGCCTGGTTGGCACTGGCCGCTCTTGGCTGACGATAGACGAGGTGCCGATGGCCGGACCAATTCATAGGTTCAAACGCACCTATTCCATCCGCCAATGGCCGGGACCCGAACGTGTAGCACCCCGTCACTTCCCCGGAATGCGGAGCGTCGTCTGTAGAACCTCCAGCAGCTTCAGTGCCCCGCCGGAGGCGTCGTCCATGCGGCAGAACAATCCATATTCGACCGGTTTCAGCGGCGGCAGCCGATCGCTTGCGTCCAGGACCCGCAGCGATGGCCGCAGGCATTCGGCGATCATATAAGTCACGCCGAGACCCGCCTCGGCCGCCGAGAAGACCGAGGCGAAAGTCGTCGTACTGTAGACCTCGCGCCAAGCGATGCCAGCCTGGTCCAGCTGGCGCAGGATGTCCCAACACCACGTCCGGTATTTCTCGGCGATAAGGATCAGGGGCAAGGGTTTGGACCGGTCGATCCGCAATTGGCGGTTCGCCACCCACAAGAGTGGCGTAGTCCAGCGCACAACCGGCGTGCGGGACATGTCGGCCGTAGTGCCCAGCACAAGATCGATGCTGCCGTTCTCCAGTTGCTCTTCCAGCTGCCGCGTTTCAGCGACGGTTACCTGAATTTCGAAGGTACGTTGCATCTCGACGAATTGCCGCAGAAACTGTGGCAGCCTACCGACCGTGAATTCTTCGGTCAGGCCGAACCTGACAGTGCCAGTGTCAAGGCCATGTCCGGTGATTTGCGCCATCTCGTGCATCAGCGACAGGATCTTCTCGGCATAGCCGACAACCCGCTCTCCCTCGCGCGTCAGCGAGACCCCGCGCGGGTGGCGCGACAAGAGTTGCAACCCCAGGTTCTCTTCCAGCTGCTTGATCTGGATGCTGATCGACGACTGTGACCGGTGCAGAATGTTCGAGGCCCCGCTGATGCTGCCCGCACGTCCGACCGTGGCCAGGCTGCGCAATTGCTCGATGTTCGGAAGATGCATGGCTCAGCCCGCCACGGTTCTCGGACGCCGACTGCGCTCGGTGTCCTGTGTCAGGGCGGGATCCAGCAGGATACAGAAATACCGCGCCACCTCGCCCGTGATCGAAATCGGGCCGTGGGGTGTGGCGGCGTCGAAGATCGCCGCGTCGCCGGACTTCAGAGTCAGGAATCTGCGTCCATAACGATAGTCGATCTCGCCCTCGATCACATAGATCACTTGTGTTCCCCGCTGGGAAATGGCGCCAGCATTCCTCAGATTTCGGTCAAGCGTGACGGTGTAGGGCTGAAACCCAGGGAACTGGCCGGCACTGGCCGACAGAAGTTGGCAATTCATACCCGACCGCCCCGGGGCGCTTTGCAGGGTCATGCCCTGGCCCGCCGGGACATGGACGAAGTCGCCCTCGTCGTCAAAGCCCTGAAACAGCTCCTGCACCGACACCGACAGGGCCGAGCAGATCGCCGCCAGCGAGGCCAGCGAGGGCGAAACCCCGCCGGTTTCGATCTTGGACAGGTTGCTGGTTGAAATCCCCGTGACGCGAGAAAGATCCGATATGGTCAACCCGGTTCTCTTGCGCCGCTCGCGGATCTGCACGCCGACAAAATCTCCCAACGAGGGCAGCCCGCCGTCTTCGGTACTGCGCCAAATAGCGCTGATCACACCGTCGATTTCCAGATCCATTTGCTCTCCCGATGCAAGGGCCAAGTCGATCCGCCGGCCCTTTCGTCTAGTTCAGATCTCGCTTTCGGCGGTCTTGGTGTCCAGCCGCTTCTGACACTAAAGCTAAAGCAATTTTCATTTCAAGAAAATCTTGCTTCTTAAGATGAAAAATCTTGCTTCTTAAGATGAACGAGTGCTACGGTTTGGCCAAGCATGCCATACGAGATGGACTTATGTCTCCATTGATCCCACTCATCGGAACCCGCCTTGTCTATGGCCTTGGCACGCTTTTCATCGTCTCGCTTGTGGTCTTCTTTGCCGTGGAGTTGCTGCCTGGCGATGTCGCAGCGCAGATCCTGGGGCGTGACGCAACGCCGGAATCGCTTGCACTGCTGCGCGAAAGGCTGGGGCTGGGGCAGCCCGGCGTCCTGCGCTATCTGGACTGGCTAGGCGGCATGGTGACGGGCGAAATGGGCAATTCCCTTGTCACAGGCAAGGACATCAGCAATCTGATTCGCGCGCGCTTGGCGAACACCCTGTTCCTCGCCGCTTTCGCCGCTGCGGTTGCCATCCCGCTGGCGCTCTGTCTGGGCGTGCTCGCGGCTCTGTATCGGGATTCGCTGTTTGACAGGACCGTCAATGTCCTCACGCTAGCGGCGATTTCCCTGCCCGAGTTCTTCATCGCCTATATACTGGTCATGCTGCTGTCGATCGGCGTGCAGGTGCATCTGGCGGCCCCCCTCGCGGTCGCGGCCCTGCTGGTCTTGCCCGCCGCCCTGCGCGAGGCGTGGCGGCAGCGCAGTCAAGGCGCCGTGCGTCTTGCGGTCGCCGTGGCGCTACTTCTGGTGCTGCTGAACGGCGTCTTCCACATTGTGCCGCTGACGGTCCCGCCCGTGCGCCTGTTGCCGTCGCTGTCGCGGATCCCTGAAGACGCCACCTCTCAAGAGCGGATCTGGAACAGCATCCTGCCGATGCTGACCTTGCTGATGGTGACCACCGCCTACACGATGCGCATGACCCGCGCCAACATCGTGAACCTGCTCGCCTTGCCCTATATAGAAATGGCCGCGCTGAAGGGTGCTTCGCCGGCCCGCGTGATCTTGTGGCATGCCCTGCCCAATGCCCTAGCCCCAATCGTAAACGTTGTGGCGCTGACGCTGGCCTATCTAATCACCGGGGTCGTCGTGGTCGAGGCGGTCTTCGTCTATCCCGGACTCGGGCAGCTTCTAGTTGATGCGGTGTCCAAGCGCGACATTGCCATGGTGCAGGCCTGCTGCCTGATCTTTGCCGGAGCATATGTAACCCTGAACCTTTTGGCGGATGTCTTCACCATCGCCAGCAACCCAAGGCTTCTGCACCCAAGATGAGCCGGACGCCGCAAACAGACATCGATACTAGGCCGCTGCCTGTCAGTGAAGAGACCGGGTGGCTGCGGTTTGCTCGGCTGATGCGCGAGGCACCGCTCAGCGTCTGGTTTGCGCTGATCGTGCTGGGGTTCTACGTAGTCCTTGTGGCCTTCGCCGGCCTGATCGCGCCCTATCCGGAAACCGAGATCCTGGGTGCAGGCTTCTTGCCGCCCAGCACCGCGCATCCGATGGGCACTGACGCGCTTGGGCGGGATTTCCTGTCGCGGATGATCTTTGCAGCGCGCAACACCGTGCTGATCGCGATTGCGACTACCGTGCTATCCTTTGCGGTTGGCGGGTTCCTTGGACTGCTTGCGGCCACCTTGGGCGGCAGGATCGATCAATTGCTGGGGCGGTCGGTCGATGTGCTGATGTCAATCCCGCCGCTGATCTTTACCCTGCTTCTGCTGTCAATCTTCGGCACCTCGACCCTGAACCTCGTGCTGATCATCGCGCTGGTGGATGCGACCCGCGTGTTCCGGATGGCGCGCGCCGTCGCGATGGGCGTTGTCGTGATGGACTATGTCGAGGCCGCGCGGCTGCGCGGCGAGAGCCTGTTGTGGATAATCCTACGCGAGGTACTGCCCAACACCATGGC
>CAMAQR010000069.1 GCA_945860375.1 Pseudorhodobacter antarcticus
ACGCGCCATAAAATCGAGAACATGTTTGCGCGCCTCAAAGATTGGCGCAGGATCGCCACCCGCTACGATCGAAGTGCCGACATCTTCATGTCAGCCTGCGCTCTGGCCGCAGTGGTCATGTTTTGGCTATGAGTCCTGACCCTAGGAAACTGGTTGGGTGAAAAGAAGCATGTTCGATCCCTTTTGGGGATCAGGGCCCGAGAGGCTATCCAAATCGCCCTCGCCGGATGATTCCCAATCCGTTCCAACGGTTTGCGGCTGCTCCGTGCGACACGACGCCGACGTTGAGGGCCCCGCGACGAGCTAACCAACGGAAATCACTGGGTTTTTCCAGTCACAGGGGTAACCCTCATAACCTGAAGGTCACAGGTTCAAATCCTGTCCCCGCAACCAAATTACCGTTGGATAACAAAGACTTGGAATCCGACAAAAACACTTGTGTATGGCACTCGCCGTTTTACCTCAACGCCACCTCAACGTTTGACGAGTCCCCCAGTGAAAAGCGGGGGATTTTTGCGTTCGGCGGCGATGAGCCGTGCGGATCGCTCCCGGTTGAAAACATCGCCCCTGGTATGCGAGCCATCCTGGCCGGGCGGAAAGCCGTCATCGCTCTGATCCAGTATATGACACAGTCATACCATGAGGCGCGGATGACCGTCAAAACAACCCTCAGCTTCACCGACCGTCATCACCAGTTCCTTTCAGAGAAGGTTGGGCAGGGCGTATTCGCGACCCAGAGCGCCGCAGTCGCGGCCGCGCTGGAACAGATGATGCAGGATGAACAGGAACGTGACGTAGCCCTCTTGGCCCTCACGCAGGAAATCCGCGCCCGCATGGAAACGCCGCGCGAAGTCTTCATCGACCAGGACGACGCCTTTGCCGCCGCCCGTCGAACTATAGGGGCGGCCCGTGGCGCGTGAACTACCGCATCCGCTGCCACTCTCTCGTCGCGCGTGATCTTGATGCCATCGTGCAGTGGATCCTCGACTATGCCGGTCCCGATGCGGCGGAGCGAAAGCTGGTCGAGATCGAGGCGACCATCTCCACCCTGAAGGCAACGCCACACAAGGGTAGTCTCCGCAATGAAATTGCATTCACCGTAGACGACGATGCCGGAGAAGTGCTGATCTAAGCCGTCACCTATGGCGGCGCAGACTGGGCCATGCGCAGCAGCGTCTGCAGCCGGTGATCATGCGGTCTCGGCCTTAGCTGTGGTTCACTCACAACGCGTTTGCGTGCCGAGCAAGCGCGTGTTGCGGCTAACTCGATTTAGGATTCCCCTGTGAGTGATCTGTGATTCCCTGTTTGCATGGTAAGCCTCTGCCGAGGGCCGTCTTCTTTTCGCTGAAGATTTCTGCTTATGTCCGACCATAGATACAGACGCGAAGTCATGCGGTAGCCAGGACCGATCCACGCGGCAATCAACCGCCAGATTGCATGCTCCGTGGGAGCCGATGGCAGCCCCATAAGCACTCCCGCCGGCACCCTCGGGCCGCGCATCGGCCCCCGCTTCTATCATCCCAAGCCGACGCCTAAGCCCAAATCTCCATAGCGCCTAACCAACCCGCGGCCTCGTTCACTCCGGCTTCATTCGGGTCCGCGACACGCCCGCCACCGACCGCACGCGGACCTCACAGAACCCTCCAGATGCCCAAATCGACTGCGGAGTGATTCAAGGTTGCCAAACAGGAGGTAGCCTTGATCCGCATGACATTGACCGACCCGCAATGGGCAATCATCGCTCCGCACTGCCTTGGGCGGGAATGTGACCCTGGACGGACCGGACCCTCGGATGTTTGTGGAGGCTCAGTCAGATGTCTGCTACTGCGTCTTGACCGGGAATGTCGCCGTCTTCAGAATGGTTCCTTCCGCATCGACGATGAACCGGCACGCGCGGTTGATGTTATAAAAGGTCAGACGCCAGCACCCTGTGTCTTCGTCCAAGCCCAATTCACAACGCGACGTGATAATGCCGTCGTGCATGCGTGCCCTGATTTCTTCTTCAGAAAGCTTGGAGGCTTGGGCCAGCAATCGGGCCTCGATAACAAAATCCCCGGCGACGCGTTCGAAAGATGTTATTGCCTTTCCTTCCAATGTGTATCCGCCGACGAAAAGTTACCCCTCTCAGGCGTCTTGGTCTTGAGCGTTTGGGGTGATGTGGTCAACGGGCACTCCTTTGTCTGGTCCCCTGTCACCGCAATAGGATCGGATCGAGTGCAATGTCTGCGAGCGTTGAGCGGTCGAGTTCGGCGAGAAACACTGCTTCTGCGGAACGCAGGCGGGCCTTGAGCCGACATCTGCCGTCGAGGGTGCAGGAGTTTTTACCCGCGCCGAGACACTCGACCAGCGGCTGACCCTCTTCAAGCAAGCGAACGACGCTACCAAGCCGGATATCGGCGGCTGGTCGGGCCAGCGTTGCGCCGCCGCCGCCGCCGCGCCGGGTTTCGATCAAGCCGGCACGCGCGAGGTGCTGCATGATCTTGGCCAGATGGTTGCGCGACAAGCCGAATTCTTCAGAAAACTCCGCAGTCGAGAATCCGCGGTCAGGCGCGCTCGCCATGCGCATCAACATGCGCAATCCGTAGTCAGTGAAGGTGGTGAGGCGCATTGTCGCCAACTCCGCTCGAGAATTGGTATTTACAATGCCTATTACCAGACATAACCTCAATCACAAGCAAAAAACGTTGGAAGGCTCATGAACACGCCCACCCTATCTCCGGAAATGTCTTCTGCCCGGCCCGACATGACCGCTGCCATTCGCGCCGCGACGGGCCTTGACGATGCCATGTTGTGCGCGCTCGTTCATGGCTTTTACACCAAAGTTCGCGTGGACCCGGTGCTCGGCTCGATCTTTGCCGCGCGCATCACCGACTGGAAGCCACACCTCGAACACATGGTGTCCTTCTGGTCATCGGTGGCTTTGATGACGGGTCGCTATCATGGCCGCCCAGTTCCCGCTCACACATCACTTCCGATCAACGCCGCACATTTTTTTCCTCTGGCTCCAGCTTTTTCGGCAGACGGCGCAAGAGGTTTGTACCCCCGAAGGAGCGGCCCATGTCGTCCTTCGCGCCGAACGCATTGCACGTTCGCTTCACATCGCCGTAGCCGAGGCGAAAGCCGCCCCCGATGCAGTGCCCTCACTTTATTGACGAAAGGATACCCAGATGGCCGACGCGCCTCCCGTCCATGATGCTGCAGAACTAACCCGTTACATCGAGACGCGCTACCACGCGCGGCATCGCGTGCAGCTGGCTTCGCTCGTTGCGATGGCCGAGAAAGTGGAGATGGTCCATTTCGGAGACGAGGCCGTGCCAGAGGGTCTGTCCGACCTGTTGCGCCGTATGATTGGCGAGATGGAGGTGCATATGAAAAAGGAAGAGCTCATTTTATTCCCGGCCATACGCAACGGTGGTGCCCCTGGTATCGAAAATCCGATTGCCGTGATGCGTGCCGATCATGACGACCATGGCCGCGCAATCGCACAGATCAGTCACCTTACCGGTAACCTGAGCTTGCCAGCAGGCGCATGTGGCACGTGGACCCGACTTTATGATGGCCTCATCGAATTTGTGGAAGACCTTACCGAGCACATGCGGCTCGAGAATGAAGTCCTCTTTCCGCAGTTCGAAACACACAATCATGCAAATGCCTGAAATGGTTTCTTCATGGAGCAGGCCCTTGGCCGGGGCGTGCAATGATCGGGGATAGTGATGGGCCAAGACAATTTGCCTCGCCGCCATGCATGGCAGGCGAGGTGGCTCCTGACTACTTTGACCCGTCGGGCATCGATCCTGAACAGGCGCGCGATGTTGCGCGTTGGCGCCGCGCCGAACGGGAAAGGCTGATTGGACTGAGGGAGGGTCTGGGCCAGACCGGGCGGAAGCAGGTTTCGGTTCAGATCAGCCGTCAATTGCGGAAGACGCTCGCAGCGCGCGGCGTGGTTCGGGGGACTGTGTTGTCCGGATACTGGCCAATCAAGGGCGAACCTGATCTGCGCCTTTTGCTGTCTGACTTGGATCGGATCGGCGTCATCATCGCCTTGCCGGTGATGGAAACCCGCGCTGCGCCCCTGATCTTTCGCCGTTGGACGCCCGAGACCCGCATGGTGCGTGGCGACTGGAATATTCCCGTCCCACCGCCAAACGCCGCGGCCCTCACGCCTGATGTGACAATCGCGCCCTGTCTTGGATGGGATGAAAGGTGTTACCGTCTGGGCTGGGGCGGGGGATACTTTGACCGCACGCTTGCGGTAATGACACCGCGACCCTTTACCATTGGAATCGCGCTCGCCGACGCTCGCCTTGCCACGATTTACCCGCAACCCCACGATATCCCCCTTGATTTGATTGTCACTGGGGATGGGATTCCCGCCTCAAGGAGGCCGGCGTCATGAGCACCGACATCCGCGACGCGCCGCAAACCCCGTTGCCGGGCACCGGCATGTTCGCGCGCCTTGCCTGCGTTCTGATCCAGCCGATGCTGTCGCGCGTCGTGCGGCGCGTCGCATTGCGGCATCCATCACTTTTTGCGCGTCTTGGCTCACATCAGAGCACTGATTTCCTCATCGACCCGGTGGATCTGCCGTTTGCGCTTCATCTTCGGCCAGATCCGCAGGCGCTGGTGTTCCGCGCCGTCCCGCGGGGTGCGGCTCCGCCAGCAGGCGCATCGATCCGGGGTCGTTTCATGCTGCTGCTCGAACTGGTCGATTCCGAAGAGGACGGTGACGCCGCCTTTTTCTCGCGCGACCTTGAGATCACCGGTGACACCGAGGCGGTTGTACGATTGCGCAACGCGCTTGACGATATCGACGGTTCAATCGCCACGGAAACAGCCGAGATGTTCGGTGCGCCCGGCCGGGCGATACTAGCCCGGTTGCGTCGCAGCTATTCAATGAAGAACAGACAACAGGACACCAGATGAGCCTCGCTGAACTGATCTGCCCTGCCGGCACACCTGCTGCACTGCGCACTGCCGTAGATGCGGGTGCCGACGCGGTCTATTGTGGTTTTCAGGATGCCACCAACGCACGCAATTTTCCTGGCTTGAACTTCACACCTGACGAGTTGGCGACGGCTGTGGCGTATGCCCACCACGCAGGCACCAAGGTGCTTCTGGCGCTTAACACCTACCCGCCCGCGGGGAAGGTGGACCTGTGGCGCCATGCTGCCGATCTTGGCGTGAGGTATGGCGTGGACGCTTTCATTGTCGCCGACATGGGCGTGGCCGACTACATCAGGCACACCCATCCGCAGGCGCGGCTGCATCTCTCGGTTCAGGCGGCCGCCTCGTCGCCCGAAGCGATCCGCTATTACTGCGAGAACTTCGGGGTCAAGCGCGTGGTCCTGCCTCGCATCCTGACGATCCCCGAGATCCGTCAGATCCGCACGGAAATCCCCTGTGAGATCGAGACATTCATCTTTGGCAACCACGGGCTTATGGTCGAAGGGCGATGCAGTCTAACCAACTACCTGACCGGGAAATCGACCAATATGGATGGCGTCTGTTCGCCCGCATCCGACGTGGAATATGTCCGGGACGCAGACGGGTCCATGTCATCACGCCTCGCGGGGTTCACGATTGATCGCTTCGGGCCCGAGGAAATGGCAGGTTACCCCACGATCTGCAAAGGGCGCTACATCGCCCCGCATCGCCCCGAGGGGTATTACGCATTCGAAGAACCGATCAGCCTGAACTTGTCTCGGTTGCTACCCGAGTTGATCGACGCAGGCGTGCACGCCTTCAAGATCGAGGGGCGCCAGCGGTCCAAAAGCTATGTCCGCAACGTCGTTACGGCGTTTCGACAGGCGGTGGATGACATCCGCGCCGGGCGCGCGGCGAATATCTCCGATCTGGTCGCGCTGACGGAGGGACAGAAACAGACTCAAGGCGCGTTCGAGACGAAGAAATGGCGGTGAAAGCAATGAAACCAAAACTTACCCTGGGGCCCATCGCCTATCACTGGTCCGCAGATAAAAACCGGGATTTCTATGCCCGCATTGCCGATGAAGCGCCGCTTGATGAGGTCTATCTGGGCGAAGTGATCTGTTCCAAGCGCGCGCCATTTCATGAGGCCGACCTGCCCGCCACGATCGAGCGGCTTGAACGCGCGGGCAAGACCGTCGTGCTGTCAACGCTGGCCGAAGTGATGCTGAAACGCGAGCGCAAGGCGACGGATGATATCGCCGGGTTGGACGCCCCCGAAATCGAAGTGAACAATGCCGCGGGACTTTATGCCCGCGGGACCCGCCCACATCGTGTGGGTCCTTTCATGAATGCCTATAACGAAGCAACAATTGACTGGATGGCCCGGCAGGGCGCGACCCATGTCTGCCTGCCCACCGAATTGCCCGCCGAGGCGATTGCCATCGCCGCGCGAAGCGCCCGTAATCTGGGTTTGGGGGTGGAAGTGCAGGTTTTCGGTCGGGCATCGCTTGCCGTCTCGGCGCGCTGCTACCACGCCCGCGCCCATGGACGCACCAAGGATAACTGTCTGTTCGTCTGCGAGGATGATCCTGACGGCATGCCGCTGAAAACACGCGATGACGCCCCGATCCTGAGGGTGAATGGCATTCAGACCCTGTCTGAAAGCTACATTGATCTGCTTCCCGAACTAGGGCGTCTGGCTGCAGACGGCATCACCCATCTGCGGCTGATGCCGCAGGATGTTGATATGGTCGGCGTGGCAACAGTGTTCCGGTCAGTGCTCGACTGTGAGGCGACGACAACCGAGGCCGATATGCGCCTGCGTGACCTGTGTGACGGCACGACATTCAGCAACGGGTTCTATCACGGCATCGCCGGTTATCGGCGAATCGCAGCGACTGCATCGACTTGATACAAAGTTAGGGACCTTTGAAATGACTGCAACAACAGCTCAGCAGATGCGCGCCTGGACAGGTCCTGCGATCCTGACCTTCGGGTTCCGCCCGTTCTTTTTCGGTGCGGCGGTCTGGGCGGCTCTTGCGATGGTGCTTTGGGTGCCGATGCTGTCCGGGCATCTGACACTGCCGACCACCTTCGATCCGGTCAGCTGGCATGCGCACGAGTTCCTCTTTGGCTATCTGGGTGCTGTGGTTGCCGGCTTTCTGCTGACTGCGGTGCCCAACTGGACAGGGCGTTTGCCCATCGTCGGATGGTGGCTGGGGATGCTGGCCGGCCTCTGGTTGGCGGGCCGTGTGGCGGTTGCCGTCTCGGGCAGCTTGCCGCCATTGCTGGCTGCGACGATCGATCTGGCCTTTCCGGTTGTCTTTGCGCTGGCCATCGGGCGCGAGATTGTGGCCGGCAGAAACTGGCGCAACCTGATTGTGGTGGGGTTGTTGGGTGTTTTCATCATCGGCAACGCATTGTTTCACTGGGAGGCCGCGCGGGGCGATTATGCGGCGCAGGGCTATGGTCTGCGGCTGGGCCTCGGCGCAGGCGTCATGATGATTGCTGTGATCGGGGGGCGCGTCGTGCCGTCCTTCACCCGCAACTGGCTGGTGAAGCAGCGAAGTGCCACTTTGCCCGTGTCGCCCATGCAGACCTTCGACAAGGCAGCGCTTGTCGCCTTGCTGGTGGCACTTGTCCTGTGGGTCGCCTTGCCGATTGCGGCCGTGACCGGTTTTGTGCTTTTTCTGGCAGGGGTGTCGCACGTGATCCGGCTGAGCCGCTGGGCTGGACACAAAACGCTGGCAGAGCCGCTGGTGACGGTACTGCATGCGGGCTATGCCTTCGTGCCGCTGGGGGCTCTCGCGCTGGCGGCTGAGATCCTGTTGCCCGGGACCTTCGGAATGGCAGGCGCCCAACACCTCTGGATGGCCGGGGCGACCGGGCTGATGACGCTGGCGGTGATGACGCGCGCCACATTGGGCCATACCGGGCAGGCGCTGACGGCGGGCTCGGGGACGGTGTTGATCTATGTCACCCTGACCCTGTCGGTGCTGGCGCGGGTCGTTGCCGGCATGTGGCCCGAGATCTCTGGTCTGATGCATATCATGGCGGGCCTTTTCTGGATCACGGCCTTCGGTGGCTTTGGCGTCATCTATGGTGCCCTTTTGTTGCGCCTGCCCGCCGCCAAGCGCATTTAAGGTATTGGCAAATGGGGTGGCTTGAGTTCGTCACAGCCCTTGCAGTGTTCTTCCTGTTGCATTCCATTCCGTTGCACCCGCAGGTGCGGCCGTGGTTGCAGACGCGACTGGGCCAAAGCGGCTTCGCTCTGGCTTTTTCTGCCCTGTCACTTGCGGCGCTTGCGTGGCTGATCGGGGCGGCAGACTTGGCATCCCATGCGGCCATTTGGGACTGGGCGCCATGGCAGGTCCATGTGCCGCTCGTTGTCATGGCGCCATTTTGCCTGATCCTTGCGTTCAGAATTGTTCGGCCAAATCTGTTTGCCGTCGTTAGGGCGCGGCAGGACCGGTCCGACCTGGTGCGACCCAGCATCGTCCGCTGTTCGTGCCATCCGCTGTGGCACGGGGCGCACCGCCCGCTGTTCTTTTGCGCCGGACTTTGTGCGATGCTGGCACCGGCGGTGTGGCTTTGGCCGGGCGGGTTGGGAACTAATCCTTTCCACTGGCATCTGCATGAGTTGCTATTCGGCATGGGCGGCGCGGCGGTGGGCGGCTATCTGCTGACCGCGCTGCCGAGCTGGACCGGAGCAGGCCGGGTTGGCCCGCAAAGCGTGCGTTCACTGACCCTGCTGTGGCTTTTGGCGCGGCTTGCATTGCCGTCCGCCGGAAGCTTGCCGTCTGGGCTGGTCATGACGATGGCACTTGCATATTTTGCAGTGCTTGCGCTGATCTTGACCCGTCAGCTGATCGCCGCACGTGTCTGGCAACGGCTGTGGCTGGTCGGTGCCATTGGCGGGCTGTTGCTGGGCGATGCCGCCTTACTGGCGGGTATACTAAGGTGGCGCGACACCTTGTTCGACCCTTTGGCCCTCGTGCTGCTGTTTTCGATTCTGATCAGTGCCATCGGTGGGCGCGCCATTCCCGCCTTCACGCGTAGTTGGCTTCAAACGGCGGCCCCTGACCGGAATGTTCACGACAACAGGGTGTTGTCATCCGGTACGCTGATCGCGACTGCAATTGGCGGGGGAATGGCTCTGGCGGGGCAAACCACAGCTGCCGGGACGTGGCTGATTTTGGCGGGCGTCTTGCAGTGTTTGCGACTGATCGGCTGGCAAAGTCTGCACACGCGGCAATATCCGGCACTGTTGATGTTGCATTTGGCTTGGCTCTGGGTGCCCATGGGCTTGATCCTGACGGGTATCGCGATGCGGTGGCCGCAGGTTCTGCCATTGGGTGCTGCAACGCATGGCCTGACCATGGGAGCTATGGGCACAATGATTCTGGCGATTGCGGGTCGGGCAGCAATGGCGCGACAGGGCGGCAGACTGCTTGCGGGGCGGGGACTTGTTACGGCGTTCGCGTTGGTCTGGTTGGCCGCGTTGCTGCGCGTCCTGACTCCGTTTGTTCCCCAGAGTTGGACCGACCCGGTGGTGGCAAGCGCTGCGCTGTGGATGCTCGGCTGGTTTATCTTCCTCTGGGCCTACCGTCCCGCGCTGCTAGGTCCGCTGCGCTACCCAATCTTCAGCATGCGCCGATGAGAGCTGATAAGATGACACACAGGGCCGGAAGTGTGATCTTAGCGCCTCAGGGCTTATAGTTTGCGATTACTCTTACAAAACTGCGTAGACCGTATGTGAACTGTTCAATTTTACCGGCACTTAGGCATTCCGAACTGAGCTTTGCCCCCTCAAAACCCATGGCTAAAGTTGGCAAGGCAAAAACAGCGACGATCCGGTAGGCGGAGTCGCGTTTTTGGATAGGTTGTTGAGCAAGATCTCCGCGGTGCGCCGTTCTCTTCCAGCAAATATTGCCACCGACGCAGCTGCCGGTTCCCCTTTGGAGTCAAGTCAGCAAAGAAATCCTCCAAGCAGTGAGACGAGCCAGAGCAATACAGCCTGTAAGTTTATGTCCTAGGTGATTCTGATGCGGGAGTGCACCGCGCTGTTTGTGCCTGCCCAATGGAGCGCGCCAATTTTAGAAGCTGATTTTCACGCGCAGTCAGGGGCCACGGCCAGCCGTTGCCTTGCCGAGGGCCGCATAGGCTTTCCAGTCATAAGGATATTCCTCCGCGAGATGTCCGGCGGCACCAGGCATGGGTTTCGTCATTTGTCTGTCCTTCAACTTGAGACGTCATCGATCAGCGGATTTGGCTTGGCAAAATGCTCAAGGTCCGCCCGATCGGCGATGGCGATAGTGGTGCCGTCCACCGTCACGCCGTAGGGCTTAAGGCCCTTGAAGGCGCGGCTGAGGTTTTCGGGGGTCATGCTCAGCACCGAGGCAAGCCGGCGCTTTTCGAAATCAAGCTCGAAGGTGGCCCCGCCGCCGGTATGTTTTTGTTGTCTGAGCAGATAGTTCGCGAGCCGCTCGAGCGAGGTCCTGAGCTTGAGGTCCTTCTGCGCCTTGATGACGGAACGGTAGCACTGCGCAAGCTCTGTCACGATCGCACGGGCAAAGTTGCTATCTGCATCGAAAATCGCACGCACGTCCTTGCTGGGGATCAGGACGATCCGGCTTTTTTCCAGCGTTCTGGCCGACATCAGATAGGGCGCGTTCTTGATCGTTGCCGCCAAGATGAAGGTCGAAACGGGCCGCACAGTCGCAAGACTGGTTTCGCGGTCGTTCCACCTCGAGAAAAGATCGATCGAGCCGGAGAGGACGACGTGCAGAAAATCGCTGGGCTCGCCTTCGCCGATCAGTTCGATCTGCGGCGGGAAATTCTGCACGTAGGCACCGCGCAACAGCGCCAGAAAATTCGCCTCCGCCATCTCTGCGAACAGGTTGAGTGCTCGAATCTCTGGATAGTGTGCCTCAGGCATGTTGCGCGCTCCGCATCATCTTCTGATCAGATCACAGTTCTGCTTGATTTTTGTCAAGATCGCAATTGATCAGCGCTGGGCGCCACCTGATCTCTTGGCGATCGCGGGACAACATATTTCGTTAACCTGCTTATTTCGTTCAGATACTGTCTCCGCTTGATCTAGATCAAGTCTTTTGACCCGCTCCGGCAGCACGTCTGCTTGCGATCCCCTTTGCGGGGGACCAAGCCATTCTTGTCGGAGAGCCCTGCCATGCAGCAGCACGCCACAGTCTCACGCGCTGATCAGACGCGCGCCCTGAGCCTGAGCACGATCGCCTTCACCGCCTGTTTCGCGGTCTGGACGATCTTTTCCATCATCGGTGTCGCCATCAAGGCCGAACTGGGCCTGAACGACACCCAGTTCGGCCTGTTGGTCGCAACCCCAATTCTGACCGGGTCGCTAACCCGAATCTTTCTGGGCGTCTGGACAGAGAAGTATGGCGGACGGCTGGTCTTTTCCGGCCAGATGATCCTAGCGGCGCTGGCCACATGGGCGCTGACTTTTGCCGACACCTACATCATGTATCTGGTCGCGGCGCTGGGTGTCGGACTTGCAGGAGGGTCTTTCATCATCGGCGTGGCTTATGTCAGCCGCTGGTATGATGCAGGCCACCAGGGCACGGCCTTGGGAATCTTTGGCGCAGGCAACATCGGTGCGGCGGTAACCAAGTTTGTGGCCCCCTTCGTGATGGTGGCCTACGGCTGGCAAGGAGTGGCGAACGTCTGGGCGGCAGCGCTTGCCCTGATGGGCGTGATCTTCTTTGTCTTCGCCAAGGACGACCCGGCGCTGGTAGAGCGCCGCAGGACCGGCGCCAAGGCACCGGGCTTTGCCCAACAGTTCGCGCCGTTGAAGAACCTGCAGGTGTGGCGCTTCTCGCTCTACTACTTCTTCGTCTTCGGTGCCTTCGTGGCACTGGCGCTGTGGCTGCCGCACTATCTGATGGACGTCTACGGCGTTGACGTGCGCACTGCAGGCATGGCGGCGGCATCCTTCAGCCTTGCCGCCTCACTGTTCCGCGCATATGGCGGGCACCTCTCCGACAAGTTCGGGGCGCGGTCGGTCATGTACTGGACCTTCGGCTTTTCCATGCTGTTCCTGTTCATGCTGTCCTATCCGCCCACGGACTATGTCATCCAGGGCAAGGACGGCGTCATAGCCTTTTCGACCAGCATGGGTCTCTGGCCTTTCATCGCCACGCTCTTCGCGCTCGGGTTCTTCATGAGCCTGGGCAAGGCAGCGGTCTTCAAGCACATCCCGGTATACTACCCGAACAATGTCGGCGCCGTCGGGGGCCTTGTAGGCATGATCGGTGGCCTCGGCGGCTTCGTCCTGCCGATCGCCTTTGGCGCACTCCTGGACCTCACGGGCATCTACACCTCGTGCTTTGCGCTGCTGTTCGTGCTGGTCGCTATCGCGCTAGGCTGGATGCACCTGTCGGTCCGCGCGATGGAGCGTGCAGCCCATGGCGAGGCGCTGGATCGGTTGCCGCAACTGCCGGAAATGCAGGCCATCCACCATCCGGAGCGCACCACGATGCCCCGTGTGCTGGAGGAATGGCACCCCGAGGACCCCGGGTTCTGGGCCGAGAAGGGCCGTGCTATCGCCCGCCGCAACCTTTGGCTGTCGATCCCCGCACTGCTTCTGGCTTTCTCGGTCTGGATGGTCTGGTCGATGGTGGTGGCCAAGCTGCCGCAGATCGGCTTTGCCTTCACCCCGGAACAACTGTTCTGGCTGGCCGCGCTGCCTGCGCTCTCGGGGGCAACGCTGCGGATCTTCTACGGCTTCATGGTGCCGATCTTTGGCGGCAGGCTGTGGACCACGCTGTCCACCGCCTCGCTCATGCTGCCGGCCATCGGCATTGGCTACGCCGTGCAGAACCCGGAAACGCCCTACTTCATCTTCCTGGTACTGGCGCTTCTGTGCGGTCTTGGGGGGGCCAACTTCGCCTCTTCCATGGCCAACATCGGCTACTTCTTCCCCAAGGCAGAGAAGGGTAATGCGCTGGCGCTGAACGCAGGTCTTGGCAACCTTGGCGTCAGCGTCATGCAGTTCCTTGTGCCGCTGGTCATCACTGTGGGCGTCTTCGGCGCGATGGGCGGGGCACCGCAGGCCTTGACCGATGGTGGCGAGCTTTGGATGCAGAACGCCGGGTTCATCTGGGTGCCGTTCATCCTGATCTCGACCATCGCGGCCTGGCTGGGCATGAACGACATCGCCGATGCGAAAGCCAGTTTTGCCCAGCAATCGGTGATCTTCGGGCGCACCCACAACTGGGCGATGTGTGTCCTCTACATCGGCACCTTTGGCAGCTTCATCGGCTATTCGGCGGGCTTCCCGCTGCTGAGCCGGATCGCTTTCCCGGACGTGAACGCCCTGCAATACGTGTTCCTCGGGCCGCTGGTCGGTGCGCTCTCTCGCGCTGGAACGGGTTGGGTTTCCGACAAGTTCGGCGGCGGGCGTGTCACGTTCTGGGTGTTCGTCGGCATGATCGTCTCGGTCATGGGCGTGATCCTGTCCTTGCAGGCGGGCAGCTTTGCTGGGTTCTTCGCAGGCTTTATGGCGCTGTTCTTCTTCACCGGGGTCGGCAATGCGTCGACCTTCCAGATGATCCCCGTGATCATGGGCAAGGAAGTGCCACGCCTGATGCCGCAACTGACCGGGACGGACCGTGCACGCCAGATCGCGATGGAATCCGGTGGGATCGTCGCCTTCACCAGCGCCATCGGGGCCTATGGCGGGTTCTTCATCCCCAAGGCCTATGGATCGTCGATCGCCATGACCGGCAGCCCGATCGGCGCGCTGTGGCTGTTCCTGATCTTCTACGTCCTCTGCCTAGCCATCACCTGGGTCGTCTACACGCGCCCCGGCGGGCTTCTCCATGACATCGAGCGCGACCGTGGCATCGCCGCCGCGCAACCTGCAGAATAACGAAAGGAAGCCATGATGAGCCACCTGCTCAACAGACTGAACTTCTTCCAGAGCAAAGAGCTTGAGCAATTCTCGGACGGCTGGGGCCAGACCACCCGCGAGAACCGGGATTGGGAAGATACCTACAGAAATCGCTGGCGGCACGACAAGATCGTCCGCTCGACCCACGGGGTGAACTGCACCGGGTCCTGTTCATGGAAGATCTACGTCAAGTCCGGCATCGTGACCTGGGAAACCCAGCAGACCGACTATCCGCGCACCCGTGCGGGCCTGCCCAATCATGAGCCACGCGGCTGTGCGCGGGGCGCGTCCTATAGCTGGTATCTGTATTCCGCCAACCGCGTGAAGAACCCGCTGATCCGGGGCGCCTTGATGCGGGCATGGCGCAAGATGCGCCCCTCGATGACGCCGGTGGCCGCCTGGGCGGCGATCCAGAACGATCCGGTTCTGCGCGCGAGCTACACCAAGTCGCGCGGCAAGGGCGGTTTCGTGCGCGCCACATGGGACGAGGCGACCGAGATCATCGCGGCCGCCAACGCCTATACGGCTAAAACTTATGGCCCTGATCGGGTGTTCGGATTCTCGCCCATTCCGGCCATGTCGATGGTCAGCTATGCCGCCGGTTCGCGGTATCTGTCGCTTCTGGGCGGTACCTGCATGTCGTTCTACGACTGGTATTGCGACCTGCCGCCCGCCTCGCCCCAGACCTGGGGCGAACAGACCGACGTGCCGGAATCGGCCGACTGGTACAACGCCGGGTTCCTGATGCTCTGGGGCTCGAACGTACCGCAGACCCGGACGCCGGATGCGCACTTCTACACCGAGGTCCGCTATCGCGGCACCAAGTCCGCCGTGGTCAGCCCCGACTATTCCGAAGCCGCCAAGTTCGGTGACATCTGGCTGAACCCGCAGGCAGGCACCGATGCAGCGCTGGCGATGGCGATGGGCCATGTGATCCTGCGCGAATTCCATCTGGACCGGCAGGTCGAGTATTTCGAGGATTACGCCCGCAAATACACCGACATGCCGATGCTGGTGCGGCTTGAGGACAGGGACGGGCACCTTGTGCCGGGCCGCATGCTGCGCGCAGAGGATTTTGACGGCAAGCTGGGCGAGACCAATAACCCCGACTGGAAGACGGTCGCTTTTGACGAGGCCGCAAACCAGATCGTGGCGCCAAACGGGTCGATCGGCTTCCGTTGGGGCGAAGAAGGCAAGTGGAATCTTGAACAGCGCGCAAAGGGGGCCGAGGCGCAGCTGCGGCTGAGCCAGATCCTTGACGAGCATCACGACGAGGTTGTGGGCGTCGATTTCCCCTATTTCGGCGGGGTCGCGACAGGCGATTTCGTGAAATGCGACCATCCGGACGTTCTGACCCGCAACATCCCTGCCCGCCGCGTCGCCCTTGCCGATGGCAAGGAGGCGCTGGTCGCCACGGTGTTCGATCTGTTCTGCGCGAACTACGGACTTGACCGCGGCCTTGGCGGCAAATGGGTGTCGAAGGATTTCAACGACGACAGCCCCTACACCCCGGCCTGGGCCGAAAAGATCACCGGCGTTGCCCACGAGAAGATCATCGCCGTGGCGCGTGAATTCGCAGGCAATGCCGAAAAGACGCACGGCAAGTCCATGGTCATCCTGGGGGCCGGTCTGAACCACTGGTACCACATGGACATGAACTATCGCGGCATCATCAACATGCTGGTGATGTGCGGTTGCATCGGTCAAGAGGGCGGCGGCTGGTCGCATTATGTGGGCCAGGAAAAGCTGCGCCCGCAGACCGGCTGGGCGCCTTTGGCCTTCGCGCTGGACTGGAACCGTCCGCCGCGGCAGATGAACGCGACCTCCTGCTGGTATGCCCATACCGACCAGTGGCGCTACGAGACGTTGCGCGCGGGCGAGATCCTGTCGCCTACGGCACCTGAAGGCGATTGGGATATCAGTCTGATTGACTACAATATCCGGGCGGAACGGATGGGCTGGCTGCCGTCTGCACCGCAACTGAAAACCAACCCGCTGGAGGTGGCGAAGGCCGCAAAGGCTGCGGGCAAGGCCATTCCGGACTATGTGGCGGAACAGCTGAAATCCGGCGCGCTGCAAATGTCTTGCGAGGACCCGGATGCGCCAGAAAACTGGCCGCGCAACTTGTTTGTGTGGCGGTCAAACCTGCTGGGGTCCAGCGGCAAGGGGCATGAGTACTTCCTCAAGCACCTTCTGGGCACCGATCATGGCGTGATGGGCAAGGATCTGGGCGAAGAAGGCGGCGTGATGCCGAAAGAGGCCGTCTGGCATGACGAAGCGCCGAAGGGCAAGCTGGACCTCTTGGTGACCATCGACTTCCGGATGTCCACCACCTGCGTCTATTCCGACATCGTGCTGCCGACGGCCAGTTGGTACGAAAAGGACGATCTGAACACCTCGGACATGCACCCGTTCATCCATCCGCTGCAGGCGGCGGTGGACCCAGCCTATGAAAGCAAATCCGACTGGGAAATCTTCAAGTCGATTGCGAAGAAGTTCAGCGAAGTGGCGCCCGAAGTGCTGGGCGTGGAAACCGACATCGTTCAGCTTCCCTTGCTGCATGACACCCCCGGCGAGCTGGCGCAGGCGCATGTCCGCGACTGGAAGAAGGGCGAATGTGACCTGATTCCCGGCAAGACCGCGCCGAATTACATTGCGGTCGAACGGGACTATCCCAACCTTTACAAGAAGTTCACCTCGGTCGGTCCGCTGCTGGAGAAACTTGGCAACGGCGGCAAAGGCATCAACTGGGATACCAAGGTCGAGGTTGGACATCTGCGCGACCTCAACGGTGTCGTGCTGGATGAAGGTGTGTCCAAGGGCCACGCGAAACTTGAAACCGCGATCGACGCGGCAGAGATGGTCCTGATGCTTGCCCCCGAAACCAACGGCGAAGTGGCCGTCAAGGCTTGGGAGGAACTGGAAAAGCCCACCGGTCGCCACCACGCCCATCTGGCTGAGGGCGCGCATCACACCAAGATCCGTTTCCGCGATATCGCGGCGCAACCGCGCAAGATCATCTCCAGCCCCACCTGGTCGGGGATCGAAAGCGAAACGGTCTGCTATAACGCGGGCTACACAAACGTGCACGAGCTGATCCCGTGGCGCACGCTGACCGGACGCCAGCAGCTGTATCAGGATCACCTGTGGATGCGGGCCTTTGGCGAAGGCTTTGTCAGCTACCGCCCGCCGGTGGACCTGAAAACCATCACCAAGGCCGTCAACAACGACGCCGCCGAGGGCAATCCGCATGTTGTGCTGAACTTCATCACACCGCACCAGAAATGGGGCATCCA
>CAMAQR010000070.1 GCA_945860375.1 Pseudorhodobacter antarcticus
CAAGCCGATCGCTCCAAGGCTCGCCCCGCGTCGATGCTCCGCCAAAATCACGCCACGTTCCTCGCCGTTGAGGTGCTTGTATCGTTTGTCCATCGCAACATCCTATGCCCTCTGGGCCGTGGGTGTTGCACTTGAAACTTGAGCCTAAGCTGGTCAATCATTTGAACCAGCGCCGGTACGGCCCCGCAGTGGCTGAGGTTTACGGTCTGGTCATCCAGATCGGCGTGCCTTGGGCTGGCTTTATTGATGGAGTGCAAAGCGTGGCATACGCCTATGCACCGGGGTTGCGCGGCCCGAATGCGGATTATTTCTTCCGGTTCATGAATGCGGTTAACCCCATTGGCGCAGGAAAAACCGGGGTCGATTCCATGATTACCGTCATTCAAACCTTGGGGAATGGGATCTTCGCGGGGCGCTGGCAAACCAACGAGCTCGATGCATTGGTCGAAAGGATGCGGGGCACTCCGATGAACATCTTTGTTGAATTTGGTGAGGCCGGAGGGGATATTGCCAGCCGCTTCGTCGATTGGATTAACGACTCTGCCGTCCAGCGCGCACCATATCGCGGCGTAAGGCAACCGGGGCAGTCTATGTAGCGCCCAAGACCGCCTCAATCACCTTCTGATAGGCCAGAACTTCGGCCGGAGTGGCGGCGACGGCAGGAATACTGCCGCCACCTTTGCGGTTCATCTTCAACTCGGCCCACTCCTTGACATAGGCGATAGAGCGGCCTGACAAAAACGGGTTGGCCTTGATCACGCCGCCACCCATGACGTCGATGACAAGTTGGTCGTCCTGCGCGTTCAGCACCATATTCGCGCCCTCTGCCCCCAGGAAATGGCACAGATACAGCCGCCCCGCCGTGATGTCATGGCCACGCGCGCGCAGGTAAGCCTCCCCCTCGCGCGCCAGTGCGGTGATCATATCGCGGCTGATGGTGGGATCATTGCGCAGGGCCAGCAATGCCTCTCGGGTCATGGTGCTTGCCAAATCGGGGCGGTATTGCGTCATCATCCGCAGCCAAGTGCTTTCAATGAACTGGCCCAACCCGGTGGCGGTAGACAGTGGATTCTTGGCGGTGGCGTTGCCGCCCGATTCCACCCGGATGATCTGGTCGACCAAGGTTTCCACCGCCGATCCGCCGCCGCTGGCCACAACCGCACCCCCGGCTGCCAGCGCGTCCACCGCGACTCCCGCCTCGTACAGCTCAAAATGCAGATGCGGACCGGTCGATTGGCCAGTGGTGCCGACATAGCCGATCAGATCGCCCGCTTTCACCTGCTGCCCCACGGCCAACCCATCCGCAAAGGCGCTCAGATGGGCGTAGCGGGTTTCAAGGCCCCCGGCATGTGTGATTTTCACCAGATTGCCATAGCCGCCGCCGCCACCTGCAAAAAGGATGTCGCCATCAAAGGCCGCAACAATCGGAGTGCCTGTCGGGGCGGCCCAATCGGTGCCCTTGTGCAGCTTGGCCACTTTCAGGATCGGGTGCATGCGCGGGCCAAAGCGCGAGGTCAGCACGCCCTTGGTCGGCGTCACCAGCCCCGAACGCAGACCAACGCCGCCGCCCAAGGCCGCCGGCCCACCCGCCCCCGTGCCAAAGCAAGCATATTCCTCTTTGCCCGTCAGCTTATAAACATGACATTCCAGAGACTTACCCTCGCCCTTGATGGCCGCATACAGGATTTGGCCTGGCCCAGACCCGTCGCTGCCCGCCTCACGCGCGTAAAGCAGGGTCATCTTGTCACCGGGGGCAGCAAAGCTTTCCAGATCGAAGGACTGGCTGAGCAGAACAATGGTTTCCGCCACCACCGCCGACGGCACGCCATTGCGGATCGCGGCGGAATAGAAGGCATCCAGCATCCGGTACTTGCGGCTAGTATCGGTGGCCTGCACCACTTCACCATCGGCCAGATCGAACAGGTTCTGCTCCACCCACGGGTCAGCAGAGGCCACCACCTGATTGGCATCGTTCAACGCGAGGCTGCCAAAATAGGTATCACGGGTGTAAAGTGACAGTTGCACCGGCACCGTCAGATTGCCGCGATGGGTGGCGCGGATCGCCAGAACCTGACCGTTGTCCAAAGTGCCAAGCGCGGGCATGATCACCAACCCCGCCTCGGCAAAGCGTTTGGCCGCCGTTGCATCCATGCCATTTTCGACCATCTGCGCCACCAGATCACTTTTGACCTTCAGTCGCAGGATAACATCTTCAAACGGCGGTTTGCGCTGTGCCTCGAGCAGGATGAAATTCAGGCTGGTGGTGTTTTCGATCTTGGTCTTGGTGTAACTGTCGCTGCCCGCCGCCACCGCGCCATCCAGACTTTCACCCCAACTGGCTTCGCCTTCGGCCACGACGACGGTTTCTGTCAGGGTGGCGTCCGGTTCCACAGGGACGACGGGTTTGAGAGGTGCCGCAGGCGCTTGGCGTTGGGCCTGAAAGAAGGCAAAATCCTCACGGCTGGAAGGGATCGTTGTGATCAGGCGTTCCTCGCCGGTGATCAATTCGTCCGACAGCAACGACAGTTCATTCCCGGTGCGAGTGGCGGGAATGTCCAAGGGGCGCAACAGCTTGCGGGTCTTTTCGGCCGCCGCCCCGGTGTCGAATTGCAACAGCATCGGGTCGCCGGCCAGATCGACAAAGGCGGTGGCATAGCCGGCTGCGGTGGCATCAACCGTGCCGTCTTCGCTGATCTCGCCCTCAGTGCCTTCGGTCACGATCCGGCTGCCAAAGGTCAACACACCGCTGAAATAAAGACCCAGAACCAACGCGGCCAACGCACCCCCACCACCAAAAACCAAGGTCGGCATCAGCCAGGTGTTGCGGCGGCGCTTGGCGGCCTGTTGACGGGCCTGCTTGAACCGGGGGTCGATTTCCATGCCCGTCCCCTACCGCCCTAGAACGCTCCGGTGATACCGATGGTGCCCTTGGTGATGCGGGTTTTTGCGGTTTCCTGCTTTTTGCCAGTCTTTTTCTTGGACTTCACATCGACTTTGCCAACCCCATCAGCGGAAGTATCTTCGGCCGAAGGCTGGGTGCGCTTGCCGGTTTTGACTGCCGATTTGGCGACACGCACCGCGCAGACCACTTTTGATTCCGCCTGCAGACTGGCCAACAGCTCTGCCGAGGGTTCAAGGCTTTTCGGCACGATCTTCTTGGCAAGGAAATAGCTGGTCAAAGCCGTCCGCGACCCTTTGCCCCAAGACCCATCCACGCCCATCTGATAGCAGCCCACACGCTTCAATTCGGTCTGCGTGACGCGGGCAAGGTCTGCGATCGGCACAGTTTGGGCTGCACCATCTTCGACAAGTGCCGGATCAATGGCGGCCAGAAGGGCGCGATTGGCATCAGAGTCGGGCATCACTTGCTTGCCGGCCAGACGCAACCTGCGAATGGTGACGTCGTTCAACCCGATGTCGCGGGTGTCCCAGTCCAGTGCCGCAAGCCGGATCGGCTGATCGCCCGCATCGACAGCGGCCAAGGTCAGGTCGGTGTCGGCCGGGGCCGCGCCAAGGGTCAGGCCGGTATCAACCACTTCAAGTTCCGCCAGCAACTCGGCGTCGGTCTTTTCCATCACAGGTTCAACAGCTTCAACCGCCACCGTTTCAACGGTGGGCGCACTGATGGTGGTGGTTTCATTCGCCACCTGTTCCAGATTGGCCTCTGACACCGCGATCGCGGCGTCAGCAGTGGCAAGTGACCCCTCGTCGAACCCGGATTGCGCCAGCAGGTCTAAGAATTGCCTGCGATCTTCAGGATTCAACTGGGCCAGCAGCTCATAATCAGCCTCACTCAGTTCTTGTTTGGCCACCTCTACCGGCGGCTGAAAGTAGAACTGTTCGCGCAATGATGACTGATCCCACGGCACTTGTTTGCGCAGCGTGGCGTTTTCAACATCGTTGCGAACTTCAATCATCATATCTGACACCGAAATGCCTTCGCTTTCGATGTGGGTCAGCAGGGCGGTGGTGAAAGGGCTGTTCTTGGCCCCGGCAACCCCATCAACGGTGACACCCCCCGGTTCGGTCGAAAAGGCGACAAAGGTGCCGACCCCGGTCTGCACCCGCGCCAAACCATCGGCAGAGGCACCCGACCCGCGCACGGATGCAGGCAGCGGATCATTGCGGCAGGCATCCAGAAAGATCAGCGTCTGGCGGCTGCGGCTTTGCAGGCGGGCGATGACGGCATCAAGGCTCCACGCTTCGGCTTTGGCGGATTCACGGCCTTCCAGTTTGGCGGTGACAGGGACAAGGTAATTCACGCCACTCATCTGAAAGGCGTGGCCCGAATAGAAAAACACGGCGCTTTCGGCACCTTCGGCCGCTGCGATAAAGCGATCAAGTTCGTCCCAAAGCGCGGTACCGCCCGCGTTGGTCATCAAAGTCACCTTGAAATCCAGCCGCTTCAGCGCGTCGGCAATCGCAGTGGCGTCATTGGCGGCATTGGCCAGATCGGGGGCGACATCGTAGTCCGAATTGCCCACCACAAAGGCCAGACGTTCCGCAGTTGCAGGAAGGCCGGCGCACACCAAGACGACGCAGGCGGCAAAAATGCGCGCAATGGCCCTTGTCCAAATGTGCCAGCCCAATTTGGCGATCATAGCTGCCTGCAAATATCTTGTAACGTCCAACCCATTCAGGATACCGCAGAAGGCTGCCTGTGGCTAGCATCATCCCACGGCTTTTGCGGACGCGCGCCAGTCAGGGCGTTGCGGCCAGAAACAGGGTCCAGCGTTGGGTTTTTACCGTGTCCACTTCGATAAACCCTGCCGAGACATGACCCCTGCTCCAACATTCGGTGATGCCACGGATCGCAAATTTGCGCGGCGAAAGGCACATCTGAGTCGTGCCTGTCATGATCGGTTGGCCAAAGACATCCTGCGCGTAGATGTAGATATAGCGGCTGACCAATTCATCCTTGATCACGTTTGCGCATTGATTGGGGCCGATGGTCCACCAGCCTTCGGTCTGGAAATCATCCTCGACGTCCTGACCGATGGCGACGTTGATGACGTCGAAGGATTGGTTGCAAACCGCGAACTCAGCCCGCGCGGGACTGGCCGCGCCCACCAAAAGCCACAGGGCCGCCACTGTGCGGACACCAAGACCGGGCGAAAAGAGTCGATAAAATGTCATTACCCCACTATAGTGGCGCGAAAGGTACGGCGGAAGGGTTCTGCGCATCAACCCGTACTGATGCTGCAGAATTGCGCCGATTTTTATGATAATGTTGCGCCGAGCGGGGTTTCACGCCGCAGTTGCGGATCCAGTCGGGATAGAGCCATGCGTTTTAAATTTCTTGCACTTGCGCCCGTTTTGGTCGTGATCGCCAGCATAGCCTTCGCCGCAGGGCCAGATGACGTTGTCCAGACCCCTCCGGCGAACGCCATGACGGCCCGTTGCAAAGCGACTGGCGAACAAGACCTTTTGTTGAGCGCGACCTGCGCAAAGGCGCAAAAATCGCTGCGGTTGGCCGCGGACAGCGTGTCAAAGGTGCGGGCACGTCCGGCAAACCCAAAAAGGATCACCACGATGCCTTGGCAGATCGGCGTCTTCCAATAGGCCCGCGTCCTGCCTGTTGACAGGGCCATCCCGCTGCGGACAACTGGCCAGACGGGGCGATTTTTGCCCAAGTAGCAAAAAGGATTGTTCCTGTGTCTATTGTATCCTCCCTTCATCAATCCGCTCTGTTCAGCCTCGTACTTTGGGCGGCCACGGTCACGGGTAACGCAGCCGCAGCCCAGGCCGGCAATTTTGAACTGGAACTGAACGCGGCGGTGGATGTGGCCGAAGGCTGCCAACTGACCTTTGTTGCGTCAAACAACACCGGACTTGCCTTGACCAAAACCTCGTATGAGGTGGCGGTGTTTGACAGCGAAGGCTTGGTGTCGTCGCTGTTCGTGTTTGAGTTCGGCGCATTGCCGATGAACAAGACCCGCGTCGTGCTGTTTGCCCTGCCCGAAACGAAGTGCGAGGCGGTGTCGCGGCTTTTGGTCAACCGGCAAGATGAATGCGAAACGGCCGAGGGGGCGCAAGAGATCTGCATGCAGGCGCTGAACACCAGTTCGCGGATCGCGACCATCCCCTTCGGGCTGTGACACGCCGCCATTGACGGCGCGCCACTTGGGTTACAGCATATCTGCGGGCAACAGTGCCTCTGGCAGGTTTTGATAGCTGACGGGGCGCAGCCAACGTCGGATTGACAGCGTGCCCACCGACGTCGCACCAAAGTTGGTGCTGGCCGGATAGGGTCCACCATGCACCATCGCCTCGGACACCTCGACGCCCGTCGGGAAACCATTGGCCAACACCCGGCCCGCCTTGCGTTCCAGCACCGGCAGCAGGGCAAGTGCTGCGGGATAGTCGGCAGCATCGACATGCAGGGTGCAGGTCAACTGGCCTTGCAGGCTGTGCGCAATCGCCAGCATTTCGGCCGCATCGCGGGCGCGCACAATCAGACCCAGCGGGCCGAACACCTCTTCACCCAAGACGTGATTGGCCAACCAATCCGCGCCCGACACTTCGAACAGATAGGGCGTCGCCTGGCGCAGGTCGCAGACCGAGGTCAGCACCTGCTGCACGCCTGCGGTGGCCGCAATCCGGTCGCGTCCCGCACGATAGGCTGCTGCGATGCCATCTGTCAGCATGGTTTGCGCGGCAATGGGGGCAATGGCGGCCTTGGCGGCATCCATGAAGGCCTGCGATTCTGGCCCGTCGATCACCACGGCAATGCCGGGGTTGGTGCAGAACTGCCCCGCGCCCATGGTCAGGGACCCGGCCCAACCAGCTGCAATTTGCGCGCCACGGTTGGCGGTGGCCGCGGGCAAAAGGAACATCGGGTTCACGGAACCAAGCTCGCCAAAGAACGGGATCGGCTCGGGGCGCTGTGCGCACAGATCAAAGAGGGCGCGGCCCCCGGCAAGGGATCCGGTAAAGCCCACGGCCTTGATCAGCGGATGTTGCACCAGTGCCTCACCCACGTCACGCTTGCCGCCTTGGACCAACGAAAACACCCCGTCCGGCAGGTTGCAAGCCGTGATGGCAGCGGCGATGGCCTGTGCCACAATTTCACCCGTGCCGGGATGGGCGGAATGGCCTTTGACCACAACGGGACAACCTGCGGCCAAGTCGCTGGCGGTGTCGCCGCCCGCGACCGAAAACGCGAGCGGGAAATTGGAGGCTCCGAACACCGCCACCGGACCAATGGGCCGCTGGATCAACCGGATTTCAGGCCGGGGCATTGGCTTGCGATCGGGCAAGGCGGCGTCGGTGCGCAGATCGAGATGGGCTTTTTCGCGGATATGCGCGGCGAACAGACGCAATTGACCGGTGGTGCGGCCACGTTCGCCTTCCAGCCGTGCGGTCGGCAGGCCGGTTTCAGCGGTTCCGATTTCGGTGATCTCGGCCCCGCGCGCGTCGATTTCCGTGGCGATGCGTTCCAGGAACAAGGCGCGCTGCTCGCGTGTGGTGGCGGCATAGGCCGGGAAGGCTGCTTCGGCGGCACGGCAGGCGGCGTCGATATGGGCGGGAGTGCCGACGGCAAAGGGTTTCGCGTCACCAGTGGCGGGTGACGATTGGAAGCTTGTGTCGCCCGCGACCCATTGGCCCGCGATGAAGTGATGTCCGGTCAGCATGGATGCGTCCTTTTGTGGGAAAGCGCCGGGGGGTTTTCCCCAAGCAACGTATTTGCTTTGCAAATACTTGCCCAGACCCCTTTGGGATATTTGAGCCAATGTGAATGGCTAGAAGTGAAAAGCTTCGGTGATGTCGCGGCGGCCCAGTGTCAGCGCGTCGGCGACATGGGTCATGGGGGCGAGGTCTACGTCGGATGCTTTCGCATGGACCAGTTCGGCCATGCGGGCGTAAAGTGCGGGGTATTCGTCCATGATGGTATTGGCCCCTTTGCCAGCTTGGCCACCGATTTCCAGCACATTGCCGCCCATGCGCAGGGCCATCGGACCTGCATTGGTGTCGATCTCGATATCCCAGGTCTGCGGGCCGTGCTGCCGCCAATCGAAATCTGCCGTGACGCCTCCCGAAAAGGTCAGCGTCGCCGCAATCGGGGTTTGACGGTTGGCGGGGAAGGTCAGGGTGGCGGCGGTCATATGCACGGGGGCGGGCAGAATCTCGGTCAGGATCGACAAGGCGTTGATGCCCGGATCAAACACGCCCATGCCGCCCGGTTCAAACACCCAGTCCTGTCCGGGGTGCCATTTGCGCACATCTTCGCGCCATGTGATGTGGGCGCGGGTGATGGTTTTGTCGGCCAGCCATGCCTTGGCGGGCGCGACCGCATGCGCCATCCGGCTGTGCCAGGTGGTGTAAAGGGTCAGGCCCTTGGACGCGGCCAATGAGGCAAGTGCGTGCACCTCGGCCAAGGTGGCACCGGGTGGTTTTTCCAGCATGACGTGCCGCCCCGCCAGCAGCGCGGCTTGGGCATAGTCAAAGCGCGGCACGGGGGGCATACACAGCGATACCGTCCCAATGTCAGGCCGCGCGGCCAGCATTGCGGCGAAATCGGTATGGGATTCAATGCCCTCGACAGTGCCGACCCGCGACACCGTTGCAGCCAGTTCCCAATCCGGGCTGGCGGCCAGTGCTGGCACATGCTGATCCCGCGCGATCTTGCCAATGCCGATCAGGGCGATTTTCTGCCGTGCCATCAATGCGAGTCCTTGCCCACCGGGTTGCCGCGCGTGCCTTTCAGGAAGTCGAGGTCAGCCCCGGTATCGGCGCCCTGCACATGCTGTTGATGCAGCCAGGCGTAACCGCCGTCGGCCACGACATGGCTCGGCTGCCATTTCGCCAGCCTCGCTGCCATTTCGGCATCGGAGATATCGACATGCAGGCGGCGGTTCGGCACATCCAATTCGATCATGTCGCCATTCTGCACCACGGCCAAAGGTCCGCCCGCCGCCGCTTCGGGCGAGGTGTGCAGCACCACGGTGCCAAAGGCTGTGCCCGACATGCGCGCATCGGAAATGCGGACCATGTCGGTGATGCCCTTGCGCAGAACCTTGGGCGGCAGACCCATATTGCCAACCTCGGCCATGCCCGGATAGCCCTTCGGACCGCAGTTTTTCAGAACCATGACGCAGGTTTCGTCGATATCCAGCGCCTCGTCGTTGATCTTGGCCTTGTAATCGTCGATGTCTTCAAACACCACGGCGCGGCCCCGGTGGACCATCAGCGCAGGCGTCGCGGCAGAGGGTTTCAACACGGCCCCTTTCGGCGCAAGGTTGCCCTTCAGCACCACCACGCCGCCCGATTGGGTCAGCGCCTTTTCGGCGGGCAGGATCACGTCTTCATTGTGATTGATGACGTCCTTGACCTGATCCCAAGCGGTTTCGCCCGACACGGTCAGCGCGTCCTTGTGCAGCAAACCCGCTTCGCCCAGACGTTTGATCACCACGGGCAGGCCGCCAGCGTAAAAGAATTCCTCCATCAGGTATTTGCCCGACGGCATCAGGTTCACGATTGTTGGCACGTCGCGCCCGCAACGGTCCCAGTCTTCCAGCGTCAGATCAATGCCGACCCGGCCCGCAATGGCCAAAAGGTGGATCACGGCGTTGGTGGACCCGCCAATCGCGGCATTGGTGCGGATGGCGTTTTCAAACGCCTCTTTCTTCAGAATGTCGGACGGTTTCAGATCATCCTTGACCATCTGCACGATGCGACGCCCCGTCAGCTGCGCCATCACGCGGCGACGCGAATCCACCGCCGGAATGGCGGCATTGCCCGAAAGCGCCATGCCCAAAGCCTCGGCCATACTTGCCATCGTGGACGCGGTGCCCATGGTGTTGCACGAACCGGGACTGCGCGACATCGACGCCTCGGCCTCCATGAACTCCTCTTTCGTCATCGTCCCGGCCTTCACCGCCTCAGAGAATTTCCAAAGGTGGGTGCCAGAGCCCACACGTTCGTTCTTGTAATAACCGTTCAGCATCGGCCCGCCCGTCACGATAATCGACGGCAGATCAGTGGACGCCGCAGCCATCAGCAGCGAAGGCGTGGTCTTGTCGCACCCGACCAGCAGCACGCAGCCATCCATGGGTTGGCCGCGCATCTGTTCTTCAACCGCCATCGCGGCCAGATTGCGGAACATCATCGCCGTGGGGCGGAAGGCGGATTCGCTGGTTGAAAACACCGGCACTTCCACCGGGAAACCGCCCGCCTCATAGATGCCGTTCTTCACCCGCTGCGCCAGATCATTCAGATGGGCGTTGCAAGGCGTCAGTTCAGACCATGTGTTCAGGATGCCGATCACCGGGCGGCCATCGAAAAGGTCCGGCGGGAAGCCTTGGTTCTTCATCCAGCCACGGTGATAGATGTTGTCCTTGCTGCTGCCGCCAAACCAGGTTTGCGAGCGCAGTTTGCGGGGCCATTCGGCGGGCTTGAAGGTCATGATATCCTTAAAGGGCGGTGACAGTGACGGGGGCTTGGGCGGGTGCTACCGCCAGCGGGTTTTGCAGCGGCAGCCCAAAGGCGGGCACTTCGATTTCAAACACATCGCCAGCCTGCGCGGCAATCCCATCGGCAAACGACAGGGTTGCGGTGCCGAACATATGCACATGCACATCACCGGGCGTGCAGAACACATCGTATTTGAAGTGGTGGTGTTCCAGATTGGCATAGCTGTGTGACATGTTCGCCTCACCTGACAGGAACGGCTTTTCCCAGATCACCGCACCATCGCGTTTGATGCGTGAGGCGCCGCGAACATCGGCGGGCAAGGCGCCAATCAGAATTTCAGGGCCAAAGGACGCCGGGCGCAATTTGGAATGGGCGAGGTAAAGGTAGTTGATCCGTTCGGTGACATGGTCCGAAAACTCATTCGCCAATGCCCAGCCGATGCGAAAGGGCTGGCCACTCGGGCCGATGATGTAGATGCCCGCGATTTCAGGCTCTTCGCCACCGTCCAGCGCGAATCCGGGCGAGGTCAGCGGTTGGCCATGTGCCACCGCCGAATGACCGTTGCCCTTGTAGAACCATTCTGGCTGCACCCCGACCTGACCCGGCGCAGGGCGGCCGTCCTTCAGGCCCATCTGAAACATCTTCATGCTGTCGGACAGGGTTTCGGCGCCCTGCAGTTTTGCATGCATGGCGTCGCGCGCCGAAGCCGACCCCAGATGCGTCAGCCCGGTGCCAGTCAGGTGCATATGCGACGGATCGGGATGGGTGACGGGCAGGGTCAAGCGACCCTCGGCGGCCAGGCGGGGCAGATCGACCGCCTCACCCAAGCCATGCGCGGCGATGACCACGGAAAGAGAGCGGCCCGTCGCAATCGCTTCGGACGCCAACGCATAGGTGCTGGTCGCCCCCTTGACGATGGCGGCCTCGGACCCGTCGCGCAGCACAACGGCAATAGACCCATCCGCTTGGATGATTTGGGAAATCAGCATGACCGCCTCATTTGTTCTTGTTGTACACGTCGAAGATGACGGCGGCGAGAAGCACCAAGCCCTTGATTACCTGTTGGTAATCAATCCCAATGCCCAGAATGGACATGCCGTTGTTCATCACGCCCTTGATCAGCGCGCCGACGACGACGCCTAGAATTTTGCCAACACCGCCCGACATCGACGCGCCGCCGATGAACACCGCCGCGATGACGTCCAGTTCAAAGCCGCCACCCGCCTTGGGGGTCGACGAGTTGAGCCGCGCTGCCACGATCATGCCCGCCAAAGCCGCCAGAACGCCCATGTTGCAAAAGGTCAGGAACACCAGTCGGTCGGTCTTTATCCCCGACAGTTTGGCCGCCTTCTCATTGCCGCCCAGCGCATAGATGCGCCGCCCGGTCGTGGTGTTTTCGGTGAAGAATGCGTAAAGCACCGTCAGGATCGACAGGATCACCACCACATTCGGCAGCCCCCGGAACGACGCCAGCTTGTAGCCGACAAACATCAGCGCCGCCGCAACGATGAAATTGCGGATGGTGAAAATCACCAAAGGTTCCGGCTCCAACCCGAATTCTGCATCCCGGTTGCGCGCACGCCAGCCAAGGAACACGATCACCGCCGCCGCAATCGCCACCACGATGATGGCCGTGACGTTCGGCTTGCCGCTGCCAACTAGGTCGGGAATGAACCCGGTAGACAGTGACTGAAACGCCTTCGGAAACGGACCGATATTCTGGCCGTTCAACAGCCACAGCGTCAACCCGCGAAACACCAGCATCCCTGCCAGCGTCACGATAAACGACGGAATCCGCCAATAGGCGATCCAGTACCCCTGCGCCGCACCAATCAGCAGACCGACGATCAGACAGGCGGGCACCACGGCGATCACCGGCCAATCCAGATTGACCGTCAGCACAGCCGCCACAGCGCCGGTAAAGCCGACGACCGAGCCAACCGACAGATCAATATGCCCCGCCACGATCACCAGCAGCATCCCCAGTGCCATGATGATGACGTAAGAGTTTTGCAGGAACAGGTTGGTGATGTTCTGCGCCGACAGGAAATCGACGTCCAGCACGACCCGCACGATGATGGTGAAGAACAGCACAATGGCGACCAACGCCATCATCATGCCGTTTTCACGCAAATGCCCGCCCAGATGCGCGCCTAAGCCCTTTTTCTCCGCCATCATGCAGCCTTTCCAGCTTTGTTGGACCCGGTCGTGGTGGGATCATCACTTTTCAGAATCAACGCCATGATGCGTTCCTGACTGGCTTCTGCACCGCTTAATTCGCCCACCAGACGGCCTTCGTTCATCACATAGATGCGGTCGCACATGCCCAGCAGTTCCGGCATTTCCGAACTGATCATCACCACGCCACGCCCCTGCGCGGCCAGATCGTTCATGATCGCATAAATCTCGAACTTTGCGCCGACGTCGATGCCGCGCGTGGGTTCATCGAGGATCAGCACCTGCAGATCGGTGAACAGCCATTTCGACAGCACCACCTTTTGCTGATTGCCGCCCGACAGGTTCACCACCTTCTGGAACACGCCGGGCGTGCGGATGGCCATGGCGGTGCGATAACCCTCCGCCACCTGCGTTTCGCGGCGCTTGTCCAGCACACCGCGCAGCGACACGCCCATCAGGTTGGCCAGCGTGATGTTGCGCACAATGGGTTCATCCAGCACCAGCCCAAGCACCTTGCGATCCTCTGTCACATAGGAAAGCCCTGCCGCGACGGCTTTGGAAACGGTCGAGGTATCGACCACCTTGCCGCTCATCTTGACGGTGCCGGAAATCCTTGTGCCATAGCTTTTGCCAAACAGGCTCATCGCCAGTTCGGTGCGTCCTGCCCCCATCAGCCCGGCAATGCCGACAATCTCACCCTTGCGCACGGTAAAGGCGGCGTCGCGGATCATCTGGCGGTCTTTTTGCTCGGGGTGCCAGACGTTCCAGCCTTCGACCTCCAGCAACGTGTCGCCAATGTCAGGCGTGCGTTCGGGATAGCGGTGCGCCATGTCGCGGCCGACCATATCGCGGATGATGCGGTCTTCGGAAATCTCGGATTTGGTCAGCGTGGAGACTGACGCGCCATCGCGGATGATGGTGATACGGTCGGCCACACGGTTAATCTCGTTCAGCTTATGGCTGATCAGGATCGAGGTGATGCCCTGCGCCTTCAACTCCAACAGCAAATCGAGCAGCTTCTGGCTGTCATTTTCCTGCAAGGCGGCGGTGGGTTCGTCCAAGATCAACAGGCGCACGTCTTTGGCCAGCGCCTTGGCGATTTCGATCAGTTGCTGCTTGCCGACGCCCAGCTTTTCCACCTTGGTCGAAGGCGCCTCATAAAGCCCCACCTTCGCCAGCAATGTTTCGGTTTTCTGGAACGTCTGGGGCCAGTTGATCACGCCGTTCTTCGCCACCTCATTGCCCATGAACAGGTTCTCGGCAATCGACAGCAGCGGCACCAGCGCCAGTTCCTGATGGATGATGATGATGCCTTTCGCCTCGGAGTCCGAGATCGAGCGGTTCATCAGGGTCGCCCCGTCATACAGGATTTCACCCTCATAAGATCCATGCGGATAGATGCCCGACAGCACCTTCATCAGGGTGGACTTGCCCGCGCCGTTTTCGCCGCAGATCGCATGAATCTCTCCCGCCTTGACGGTCAGGTTCACATTGTCCAGCGCGCGCACGCCGGGGAAAACTTTGCTGATCCCCCGCATTTCCAGAAGTGCCGTCATCGTCTTCCCCCCCGGAAAAAACCGTGTCCGCCCCACGGGAGCGGGGGACGGACACGGAAACCGACCTGATTACTGCAGCTGATCTGCGGTGTAATAGCCCGAACCTACAAGGAGTTCCTCATAGTTCGACACGTTCACCGGCAGCGGCTCCAGCAGGTAGGATGGCACGACTTTGACGCCGTTGTCATAGGTTTTGGTGTCGTTGATTTCCGGTTCCGAACCCGAAACCAGCGCATCGACCATCTTCACGGTGACGCCAGCCAAGGTGCGGGTGTCTTTGAAGATCGACGAATACTGCTCGCCCGCGACCATCGATTTGACGGACGGAATCTCGCAATCCTGACCGGTGACGATTGGCATTTTCAGATCGCCCGACCCATAGCCTACGCCCTTGACCGACGACAGAATGCCGATCGACAAGCCATCATACGGCGACAGCGCGCCATGCAGGGCCTTGTCGCCGTAGTTGGCCGACAGCAGGTTGTCCATGCGCGACTGGGCAACAGCACCATCCCAACGCAGGGTACCAACCACGTCCATGCCCATCTGGCCCGACGGAATGGCGATGCTGCCGTCTGCAATCAGCGGGTCCAGAACCGACATCGCGCCATTGTAGAAGAAGAAGGCGTTGTTGTCGTCCGGGCTGCCGCCAAACAGTTCGACGTTCCACGGCTTTTGGTCCGGGAAGCGCTCTTTCAGGCCTTCGACCAGCGAGGTCGCCTGCTGCACGCCGACTTTGAAGTTGTCGAAAGTGGCGTAGTAGTCAACCGAACCCGAGTCGCGGATCAGGCGGTCATAGGCGATGACCTTGATGCCAGCGGCGGCGGCGTTGTCCAACGCGTTCGACAACGTGGTGCCGTCGATAGCGGCGATGACCAGAACCTTCACACCCTTGGTGATCATGTTCTCGATCTGGGCCAGTTGGTTCGGGATGTCATCTTCTGCATATTGCAGATCAGTGCCATAGCCCGCTTCGGTGAACTGCTTGACCATAGACTCGCCGTCCGAGATCCAGCGTGCCGAAGATTTGGTCGGCATCGAAATGCCGATGGTGCCTTTGTCTTGCGCAAAAGACGGGACTGCGACAGAAGCCGTCGCAGCCGCCACAAGCGCCAAAAGCGCCCGACGTGATAGGTTCATGGTGGTCCTCCCAGAGACGCCCGCAGGCGCGAGTTGGCAATGCTTCCGGCGCAGGCGCTGACCACCTTTTCTCTGCCGCCACCTTAGATTGCAGTTTGCTTGTATATCCGTCAAATTATGTTTTAGCATTCATTCATACCGAGGTTGGCATGTCGAAATCCAAACACACCGATGTATTGCTGAACCGTGGCATAAAGCTGAGCCATTTGCGGATGATGGCGGCCTTTGCAGAAACCGGGCAGATCGGGTTGGCGGCGCTGGCGGTGGGCATCACGCAGCCCGCAGCGTCCCGGTTGCTGTCCGAGATTGAGCGGATTGTGGGCACACCTGTGCACATCCGGCTGGGTCGGGGTGTGAACCTGACGGTGGCGGGGCAGATGCTGGCACGGCGGGCGGAACGGGTGTTGATGGAAATGCGCGACGCGGCGCGCGAGATGGCCGAGGCGAGCGGCGGTCAGGTCGGCCGGGTCGGGATTGGTGCGGTGACAGCGCCCGCACTTGACATCGTGCTGCCCGCCCTGCGCACCGCCCGGCTGTCGCATCCCGGCATCCAGACCGAGGTGATCGTGGCCAGTTCGGATATCCTGTTCGAGCAGCTGCTGTCAGGTCGGCTTGATTTCACCATCGCCCGCGTGCCGGACGGGGCCGACGCCGCCCAAATCGACGCGCGGGTGATTGCCCCCGAACCGATCGCCTTGATGGTGCGCAAGGGCCATCGGTTGGCGCACAGCTTGGTGGCGCAGCCGCTGGACCTGTTGGAGTTCGACTGGGTGATGCCCGGCAATGACAGCCCACTGCGGAGCGCCGTTCTGGCACGGCTTGCCGAACGCGGCCTGCCCGCACCGCAGCAACGGCTTTCCACGGCGTCTTTTCTGCTGACGCTGGCGCTGTTGCAGCAGTCCAACTCTGTCGCGCCCTTGGCCCAAGCGGTGGCAGACCAGTTTGCCAGTGGCCCCGATGCGGCCTTTGCCATCATTCAGACCGATCTGGCGATCAGCGTTGCGCCTTACAGTCTATTGACGCGGCGCGGGGTGTTTCTACCGCCGGCGGCTCAGGCAATTCTGGGGCTGATCACCCAAAGCTTGTGACGTGATCCTAGCAGGAGCCGGCCATTTCCCCTGCCCCCGCGCTTTGGCTGCGCTGAGAGGCCAAGGCGGGAGTTTCACACCCCCGCGTCCCATTGCAAAGGGCAATGGGACGTCCCCCGTGGGATATTTTCACCAAGATGAAGCGCAAATTTTAATCAAACTTTACAGTATCAGGCCCGGTCCCGCCGAAGCCACTGGCGTTTCGGCCCATCCCCCGGCGTCACCAGCATCAGCAGTGACGGGATCACCACCAGCGTCAGCACGGTGGCGAAGGCGAGGCCGAAGACAATTGCGCTGGACAGGGAAATCCACCACTGGGTTGATGGCGCACCGAAGGTGGTTTCGTGGTTCAGCAGTTCCAGATTCAGCCCGAAGGCAATCGGCAACACGCCCAGAATGGCCGTCAGCGCCGTCAACACCACAGGCCGCGCCCGTTCGCGGCACGTTGCCAAGATCGCCTCGATCTTCGGCATGCCCTCACGCCGCAGGGTGTCATAGGTGTCGATCAGCACGATGTTGTTGTTCACCACCACCC
>CAMAQR010000071.1 GCA_945860375.1 Pseudorhodobacter antarcticus
GCGAACAACCGCAACCCGTTGCTCAAGCTGGGGATTGGTGCAGACGGATTGAAGACCGGCCACACCGAAGAGGCGGGTTACGGTCTGGTAGGGTCGGTCAAACAGGGTGACCGCCGGATCATCTTCGCGATCTCGGGCCTGACGTCGGAAGCCGAGCGCGCCGAAGAAGCCGAGCGCATTGCCACTTGGGCCTTCCGCCAGTTTGCCCTGAAAACCGTGGCGAAAGCCGGGGCGCGCGTGGCCGAGGCGCAGGTGTTCCTGGGTGCGGTTGAAACCGTGGGGCTTGTGCCCGCCGAAGACGTCCAATTGTTGATCCCGGCTTTGGCGCAGGATGGTTTGCAAGCCGAAGTGGTTTACACTGGCCCGCTGACGGCACCTGTCACCAAGGGCACGCCGGTGGGCGAGTTGGTGATCACGGTGCCGGGCCTGCCCGAGCATCGCGTGGCCCTTGTGGCCGAGGCCGATGTCGCCAAAGGCGGCTTCATGATCCGGCTGACCACTGCCATACGGGTGCTGCGGGCCGAATATTTTGGCGCCGAAGCCCCGGCCAGTTGATGACAGCGGCGTTCCTGAGTTTTGAGGGCATCGACGGTTCGGGCAAATCGACCCAAGCCCGGATTTTGGCCGATGCCTTGCGCGCGCAGGGCCATGTGGTGTGCCACACCCGCGAACCCGGTGGCAGTCCGGGGGCCGAGGAAATCCGCCGTCTGGTGCTGGAAGGCGCTGCCGACCGCTGGTCCACCGAAACCGAACTGCTGCTCTTCACCGCTGCCCGCCGCGACCATCTGGAAAAAACCATCCGCCCTGCCCTTGCCCGCGGCGAAGTGGTGATCTGCGACCGCTTCGCCGACAGCAGCCGGATTTACCAAGGCCTGACGCGGGGCGATCTGCGCGAAACGGTGGATGCGCTGCACGCCCTGATGATCGGCGTGGAACCTGACCTGACCTTCCTGATCGACATTGATCCCGCGCTGGGTCTGGCCCGCGCCACCGCCCGCGCCGGGGCCGAAATGCGGTTTGAAGACATGGGCTTGGGCGTGCAAACCAAGGCCCGCGCCGGGTTTCTGGGTTTGGCAACTGCCCACCCCGCCCGGTTCCGCGTGATCGACGGCGCGCGTGATCCCGCAACAGTTGCTGCGGATGTGGTGGCGCAGGCGTTGGGGCACCTCACCCGATGACCGACCTGCCGGAACCCGATTGTGTCGAAGGCGCGCCACATCCGCGCGCCACGTCGCGCCTGATCGGCCAAGCCACCCCCGAGGCGGCTTTCCTGCAGGCCTTCAACGGCGGCCGCTTGCATCATGGCTGGTTGATCACCGGGCCGCGCGGGGTTGGCAAGGCAACGCTGGCATGGAAACTGGCGCGTTTTTTGCTGGCCACGCCCGAAGAGGATGGCGGCATGTTTGCAGCCCCGCCGCCAGACAGTCTGGATATTCCCGACAGCCACCCGGTGGCCCGCCGCATGGTGGCGCTGTCGGAACCCCGGCTGTTCCTGCTGCGCCGCACCCCGAATGAAAAGCATGATCGCCTGCAAACGGTGATTTCCGTCGATGAAGTGCGCAAGATGAAGTCGTTTTTCACCCTGTCAGCCGCCGACGGTGGCCGCCGCGTCGCGATCATTGACGCGGTGGATGAGATGAACCCATCGGCCGCCAATGCCCTGCTGAAATTGCTGGAGGAACCGCCCGCCCGCGTCACGCTGCTGCTGATCTCGCATCAGCCCGCGAAACTGCTGCCCACCATTCGCTCGCGCTGCCGCGAGTTGCGGGTGGCGCCGCTGAACGCCGATGATCTGTCCGACGCGCTGACGCAAGCTGGCGGCGATGTGGCCCCCGAACAGCGTGTCGCTTTGGCGCAACTGGCCGGTGGATCGGTGGGCGAGGCGTTTCGGATGACCAATCTGGACGGGCTGAAACTCTACGCCAGCCTGATCCGCCTGTTTGCCACCATGCCCAAACTGGACCGACCGCGCGCGCAAACGCTGGCCGAGGCGGGTGCGGGCAAAGGAGCAGAGGCGCAGTTCGAACTGATCGTCACCCTGCTCGACCTGTTCCTCGCCCGCATGGCCCGTGCCGGAACCCTCGGCCATCTGCCGCCCGAGGCCGCGCCCGGCGAAGGCGATCTGATCGCACGGCTGTCGCCAAACCCGCAAGCCGCCCGCATCTGGGCGGACCTTGCGCAACATCTTGGCCTGCGCGCCCGTCGCGGCAAGGCGGTCAACCTTGACCCTGCCGCCCTTCTGATGGATATGGTTCTACAGATTGATGCGACGGCGAGATCCCTCGCCGAGGGGTATGGAAATGGCGTTTGAAATCGTAGACAGCCATTGCCATCTCGACTTCCCCGACTTCCAAAATGAACTGCCCGAGGTCATCGCCCGCGCCCATGCCGCCGGGGTGTCGCGGATGGTGACGATCTGCACCAAACTGCACAACGAACCCACCGTGCGCGCGATTGCGGAAACCCATCCGGGCGTGTTCTACGCCGCAGGCATCCACCCGATGAGTGCCGCCGATCAGCCCATGGCGACGCTGGATCAGTTGGTGGCCTTTGCGTCGCATCCGAAATTCGTCGGCATTGGCGAAACCGGTCTGGACTACCACTACACCGCCGACACCGCTGAAATTCAGCAGGCGTCCCTGCGCATCCACATTCAGGCCGCGCAGGAAACGGGCCTGCCGCTGATCATCCACGCCCGCGCTGCCGATGATGATATGGCGCGCCTATTGGCCGAAGGCATGGATGCCAAGCCCTACAGCTGCGTCATGCACTGCTTTTCCTCGTCGCGGGCTTTGGGAATGGCCGCGCTCGACATGGGGTTCTATCTGTCGATGTCTGGCATCGCCACCTTCCCCAAGTCGCAGGACTTGCGCGATATTTTCGCAGCCGCCCCCATGGACCGGATCTTGCTGGAAACCGACAGCCCCTATCTTGCACCGCCGCCCTACCGGGGTCGGCGCAATGAACCGGCCTATACCGCCTTCACCGCCCGCGCGGGTGCTGCCATGTTTGGTGTCACCGAACAGGATTTCGCCGCCGCCACCACCGCCAATTTCGAACGCCTGTTTCCCAAAGCAAAGATCGTCTGATGGCCACCTTGCGCTTTACCATTCTCGGCTGTGGGTCCTCGGGCGGTGTGCCGCGACTGGGGGGCGATTGGGGCGATTGTGACCCGCAAAACCCCAAGAACCGCCGCCGCCGCTGCTCCATGCTGGTCGAACGGCTGGCGGGGGATGCGGTGACGCGCGTGTTGATCGACACGTCGCCGGACATGCGCGCGCAACTGCTGGACGCCGGCATCGGCACGCTGGATGGCGTGGTATACACCCATTCCCACGCTGATCATGTCCATGGCATCGACGATCTGCGCCAGGTGGTGTTCAACATGCGCCACCGTCTGCCGGTCTGGGCCGATGCCCCCACCCAAGATGCGCTGCTGTCGCGGTTCGCCTATGCCTTTGTGCAGCCCGAAGGCTCGCCTTATCCGTCGATCCTTGATCTGCGCAGCATCGACGGCACCTTTGCCGTCGATGGCCCGGCTGGTCCCATAGCCTTCACCCCCTTCCGGGTCGATCACGGCTCGATGGAAGCTTTGGGCTTTCGCGTGGGCGGCCTTGCCTATCTGCCCGATGTTGTGGCGATCCCCGAAGAGTCCTGGCCCCACCTTCAGGGCCTCGATTGCTGGGTGCTGGACGCCCTGCGCCGCAAGCCGCATCCCACCCATGCCCATCTGGCGCTGTCGCTGGACTGGATCGCACGGGTGAAGCCAGCAACGGCCGTCATCACCAACATGCATCTGGATATGGATTACGCAACGCTGGTGAATGAGTTACCCAAGGGCGTGACCCCCGCCTTTGACGGCATGGTTTTGACCTTCGACAACGTGCCATGAGCGCGCTGATCGACGTTATCTTCCCGGTCTTCATCCTGATCGGTTTTGGTTACATCGCCGCACGCCTGAATCTGCTGACCGATGCCGCGGTCGATGGCATCATGTCCTTCACCCAAAGCTTTGCCCTGCCCGTGCTGCTGTTCAAGTCAGTCGCCGGACTTGACCTGTCACAGGCCTTCAGCCCCGGCCTGATGTTCAGCTTTTACATCGGGGCCTTTGCCGGCTTTGCCGTGGGGTTTTTCGGGGCCCGGCTGATCTTCCACCGTGCCCTGCCCGATTGCGTGGCCATCGGCTTTGCCTGCCTGTTCTCCAACACACTGCTGCTGGGCCTGCCGATCACTGAGCGCGCTTACGGCGCCGAGGCGCTGACCGGAAATATCGCCATCATTTCCATCCACGCGGTGCTGTTTTACACCTTCGGCATCCTGATGATGGAATGGGCGCGTGGCATCGGGCAACCGCGCAAATCGCACGCGGGCTTTGCGGCGCAGGTGATGAAAGGCGTGGTATCGCAGCCTTTGGTCATTGGCATCCTGTGCGGTTTTGCTGCGAACTTCACAGGCCTGCCGCAACCCGTAGCCTTTGCCGCAGCCGTGGACATGATGTCGAAGGCGGGGCTTCCCGCGGCGTTGTTCGGGCTGGGGGGCGTGCTGTGGCGCTACCGGCCAGAGGGCGACAAGGGCTTGATCGCGCTGGTTTGTCTGACCTCACTGGTCATTCATCCCAGCATCACCTATGGGCTGGGCCGCTTTGTGTTCGGGCTGGACACAGCGGCTCTGCGCTCGGCCACCATCACCGCCGCCATGGCCCCCGGCGTCAACGCCTATATGTTTGCGCATCTCTACGGGGTCGGCAAACGGGTGAACGCCAGTGCGGTCCTGATCGCCACGGCGCTGTCGATCTTTACCACCTGGGGCTGGCTGCATATTTTGCCGTAATCAATAAGGCGTCACACCCCGCAGCCGCTCCGAGCGCCGCCGCAAGAGTTCCACCGTCGCCAACAGTGAAATCGACACAATCACCAGCAGCGTCGCCACCGACAGGATCGCGGGCGAAATTGCCTCGCGGATGCCATTCCACATCTGGCGCGGGATGGTTTGTTCGTCATTGGCCCCCACGAACAACACCACCACCACCTCATCAAACGAGGTGACAAAGGCGAACAGCGCGCCGGAAATCATGCCCGGCGTGATCAGTGGCATGATCACCTTGAAGAATGTGGTGGACGGTGACGCGCCAAGGCTGGCAGAGGCCCGTGTCAGCGAGTGGTCAAAGCCAGACAGGGTGGCCGTGACCGTGATGATCACGAAAGGGATGCCCAAAGTGGCATGCGCCATGATCACGCCCAGATAGGGCACCCCCCATTTATTGACCTCGATCGCCGAGTAGAAAAAGAACAGGCCCAGTGTGATGATGATGACCGGCACGATCATCGGTGAAATCAGAATGGCCATGATGGCCCGGCGGTAGGGCATTTCTGGGCGCGACAGGCCAAGGGCGGCCAGCGTCCCCAGAAACGTCGCCAGAATGGTGGCAAAGAAACCGATGATGACAGAGTTCTTGGCGGCATTGACCCAAGCCGCCTCACGCCAGACAGTCCCCCACCATGCACTGTCACGCGGCACATCTGTGGGCACGTTCGGATGCGTCAGCAGCAGATCATACCAGCGCAGCGAATAGCCCGTGGGGTCAAAGGCCAGCATTTTTTCGGTGAAGGTAAAGTAAGGCTCTATGTTGAACGACAACGGGATCACGATGATGATCGGCGCGATCAAAAACAGGAAGATCAGCGCGCAGATCACCCGGAAGCTGTAGTACCAGACCCGCTCCAGCGGCGAGGCGTAAATCGGAAGTGCCATGATGTGCCCTTTATCCCAGCTTCAACTTGTCGATGCCCACCAGCTTGTCATACAGCCAGTACAGCAGCAAAATCGCGGCCAGCAGAATGGTGGCCAAAGCCGCCGCCAGTGACCAGTTGTTCGATTTGTTCACATGAAAGGCGATCAGGTTGGAAATCAGCTGACCCGAAGCGCCCCCCACCAAAGCAGGCGTGATGTAATAGCCGACCGACAGGATGAACACCAACAAACCACCAGCCCCGATGCCCGGAATCGTTTGCGGCAAATAGACCCGGCGGAAGGCTGTCCATGACGTGGCCCCCAGACTGCGCGCGGCGCGGACATAGCTGGGCGGGATCGGTCGCATGACCGAATACAGCGGCAGGATCATGAACGGCAGCAGGATATGCGTCATCGCAATCACCGTGCCCAACAGATTGTTGATCATCTCAAGCCGCGCGTTATCGGCAACAATACCGAACCAGACCAAAGTGTTGTTCACCACGCCCTGCCCCTGCAACAACACCATCCACGCCGTCGTGCGCACCAGAAGTGACGTCCAGAACGGCAGCAGCACCAGAATCATCAGCAGGTTGGAATAGCGCGTCGGCAGAATCGACAGCAGATGCGCGATCGGAAAGCCAAGGATCAGACAGATCACCGTGATCGCCGCCGACATCGCAAACGTGCGCAAGAACAGGTTCACATAGACGCGCTGATTTTCCTCTACCCGCATGATCGAGCCATCGACATCGCGCTTCAAATCCAGCGCCGACAGGTAGAAATCGCTGGTATAGGCCGAGGACACCTGCCGCATCACCCCCCACAGCACCGGGTCGCCCCATTTGGCATCGACCGCGATCAGCGATTCCTTGAAGGGCGGCTTCAGGTCTTTGGCCTTGCGCCCGGTCGAGGTGAACAAAGACCGCGTGCCCGACATCTCATAATTCACCCGCTCACCGGCGACGGCCACGTTCTTGGCGGCGGCGGCGGTTTTCAGGTCAGCAACCAATATGGCATAGGCGGCTTCATCGGGTTCGGTGCCAATGGGGTTTTCGGCAAACCATTGGCCGATTCCCGGCATGTTTTCAGAGAATTTCGGATTGTACGCCGACTGATGCAGCACCTGCAAAATCGGCCAGACAAAGGTGATCACGATGAACAGCAACAGCGGCAGCACCAGCAGGAAGGCGCGGCGCTTGGCCTTGCCCTGCGCCCGCGCCAGCGCCGCTTTCAAAGGGCGGCCATCGGCGGTGGTCAGCATTTCTGCATTGGCGGAAAGATCGGCCATGGTTCATCCTTGATTGATCAGCCCAGAAAGAAAACGGGCGCAGGTTTCCCCGCGCCCGCCCTTTGGATCAGTTTGAAGCCAGCCAAGCGTTGAAACGCTCGTTCAATTCTGCGTCACGATCGACCCAGAACTCATAGGACGAGGCCAAAGCGTTGGTCAGGTTGGCGGCAGCCGTTGGCATATAGGGGGCCATTTCGGTCTTGCCGTCGTTGAACAAGCCAACCAGAGCGCCCGAAGATTTGCGCGCCGGGCCATAGGAAATCCACTTGGCCTGATCGGCCAAAGCCTGGGTCGAGGTGGCGAACTTGATGAACTCAAGCGCCAAGTCCTTGTTCGGTGCGCCCTTCGGGATCACAAACAGGTCGTACTCATAGACCTGACCGTCCCAAACGGTGACGAACGGTTTGCCATCTGTGACCGCTGCGCCGAAGATACGGCCGTTGTAAGCGGTGGTCATCGCCACTTCGCCATCGGCCAGCAGCTGCGGCGCCTGAGCGCCCGCTTCCCACCAGATGGTGTCGGCTTTGATGGTGTCCATTTTGGCGAAAGCGCGGTCAACACCCTCCGGGGTGGCCAGCAAAGCGTAGACTTCTGCCGCCGGAACGCCGTCCGCCATCAAAGCCATTTCCAAGTTGGCTTTGGCCCGCTTGCCCAGCCCACGCTTGCCAGGGAATTTGGCGGTGTCGAACAGATCGGCAATGGTCGAAGGCTTCTCACCGGCAAATTTCGAGGCATCATAAGCAAAGACAGTCGAGAACACGATGGTCGCGACAGCACAATCGGTCACAGCGCCGGGCAGGAAGTCGTCCGCAGCCGGGGTGCCATCAGCACCGGGCGGCAGCGCATCCATGCCGATGGTTTCCAGCATGCCTTCGTCGCACAGACGGATCGCATCGGCATATTCCACGTCAGCCACGTCAACAGTGACGTTGCCAGCCTCAACCATGGTCTTGACCTGCGGCGCCGGGTTGTCGCTGTCAACCGAGATCACGGCATTGCCGGTCGCTGCGGTAAACGGCTTGTGATAGGCCTCAACCTGGCTGGTGGTGTAGCCGCCACCCCAGGACATGACCGTGACATCCGCGCCCGCAGCAAAGGCAACAGAGGTCAGGGCGGTGGACAGAACGAGTAGTTTTTTCATTGGTAACTCCCAGTTTTGAACAGTTTCGAAAAGTGATCCGCCTGCAGGGCGGCTTTAGCTTTGTATCGGCAAAACAGTATCTTACATCGGATCAAGCGCGCGGGCATCTTGCGGATGCCAGCCGACCTTGATCTGCTGTCCAGGCTCCAGCCGGGTTTGTCCCAGCGTGTTGCGCATCTTCATGACGAAATCATCAGACCCGGCCACGCGCAAGCGCACCCGCAAGATATCGCCCATGTAGATCACTTCCAGCACCTGCGCGCCAATCATATGCGCGCCGGCTGGCATCATTTCGGGTTTGAATTCCACCCGTTCGGGGCGGATCGACACCAGGGTTTTCTGGCCCTTCTGCGTCACGTTCACCGGGGTCGCGTCAATCAACTCACCCGTGGACAGCCGCACCAAGGCCTTGCCCTCGGACAGCTCTTCGATGGTGCCCAGCAATTTGTTGTTCTCACCGATGAACTGCGCGACGAAGGAATTGTCCGGGCGCTCATACAGATCGGCAGGCGGGGCAAGTTGCTGAATACGGCCATCATTGAACACCGCCACACGGTCAGACATCGTCAGCGCTTCGCCCTGATCGTGGGTCACATAGACCACGGTGATGCCCAAACTGTTGTGCAAGTGCTTGATTTCAAACTGCATATGCTCGCGCAACTGTTTGTCCAGCGCGCCCAGCGGCTCGTCCATCAGCACCAAGGACGGGTCAAACACCAAGGCCCGCGCCAAGGCGATGCGCTGCTGTTGCCCGCCCGAAAGCTGGCTGGGGCGGCGGTTGATGAAGCTGTACATCTGCACCATGTCCAGCGCGCGTTTGACCTTGGCCTCGCGGTCCGATTTGCCCATGCCGCGCACTTCCAGCGGGAAGGACAGGTTTTCGCCCACCGTCATATGCGGGAACAGCGCGTAATTCTGGAACACCATGCCGATGCCACGTTTGTGCGGCGGCACCTGATTGATCGGGCGACCGTCCAGCTTGATCTCGCCATGCGTCGCGGTTTCAAACCCGGCCAGCATCATCAGACAGGTGGTTTTGCCAGACCCGGATGGCCCAAGCATGGTCAGGAATTCACCTTTGGCGATGTTCAGGTTCAGGTCTTTGACGACCAAAGTCACACCGTCATAGCTTTTCTGCACATGCTCAAATGCGACGAAAGCATCGTTCGCGCTGGATGAAGCCACGCCAATCTCCCCATGTGTCCGGCAGTTTTCCTGCACTGGTCCTCTGCGATTTAAACCAAGGCACAAGTCTATTGCAATTGGCTTGTCGCGTCTCTTGGATTGGCATGGGCAAAGCAGGCGGATCGGGCATTTTGCGCCGCATTTGCCGCGCAGAACGGCATCGCTTGGATTGCATCGCAGGCCAATCGCCTGTGGCCTTCGACGTTACAGTCCCAACGCGGGATGTGGTAGCGCACATTGATTCCCTTTGAAGCCCTGCACTGCCGCTGCCAAAGCCGCCGCTGGCCGCGACATCAGAACCCGCGGGCCGTGACAGACAGCCGGGGTGCACGACGGTCAGGCCAAGGCCTGCCAAAATCGGTCGATCCATCAATGTTCAGGGATAACCCAAGCTGGATTGGTGCGGATAAAAGGACTCGAACCTTCACTCCGATTAAAGAACAGCGACCTCAACGCTGCGCGTCTACCAATTCCGCCATATCCGCACTGAATCCGGCTTAGGTATCGGGTGTGTAGCCGCAGTGCCCGGCGTTGAAAAGGGGGATTCTGCGTGATTGCAATCGGCCGACATCCGCGCCACATCTGGCACAAAGGGCAGACAGGGGTCAAAATGACAGCGCAGATTGATTGGCAACATTTGCCCGGCCTGGCCCCCTATGCCGAAACTCTTGCCGCGATGGAGTCCCGCGCCGCCGCGATCGCTTCCGGCACCGCGCCCGAGGCGATCTGGTTGCTGGAACATCCCCCCCTTTACACCGCCGGCACCTCGGCCAGAGCCGCCGACCTGACCGACCCCGACCGCTTTCCCGTCCACATTGCCGGACGCGGCGGCCAGTACACCTATCACGGCCCCGGTCAGCGCGTGGCCTACACCATGCTGAACCTCAACGAACGCGGCCGCGATGTGCGCCAGTTTGTCTGCGCGTTGGAAAACTGGGTGATCGCGACGCTGGCCGAATTCAACGTCAAGGGCGAACGCCGCGCAGGCCGCGTTGGCGTTTGGGTGGTCCGGCATGACCGCGCCCCGAACCCTGACGGCGCGTTGCGCGAAGACAAGATCGCGGCCATTGGCGTCAAATTGCGGCGCTGGGTGTCGTTTCACGGCATTTCGATCAATGTCGAACCCGACCTGTCGCATTTCGGCGGCATCGTGCCTTGCGGCATCCGCGATCATGGCGTCACCAGCCTTGTCGATCTGGGCCTTCCAGTCACCATGGCCGATCTGGACGCGGCTTTGCTGGCCTGTTTTTCCAAGGCTTTTGCGCAATAAAGCCGTCCCGATGTGACAATCTGTCAGCCTTGCAACAGCGGTTGCCATGATATGTCAAGCAAGTTGCATTTGATTTTCGGCAGCAACGCCCCAGTTATTATGCATCTGAACCGCCGGGCGACTCGCGCGCCTTGATGACCCAAGAGGATGATATGACCAAATTTTCCCTGATCGCTGGTCTGGCACTGGCCACGCTCGCTGCTCCGGCCTTCGCCGGGGATGCGGCCAAAGGCGAAGCTGACTTCAAGAAATGCAAGGCTTGCCATGCCATCACCGCCGATGACGGCACCGCCATTCAAAAGGGCGGCGCGGTTGGCCCGAACCTGTACGGCGTGATTGGCCGTCAGGTTGGCGCATTGGCCGACTTCAAATATGGCGAGTCGATCATCGCCGCCGGAGCCGATGGCACCCTGTGGGACGAGGCCACTTTGGCCGCCTATGTCACCGATCCGACCGCATGGCTGAAAACCAAAACCGGCGACGCTGGCGCAAAATCGAAAATGTCGTTCAAGCTGGCCAAGGGCGGCGAAGACATGGCGGCCTATCTGGCCTCGGTCAAACCGGCCCTGTAAGCCACGGCATCTTGCAACATAAGGGCGGTCCACTTGGGCCGCCCTTATGTATTGCCCCGAAACTTTACGCCCCCCTGCGACAATTTATTTGATCTGAATCAAACTCAGGCGTTGCCCTGTCGCGGGGGCCAAACTAAACACATGCCATAAATCGGACGCAGGCATCCCTGTTCCGGGTCAAAACGCAACGACAACGGGAGACGCCAATGGCCGACGCCGCCATCCATGGCCACGACCATGAGACCAAAGGGTTTTTCACCCGCTGGTTCATGTCGACAAACCATAAAGACATCGGGATCCTCTATCTGTTCACCTCGGGCGTTGTGGGCCTGATCTCGGTGATCTTCACCATCTACATGCGGATGGAACTGATGAATCCCGGCGTGCAGTACATGTGCATGGAGGGCATGCGCTTTGTCGCCGACGCCGCCGCGGAATGCACCCCCAATGGCCATGTCTGGAACGTGACCGTCACCGCCCATGGCATCCTGATGATGTTCTTCGTGGTGATCCCGGCGCTTTTCGGCGGTTTTGGCAACTATTTCATGCCGTTGCAGATCGGTGCGCCGGATATGGCGTTCCCTCGGATGAACAACCTGTCCTACTGGATGTTTGTTGCCGGCACTTCGCTGGCCGTGGCTTCGGTGATCTCGCCCGGTGGCAATGACCAACTGGGTTCGGGCGTCGGCTGGGTGCTGTACCCGCCACTGTCCACCACTGAGCCGGGTTATTCGATGGACCTTGCGATCTTCGCGGTCCACCTGTCGGGTGCCTCGTCGATCCTGGGTGCGATCAACATGATCACCACCTTCCTGAACATGCGCACGCCGGGCATGACCCTGCACAAAGTGCCGTTGTTCGCTTGGTCGATCTTCGTCACCGCATGGCTGATTCTGTTGGCGCTGCCGGTTCTGGCGGGTGCCATCACCATGCTGCTGACCGACCGCAACTTTGGCACCACCTTCTTCGATCCCGCCGGTGGTGGCGACCCGATCCTGTATCAGCACATCCTGTGGTTCTTCGGCCACCCAGAAGTCTATATCATCGTGATCCCGGCCTTCGGCATCATTTCGCAGGTGATCTCGACCTTCTCGCGCAAACCGATCTTCGGCTACCTGCCGATGGTTTACGCCATGGTGGCCATCGGCGTGCTGGGCTTCGTCGTCTGGGCGCACCACATGTACACCGTCGGCATGTCGCTCAGCCAGCAAAGCTATTTCATGCTGGCCACCATGGTGATCGCGGTGCCGACCGGCATCAAGATCTTCTCGTGGATCGCCACCATGTGGGGCGGCTCGATCGAGTTCAAAACCCCGATGCTTTGGGCTTTTGGCTTCCTGTTCCTGTTCACCGTCGGTGGCGTGACCGGGATCGTGCTAAGCCAAGCCCCTGTGGACCGCGCCTATCACGACACTTACTATGTGATCGCGCATTTCCACTATGTGATGTCGCTGGGTGCGGTGTTCGGTATCTTCGCCGGGATTTACTTCTGGTTTGGCAAGATGTCGGGCCGTGAATACCCGGAATGGGCAGGCAAACTGCACTTCTGGACCATGTTCATCGGTGCAAACCTGACCTTCTTCCCACAGCACTTTCTGGGTCGCCAAGGCATGCCGCGCCGTTACATCGACTACCCCGAGGCCTATGCCTACTGGAACTACGTTTCGTCGCTGGGCGCCTTCCTGTCGTTTGCCTCCTTCGTGTTCTTCATTGTGATGATTTTCTGGGCCATGCTTTACGGCAAGAAAATCACCCAGAACAACTATTGGAACGAATACGCCGACACTCTGGAATGGACCCTGCCCTGCCCGCCGCCCGAACACACGTTCGAGCAACTGCCCAAGCGGTCAGACTGGGATCACAGCCACGGCCACTAAACCCGGTTGAAACAGCAAAGGCCCCGCAGCGATGCGGGGCCTTTTGCATTGCCCCCCATGGTTAAACCCCGCGATCCTGCCACCGCCCTGCGCATCAGCATCCAATCGCCGCCGGGGCCCGATCCGGGGAAAGGCAAGACCTCGGGCAGCCCGGATGCAAATGCTTGCGCCAGATCGCCAAGGCCCATTTCTGCTGCGCTGCGCGCGTTGCGTAAACCCTCGCCCCAGCGCACGCAGCGTCGGGACGGATAAACGACGCTTGCAGGACGGGGAACGGACGCAAACCGGACACCAAAAATCCAGCAGTTTTCTATGGTTAACCTGATTCTCTGGCTGAATTGGGCCAACGTCTTGCCGCAGGCCCCACCACGTCCTAAAACCAACCCATGCGCAATCGTCGGACCGATCCCCTTGCCCTATGAATGGCTGCCCCCTTCCGGCGATACACGCCGCCTGCATCTGTGGCCCTACCGCAGCCTGCCCCGGCGCGGCATGGTGTGGTTCATCGGTGGCACGGCGGCTCTGATCGCGCTGCCCTTGCTGGTGCTGCTCGGCTCGCCGGTTTTGTGGGGGCTGCTGCCGTTTCTGCTCGGCACCATCGCCGCAATCTGGTGGGCGCTAGAGCGCAGCTTTCGTGACGGCGAAATCGTGGAAGATCTGATACTTACGCCCGACCAAATCACTCTGACTCGCTATGGGCCAAGGGGTCTGCGCGCTGACTGGCAAGCCAATCCGCATTGGGTCAAGCTGACCCTGCACGCCAAGGGCGGCCCGGTGCCCGACTATCTGACCCTGTCGGGCGCGGGACGCGAGGTGGAATTGGGCGCGTTCCTGACCGGTGTGGAACGTCAGCAGTTGTGCCGCACCCTGCAAGCAAGCCTTGCGCAGATCCGCCAGCCCGACATGACCTAGGTCAACCCTGTCTGCCACAGCATGTGGTGTCGGCTGCAGGACTTACACGCAAATCAAGCAAGCCCCGCCAAGCAAACCGCCCCCGAATGGCGGCGACCCGTGGCGGCGATCGCCGCAATCTTCGGTGTCTTAACCCTTTTGTCCGGCGGCATGGCTCTGTTCGCAGGCCCTGAATCCCGCGTCGCAGTGGGCAAAGCGGTGCCGTTTGTGCTGTGCTTCAACGTTGCCAAAGGCTTCGCCCATCTCGTGGCCGCTGCGCTGGTTTATCCGTGTCATCCACTGGCCAAACCACTGACCTCGATCATCAGCCTCGCCACCGCACCGGTTTTTTCGGCACCCATGGTCACGATCCTGCGCAGCACAGCCCACGAAACGCGTACCATCGGCGCGATGGTTCTGCGGTCCGGTTCCTGGCAGGGCATCGCTGCGGCACCGCCATGGAGTCGGCGCTGAAAAGGCTCCAACGGACCCTTTCCCGGGCGCGTCTTACCCCAAGCGGGCCTTCACCGCAGGCCCGGCTGCTGCGAAATCCATTTGCCCGGTGTACTTGCCTTTCAGCACAGCCATCACCCGGCCCATGTCGCGGATGCTGGTCGCGCCCGCCTCGGCGATGGCGGCGGTCAGGGCTGTTTCGACCTCATCCGCCTCAAGTTGCCGCGGCAGAAACTCCTCGATCACCTTGACTTCGTTCAACTCTTTCTCGGCCAACTCCAACCGCCCGCCCTCTTCATAGGCGCGCGCGCTTTCCTGACGTTGCTTCACCATCTTGCTCATCAGCGCCAGAATATCGGCCTCACCCACTTCAGGCGCACCGTCTTCGCCGCGCACCGCGATCTCACGATCCTTGATGGCGGCATTGATCAAACGCAGCGTGGAAAGGCGTTCGACCGCTTTGGCCTTCATCGCTTCTTTCAAGGCCACTTGCAGGCGGTCGCGCAAAGACATCGGTGTTCCATCCCCGTGGATTTCTCGAAGACCCAGCATACAGCCAAGTGCACGTGGGCGCAACTGCGCCTCACTTTCTCAAAGCCTTGATATAAAACAATAATCCTTTTGAGCCAAAGGCTTGACCCTACCGCCCGCCGCCCGTAGTGTCCGCCAAATTTGCCGAAATGGGAGTCGCTGCCATGACCACCTCTGCCCAAGCCCGCCCCACTGCCTGCATTGCCCTGTCGGATGGAAGTGTTTTCTATGGCCGAGGCTTTGGTGCAACCGGGGAAACGGTGGCGGAACTGGTGTTCAACACCGCGATGACCGGCTATCAGGAAATCATGACCGACCCATCCTACGCGGGCCAGGTCGTAACCTTCACCTTCCCGCACATCGGCAACACCGGCGTAACGGACGAAGACGATGAAACCACTACCCCGGTTGCGGCTGGCATGGTGGTGAAATGGGACCCGACAGAGCCGTCGAACTGGCGCGCGACCAATGATCTGACAGCATGGCTGGCGCAAAAAGGTCGCATCGGCATCGGGGGCATCGACACCCGCCGCCTCACCCGCGCCATCCGTCAGCAAGGTGCGCCACATGTGGCACTGGCCCATGATCCGGCGGGCAAGTTTGACATCGAAAAGCTGGTCGCCAAAGCGCGTACGTGGAAGGGCTTGGTCGGGCTTGATCTGGCAAAAGACGTCTCCTGCACCCAGTCCTACAAATGGGACGAACAGCGTTGGGCTTGGCCAGAGGGTTACACAAAACGCGAAGGCCCCGGCCTCCGCGTTGTGGCGATTGACTACGGCGCGAAACGCAACATCCTGCGCTGCCTCGCTTCGGTTGGCTGCGAAGTCACCGTCCTGCCCGCAAGTGCCACCGCCGAAGACGTGCTGGCCCTGAACCCCGAAGGCGTGTTTTTGTCCAACGGCCCGGGCGACCCGGCGGCAACCGGCGCTTACGCGGTGCCGATGATCCAAGGCGTGTTGGCAGCCGATCTGCCGGTGTTTGGCATTTGTCTGGGGCATCAGATGCTGGCGCTGGCTTTGGGCGCGATCACGGTCAAGATGAACCACGGCCACCACGGTGCCAACCATCCGGTCAAGGATGTGACCACGGGTAAAGTGGAAATTACCTCGATGAACCATGGCTTTACCGTGGACAGCCAGACCCTGCCCAAGGGTGTGTCAGAAACCCATGTGTCGCTGTTTGACGGGTCAAACTGCGGCATTGCGGTCGATGGCAAGCCAGTGTTTTCGGTGCAGTATCACCCCGAGGCATCCCCCGGTCCGCAAGACAGCTTCTATCTGTTCGAACGTTTTGCCGAAGCCATCCGCGCCCGCCGCGCCTGAGTTCTTTTAACGGCTTGTTAACCGCGGGCGCGCATCCTCTCCAGATTGCCCGGAGGGAAAATGTCCGTCACACTCTTGCGCCCCATTCTGATTGCACCTGTCGGGCTGCCTGCCGGCCGGCAGGTGGCTTCTGCCCAACCATCCATGGATGGGTTGGGGTTGGACCTGTTGCGCGGTAAGCGCCGTCTCTGTCCCATTGAATTGGCGTATTTCTGAACGCGGTGCGTGCTGTCAGAAGGTCTCTCAACGCATTGGGAGGTCGGCATGGCGGATGGTGGGGACGGGTTTGTGGGTCGGTGCGAGGTAGTTGAACCTCGGCGCG
>CAMAQR010000072.1 GCA_945860375.1 Pseudorhodobacter antarcticus
ATCGACCGCGCAACGGGCGCCGCCTGCGCAGCAGATGCCCCGCTCGCCGTCAGACACTCGACGGCAATGGTTTCGACGGCATCAAGCGACAGGGTTCGGGTCATTTCGGCCTCATGTTCGGGGTACGGGTCATGTCTTGCGGAACACACTGCCATATGCCGCACCCGCCGGGGCAGAGGCACCCGCCGGAAACCGACCTTCGGACAGATAGCGCGCATGGCAGCGGGCAAGGGCCACGGGGTCCAGCGTGACCCCAAGGCCCGGGCCATCGGGCACCCGCACCACGCCGCTTTTGGGCACGAACGGGCCGCCCTCGATCACGTCATCGGCGTACCAGCGCAGCATGGTCTGACTGGCCCCCCGGATGTGTTCCAGTGCGCCACTCAGATGCAGATAGGCCGCCGTGCCGACGCCGGTTTCCCCGGAGTGAAAGCGAAAGCCGATCCCCATCGCCGCACAGGCCGCAACAAAATCCATTGTGCCGCGAATACCGCCCAGTTCGTTGATATTGCACACGATCGCATCAGGACACGCCAGCCTCGCGGCCTTGGGCAGATCAATGATATGGGTCGCGAAGGCGCAGGGGAAATGCGCCCGGAGCGCCGCCATTTCCTCGTAGGTCTCGCAGGGCTCCTCGAACCAGGAAATATCATAGGGCATCAGCTTGCCCAAGGCGTGGCGGGCGGTTGGAACCGTCCAGGTGCCGTTGGCATCCAGTTGCAAAGGGCGCTCGCCAATGGCCGCGCGCACTTCGGCGACCATCCGGATCTCTTCAGCAAAAGCGACCGTGCCGACCTTGCCCTCGAAGATCCGCGCGTCATGCTCCTCGATCATCCGGGCACAAAACCGCGCGATGTCGGCGGGGCTCGACTCTCCGGGTTCAGAAACCCCCGGCAATCGGTAACTGAAATACTCGGTCAACGCGATCTCGTGGCGCAGCGCACCGCCCAGCAGACGGCTCAGCGGAACCCCTTCGGTCTTGCCGCGCGCATCCCACATCGCCATCTCGATCCCGGCAAAGACCCGTGCGTGGGCCGTCACATTGTCCCAGGGCGTATAGCGCATGCCCGGCACGCAGGACCGCGCCGCTGGGCCGATGTCGCGCAGGTCGCGCCCGATCAGCCGCTCTGCCATGCGCGCCACATCCGCCGCCCGGTCGCCATCGGCGCATTCGCCAAGGCCCGTCACCCCGTCCTCGGTCAGAAGCTCGATCACCGTCTTGGTCAGCGACCCGGTCGAGCCATAGCTGAAGCGGTAGGGCGCGCGGAGGGGGATGTTGACGGGGGTGGCGCGGATGGATCTGATCTTCATGGCGGGCTCCGGGGGGCTGCCCCAGACTGGACCCCGAGCGGCGCAAAGTAAATTGACTTTTCCGACCGCTGGCTTTTACCTGGGGTAAAAGAGGTGCCGATGCGCAATGCCCCTGCCATGACCGGATTGCGGGTGCTGGAGGCGGTGGTGCGCCTGGGTTCCCTCTCGGCCGCCGCGCGCGAGCTTTGCGTGACGCCGCCCGCCATCAGCCACCGCCTGCGCGACCTCGAAGCCCAGGCCGGCGCCCCCTTGGTGGAGCGGGTCGGCGGCCGGTTCGTCGCAACGGCGCTGGGAGCCCAGGTGCTGGACACGCTTGGCGATGCCTTCGCCCGCATCCTCGCGGCCGATGCGCTCTTGTCGGGGCAAAAGCCCCAGACCCTGCGCGTGGTGAGTTCCTATTCCTTCGCTGTCCTCTGGCTGACCCCGCGCCTCGCGCGGTTCCAGGCGCGCCATCCCGAGGTCAGGCTCTTCCTGGAGCCGTCACATGACCCGCTGGACCAGGGGGAGAGCGATATCACCATCCTCCATGCCGCCGAACCGCCCGGGACGGGCTGGGCCAGGCTCTTTGCCGACCGCTGTGCGGCCATCGGGCGGGCCGGTCACCCGGTCTTTGCGGCAGGCGCCACGACGGGGGCGGTGTTCCGGGCCAAGCTCGTGCATGTCTCGCATGGCAAGGGTCCGGCCTGGGGCGAGTTCAGCTGGCTCGATTGGGCCCGGGCGCTGGGGGAGAGGGGGCAGGTTCCCCTCGGCGGCCCCACCGTGACGGCGGAGCACCTGGCGGTGGACCTGGTGCTGGCCGAAGAGCTTTTGGCGCTGGTCAGCCAGGTCAACACATCGCTTCTGCTGAGCGAGGGCCGTTTGCGCGCGATCCCCGGCAGCGAGGTGGCGACGGGGTGCTTCTATTGGATCAGGGGGGCGAACCGTCCGGGCCGGGGCGGCGGGGTGGAGCGGGATTTCCTGACGTGGATACAGGAGGAGTTTGCCGAGGCGGAGACGTCGTCATGATCGTCTGGCAACCGGCAACGCCGAGCGGCCTCACACCCTCTATGCAAGGACTGGCGAGGGCCAAGGTAGTCAATGCAGGGTGATGCGGCAAAAGGACGGGATTGAGTGATCGAAACTGACATTCTTGAAGCCCTTCCCTGCTCGATGGCCTCCCACCCCATCGGTGGAAGGCCTAAGCATGGAAGGACCGCTTTGGTGCAACGACGCAGCGGGCAAACCCTATCGCTGCGGGCAGGTGGCAGCCAATACACTCAGCAATCTGATCGGTCGACAGACGGTCACTTGCGAAAAGAAGGACATAGACCGCTATAGACGCATTGTGGCGGTGTGTTCTGTGAACGTGCATTCGACCGGATGACTACGATATGTGTTGCGACATTCGTCTCGTGCCAAGTGTACGCGCGGCGTTGGAAAAGGCGGTAATCTTGCAATAGTAGATTCTGTTGACAGGCAGGCACCAGGTCAATGTCCCGACCATCAACACGGATATTGATCGAGACGTTCTTCTTCTTCGCCGAGTCCCTGCGCTTGCATCGCCATCCCGACGTGATGACAAGCTCGAATGGCCGTAGTGGGCCCGAACCGGCCATGCGGCGGCGCAGCATCGGGTCAGTCCAACCAGCCTACCGCCAGGTCGACGTGTTCGGCCCAAAGCTGCCGGTCGGGACGAAGAAGGGCGCTCAGGAACTTGCTTGGAAGCGGCCTTTCACTCTTGCTGCAAAGAGACCGATCAGTTGACGCAGCCGGAAGCTGGACTGATCCGAAAATCTGTCCAAAGATCGGGGAGGAATTCACTGAAATGTGCGCTTCGGTATGGATCCACAGCACAAATGGCAGGATAGCGAGGGACTAGGTGAATTAGATTTTAGCGATCTTGCGGCGCCAGCATGGCGGCCTGCGCGGCCCGGGCCGTCAAGAGCGGCGCACAGCGCGGGCCATATCTGCCCAAAGCCGCCACGATCACCTGCACGACCAGCCGGTCGGGCTCTGACAGCGCGGCCAGGGCCATGGGGCCGGGAAAGAAGCTCTCGCATGGAACACCGGCGGCCGCCAGCAAGGCATGGCGTGGCAACAGAGGGTGGTGATAGGTCTCCCCCCGACAGCCCCGCGCCACCCTGGCCTCCGTGCCAAAAGCCGATAGGTGGCGCGCCCGGATCAGCGCTCCGGTTCGCCGGTGAAGCGGTCGAAGGTGTCGGAAACGGCTTCCTCTTCGAGCCCTGCCATCTCCCGGGCTGTCGGTTCCCGGTCCGGATAGAGAAGAAGGGAGATGGCGAACTTATCATGGGTGAGTGCTAATCCCAGAAAACACTCCAGTAGTGTGCAAAATAATCAGATATTGCACATAAGATCATCTAAGCCTTGGTATTCTAATACTTTGTCAATGGACACTCAGGGCATCAATGTGATGCGATACCTTTCAGGCGCGCTTGATCTCTGTTTCGCTAACGCCACCCCGCATGTTCTCTTTGGGCATGCCTTTGCGGCGGATTCGTTCTGCAATCGGACGCGCAAAGCGGCCGCAGTTTCCTGGCTTAGGCGGTAACGAAAAACTTGCAGCGCATGCCGAGCGGCCTTTGCAAAAGGGTCACTTCCGTCTGGCAGATACAAGAGAATTTCACGTTGGTGATGCAGATTTCGCTATTGACGAAAGCATGCCTACTCGCCACGCTTACCCTGCTTGAGGGAGCGTTCGCCAATGATGCCTGCCGACCACTTTCAGACTTGCACTGCAGCCCCCTACTGGCTGGAAGACGTCCCGCTGCGACCTGTCCGGCCCGAACCGCTGCCTGCAATGGTCGATCTGGTGGTTGTGGGGTCAGGATACACTGGACTTTCGTCGGCGATCACCGTGGCGCGCGGCGGCCGGTCGGTGCTGGTGCTGGATGCCGGACCTTTGGGCGCGGGCTGTTCCACGCGCAACGGCGGGCAAGTGGCCCCCAGCATCAAGCCCGAGTTCACCACGCTGGCCGGGCGGCATGGGCCCGAGGTGGCACGTGCCATCCGGGCCGAAGGCTATGCGGCGCTGCGCCATGTGCGCGACTTTGTGGCCGCCGAAGGCATCGACTGCGACTGGACGCAGACGGGGCGCTACATGGCAGCGCATTCGCCGGGCGAATTCGCCTGGATCGAGCGCATGGCCGAGGCGCGCGTCAATGCGGGCGAGCCTGCGGTGCAGGTCGTGCCGCCTGACCGGCAGCACGAAGAACTGGCGTCGGGCCGCTATTTCGGCGGAGTCATTTCGCCGCTGAATGCCTCGGTGCACCCGGCAAAGCTGCATGCGGGCCTGTTGCACGTAGCGGAAAGCGCGGGCGTTGCCCTGCGCGCCGGGGCGGCGGTGACGGAGATCGAGCGGCAGGCGAGCGGGTTCCGGGTACAGACGGCAGGGGGGACGGTCACGGCGCGCGACGTGCTGATCGCAACGAATGGCTATACCGGCACGCTGGCACCCTGGCTGCGTCGCCGCGTCATCCCGATCGGAAGCTACATGCTGGCCACCGAACCGCTGGATCCGCAGGTGGCAGCCAGTTTGATCCCAAACCGCCGGATGGTGGTGGATACGCGAAAGGTGGTGATCTACCTGCGCCTGTCGCCGGATGGACGCCGTCTGATCTTTGGCGGGCGGGCCGCCCTGTCGGAGACCGACCTGATGCGCAGCCTGCCGCGTCTCTATGAGATGATGCTGGAGGTGTTTCCGCAGCTTGCCGGCACCCGTGTCAGCCATGCGTGGAATGGGTTCGTGGCCTATACCTTTGACGAGCTGCCCCATACCGGCACCCATGACGGGGTGCACTATGCGATGGGCTACTGCGGATCGGGGATTTCGCTGTCGCATTACTTCGGCCACCGCGCAGGGCAGCGCATCCTGGGTCTGGCCGAAGGGCGCACGGCGCTAGACAACATTCCCTTCCAGACAAGGCCGCTTTACGCGGGCCGCCCCTGGTTCCTGAAGCCTGCGATGGCATGGTATAGCCTGAAAGACCGGCTTGCGGGATGAAAGGCAGACGATGACCAAAACGACCCCTATGATCACGCCTGCAGGTCCGGTGACCAGCAGCCAGATCGGCCCGATGCTTCGCAAAAGCCGAAAAGAGCGCAACCTGACGCTGGAGGTGGTGGCCAAGCGCTCAGGGATTGCGGTGGGGTTTCTGTCCGAGATCGAGCGGGATCAGGCCTCGCCTTCGGTCGCCACACTGATCCGGCTGTGCGATGTGCTGGGCATTCCGGTAGGGTCGCTGTTCCAGACGAGCCAAGCCGTACTGGTGCGGGCAGGGCAGGGCGAGCGGATGCGCTACGGCGGGACGGCGATCAGCTATGAGCTGATGACCTCGCGCGCAGCCAGCAAGATGGCGGCCATCCGCACAGAGGTGCAGCCGGGAGGCCAATCCGGCCCAGAATTGCACACCCTTCAGGCAGACGAAGAGTTCGTGCTGGTTCTGGAGGGAACCTTGCGGATGCATCTTGAGGGCGAGACCTTCGATCTTGCCCCGGGCGATGCCCTGACCTTCGATCCGCGCCGGCCGCACCGCTATCTGAACCCTTCGGCGACCGACGTCTGTCGCTGCATCTGCCTGATCACGCCGCAACCGCGCTAGGCGGCGAAGAGGTCACAGAAAAGGATTGACTCCCTTTGCCCCGAGGTCGCATTATTCGCTATTAGCGAAATTTTATCTCTGGGAGGGGAAGCGGCCTTGGAAGATGTCGTGATCATCGGATCGGGGATGGCCGGGTCTGCCGCGGCGCTGGCGCTGGCTGATGCCGGGCGCCACGCGCTGGTGATCGAGGCGCGCGGGCGCACCGGGGGGCGCAGTTATTCGCGGGCCTTGGGCGGCTCTGGCCCGCTGGAGTTTGGCGGCAGTTGGTGCACGCCCTGGCACGACCGCATCCGCGCCCATGCGGAACGCTTCGGCTTTGGCCTGCGGCCGACCCTGCCGGTGACCGAGCGGCGCTGGCACGACGGCCAGACGCTGCGCACCGCGCAGCCGGTGTCCGACAGCGCGCTGCCTGCCTTCCGCGCCGCAATGGCCGCCTTGGCCGAGGACTCGCTGGCCATGCGTAACGGGGACGGGCGGTTCAGCTATGGCAGCGACTGGGCGTCGATGTCCTTTGCCGACTACATGCGTGCCAAGGGCTTTCCCCCCTCGGCGCAGCACGAGATGATGGCGTGGTGGGCGATTTCCGGCTCGGCCGATCCTGCGGCGGCTAACGTGCTGGATGTTCTGCATTTTGCCTCGCACGTTGACGGCACGCTGGACGGGATGATGGTGGTGCTGACCCACACGGTCGAGGGCGGCGTGGGTAACCTTTCGGCGGCGATGCTGGCGGCCAGCGGGGCCGAGGTGCGGACGGGCGACGCTGTCGTGGCTATCACCGACCGGGGCGATCACTTTGACCTACGCCTGTCCAGCGGCGCTCTGGTGCAAGCGGGGCAGGTGGTCTGCGCCACCGCGCTGAACGCCATCCGCACCATCCGCTTTGATCCGCCCCTGCCCGAAGGTCCGGCAACGCTGGCCGCCAAAGGTCATGTTGGGCGCGCGGTCAAGGTCTTGGCGCGGGTGCGGGGAGTGACACCGGGCAATCTAGTGACCGGCAAGGCTCACGGCCTGCGCTGGATGTTCACTGAGCGCGATCTAGGGGACGGCGAGACGCTGATCATCGCCTTTGGCCTCGCCGACGAGATGCCAGACACCAACCATGCAGCCATCGAGGCGGCGATCCAGACCTTCTTCCCCGAGGCGACGCTGATCGAGCATGACTTCCACGACTGGAACCGCGATCCGTTTTCCGCAGGCACCTGGGTGTCGCATCCCCTTGGTCTGACCGACCTTTTCGAGCCGGGCGTCTGGGCCGACCACCCCCGCCTGCATTTCGCCACCAGCGATATCGCCCATGCCGAAACCGGCTGGTTCGAAGGCGCCATCATTGCTGGCGAAGCCGCCGCCGCTGCCATCCTGAAAGGATCATCCCATGTCTAATGCCCTGAAATTCTACATCGACGGCGCGTGGGTGGACCCGGCCGTGCTGAAGACCCTGCCGGTGATCAACCCGGCGACCGAACAGCCCTTTGCCGAGATCGCGATGGGGACGGCGGCGGATGTGGACCGCGCCGTGGCCGCCGCGCGCCGGGCGTTTCCCGCCTTCACCCGCACCACCAAGGCCGAGCGGCTGGAGTTGCTGCGCGCGATCCTGGCAGAATACGACGAACGCTACGACGCCATTGCGGCCGCGGTGACCGAGGAAATGGGCGCGCCGCTGTCGTTCTCGATGGACGCGCAGGTCTGGGCGGGCCAAGCGCATATGAAGGCCGCCATCGAGGCGCTGGAGGCGTTCGAGTTCGAACACCAGCGCGGCACGACCCGCATCGTCAAGGAAGGCATCGGGGTTGCCGCCCTGATCACGCCATGGAACTGGCCCTTGAACCAGATCGTCTGCAAGGTCGCCCCGGCGCTGGCCGCAGGTTGCACGATGGTGCTGAAGCCCTCGGAGATCGCGCCGATGTCAGGCCTGATCTGGGCTGAGATCTGCCATGCGGCAGGCGTGCCTGGGGGCGTGTTCAATCTGATCAACGGCGACGGGCCCTCGGTCGGACAGGTTCTGGCCGGGCACAAGGATGTGGACGTGGTGTCGTTTACCGGCTCGACGAGGGCAGGCGTGATCGTCGCCAAGACGGCTGCGGATACGGTCAAGCGGGTGAGCCAGGAATTGGGCGGCAAGTCGGCGAATATCCTTCTGGAGGATGCCGATTTCGATACGGCGGTTGCGGCGGGGGTGGATGCCTGCATGGCGAACTCGGGCCAGTCCTGCGACGCGCCGACGCGCATGCTGGTGCCGCGTGCGCGCATGGCGGAAGTGCTGGACATCGCCCGCGCCGCCGCCGAGGCGCAGGTGGTGGGCGATCCGCTGGCCGAGGACACGACGATGGGTCCGGTGGTCAGCGACGTGCACTACGCCAAGGTTCAGGGGCTGATCGAAAAGGGCATCAGCGAAGGGGCGACTTTGGTGACGGGTGGTCCGGGTCGGCCCGCTGGCCTGAACGCAGGCTACTTCGTGCGCCCCACCGTGTTCGGCGACGTGGCGCCGCACATGACCATAGCGCGCGAGGAAATCTTCGGCCCCGTGCTGTCGATCATGGGCTATGACAGCGAAGAAGAGGCGATCGAGATTGCCAACGACAGCGTCTACGGTCTTGCCGCCTATGTCCAATCGCCCGATCAGGCCCGCGCCATCGCGGTCGCACGCGAGTTGCGGGCGGGCACGGTCAACCTCAACGGCCCGGACTGGGACACCTTCGCCCCCTTTGGCGGTTACAAACAGTCAGGCAACGGGCGCGAATATGCCGACTGGGGGATGCACGAATTCCTCGAGGTCAAGGGCATCGTGGGCTTCGGCGAGATGGCCGCCGAATGATCATCGACCTGACCCCGCCGCCGGGCGACTGGCCCGCCCTGCCCGCCTTGCCGCGCGAAGACATCGCCAGCGGCGCCGCCGACCAGACCGGCCTGACGGTGTTCGAGGCCCCTGGCCTGACGGTAGGGTTCTGGGGGTGCAGCCCTTGGGTGGCGACCCCAGGCCCTTATCCCAGCGACGAGTTCATGATCCTGCTAGAAGGCAGCGTGACGATCCTGCTGCCGGATGGCCGGGCGGAAACCATCCGCGCGGGGCAGTCGTTCTTTATCCCCAAAGGCCTCGATTGCACCTGGGACCAGCCCGAGCCGGTGAAGAAGATCTATGTGATCTTCGAAGGCGGCGCGGCGAAGGCCGGGGTCGGCCTGCCGCTGACAGTGGATCCGGCGATGCCGCTGGCGCCCTCGCCCGCACCTGCCCCAGCGATTCTGGACAGCAAGGTGCCGGTGCAGCGGGCGGCGCAGGTCTATGCCGATGGCTCCGGCCAGTTCTCTGTCGGGGTCTGGGCGACCAGCGCCTACCGGCGCAAGCCGATCCCGTTTCCCCGGCACGAGTTGATGCACATCCTGTCGGGCGAGGTGACGATGACCAGCGACGGCGTCACGCGCACTTGGGCTGCGGGACAGTCGTTCTTTGTGCCGATGGGCGCGGTGGTGGATTGGGTGGGACCTGGCGAACTGGCCAAGGTCTATTGCTCGATCATGCCGAAAGACGCGCCATGACACCGGGCGTGGACCCGGCCCGCGTGGCGGCCCTTCTGGCGCGCGAGGATGCCAGCTTTGCCGCGCGCACGCCAAAGTCGGCGGCGATGCGGGCGCGGGCGGGGGCCAGCCTGCCCAACGCCGTGCCGATGCAATGGATGACCTCACTGTACCGCACGCCGCCGATCTATGTGGCGGGCGGCAAGGGCGCAGTCTTTACCGACATCGACGACAATGATTATACCGATTTCAACGTCTGCGACCTGTCGATGACCATGGGCTACGGCCCTGCACCCATCGTCAAGGCGGTGGCCGATCAGGTGGCACAAGGCGCGCATTTCCTGCTGGCCACGGAAACGGCGGTCGAGGTTGCCGAGCTGCTGGCCCATCGCTGCGGCCTGCCGTTCTGGCAGTTCACCACCACCGCCTCTGCCGCTAACGTCGAGGTCATCCGCATCGCCCGCACCCTGACCGGTCGGACCAAGATCATCATCTTTGGCGGGCACTACCATGGCCATGTCGATGAGACGATGGCCTACGAGACGAACGGCCAGACCGAGCCAAGCGCGCTTGGCCTGACCCCAGGTGCGTCGTCCCAGACCGTGATCGTGCCCTTCAACGATCTGCCCGCGCTGGAGGCCGCGTTGTCGGGCGGCGATGTGGCGCTGGTGCTGACCGAGCCTGCGCTGACCAACTGCCTCTTGGTGCATCCGGGTCCCGGCTATCTTGACGGTGTGCGGCGGCTGACCGCCGCCAAGGGCACGCTGCTGTGCATGGACGAGGCGCATACCTTCCAGTTCGCCTGGGGCGGCCTGACGCGGGCGTGGAATGTGCAGACAGATTTCATCGTGCTGGGCAAGGGCTTCGGCACCGGCATCAGTTTTGCCCTTTACGGGATGAGCGGGGACGTCGCGCAGCGGTTCGCCGCGCTGCTCGATGGCATCGATACCGGGCCTGCGGGGATCGCGACGGGCGGCACCACCTATGCAAGCGCGCTGGCGGTGGCGGCGGCGAAGGCCGCGTTGACAGATGTACTAACGCCGGATGGCTATTCACGGCTGACCGCCGGGGGCAACTACCTCGCCGATGGGCTTGAGGCGATCTTTGCGCGTGCCGGGCTGCCGTGGCGGGCGTTCCGCCTTGGCCCGCGCACCGGCTGGTGCCTGACGCCCGATTTGCCGCGCAACGGACGCGAGACGAAGCCCTCGTTTGACCTAGAGATGATCGCGGCGCGGCGAGTTTTCATGGCGAACCGCGGCGTGTGGGAGGCGATCTGGTCGGCGGGCACGCAGGTGTCGTTTGTGCACGAACAGGCTGACCTTGACCGGTATCTGGAACTGGCCGAGGACTTCCTGGCGGAAGTGCGCGGATGATCGACGTGGCCATCATCGGCGCGGGCTTTGCCGGGCTGGCGGCGGCCAAGCGGCTCACCGAGGCGGGCCGCCGCGTGGCGCTGTTCGAGGCGATGGACCGGGTCGGCGGCCGCGCCTGGACCGTGATCACCCCCGACGGCACTGTGATCGACAAGGGCGCGCAGTTTGTTGGCCGCGCGCAGTACCGCCTGCGGGCGCTCTTGGCCGAACATGGCTGCACCCTGTTCACGGTGCGGGCCGAGCCGGGGGTCATCAGTCTGGTGCAGGGCCAGCGCACCACGGGCGCGCACGGCTTCCTGTCGGACCGGTTCAACGAGGCCATCGTCACAGCCGGGTCAGAGGACGGCATCAGTCTGCAGGACTGGATGGACAGCCTGTCCCTGACCCCGCGCGAGGCTGCGATGATGCGGTCGGGGATCGAAGAGCTCTGGGGCCGTTCGCCCGCCGATCTGTCCTATCGCACCACCCATGCGCGGATGGCGGATGAAACCGGGTCCACCGACAACACGCTGGAGTGGTGCTGCCATCAGGGTCTGGGCACATTGGCGGACCGTATGGCAGCCCCGATGCGGGACCACATCCGCCTGAACACTCCTGTGACCGCTGTGGACCGCGTGCAGGGTGGCTTTTCCGTGACGGCGGGCGGGACCACTCTGGCGCGGCAGGTCATCGTGGCGGTCCCGGGTCCGGTCATGGGCCATATCGACTGGCGCGCACCCCAGGATGCCTGGGTGCGGGGCGTGCCAAACCAGTTCGCCGGCGGCTGGATGATCAAGGTCGTGCTGACTTACGTCCACGCCTTCTGGCGCGGGACCGATTTCGGGTGGCTGGGTCAGGTCGATGATCCGCCCGGCCTGTGCGTGTTGGACGGATCCGATTTGGCGGGCGGCATGGATGCGCTGGTGATCTTTGCCGGCGGCACGGCTGCGGCACGCTGGAAGGGCTTGCCTGAGGCGCAGGTGCTGGCCGAAATGCTGGACATCCTCGCCCCCCTAACCGGCGAAGGCATCCGCGCCCACACCGGCGCCGTGCTGTGCGACTGGACCGGGCATCCGTGGTGCGGCGGCGGCTACAACTCCTGGCCGCGCCCCTGGGTGGATGCCGATCCTGTGGCCCAACTGTTGGCCCCTCACGGCGGCCTGCATTTCGCAGGCGCGGAACTGGCCACCGATTACCGCGGCTACATCGAAGGCGCCCTGCAAACCGGAACCGATGCTGCAACCCGTATCCTGGAGGAGGCCACATGACACGCCTGACACGCCGCACAGCACTCACCCTGATGGGGTCCGCCCTTGCCATGCCACATATCGCCCGCGCGCAATCGGGGGCGCTGAACGTCTACAACTGGGCCGATTACATCGGGCCGGACACGGTGGCGCAATTCAGCGAAAAGACTGGGATTGCGGTTGCCTACGACAACTTCAGCTCGGTTGAGGAGGCCGAGGCCAAGGTGCTGACGGGGGGCACCGGCTATGATCTGGTGCTGACCTCGTCCTCAAGCCTGCCACGGCTGATCGAGGCGGGCGTGTTTCAGCCGTTGGACCGCGCGCAATTGCCGTCGTGGGGGAATTTCGACCCCGCCATTCTGGAACTGACGGCCGGGTGGGATGCGGGCAACACCTATGCCCTGCCCTACACCTGGGGCACCACCGGCATCGCCTATAACGTGGCGATGGTGAAGGAACGCCTGCCGGATGTGGACCTGACCACGGCCGACCTGCTGTTCAAGTCCGAGAATGCGGCGAAGTTGGCCGATTGCGGCATCACCTTTCTGGACAGCCCGCTGGACAATCTGCGGCTGGGGCTGCGCTATCTGGGGCTGGATGGCAATGACATGTCGGACGCGGCGGTGGACCAGTTTGCCGACCTGATGCTGTCGGTCCGCCCCTCGATCCGCAATTTCGACAACACCAACGTGATCAACGCGCTGGCAAACAACGACATCTGTGCGGCCACCATCTGGTCGGGCGATTTCGCGGTGGCGCGCACCCGCGCGGCCGAGGCGGGGTCGGGGGCAGAGCTGGCCTATATCGTGCCCGCCACCGGTGCGCCGATCTGGGTCGATGCGTTCTGCATCCCGTCGGATGCGCCGAACGCGGCCAACGCACATGCCTTCCTCGAATTCCTGCTGCAGCCGCAGATCATCGCCGACATGACCAACCATGTCACCTACGCCAATGCCAACGCCGCCTCCAAACCCCTGATCGCGCCCGAGATTCTGGCCGATCCCGCCATCTATCCCGACCCGTCGGTGGTGGCGCGGCTGTTCCCGGCGACGGCAGCCGATGACGCGCAACTGCGGGCCATCACCCGAGCCTGGCGCCGGGTCCGGGCCGGATGACAGCGGTTTCGGTCCGGGCCGTCAGCAAGGTGTTCGGCAGCTATACCGCTCTGCACGACATCAATCTTGATGTCGTGCAGGGTGCTTTCTTCGCGCTGCTGGGCGGGTCGGGCTGTGGCAAGACCACGCTTCTTCGCATCCTTGCGGGGTTTGAAGAGCCGACATCGGGCCGGGTGCTGATCGACGGGCAGGAGATGGCGGGCGTGCCGCCCTATGCGCGGCCCGTGAACATGATGTTTCAAAGCTACGCCCTGTTCCCGCACATGACCGTGGCCGAAAACGTGGGCTACGGCCTGCGGTTTCAGCCGGGTTCCAAGGCTGTACGGGCGGCACGGGTGGCCGAGATGCTGGACCTCGTGCAACTGTCCGATTTCGCCCGCCGCCGCCCGGATCAGCTCTCGGGCGGGCAGCGGCAGCGGGTGGCGCTGGCGCGGGCGCTGGCCAAGGCGCCGAAACTACTCTTGCTGGATGAACCCTTGGGGGCCTTGGACAAGAAGCTGCGCGAGGCGACGCAGTTCGAATTGACCCGTATTCAGGCGCAGACCGGCGTGACCTTCATGTTCGTTACGCATGACCAGGACGAGGCGATGTCGCTCGCCACCCACATCGCCGTGATGGACCGGGGCCGCATCACGCAGGTGGGGCCGCCGGGCGAGATCTATGAACACCCCGCCAGCCGGTTCGTGGCCGAGTTCATCGGGTCCATCAACCTCTTTCCAGGACGGGTTACGGGCCGCGACGGGGACCATCTGACCATCGCTAACGCCGACCTCACGATTACCGCCACCGGCGAAGCCCCGGAGGGTGCCGAGGTTCTGGCCGCCATCCGCCCCGAGAAGCTGCATCTGGCGGGCGAGGATGGCCCCAACACCCTGCACGCCGTGATCGAGGACCGCAGCTATCTGGGCAAGGACTGCCTCTACCGCGCGCGCCTGCCCTCGGGAGCGCTGGTGCTGGCCAACATCCCCAATGCCGACCGCAACACCGGTTCCCTGTCGCGCGGCGATGCGGTGCGCTTCCGGTTCGATGCGGCCTCGGTCATGGTGATTGCGTGAGTGCTGACTGGTTCCACCGAAGGGGTTGGAAGCAGGTGATCCTCGCCGTCCCCTACCTGTGGATGCTGCTGTTCTTTTCCGTCCCCTGCCTCATCATCGCCGCGATGAGTCTGGCGCTGGCCGCCACCGCCTCGCCGCCCTTCGAATTCCTGCCCGACTGGCCCTTCGCCAGCCTTGAAAATTTCGCCTATATCCTCTCCGACAGTCTTTACGTCCGTGCCTATATCGTCTCGGCGATCAATGCGGCCACGGCGACGGCCTTTTGCCTCGCCCTGGGCTATCCGATGGCGCTGGCCATCGCGCGCACCTCGCGGCAGCGGCGAAATCTGTGGCTGATGGTGGTAATCCTGCCGTTCTGGATATCGTTCCTTCTGCGCGTTTACGCTTGGATGGGGCTGATGAGCGCCTCAAGCTGGTTCAACCAGTGGTTGACCGCCGTCGTCAACGCGTTCTTGCCCGAGGCCGCGCACCTGTCGAACCTGCCGATGATGAACAGCAACTTTGCCGTCATTCTGGTGATGGTCTATTCGTACCTGCCGTTCATGATCCTGCCGCTTTACGCCACGCTCGAACGCATGGACCCGAGCCTGACCGAGGCCGCGACTGACCTTGGCGCGCGGCCCCTCTGGACCTTCCTGCACGTCACGCTGCCCTTGTCGCTGCCCGGGATCATCGCGGGGTCGCTTCTGACCTTCATCCCGGCCTCGGGCGAGTTCGTGATCCCCAGCCTGGTCGGCGATCCGTCCGATCCGATGATCGGCCGCATCATCAACGAGGAGTTCGTGGGCGCCCGCGACTGGCCGCTGGCCTCGGCGGTGGCGATCACGCTTCTGGCGTTCCTGATGATCCCGATCCTGGTCTACAACCATTTCGAGGCGCGCGATCTGGCGCGGGCCAAGCCATGAAGCCCACCCCATGAAGCGCAGCCTGCTCCTGACCTCGGTCCTCTGCTTCGGCGTGGCGTTCCTGTATGTGCCCATCGCGTCGATGATGGTCTATTCGTTTAATTCCTCGCGGCTGGCCACCGTCTGGGGCGGCTTCTCGACCGAGTGGTATGGCAAGCTGTGGGAGAATGATCAGGTCTGGGACGCGCTGTGGCTGTCGCTGCGCATCGCGGCAGTGTCGGCGACGCTGGCCACCGCGCTAGGGGTGATGTCGGCGCTGGCGCTGGTGCGGTTCGGCGCGTTCCGGGGGCGGGGGCTGTTCGCCGCGCTGAACATAGCACCCCTCGTGCTTCCCGAGATCATCATCGCCATCGCCCTTCTGATGCTGTTCGTGATCATGGGCCACTACATCGGCTGGCCCGCGCAGCGGGGCGCCACCACGATCACGCTGGCCCATGCCACGCTGTCGGTAACCTATGTGGTGACGGTCGTGCGCGCCCGCCTGATCGCGATGGACCCGAGCCTCGAGGAAGCCGCGCTCGACATGGGCGCGCGTCCCCTGCAGGTGCTGGCCACCGTCACCCTGCCGATCATCGCCCCCGCGATCCTGGCGGGGTGGCTGCTGGCCTTCACTCTGTCGCTTGACAATGTGGTAGTGTCGAACTTCACCTCCGGACCCGGTGCCACGACGCTGCCCATCCTGATCTGGAGTAAGGTCAAACTTGGCGTCTCTCCCGATATCAATGCCCTCGCGACCGTGATGGTCCTGGCGGTGGCGGTCGTCGTTGCTCTGGCGGGGTTTGTTGCAGTGCGCAAAGGCAAAGCCCGGTAGTCACTGAGTGCAACCATAGCGGATCGAGCTTCTTGGTGTTGTCAGAGGAACTTTTCTTGAGGCGATCGGGGCACCCCGTCTGCCTGACCGCATGACCCAGCGCTCCCCTTTCCGTTACTTCAAAACCAGCCCAGAGATCATCCGCTTGGCGGTGATGTTCTACATTCAGTTTCCGCTGTCGCTTCGCAACATGGAGGACCTCCTGCACGAGTGTGGTATCGAGATCAGCCACGAAACAGTGTGTTATTGGTGGAACCGTTTTGGTCCGATGTTTGCTCCATATCCACAAGTGCATGGCTGGCTTTGTTCGCGTTCTCACTCGGAACTACCAGCGACCACGCGTCTATAGTGAGAGAGAGTTGGGTGCC
>CAMAQR010000073.1 GCA_945860375.1 Pseudorhodobacter antarcticus
GTTCCCAAAACGGTTCCAAACCATAGACGAGGCCCGCACATTCTGCCGCCGCTTCTTCACATGGTATAACGAGGACCATCATCACGCAGGCATCGGCTTGATGACCCCCGACCAGATCCACTTCGGGCAGGCCAGCGCAATCCACACCGCCCGCAAAACCGCCCTGGACGCCGCGTTCCTCAACACACCCGATCGGTTTGTCGGCCAACACCCCAAACCACCCCAAATCCCGACTGCCGTCTGGATCAACCCGCCCAAGAAAGCGGAGCCAGCCCAAGCCTAAACTCAAAAACCCACTGTCTCAAAGTTGTTGACACGTTCCGCTCCCTGGCGGAAAGACAGAGGCACAAAGGTTCCGCGCCCCGTCGTCTGCTGTGCTGTCGCCGCAGATCAGCCGGTGCGATCCGAGCTGCCAGAGGTCGCCGGGCACAGACGCCGGCGTGACCGGTGGTTCCGGAATGTCATCCTCGCCCTCGACCGCGCCACCATCCGCCTGATCCGGATCGCGCAGCAGGGCGTCCAGATCCTCGTCAGTGATCCCCAGCAGCGACAGGTCGAAATCTTCGGCCAACAACCCCGCGATCTCGTCGCGCAGCATGGCCTCGTCCCATTCGCCCAGCTCGGTCAGTTTATTGTCGGCGATCCGGTACGCCCGGCGTTCAGCCTCGTCGAGGTGGCCGAGCCGGATCACCGGTACGTCTTTCAGCCCCAGCATGGCGGCGGCCAACACCCGGCCGTGACCAGCAATCAACTCGCCATCATCTGCCACCATGCAGGGCACGGTCCAGCCGAACTTCGCCATGCTGGCTGCGATCTTGGCGACCTGATTAGTGCCATGGATCTTGGCGCTGCGGGCGTAGGGGCGAAGGCGGTCGAGAGGCCAGGATTCAATCTGGCTCGGCGCAAAAACCAGGTCCATTGGAGACTTTCATCTTGGGGCAGGGCAGACATGCCGATGCGCGCTGGGTGGTGCCAGCGTCAGGATCGGGATCCGCGATGTCGAAGAATCAAAAGCGCCTGCGAGGGTATCCTCCGGGCGCAATTCTTCGATGATCAAGGGGTAGGTCAAGAGGGGTAGGTCTACCAAACGAAAAATACACGCGGATTCAATGGCTTTCGTGCGAGTGGCTTCCGTCGGCTGGCTTCTGGCAAGGTGGCTTCCACAAACTGGATTCTCTGGCTTCCGCAAAAGAATCCAGCACGCCAAAGTCGTGATTCCGCAAGCCTTTGATAATGAGTCGCTTTTTCCAAGCCCGCCCGGCAGGTGGATTCCACCTAGATTCCCGGGTGAAAAAGCCAGTCGCTAGCGAAATGCCGCGCTGCGCCCCCCCGCATACAATCAGGACCGGGGAGGAACCATGCCAGGGGGGTAGGCCGATCGCCTGACCTTCGCACTCGGCCCAAAGCGGCCGGTATGGCACTCCATGGGCAATGTCCGCTTCCCGAGGAACCGGGGGCCGGTGAAACTTCGTTGGCTTTCTGTCTTGCAGTGCGGTCAAGCCCGGACTCTGCCTTTGAACTGGCGGTGTGTTCCCCTGTCCAGCCTTGCGAACATTGCGGATCATGGACGGTCAACTTCAGGGGCAGTCGGAAATCGTCGTTTGACAATGTGATGGCAGATTTACATGTTGCCCGCATTCGCCAAGTAGAACAATGTGAAGCATGTCTGCTTTGATCACAGTTCTGATAGCCGATGACCTGACCGGATCGCTCGATTCGATCGCTCCCTTCGCTGCGTTGGGGATGGATTGCGTCTCTTCCGTGTCGCTTGAAGCCCTGGATTCGGCACTTGCTCTTTCACCAGAGGTCTTGTCGGTCAATCTTGGCACCCGCGAGTTACCGCCAGATGAAGCGCGCGTGAAGGCGATTGCTGCCACTCGCGCGTTATTGGATGCCGCTGGGCCAGAGACGCTCTGGATCAAGAAAATCGACTCTCGGCTCAAAGGTCCGATCTTGGCAGAGCTTTCCGGGATGTCCGATGTCTTGCATCCGGAGCGAGTGCTGCTTTGCCCGGCAATTCCAGAGCTTGGCCGATTCGTCTCGCAAGGTTTTCTGCGAGGGCACGGAATTGCCAGAGAAATTCCCGTAGCGGAAACGGTTGGGTTCGATCTGTCCTGCGACGTTCCGGATGCGACCAGCGATTCTGACCTTGACCGGCTGGCAGTTTCAGTTCGGTCCGGTACTCTGGTTGCGGCGGCGCGTGGCCTTGCCTCTGCGCTGGCGCATCGGATTTGTCCCGGTCGCCTGCCGGTCCCCGCGCGCATGCGGCAAGGTCCGGTTGGCTTTGCCATAGGCTCGCGTGATCCGGTCACCATGGCTCAAGTCGCGCAGCTTCGAGGCCGTGACAGCCTGAGGTTCTTCATGGCCGCAGACGGTGTGGTCACGCCCTTCGCGGATCCCGGCTCGTTCGTGATCCAGGCAACTGTGGGTGCGGGGGCAGAGGGAAATGTGGTCTCAGCCCGTCTTGCTGACGGCGTGACCCGCTATGTCTCCGGCCTGAAGACTCTTGTGTTGACGGGCGGCGAAACCGCTGCGGCAGTGCTGGACGCGGCTGGCATCCGGCTCTTGCGGGTGCAAGGCGACGTCTTGCCGGGACTTCCCTTGTGTCGCGCCATCGATGTGCCCGGTTTTCCCGACCTGATTACAAAATCTGGCGGGTTCGGCTCGCCCGACACATTGCTTCGGCTTTGGCAAGCCGCGCAAGTTTCAGAGAGATGCCCATGACCGCATTCAAAGTGCCTGAGGCTTCCAATCCGCGTCCCGCTTCAGCTCCCCGTTCAGTGCTTTTGGCCGATGTTGTGCACGACCGCCTCCGTCGGGCAATCTTTGACGGCCAATATCGTGAGGGCACACGGCTTCCCGGAGAAAACGACCTTGCCCGGCAGTTCGAGGTTTCCAGACCTGTAATCCGTGCTGCCCTGAAGCGCCTGCGGGCCGAGGCGCTTGTGGTCTCGCGTCAGGGATCGGGCAGCTTTGTCGCCGCCGGGGGAGAGCCGAAGACCTTGGCATTCCAGCCAGTCGAGACCATCGCCGACCTGCAGCGCTGCTACGAGTTTCGCTTGACAATCGAGCCAGCCGCCGCCGCGATGGCCGCCATCCGCCGCAGCGAGGGGCAACTGGCCGAGATCGTCAAGTTCCTCGCACTTTTGCGTGACGCCACCGAACGCCGCAGCCACTGGGAGGATGCCGATTTCAGCTTTCACCTCGCGATCACGGCGGCATCGAACAACCAGTATTTCGAAACTTCGATGCGCGCGCTGAAGAACCATATCGCCGTTGGGATGAAGTTTCATGGCCTGTCACTGCAATCCGTGCGGGGCGGGCTGGATCATGTGCTGGAGGAACACACGGCGATCTTCGACGCGATCCGTCTTGGCCAGCCAGAGGCAGCGCACGACACCATGCTGCGCCATGTCACGGGATCGCGCGACCGGCTGTTCGAGGGGCGCTTGCTCGACCTGTCGTCCCGCTAGAACGCGGCGCGGTAGATTGCTTCGACCTCGGCCACGCTCATGTCGCGCGGGTTGTTGTCCATCAGGCGACGGATGGCATGCGCTTCGGCGGCCCAGCCGGCCAGTTGGTCTTCGGTCGCGCCATTGTCGCCAAGGCGCATCTTGACGCCCAGCCTTGCGCACCAGTCGCGGGCCCCCGCCAAAAGGTCGCCCTGCAGGCCCAGAAGCCCGGCAATGCGTGCGGTCTTGTCCGGGGCGGCGGGGGCGTTGAAGGCCAGCACATGCGGAAAGATGATCGCATTTGCCAGACCATGCGGCAGCTTCAGCCGCGTGCCCAGGGGATAAGCCAACGCATGGCCCGCCGCCGTATTCACCGGCCCGAGACAGATGCCGCCATAATAGGCCGCCAGCAAAAGACCAGCCCGCGCCTCGGCATCCGTGCCATCGACCACGGCGCGGGGCAGGTAGCGGGCGACAAGCTCGATCCCCATCAGGGCATAGCCGTCGATCAGCGGATGCGACTTGCGGTTGGTAAAGGCCTCGACGCAATGGGCCATCGCGTCGATCCCGGTGGCGGCTGTCACGGCAGGCGGCAGGGTCATCGTCAGGTCGGGGTCCATCGCCACCATGTCGGCCAGCATAAACGGGCTTTCGACAGCCACCTTCATCCCCGTCGCCACATCCGTCACCAGCGCGCGTATCCCCGCCTCGGACCCGGTGCCCGCCGTCGTGGGCACCAGGGCCAGCGCATTCTGCCGCGCGGTCACCTTGTTCGGGCCGATCACCTCGGTCAGCAGCTGTTCGCCGCGCAGAACCGTTACCAGCTTGGCCAGATCCATCACCGACCCGCCGCCAAAGCCAACCACCAGATCCGGCGCGGCGGCCCGGGCTGCATCCAGCGCCAGGGCAAGGTTGTCGGTGTCGGGCTCGGGCATGACCCCGGCAAAGACGCTGACCACCCCCGGCAGACCCAGATCCCCAATCCGTCCCGCCATCGAGCGCTGCGTCAGGACAAGGACACGCTGAAAGCCCTGAGCCAGAGCCCATTGGCCGACCTCGGCTGCGGTACCGGTGCCGAATTCCACCCGGCGCGGCTGGTGAAGGCGAAGGGGGCGGGCATAATTGGTCATGCGGAAAGGTCCTTGATGCTGGCGCCAATCGCGGTCAGCCGGTCTTTGAGGGAGGCAAGTTCGGCAGCGGTCAGCCCCACCAGAGGTGGGCGGGTCCGCGTCCAGAGCGCAACCCCGTGGCGGTAGGCGACCATCGCCTTGATCGCCGGAATCTGGACATAGGAGTTCGACAGGTCGCGAAAGGCATCGATCCGCGCCTGCGCGGCAGCCACCTCGGCGGCGCGGGCAGGGTTGGCATGATGGCGAAAGATCGTGGCAAGGCTGTCGGCCACAAGGTTCGAGGTCGCAGTGATACAGCCTGCCCCCCCCAAACCCATCAGCGGCAACAGCAGAGGATCGGCCCCCGCCAGCACCGAAAAGCCAGGGAAACGGGCGATCATCTCCTGCATATTCTCGATCTTGCCAGCGGAATCCTTAATGCCGACCACTGTTCCGGGGAATTCGCGGATGAGCCGGTCAATCAGATCATGGCTGATCGGCACGCCTGACACCTGAGGGATGTGATACAGCACCACCTGCAGGCGCGGGTCGCCCACCGCCTCGATCACATGGGCATAGGCGCGGAACAGGCCCTCGTCGCTGACACCCTTGTAATAGTTCGGCGGCAGCATTACCACGCGCGTCACCCCCAGCGTCAGCGCATGGCGCGTCAACTCGATCGTTTCCGGCAAGGCGTTGACCCCGGTCCCTGGCAACAGCCGGTCGGCCCCCACCGCCGCAACCGCCGCCTCAAGGATCGCCCGCCGCTCCGCCACGGAAAACGAGTTCGCCTCGCCGGTCGTGCCCAAAAGTGCAATCCCATCGCAGCCATCGGCAATCAGCGCCCGGGCGTGGCTGACCAGCGCGCCAAGATCGGGCGACAGGTCCGCCGCCACCGGCGTCGTGGATGCGCAATATACGCCACTGATCATGTCGGTCTCCGGGTCACGGCCATGCGCCGGGCATAGGCCAGCGCATGATCCAGATTGATGTTCTTGGCAATGCCCTTGCCCGCGATGTCAAAGGCCGTGCCATGATCGACCGAGCAACGGTCGATCGACAGGCCCAGGCTGACATTCACCGCAGTGTCAAAGGCTACCAGCTTGATCGGGATATGCCCCTGGTCGTGATATTGCGCGACAACCAGATCAAAGGCCCCCTCATAGGCGCGGTGAAACACCGTATCGGCCGGGATCGGGCCAAGCACGTCGATACCTTCGGCCAGCGCCAGCGCCACCGCAGGGGCGATTTCTCGGTCATCCTCGTCGCCAAAAAGGCCGCCCTCGCCGCAATGCGGGTTCAGGCCGGCCACCGCGATGCGGGCGGCGATGCCAATGCGCTGGAACTGCTGATGCCCGGCCCGGATCGTCGCCAGAATACGCTCGGTCCGCGCCCGGTCGATGGCGCCTTTCAGCGAGATGTGGGTCGAGACGTGAATGACGTTCAACCGGTCCGAGGTCAGCAGCATGAAGCTGGACTTTGCCCCTGTCAGGCTGGCCAGCATCCCTGTATGGCCGTCATAGTGGTGCCCCGCCGCGTTCAGCGCCGCCTTGTTGATGGGGGCGGTCACGATCCCTGCAATCTCACCCTTTTCGGCCTGCCGGACGGCAGCCTCGATGAACTGGAAACAGGCCTCGCCCCCGCGCGGGTCCAGCTGACCAAAGGGCATCACGCCGCCCGGAATATCCGTCTGGTGCAGATCCAATGAGGCCACGTTGAGCCCCGTTCCCAGCACCTTCTCTGCCGCGGCCAGACTGTCCGCATTACCAAAAATACGGTAGGCTCGCCGCTCGGCAGGCGAAAGCGAGGCCATAGACTTGACGATGATCTCGGGCCCGACCCCTGCAGGTTCGCCCATGGTGATGCCGATTGGCGCGGTCATGCTGGTCCTTCCCAATTCGTCCGTCCCGGTCCTGACACCGCATGGCAGGCGACTTGATGGCCCACCGCCACCTCGCGCCAGTCGGGGACCGTGGCCTTGCAGATGTCGCGCGCCAGAGGGCAGCGCGGATGAAACCGGCAGCCTTGCGGCGGGTTCAGGGGGCTTGGCACCTCGCCCACCAGCCGCTGCCGGTTCCTCGGCGCGCGGGGATTCGGTTCCGGCACGGCTGACAGCAGCGCGCGCGTATAGGGGTGTAGGGGCTGGGCAAACAGCGCCGCAGAGGGCGCCAGTTCTGCCAGCCGCCCGAGGTACATCACGCCCACCCGGTCGCTGATGTGCCGCACCACCGCCAAGTCATGCGCGATGAACAAATAGGTCAGCCCGTACTTTGTTTGCAGGTCCAGAAGCAGGTTCAGGATCTGCGCCTGCACCGACACATCCAGCGCCGAAATCGCTTCGTCACAGACGATGAACCTTGGCTGGCAGGCCAAGGCCCGCGCGATTGCCACCCTTTGCCGTTGCCCACCCGACAGTTCATGCGGATAGCGGTTGGCAAAGCGGGGCGTCATGCCGACGTCCTCCAACAGGCGCGCGACATGGTCGGGGATTTCCGCCTTGGGGGCAAGGCGGTGAAAGCGGATCGGTTCGGCCAAAGCCTCGCCAATGGTCATGCGGGGATTCAGGGTGGAATAGGGGTCCTGAAACACGATCTGCAGATCCCGCCGCAGGGGGCGCATCGCATCCTCGTCCAGCCCCGCAATGTCCTGTCCCTTGTAGTGCACCGACCCGGCGGAGGGCCGTTGCAGGTTCAGGATCGCAAGACCGGTGGTTGACTTGCCGCAGCCGGACTCGCCCACCAGCGACAGCGTCTCGCCCTCGATCACGTCCACCGTGAAATCGTCCAGCGCGCGGACGACCGCATGCTGTTGGCCAAAGGCCCCCAAACGCACATCGTAGCGCTTGGCCAGTCCCCGGATTTCCAGCAGCGCCGTCATGCCAAACCCTCCAGCACCACCGGGCAGGCGACCGTGTGCCGCCCATCGCCCGGCATGGCTTGCAGCTTTGGCACGGCCTGCGAGCAGGCGGGCCGCGCCAGCCCGCAACGCGGGGCAAAGGGACATCCGGGGGGGCGGCGACCGGGCTCGGGCGGGGTGCCGGCAATCGACGGCAACCGCTCCATCGCCGCACCGGCCAGTGTCGGAAGCGACCCAAGCAGCGCCCGCGTGTAGGGATGCATGGGGCGGTCGAAGATGTCCTGTACCGGTGCATCCTCGACCACCGTGCCTGCGTAGAGGACTGCAATCCGGTCGGCAAGGCCTGCAATCAGCGCAAGATCATGGGTGATCCAGACGACCGACATCTTCAGCCGGTTCTTCAACTCACGCACAAGATCAACGATCTGCGCCTGAATGGTCACGTCCAAGGCTGTTGTCGGTTCATCTGCAATCAACAGCTTCGGGTTCCCCGCCAGCCCCATCGCGATCATCACCCGTTGGCGCATCCCGCCCGAAAGCTCATGTGGCCAGGCGTTCGCCCGCTCCTCCGGCGCAGGAATGCCGACCAGCGCCAGCAACTCCACCGCCCGCACCCGCGCTGCCGCCTTCGTCATGCCCTTTTGGTAGACCAGTGCCTCGGCGATCTGGTCGCCGACCCGGATCACCGGGTTCAGGCTGGTCATCGGGTCCTGAAAGATAAAGCCAATTTCCGAGCCCCGAACCTTCCGCAACTGCTTGGCCGACAGCTTCAGCAAATCCTGTCCGCCAAACAGCGCCTGCCCCCCGGTTGCGCGGATGCGGTTCGGCAGCAGGCCCACCAGCGACAGCATGGTCAGCGACTTGCCGCAGCCGGATTCGCCCACAATGCCAAGGCTCTCGCCCTCCATCACTACAAGGTCGATACCGTCCACCACGCGCGCCGGACCGGTGTCTCGGGCGATGTCGATAGTGAGGCCGCGAATGTCGAGAAGGGCGGTCATTTCTGCCCCCTCGGGTTCAGCGCGTCGTTCAGACCGTCGCCGAGGAAGTTGAACGCCACCGTCACCACCGCCAGAACAGCCGCAGGGGCCGCGAGGAGGTGCGGATAGTTGGTCCAGACCCGGAGGCCGTCCGAGATCATGTTGCCCCAGCTAGGCGTCGGCGGAGTAACGCCCACTCCGAGGAACGAAAACGCACTTTCCAGCACCATCGCCGTGCCAAGACCGGCCGAGACGGCAACGATCAGCGGCCCCATCGCGTTCGGCAGGACATAGCGTGTAAGGACCAGCCGGTTGGTCAGCCCGATCGCCCGCGCCGCTGTGACATAGGGCCTGCGCCGCACCGACAGGACCTGCGCCCGGACAAGCCGCGCATAGGGCGGCCAGGTGATCAACGCCATCGCCCCAAAGACCAGCACGAAGTCGACGATCTGGGTGTTGCGGTAGATCGGGTTCAGCGTCTCCATGTACCGCGCTTCCATCCACAGGCTGATCGGCTGCTTGAGGCTGGCGTTGATCACCACGACCAAAAGGAGTTGCGGCACCGACATGGTGATATCGGTGAACCACATGACGAAGCGGTCGAACCAGCCGCCGTAAAAGCCCGCAATGGCCCCAAGGACCACGCCGATTGCGACGGCAATCACAGTCACACCGATTGCGACCATGAATGCCGTCCGCCCGCCGTAAATCAGTCGGGACAAGACGTCACGGCCAAGGTCGTCAGTGCCCAGCCAGTGCTGCGAGGACGGCGGCTGATTCCGCAGGTCCAGATTCTGCGACAGGAAATCATAGGGCGAAAGCCACGGCCCGAAGATCGCCACAACGACCAGTGCCACGATGATGATGAGGCCCGCCACAGCCAACTTGTTCCGCTTCAGTCGCCGCCAGGCATCGCGCCAGAGGCTGGAAGGCTTGTCCTCGATGTCGATCATCGTCATGTCACGACCCCCTCACGTCAGCCGCGCGCGGGTCGAGCAGCGGGTAAAGGAGGTCGACGAGCAGGTTCGATGCCATCACAAGGAACGAGCCGATCAGCGTCACCGCAAGGATCACCGGGTAATCGTTGTTGATGAGCGCTTGCACGGTCAAGCGGCCCAAGCCGGGAAGGCCGAACACCAGTTCCACGAAGATGGCGCCGTTGATGATGGTGATCATGATCAGCCCCAGCTGCGTGACGACCGGAGTCAGCACAGGCCGCAGGATGTGGCGCAGCGCGACCATGATTTCGGGCACGCCCTTGGCGCGGGCGGTGCGAACGTAATCCTCACTTAGGACCTCAATTACCGCTGCCCGGGTCTGGCGCAGGATCAGCGCGATGGGCTGGAACGACAGCACGATCAAGGGCAGGATCACCTTGACGCTCAAGATCCCGCCCCAACCATAAGGCACTGCCCCGTCGGGCAGAATCATCATCAGCAACACCATCAGCAGTGGCCCCGCCACATAGGGTGGGATTGCCCACAGCGCCACCGCCGTTCCCAGGATAAGGTAATCCAGCCGGCTGTTCTGCTGCAGCCCCGCGACCATGCCCAGAGGCACCGCCACCAGCGCGGTCACGACAATGGTCATAAGCCCCAGCGCCGCCGATACCGGAGTGGCCGCAGACACCATCGCCCAGACCGACCGGCCCGAGGTCAGCGAATTGCCGAAGTTGCCATGCAGCAAGTTCCAGATGTAGCTGCCGAACTGGACGAGGAACGGTCGGTCCAGTCCCACCTCGGCGCGGATCGCCTCGATCTTAACAGGATCATAGGCCACGTCGCCGGGCGCACGTAGAAAGATCAGCTTGATCGGATCGCCAGCGCCATAGAAGGCCAGAGCATAGACGCCAAGCATCACCAGCAGTACCGAGGGCACCCAGACGATCAGTCGGCGAAGGACATGGGCCAGCATTCGGGCACTTTCACAGGCGAAGACGGGGCGGGGGTCTGACCCCGCCCCGCTATTCAAGGGTTACCTCAGGCGATGGAGACGGCCCAAGGCGCGAAGACCTGCCAGTCGAGGTTCTTTTCCATCCCTGACACGTTCGCGGTTGCCCAACGGCTCATCGTCTGCTTGTACCACGGGATGAACATGAAGTCGTCGCGGAAGGCTCGCTGCGCTTCCTGCGCCTTAGCCACGCGGTTCGGATCGTCGGCCGGAAGAGCCAGCGCCTCGGCGATCAGGGCATCGACCTTGTCGTTCTTGTAGCCACCCATCTTGCCCTGCGCGTTGCCGGAGCCCGAGCCGATCGAGCCCGCCAGATAGCTGGCGGCATCGGGAACGCGGGTGCCGACATCGTCGCGGAAAATCTGGATAGCGTTCTGATCCGGCCCCGAATACTGGTCCTGCTGCGGCTTCATATCCACCGCCGAAATCCCGAGGTTCTGCCGCCACTGTTCGGCGATATACTGCGCCGCCGCCTCGTTCGCAGGGGACGAGATCCCCACGAACATCAGCTTCGGCAGCTTGTCCGGCCCGCCGTAAGTGGATGCCGCCAGCGCGGCCTTCGCCGCCTCTGGATCATAGGGGAAGGGCGAGAACGACGCGTCATCCTCACCGGGGACCGAGTTCATGACGGTATCGGTCTTCTGGTGTGGCCCATCCGGGAAGCTGGCCTTGATCAGCCCATCACGATCGACGGCCAGGATCAGCGCCTCCCGCACTTTGGGGTCGTCCATCGGCGCGCGGCTGGCGTTGAACCAGAAATGCTGGCTGGTCGGGATCGTCGGACCCGCCGCGAAATCCGCGCCGAGGTCGAGGACGATGGTCGAGGTGACCAGTTCGGTATGGGCCTGGTATTCGCCGGATTTCAGCATCTCGGTTGCGGTCACGTTGTCTTCGACCGCCGTCAGTTCGATCCGTGCCAGCTTCGGCGCCGGGCCGAAGAAATTCGGGTTCGGCACCCAGACGACCGCGCCCGAATCCAGATCGACGCTTTCCATCATGAACGGACCCGAGGTCGCGCCATTCGCGCCCAGGAACCAGTCTGCGACTTCATTGCCATCCGCGCCCCGGGCGACAGAGACCTTGACGATTGGCGCGATGTGGTTTGCCAGCCGCTGGAAGAAGATCGGGTCCGGGCCCGCCAGCGTCACGACAAGCTCACCTTCGCCCGCCACGATGCCCGAAATGTCGGTCGCCGTGCCATCCTTGACGGCGGCATAACCGGCCACGCCAGACAGCACCTGGTCGATGCGCTGGTTCTTCGTGGTGGGCATCGACGACAGCTCCCAGCTGCCCTTGACGTCCGCCGCTGTGATCGGCGAGCCATCGGCAAACTTCGCGTCCGGGCTGACCTTAAGCGTCCAGACGGTGAAATCGGCGTTCGGAGCCCATTCTGTCAGAACGTAGGTTTGGATCTCGCCCTTGTCGTTGAAGTACATCGCGCTGCCATTCCAGAAGGAATTCCAGCGGAACGGTACACCGCCACCGCGCAGGGGCGACCAGTCCTGATTGAAGGCGGGGTTGATCGCCTTTAGAACCTGCCCCTCTTGCGCCATCACGATTCGCGCGCCCGGCCCGAAGGCCGCAACAGCGACAGCCGACCCGATCCCGAATTGCAGCAGGCCCCGGCGGCTGATGCCCGCCTTGCTTTCCGTCCGTTCCATGTCTTCCTCCCAAGAGTGTCTCATTCCGCTGTCCAGCCGAACGACGTCCGGCCTCACTACTCCCCAGAAGCAGATAACCGGCAGACAAGCATGTCAACTTGTTATTTCGTACCTGACAAGTTATGAGCAGGTAGACGAAGGGGTTGTTCGAATGGACATGAATAAAACAGTTCATTATCAATATGATATCGGATATCGCAAATAACATTGAAAGAATCTGGGCTTGACAGATAACCTGACAACCTGTGATATCCCGTCCAAACAACCGCAGGGGTTTCGATGTCTGCCTTCCCGGAACGCGAACTGACAACCGCCGAAATCGAGGCCGTGATGGACGGCCGGCTGCATTTCTCGCCTTCGGGCAGGGTCGATGCATTCCTGCCATCGCCAGTGGTGCAGAACCACGCGGCGAACCTGCATTTTCTTCCTGACGGGCGGCTCGCCTGCGTCTGGTTCGGCGGAACGATGGAGGGGATGGGCGACATTTCCGTTTACATGTCCACGCTGGGAGCAGAGGGATGGTCCGCCGCCCGCCGCCTGTCGGACGACCCCACCCGGTCGGAACAAAACCCGGTCCTCTTCACCGCCCCCGACGGCGCGGTCTGGCTGTTCCACACCAGCCAGCCGGGCGGGCGGCAGGACGAATGCGAGATCGTCGCCCGCGTCTCGCGGGACGACGGAAAAAGCTTTGGCCCTGTCGGCAGGGTGGGCGACTTTCGCGGCATCTTCGTACGTCAGTCAGTGCGGCTTGGCCCAGCGGGCGAATGGCTGCTTCCCGGCTTCCGCTGCGTGACCCCAGCAGCCGGGCGATGGACCGGCGATATCGACAGCGCCGTCATGCTTGTCTCGCCGGATCAGGGGCAAAGCTGGTCGGCGGTCGAGGTGCCCGACAGCCTTGGCGCCGTCCACATGAATCCCGTCGCGCCGCTGGCCAACGTCATGCCGGCATTCTACCGCGATCGCTATGCGCAATGGGTCAAACGCAGCCAGTCCATCGATGGCGGCCTGACTTGGACCGCGCCGCAGCCGACGGACCTTCCGAACAACAACTCGTCGGTGCAGGCGGTGCGGCTGGCCGATGGGCGGATCGCGATGGTCCTTAACCCGGTCAGCGCCGCCCAATCCGACGCCCGCCGGGCATCTCTGTACGACGAGATCGAGGGCGAGGCTGAAGGTCAGGTGTCGTCCGAGGGGCCAAAGGCGATCTGGGGCGTCCCCCGCGCACCGATGGCGCTGGCGCTGTCCTCCGATAACGGCGCAACCTTTCCGGTGAGGCGCGAGCTGGACAGCGGCTCGGGCCATGCGCTGTCGAACAACTCGGTGGCGGGAGTCAACCGCGAGCTATCCTATCCCTCGATCATGCAGGCTAGCGACGGACGCCTGCACATCGCCTACACCTATCATCGCCGTGCCATTCGCTACATCAGGATTGACTGCCCCCCGGATGATCGCCGGGAGTAGGGTGAGAAAGTGAGGCAGACACTCGACAGCGGTCTGTAAGAGTCCGATTCAATATGTGTTGAGTGATTGCATGCTCTTGCGAGGAGGCGTGTCATGCGCCTGATATGTGCGATCAAGACCCAGGCCTCTGCGCTTTCGATGGTTTTCTCCCAATCTCTTGCCAGACGACGGCAGCGGCCATTGCCGCACTGGCGCGGCTGGCGGAAACTGATCCCGAGGCAGGACTGCTTGGGCGCATCTACCAGATGCTGGACGTGCGACCTGCCGCTTATTGGCCCGACCATGTCCCTGCAGTGGCGGCGGCCGATCTTGCCATCATGCATGCAGCGATCCGCGCCAGCCAGCCGGTGGCCTTCGGCTACACCGACCTCGACGGGAACAAGACCACGCGCACCGTCCTGCCGCTCGCGCTCGTGCACCCGCCGCAAGGGGTGAAGCTGCTGGCCTGGTGCGCCGAGCGCCAGGACTTCCGCCAGTTCTTCGTCCGCTCGATGAAGGGCCCGACGCCCCAATTGGGGGATTTCAGCGGCGACCGGATGGCCCTGCTTGAAGGGCTGCTGGACAAGTACACCGGTCGGGCCTGACCTTCCCCATGCAGGTGACCCACGCGCCGGTGGCCGATTGCGCCCGATACGACAGCCTCAGGAGGACAACCAGACATGGAACGAACCCAAATCCTCGACCTGATGGGGACATTGAAGCTCTACGGGATGCGCAGTGCCTATGACGAAGTCATGGCCGCAGGCATCAAGCGACAGCACGAACCGCCGCGGATCGTGGGTGATCTGCTGCAGTCAGAGATTGCAGAGAAGCAGGCCCGATCGATCCGATACCAGATGACCATCGCCAAGCTGCCGCTGGCCAAGGACATCGACGCGTTCGACTTCACCGGCACACCGATCAACGAAGGCCTGGTGCGTGATCTGGCCACCGGCGGCTTTGTGGCCGACCAGCGCAATGTCGTGCTGATCGGCGGCACTGGAACCGGCAAGACCCACCTCGGGATCGCCATCGCCCGTGCGCTCATCCGCAACGGCACGCGGGGTCGCTTCTTCAACGTCGTCGATCTGGTGAACCGGCTGGAGACCGAAACCCGCGGCGGCAAGCAAGGCCGCATGGCCGACTATCTGACCCGCATGGACTTCGTCATTCTCGACGAGCTCGGCTATCTGCCCTTCGCCCAGTCCGGTGGACAGCTCCTGTTCCATCTGATCAGCCGCCTCTACGAGCGCACCTCGATCATCGCCACCACAAACCTCGCCTTCGGCGAATGGCCCACCGTCTTCGGTGACGCCAAAATGACCGCCGCCCTGCTCGACCGCCTCACCCACCACTGCGAGATCGTCGAGACCGGCAACGAGTCCTGGCGCTTCAAGCACCGCGCCTGACCCCGATCAGGGCCTGACCCGCCTCCACTCTGTGATCAGTTCCGTCGGCTCAGGCCCTGATCTCGACACCGAAAAGGGGGTCAAATTTGGGTGCCGATAGGGGGTCAGCTATACGGGCCGATTGACATATTGCCCGCTTTGGGAGACGTGAGAGTGTCGCTTACCAGTTCGCCCCTTCCCGGTTGGACGCCCCTGCCGCAGGTCGTCGCGCGCCGGTTGCAGAAAATGATTATCGATGGTGAGCTGCGCGCAGGTGATATGATCCCCTCGCAGCGACAGTTGGCCGAGCAGTTCAGTGTCAGCCGCGCATCGCTGCGCGAAGCTTTGCTGACGTTGGAAACGCTGGGCTTGGTTAAGACCGAACCCGGTCGCGGCACGTTCGTGACCGCAGGGCGTGCTGATGCGACTGCGGCGTTGAAGTGGCGATACTCTAACAGCTATTCCATGCAGGATGTGTTTGAAACCCGCCATATGCTTGAGGGGCGTATCGTCATGGCGGCAGCAAAGGTAATCGACGACGCCACGATCGCTGTTCTGGCCTACGCGACCGACGAGATGGAGCGATGCTGGGAAGCGGGTGACCTGCTGTCGAACGTGGAAGCTGACCTGCGGTTTCACCGCACGATCGCAACGACGTGCCCAAACCGGATGCTGCAGTCGGTCTACGATACGGTTCAAGAACTGCTGTCAGAAAC
>CAMAQR010000074.1 GCA_945860375.1 Pseudorhodobacter antarcticus
TGTCTGGCGCACCCCGATGACAGGGTCACATCCCCAACGACGCCTTATAGAGCGCAATCTGGCTGTCACGGCCGATCTGGTCGGTGATCTTCTCCCAAGCCGCAGCGATGGCATCTGCGGTTTCCTGTGCCGATTTGTACTGCCCGGAATAGCCTTTGGCCAATTCATCCTCGGCCACCGAGTAATACTGGAAGATCCCCGGAATCCGCGGTTCAATCGCGGCGTTGGGGTGGTTGTAGCTGTCGGCGTTGGACCCAAGGTAGTCCTCGACAAAGGCCTTGTCATAGCCTGCCGCCGCCCATTCCTCATACTGGAAGTGGCTGTTGCGGTAGGGTTGGAAGCCCGACGGATAGGCCGCCGTCCACAAGGACAGATCCTTGCCGCCCAGATGCGCCGCTGCCGACCATGCTGCCTTGCGCTTTTTCTCATCGGCGGAAACCCGGTTGGTGACGTAAACGCCCCAGCCCAGATAGGCCATGTTCGGCGCCTCGTTGTAGGTTTCTTCCCAAGCCCCGGTGGCCGAGTTGTACACTTTGTCCGAGCCGGGGTTGATGCCAAAGCCCACCACATCGCCCACGACCGAGCTGTCAGAGGTGCGCGCAGACGAACCAACGTCGCCCCACCATGTCAGCATCGACCCCGTGCCAGCCAGGAACTGCGAAAACGCGGTCGTGCCCGGATCGGCGTTGATCTGGTCGGCCGGATAGGCCCCCGGTGTCGCGATCAGATCCATCACGTCTTGAATGGCCTGTACCCAAGCCGGGTTGTTGACACGCGGCTTCATGGTGTCGGCGTCAAACAGCCATGCCGGATCGGAAGGATGCTTGGCATAGGCAGCAGCGCGGTTTTCAAGGAAGTAGAAACCGAACCCACCCCAACCCTTCAACGGGTCCAGATAGCCAAACGCAGGCAGACCGGTCAGCGGATCGGTCTGGCCGATCACAGCCTTGGACGCCGCATTGACCTGCTGCCAGGTTTTCGGCACTTCGGCCCCGCCAATCGCGCCTTCGCCGAAGTAATCCTTGCGATAGGCAAAGGTGTGGCAATCGCCGTCGATGGTGATGCGGTAGGTCTTGCCGCCCCAAGTGCCGACCGGGGCCTTGAGGTAGTTCACATAGTCGTCCATCTCGATCTGGGTCTTGACCCAATCGGGCATCTCATCCAGCAGGCCTTTGCCTGCGGTGTCACCTTCGAACGGTGCGCCCATTTCGATGATGTCGAAATCCACGGTTCCGGTGGCAATCGCCTGTTGCAGGCGCGGGTTGTAGTCGGCCTGCGCAAGGTCGATCCAGTTGATCTTGGCCCCGGTGTAGGTTTCCCACGACTTCAGGAAGCCACGGAACAACAGGTTGTGCAGGTTCTGGTTGTTCAGACCCATGAAGGTCAGCTCAACCCCGGCAAACTCACCCTCGGCCACATTGGCCTTGGTGGCGCCAAGGCACAGCTCTCCGACCTTTTGCCAATCGGCATCGGTCGGGCTGCCGTTGCCCACGCCCGGAATCGCCAGAATCTGTGCGCGCACCGATTCTTGCGCCGCCGCGGGGCCGTAACCCATCACGCGCGGCATCGCGGCCATCGCACCCAGAATGGTCGCCCCTTGCAGCATGCCACGGCGGCTGAGCTTCGCCTGCATCGCTGCCTTGTAAATTTCAACCTTCACGAGGTTTCTCCCTATCTTTTGCCCTCTGCGGCCATCGACCGGGGCGTTTGCGTGATGTTCAAAGCTGGAATGGAATGCGCCAAATCCCGATCCACGACCGGCGCGCGTTGCAGGGCCTCCCCTCCCATTTACGCTTTCCCCAAGGGCAGCTTGGCGCGGGGTTGGGGCCATGTCAAGATTCTAACATGTTAGTATGTTCAGCAGATAGACAGGCCCGCCCCCCTTCGCTACTGCTTTGGAAAAGGTATGGAGAAGTGGCATGGCCGAAGTGACAATCCGCGATTTGCGCAAGTCTTATGGTGCGGCCCAAGTGATCCATGGGCTGAACCTTGACATTGCCGACGGCGAATTTGTGGTGCTGGTTGGCCCGTCGGGTTGCGGCAAATCCACCCTGCTGCGGATGATTGCCGGGCTGGAGGAAGTGACGGCGGGCGATGTGTTGATCGGCCCGCGCCGGGTGAACAACCTGCCGCCGTCGGAACGTGATATTGCCATGGTATTCCAGAACTATGCGCTTTACCCGCACAAGACCGTGGCCGCCAACATGGGCTTTGCGCTGAAAATGCGCGGGATGGACAAGGCGGCGGTGCGCGCCAAGGTCGAACGCGCGGCCGAGGTCTTGGGGCTGACCCCCTACCTTGATCGCTTTCCGCGCGCCCTCTCGGGCGGCCAGCGTCAACGCGTGGCGATGGGCCGCGCGATTGTGCGCGACCCGCAGGTGTTCCTGTTTGACGAGCCGCTGTCGAACCTTGACGCCAAGCTGCGCGTGCAGATGCGTACCGAAATCAAAGAGTTGCACCTGCGGCTGAAGACCACCACCGTCTATGTGACCCATGATCAGATCGAAGCGATGACCATGGCCGACAAGATCGTCGTCATGCAAGGCGGGCGCATCGAACAGGTCGGCGCCCCGTTGGAGTTGTATGACCGCCCGGCGAATGTGTTTGTCGCGTCCTTCATCGGATCGCCCGCGATGAACCTGATCGATGGGGTGGTGTCGGGCGGCATGGTCGATGTGGCGGGGGCGCGGCTGGCGCTGCCGCCGGGGTCTGCGGCGGTTGAGGGTCAGGCCGTGGTTTACGGCATCCGCCCCGAAACCTTTGCCGTGGCGGATCAGGGCCTTGCGGGCATCATTGCCGTGGTCGAACCCACGGGGTCCGAAACCCATGTCGTGGTGCGCCTTGCCGGGCGCGAGGTGACAGCGGTGTTCCGTGACCGGGTGACGATGCGCCCCGGCGATGCGATCACCTTGGCCCCGGATGCAGGTCAGGCGCATCTGTTTGACAAGGCGTCCGGGCAACGGCTCACTTGACCATCCGGTCAAATCCGGCACATTCTGACGCAAAAGGAGGGCATCATGCTCAAAGGAATTGATCCACGGCTGAACGCAGAGGTGCTGGGCTGTTTGCGCGCCATGGGGCACGGCGATGTGCTGATCCTGTGCGACACCAATTTTCCCGCCGAGTCCGTGGCCCGCGCCACCGTGTCGGGCAAATTGTTGCGGATGGACAATCTGACCGCCGGACAGGCCGCGCAGGCGATCTTGTCGGTATATCCACTGGATACATTTGTGCCAGACTTTGCGGGCCGCATGGAAATGGTCGGTGCCCCTGATGAAATCCCCCCCGTACAGGCAGAGGTACAGGCTGAAATCAACGCCGCCGAAGGGTCAGATCGCCCAATGATCCCGATTGAGCGTTTCGCCTTCTATGACATGGCCCGCGCCGCCTATGCGGTGATCCAGACCGGTGAGCGGCGGTTTTACGGCTGCTTTATGTTGCGCAAGGGTGTGATCCCTCCAGAGGCCTGACCCATGAAACCCATTGTTATCCTTGGCATCTTTGTCGCCGACACCGCCTACCGCGCCGCACGGCAACCCAAGATGGGCGAAACCATCCTTGGCAATTCCTTCGTGCTGGGGCCGGGGGGCAAAGGATCGAACCAGTCGGTCGCCGCCGCCATGGCCGGGGGCCGCACCCATTTCATCACCCGTCTGGGCGATGACGCCTTTGCCGATATCGCCCGGACAACCTGGGCAAAAGCAGGCGTGCTTGCCGAAGTGACCATAGACGCCGACAGCTACACCGGGGCCGCCTATATCTTCATCGAAGAGGCAACGGGCAACAACGCCATCATCGTCGCGCCAGGGGCTGCGGGCCGGGTTTCGGTTCAAGATGTCGAGGCCAAGGCAGAGTTGATCGCGCAGGCAGCGGTCTTCGTGACGCAGTTGGAACAGCCGATCCCCGCCGCCAAACGCGGCTTGCAGATTGCCCGCGCGGCGGGGGTGACGACAATCTTGAACCCCGCCCCGGCAGCCAGCCTTGGCGATGACATTCTGGCGCTGTGCGATTTCGTGACGCCGAACGAAACCGAGGCCGAGGCGTTGACCGGGCTGCCGGTGACCTCGATTGCCGAAGCGGAAATCGCGGCCGACGCCTTGCTCGGCCGGGGCGTCGGGGCGGTGGTGATCACGCTGGGCGACAAAGGCGCGCTTTACCGCGACCGCAGCCGTTCGGTGCATGTGCCGGTGATTTCGGCAGGGCCCGTGGTGGAAACCACCGGCGCGGGCGATGCCTTCAACGGCGGCTTTGCTGTGGCGTTGTCGGAAGGCCGGGATGTGGTTGATGCCGTGCGCTTTGGCTGTGCCACGGCGGGCATTTCGGTGACGCGGGCGGGCACGGCACCCTCGATGCCGTCGCGGGCCGAAATCGACGCCTTGCTCGCGCGCGGTGCATAAGCGGGTCGGCAAGGGCCGGCCCTAACCTGCCCAAGGCCCTTGGGACACCGAGCGTGGGGTGGCTGCGGTCGCCTCCGGTTGGCCGGACTTCAAGACTTCCGGCACGGATGCTTTTGGGACAGATGAAACCGGTCGCCTTTTTAGGGGTGCGCCCTGTCTGACCAAATGTGGCGGTTTCAGCGACCCATTGCCAAAGCCTGCGCGATGTCACGGGTCTGGCTGTAAAGCTGCCGCCACAGCGGGTATTGGCGGGCATAGACCGGCTCGGCCACCGGATGCACCACCCTTGCCTGCGGGTTCCATCGGACAATATCGGCAGGCTGGACACGTCCAACCGCCAGCGCCGCCAGAAACGCATCGCCATAGCTGGCCCCGATGGTCTTTTCCGCCACGATCTGCGCCACGCCGCCCAGATCAGACGTGGCCTGCATCCAGACCGCATTCTGCGTGCCGCCCCCCACCGCCAACACCCGCGCTGGAGCCGCACCCAGATCGCGGCAGGTGTCCATCACATGAGCGGTGCCGCAGGCAATGCCTTCGCAGACCGCCCGGAACAGATCGCCGCGCCTGTGGGTCAGGTTCAGCCCGAAGAACGCACCGACCGCAAGCGGATCGTGGATCGGCGTGCGCTCTCCCGAGAAATAGGGCAGGCACAGCAACCCTTTCGCGCCCTTGGGACTGTCCGCCGCCTCTGCCGCAAGCTGCGCAAAAGCATCGGCCCCAAGATCGCGCGCGAACTGGTCGCGGAACCAATGGGTCAGGGTGCCCGAAGTCGCCAGCCCCGCCATCGACGCATGCTGGCCCGGATAAAGCCAAGGCGCATACCACAGGCGCGGATCGCGCACCGGGTCCGCCGTGATCTGGATGATGAAGATGGTCGAGCCATACATCATCATCATCTCGCCCGGGTCTTTCACCCCCACCGACACCGCCTCAGCCGCCGCATCAATGGTGCCGACAGTCACGGGCGTGCCCTCCGCCAACCCGGTTTCAGCAGCCGCCCTTGCCGTCACACGGCCCGCAATTTCGCTGGACCAGGCAAGGCGCGGCAGGCGCGCCAGCGGCAGAATATCGGGGGCCAGATCATCGGCCCAGGCCTGTCGGTTCACATCGTAAAGCGGTGAGAAATTGGCGGCAGTGTAGTGGTCGATGACATAATTGCCGGTCAGCTTCCACGTCAGGTAAGGCGTGGCCGACAGCACCATCGCGGTCTGCGCATAAATCTCGGGCCGTTGGTGTTTCAGCCACAGGATCTTGGGGCCCACCGATTGCGACGTCAACGCATTGCCACAGCGCGCCATGATCCGGTCGGCCCCGATGCGGTCGGTCAGCTCGGTGATCTGCGCCGCAGCACGGGTGTCCACGCCGTAAAGAACCGCGTTCATCAAGGGGGTGCCCGCCGCATCGACGGGCAGCATGCAGGGGCCGATGGCGGAACAGGCTATGGCAACAATCTCTTCAGGTGATACCTGCGATGTCGCCAACAATGCCTTGGCAATATGAACAAAATCGCCCCACCAATCCTGCTCGGCGTTGTGTTCGGCCCAGCCTGGTTGTGGCACCAGCATCTTATGCGCCCGCGCGGCCTGTGCCACGATCCGCCCCGCGCCATCGACCAGCACGCCCTTGGTCTCAAACGTGCCGATGTCGATGCCCAGCGTGTAGCTCATCGCACCCCCCGCGACAGATCAAAGCCGGGCGTGATGCGCGACAGTGCCGCGTTCAGCAGCGTGACCAACCCGGCAAGATCGCCCAGATCGACGACTTCCAAGGCGGAATGGCTGTAACGCATCGGAAAGCCCACATCCAGACAGGCGACCCCTTCCGGTCCCATGAACTGGATATAGGACAGATCCGTCAAAGCCCCGGTATGGGCCGACCGCTGCAACGGCAGGCCCTGCGCCGCCGCCGCATCCTCCATCAACCTCACCAAGGCCGGGTGCGGAATAACCCCGTTCAAAGTGCCGCGCCCGTGGAAGGAATACAGCGACATGCCCGGCCCGGCCCCCATGGCGACCTCGCCGCGCGACGCCATATCCTGCGTATCGCAGGCCAGCAGCAGATCAATCTGCACCGCAATATCAGGGGCGCAGGCGGTGGCAGCAGGCAAGACCCCGCGCAGATTGTATTCCTCTTGCACCGACCAGACCAGATGCACCGTCGGCCCACCCGAACGTTCGTTCAGGCTTCGCGCCAACTCCAGCAACACAGCACATCCCGCCCGATCATCGACAGAAGTACCGGCAATCCGCCCGCCCGCCAATTCCAGCACGCGGGGAAGGTAGACCACGGGGCAGCCGATCTGCACGCCTGCCGCCAAGGCCTCATCACGCGTGGCAAACCCGGCGTCCACATACAATTCCTGATAGGGCACCACCCGGTATTTCTCATCCGGGCCGGTCGCATGGTGGCTCTTGTTGGCAATCACCCCCGGCAGATCGCCCTGCGCCGTGCAGATCAGCACCGCCTGCGCCGCCAAAGCCCGCTCCGGCACCCCGCCCAAGCGTTCCAGCCGGATCAGTCCCGTGTCCTCAACCTTGCGCACGACAAAGCCCAATTGGTCCATATGGGTGAAAACCATCACCGAAGGTGCGTCCGGGTCGCCCGGCAAGGTCGCCACCAGATTGCCCAAACGGTCAGAGCGATGCGCAATCCCGATGGCGTCCAGATGGCCCGCGATGCAGGCCGCAACGCGTTCTTCATAGCCCGACAGGCCGGGGATCAACATCAATTCGGTCAACAGCGCCCGCATCATTGCCCCCGCACGGCGCGCACCCGGTCCATGAAATCACGCGCGCGCTCGGCATCCACCGCAGCCCATGTGTCGCCGCCCACCTTCAGGGCCGACCCCACGATGCAGCCATCCGCCACCCGCAAAACGTCGGCGACCGTGTCATGCTTGACCCCGGTGTTGGCCAGCACCGGCGTGTGCGGCAACACCCGCTTGACCGCCTCAAGGTCTTCCATCCGCGCGGCCTCTCCAGTGATCGCGCCCGACACCAGAACCGCATCGGGAATGGAGGAGAACACCGCCGACCGCGCCCTGTCTGCCAAAGACCGAGGGTCCAAAGACCCGGCAAATTCGGCCGAAACGTTGTACAGTTTCACCACATCGCCCGCGCCCACCCGCTGGCCATAGCGCAGCGCCGCCCCGGCATCGGGCGCCCAGACCCCCATATCGCTGGCATAGGTGCCGGTGAAAATCTCACGCACGAAAGCAGCACCCGTGGCCGCCGCCAGCGCCATCGTGGCCATCGGGTCCCACAGCACATTGACCCCAAACGGCACCACAATCTGATCGCGCAACCGCCCGATGACATAGGCCATGGTGGCAGTGCTGGCGGTATCGACGCGCAACTCATAAGGTCGGTCGTTTTCATTGCCAAACATCACCGCGTCAAAACCCGCGGCCTGCAGCGCCGCCAGATCCGCCACGGCCCCGCGCAAGATCGCCTCGACCCCACCCTCGGCGTCATGCAACGGCGTGCCCGGCATCGCCCCCAGATGCACCATCGCAATCACCGGCTGTTTGCCGCCGAACACCTTGCTGAAACGTGACATTTAATCCCCCTGTTTGGACCGAGGCTAGCGCGAATGCCATTGGCCGGGAAGCCAGATCATACTAGCATGTCAGCCAATCGTGGGGGCAAAATGCGCAATCGACACTGGAACCGGGCTGGCAAACCGATCAGCTTCACCGAACTGGGCTTTGGGGCAGCCCCTTTGGGCAACCTCTATCGCGCCATAACCGAGGCGGATGCGCAGGCGATTCTGACCCGTGCCTGGGACGGCGGTCTGCGCTATTTTGATACCGCTCCGCTGTATGGTCTGGGCCTGTCGGAAACCCGGCTGAACCATTTTCTGCGCGACAAGCCCCGCGATTCCTATGTTCTGTCCAGCAAGGTGGGCCGCCTGCTGCGCTCCTGTCCGCCGCAATCGCGGGACGGACTGGACAAATGGTTCGACGTGCCCGCCCGCAATGAGGTTTACGATTATTCCTATGACGGCGTCATACGATCGTTGGCGGCGTCGCTGGAAAGGCTGGGGCTGGACCGCATCGACATCCTTTTTGCCCATGATCTGGATATCTTCAACCACAAATCCGCCGCAGTGCTGGATGCCCGCCTGTCCGAATTCATGGCGGGCGGCTACCGCGCCCTGCGCGATCTGCGCGACCAGGGCGTGATCTCGGCCTTTGGCGCGGGGGTGAACGCGTGGCAGCCCTGCCAATGGCTGCTGGATCGCGGCGATTTCGACCTGTTCTTGCTCGCAGGCCGCTACACTTTGCTCGAGCAAGAGGCGCTGTCGTTCCTGAACGCAGCGGCGGCGCGCGGTGTGGGGGTGGTGATCGGCGGGGCGTATAATTCCGGCATCCTTGCCACCGGGCCAAAACCCGGCGCGTTCTACAACTACGACCCGGCCCCCGAGGCCATCCTGACCCGCGCGGCACAACTGCAAACCGTTTGCGCCGCCCATAACACCCGCCTTGTGGACGCCGCTTTCCAATTCCCACTGCTGCATCCTGCTGTGGTGTCGGTTGTTCCGGGCGGTCAAGGCGTGGCCGAGATGGACAGCAACCTTGCCGCATCGCAGGCGCAAATCCCAACTGCCATCTGGTCAGATTTGAAAGCCAAGGGTCTGCTGCACCCAGATGCCCCCACTCCCTAAACTTTATCTAAAATTTTTCATCTTGGTGAAACTATCCCACCGGAGGTCTGGAGGGTGTGAAACCCTCCAGTCCCGCCCTCAGCCATAAAGCGCCCGGGTCACAATCCCCATCGACGCCGCCGCATCCTGCCGCGCCACAGCATCGGCCAAACCGGCATCGCCCGCCAACCCATGCGCAATCGCCCGCAACCGTTCCGTCAACCGGATATTGGCGCGCGCCTCGGCCACCGGGTTCAGACCGCCCAGATCGGGAAAAGTGTCAAAGTAGATCACACCGTCGTAGCCCGCCCGCTCCAGCGCCACGAACAACTCCAGCGTTTGCACCGGATGCACCGTGCCCGCCATCAGCCCGTCATCGCGCTTGCCGTAGCCGTCGTTCAAATGCACGCCCAGAATCCGGCTGTGGCGCGCCGCCAGCATCGCGGCATAGGCCGGCATTTCACCCGCATAAAGCACATGTGCGAAATCCAGCGTCACCCCGGTGTTCGCCCGCCCAATCTCGCGCAGTGCCAGCAAGGTCGTGGCCATATCGGGCATCAGCGCAAAGGATCGCGGCTCATCCGGCTTGTATTCGATGGCGATATCAATGCTTTGGTTGTGGTCCGCCACCTCGGCCACCGCCGCCACAGTGTCCTCCCAGCCCCGCGCATAATCCATCTGGAAGGCATAATCATAGCCGTCCTGCCCCATCCAAAGCGTCATCAACCGCCCGCCCATTTCGGCACAGGCATCGATCCCGCGCTTGGTCAGGTCAATCGCCGCCCGCCGCACCGCGCGGTCGGGATGGGTGAACGCCCCCAGCTTGAAGCCGCTTTCCGTGTAATACCGCATTGCCAGCCCGTTCAGCGCCATGCCCTGATCCGCCAGCATCCGCCCCAGCTCCGCCGGATTGTGCTTCTCAAAATGATCGGGATAGTTCAGATCGGCCGCGTTCAGCCCCCCCACCTGCCCCGCCCCTGCAATCATATCGGCGACCGAACCGCCCTTGACCTTGAACGCATTCAAGCGGGCGGCGTAACGCGGGCGGTTGGGCAAGTTCATGAAACCTATGGCCTTTCAGGACGGGTTGAACAGTTCGGGGCGGCTGCGCTCCAGCGGCTCGAGGTAGGTCAGCAATTGCCGCAAATGTCCGCGAACGGCCAGACGCGCCGCCGCAGGGTCGCGCGCTTCAAACGCCGCCAGAATCGCGCGATGCTCGGACAGCGTCGCCGCCAGCCGCCCCGGCACCGGCAACACCAATTGCCGCGCCCGGCTCACATGCGCCCATGCGGTTTCTGACACCAAAACCAGCTTGCGATGGCCAGTGAACGACAGCAGCAGCGCGTGCATCTCGGCGTCCAGCGCGTAGAACCCGGCGAAATCGCCGTCGGCGATCAGCGCCGCCTGCACCAGCAGATTGCGCCGCAACTGCACCAGTTGCGCCTCGGTGATGGTTTCGGCCACGCTCTCTGCCGCCGCCACTTCGATGGCTTCGCGCAGGAAAGCCCCCTCACGGATCTCCACCATCGAAAACCGCGCCACATAGGTGCCCGCCTGCGGGATCACATCGACCAAGCCTTCGGACGCCAGCCGCGCCACAGCGTCCGACACCGGGCTGCGCGACACCCCCAATTCGGCGCAAATCTCTGGCTTGCGCAGGATTTCACCGGGGCGGTAATCGAGGTTCAAGATGGCGTGGTGCAGGCTCTGATAGACCCGCGCGCCCAAGGATCCGGCAAACCGGTCCAGCGGCAAAAGCCGCGGCGAACCGGCTGTGGGGCCATGTGAAGCGGAGGGTGTCGGAAGCAACATGCTAGCATGTTAGCCAAGGCGCGCGCCTTGATCAAGGAAACGCGGCTGCGCAGACGCAGATCTTCACATCTTCAGGCCGCCGACAAACCCGGCCCCATGGGATTGCCTTGCCAACACCTCTGCAAAATCTGCGGCATCACCTTCAGAAAATAACGCAACAACGCTTCGTAAAGTACTGAGACATAATGTAATATATCGAAATTTCAACCCACCCGATCACCTTTGATGCCGCAGGTCCAATCATAGGGCAAGCCAAATCCTTGCCCCGAAGCGGCCCGTGCCGCCAGACACAGCTACCCTTCAATCAAGGCCGAAATCTCTGCCACGCCGCGTTGCACCAGATCGACCCGCCCGCGCGCCTCCACATTCAGCCGCAACAAAGGCTCGGTGTTCGATGCCCGCAGGTTGAAGCGCCATTCGCCAAATTCAAGGCTCAAACCGTCCAGATCATCCCGCCGAACCGCAAGCGGAGCGTAAACGCTCTCAACCCGCGCCACCGTCGCACGCACATCCGCCACCCGAAAGTTGATCTCACCCGAAGACGGAAACGCCGCCCGGCGCGCCGCCAGCAGATCGGCAAGAGATTGCCCCGACCGCCCCAAAAGCTCCGCCACCACCAGCCAAGGGATCATGCCGGAATCGCAAGCCATGAAGTCGCGGAAATAGTGATGCGCGGACATCTCACCACCGTAAACCGCACCGACATCCCGCATCCTCTGCTTTAAAAACGCGTGGCCCGTCGGCGCAGCCACCGCCACACCGCCGCCCCGCGCCACCACATCCATGGTGTTCCAGATCACGCGCGGGTCGTGGATGATCCGCGCGCCGGGCTCCCTGGCCAGAAACACCTGCGCCAACAGGCCCACCACATACTCCCCGGCCACAAAATCTCCCCGGTGATCGAACAGGAAACAGCGATCGAAATCGCCATCCCAGGCGACGCCCATATCCGCCCCGGCCGCGATCACCGCCCGCGCCGTCGCGGGCTGGTTTTCGGCCAGCAAAGGGTTCGGGATGCCATTCGGGAAAGTCCCATCGGGGCTGTGATGCATCCGTACAAACTCAATCGACGCCCCCCGCGCCGCCAGTTCGGCCGCAATGGCATCAAACGTCGGCCCCGCCGCGCCATTGCCCGCATTCACCACGATCTTCAAAGGCCGCAAGGCCGCCACATCGACGAAACCCAGCACCCGTTTGACATAGTCCGCCCGGACATCCAGCCGTTCTCGCCAGATCCCCGAACGCTGAGCAGCGAAACTCCCGCTTTCCGCCAAAGCCTTGATCGCCGCCAGACCGTTGGCCGCATCCAACGGGGCCGACCCGCGCCGCACCATCTTCATGCCGTTGTAATTCATCGGATTGTGCGAGGCCGTCACCTCAATGCCGCCATCCGCGCCCAGATGCGCCACCGCAAAATACATCTCTTCGGTGCCGCAGAGGCCCAGATCCAGCACCTCGCACCCCGCCAACATCAACCCTGCGCGCGCAGCCCCCGCCAGCGCCACCGAAGACCCGCGCGGATCGCGGCCAATCACCACGCGACGGGCCTTGAGAACCTCACCAAAGGCCCGCCCCACCCGCAGCGCGATCTCCTCATTCAATTCCTCGCCCAATTGACCCCGAATGTCATAGGCCTTGAAACAGGTGTAACTGGTCATGCGCGCACTTTCAGCCGGAACCCTCGTTGCGACACTATCCGCCCCAACGCCCGCGTCCACCCCCAAGCGCCACTTTCCAAACCCCCGCACCCCGCCTATAAAGCCGCAACGCCGAAGGGGAGTGCCAATGCGCAGCGCCGAAATCACCCGCACCACCAATGAAACCGCCATCTCGGTCGCCGTAAATCTGGACGGCACCGGCAAATCCGCCTGTCAGACCGGCGTCGGTTTCTTCGATCACATGCTGGACCAACTGGCCCGGCATGCGCTGATCGACATTTCGGTTCAAGCCAAGGGCGATCTGCACATCGACGATCACCACACGGTAGAAGATGTGGGCATCGCGCTCGGTCAGGCGCTGACCCGCGCCTTGGGCGACAAAAAGGGCATCCGCCGCTATGGCCATTTCCGCCTTGCGATGGATGACACCCAGATCGCCTGCGCGCTGGACCTTTCGGCGCGGCCTTTCCTGGTTTGGAATGTCGACTTTACCGCGGCCAAGATCGGCAGCTTTGATACCGAATTGGTGCGCGAATTCTTTCAGGCCTTCGCCACGCATGGCGGCATCACCCTGCATGTTGACAAGGTCCACGGGCTGAACAGTCACCATATTGCCGAGGCCACGTTCAAGGCCGTGGCGCGGGCGCTGCGCGAGGCTGTGGAACAAGATCCGCGCATGGCGGGCCAACTGCCTTCGACCAAAGGCGCGCTCTGACCCGTTCATCTTGGCAGAAATATCCCCGCCGGAGGCCCAGCCTTTCGGCAAAACAGGCGTTCGAACATGCTCACCGTCCTCGTTGACTACGATTCAGGCAACCTGCACTCCGCTGAAAAGGCGTTTCAACGGATGGCGCAGGAAACCAATGCCGGAACAGTGCTGGTCAGTTCCCGCCCCGAAGACATCGCCCGCGCCGATCGCATCGTGCTGCCGGGTGACGGTGCCTTTCCGGCCTGCCGTCGGGCTTTGGGGGCTTACGGCGGGCTGTTCGAGGCCATTGAAGAGGCCGTCACCACCCGCGCCCGCCCGTTCATGGGCATCTGTGTCGGCATGCAGATGATGGCGACCTGGGGGCGCGAGTATCAAGACACCGCCGGTTTTGGCTGGATTTCGGGCGAGGTGGTGCGCATCACCCCGGCCAATCCGGCCCTGAAGGTGCCGCATATGGGCTGGAATGATCTGGTGCTGGACCACAACACCGCCCATCCGGTTCTGGAAGGCCTCAGCACCGGCGATCACGCCTATTTCGTGCATTCCTATCATTTCAAAGTCGACAACCCCGCCGAACGGCTGGCCCATTGCGATTACGCCGGCGACATCACCGCGATCATTGGCCGCGACACCATGGTGGGCACGCAGTTTCATCCCGAGAAATCCCAAGCCACCGGCCTGCGCCTGATTGCCAACTTCCTGAACTGGCGTCCGTGACGCCCTCCGGCCGGCTTCAGCTTGGGTTGAAAGACAAATAGACGTAAAGACTGCCCACCGCCACAACCGCAGCCAAGGTGACATAAAACCGGGTCTGGTTGTACATCGGGGCCGCCTGCCAACACTGGCCACAGCGCGCCGCGCCAAAGCGCATCTTGTGCCCGCAGGCGGCGCAGGTGAACAACCGCATGGGTTGCTTGCCCTTCGGGTCTTTTTCCTCACCTTCACGCCGCATGGCATTGGTGACGGATTTGGTAGGTTTGGTCATCTGTTCTATTTCTGCAACGGCCAAACACTGCGGTCTGGGAACTGGCTCAAATGCCCGCAGATGGGTGCGTCACAAGAAAATCACAACCCGGATATACTTTAGGTTGCATTTCTCAATCGTCACTTCATCTTTGGGCGCAAATACAATCGCTGCACCACCGGCAACGGCGGCCCCACTAAATATAGAGAAAAGGGCCACTTAAGCGCTTGTATCCTAAATGCGGTAAGACCTGAATAGTCTTTTTGGCAGTTTACCAAAGCAATCAACCGATTTGCCTCGGCCTGCGGCACAGCTTACACAAACAGTCAGGCCAAAGGGAGCATCGCTTGTGCACAAGATCATTCAGCAACCGCCCAAAGCCGTCCTGTCTTGGTCATCGGGCAAAGATTGTGCATTTGCTCTGCTCGAGGCCCGCAAAATGGGCTTGGCCGATGTGGTGGCGATTCTGACCACCACCAACGCGGCCTTCGACCGGGTCGCGATGCACGGCACCCGCAACGCCTTGCTGGCCGCCCAAGCGGATGCGCTTGGCCTGCCCCTGATCGAGGTGCCGCTGCCTTGGCCCTGCGCGAACGAACAGTATGAGGCATTGATGACCGGCGCGATGGCGCGTGTGGCGGCGTTTGGCGCCTATCACATGGTGTTTGGTGATTTGTTCCTTGAGGACGTGCGCGCCTACCGCGAAGCGAAACTGGCCCCCTTGGGCGTGCAGGCAATCTTCCCCCTGTGGGGTCGCCCGACGGATGTGCTGGCGCAAGAGATGATTGCGGCGGGCATCGACGCCCGCGTGGTGTCACTCGATCCGAGCCATCTGGACGCCAGCTTTGCCGGGCGCAGGTTTGACGCGGGCTTTCTGGCCGATCTGCCCCCGGGTGTCGATCCCTGCGGCGAAGGCGGTGAATTTCACACGGCGGTCGTCGCAGGCCCAATGTTTTCGCACCCGATTCCGGTGCATCTGGGCGAGGTCGTCAGCCGCGACGGTTTCGTTTTTGCCGACCTGATCCCGGACTAAGGCCGACAGCGCCTGCAGGCCCGCAACCCCACATCCTGCGCCTGCTCCACCGTGTCAAACGCCCGTGCATTCCGCCGCAACGGTATGGGCGACGCATTATGCCGATGTCCGGATTATGCCGACGTAGGGCTATAAGTTGTTGTTTCTGGTGGGGCTCTCTGTGGTGGTGTCGGCATAATCAGAGGGCTTCGAGGAAGGCGAGGAGTTTGTCGGTTGGCCTGAATCGGCCGGGTTTTGTCGC
>CAMAQR010000075.1 GCA_945860375.1 Pseudorhodobacter antarcticus
CAGGGCGTGTTGGGGCGCGGGTTGAAGGCGAGTGAGCTGAAGAAAGAAACCCCTTGGAACACCTATGTGATTGCGGGGCTGCCCGTCACGCCTATTTGCAATCCGGGCCGCGAGGCGATTGCGGCGGCGCTGCAGCCAGAGGCCACGGAATTTACATATTTTGTTGCCGATGGCACGGGGGGGCATGCCTTTGCCTCTACCTTGGCGGATCATAACAAGAATGTTGCCAAATACCGTGCGATTGAGGCGGCGGCCAAGGATGCGGCAGGCAACTGAGGTGTGCGTTAAAATTTGGTAAAGGCAACGCGCGCTAACACGCTGATACCAAACGTTTTTTAAATTGACTTTGCGTCCGCTTGGGTCTATAGATCTGGGCATGCTGGAAGAGGTGGGTAAGACGATGATCTGAACCCCACGTGACTTCTAGTTTTCGTCAACTTGGTCATCATACCTTGGCATGTATGGAAAACAGTACCAAAACCTGAGTTATCTATAACGCCAACTGTGCTGTCTTTTACTTCGAGACACAGCATTATGCCCGCCGCGCCGGCCAAGGGGGGCTGCCTATTTAGTTTGATGATTTGGACTCAGGCGCGTGGACGCACGGGGGACTCGGTGCCGACACAGCCGCAAAGGGTCTTTAAGTGCTTCACCGGGGCACGCGGTCCGAATTTGTTGGGCCACTTCAAAGTATCAGTTGCTGGCGTGATTCGTGGGCTTGCCGGACGTGTTTCATATTGGCTTCGGGATCTATGACAATGTTCTGGCTCCTGTGGCTTACCGATGGCACCTGCGTCATTTGTGCAAGAGGACTGGTGCAAGGATATGATTATCAAGGGCTTTGATGTGCCGCCAGATGACTAGCGCATCGGCGGGATGGGTTTGCGGCTGAGGGTCAGACTTTACTTGTAAACCTCGGGCTGGTCGGAAAACTAGCGCAACCGTCTGCACTAGGCGCGGTAGCCGCCAGATGCCAGATTTTGCCGCATCAATGCCTTTACCTAGTCTGGCGCCAGACGGCGCAGGACGGGGATCTGGTCGAAGCTGTAATGTTCGCTGAGCATCATCTAAATGATTTCGCCAACTGCCGCTGGGTTAGGGAGTTGGCCTTTCATGCGCCTGGAGCTGACTTTGCCGCATCGAAAGTCATGCTTCCCGCGCTAGTGGGGGCGATCATGCAGCGTCATCAATGCAGGTGGCGAGGCTCCTGTGATGATCGAGATCTGGCGGGATGTCGTCGGTCAACCGGGCGCAGATCCAAAGTGGTTAGGTCCAATCGCCGCGCTTTCAAATAAGCCGCTTCAGGTATAACGAATGTATATGATAGCTGAATGAAAAGCTGACTTCGGCTTCAGCGAGGGCCACGCACAAAGCCGAGAGCTTTTGAGGCACTTGGATGCTGAAAAAAGCATAAGTCTGAAGTCATCGCGGCAACTTGAGAAGGCTTGACCAAGGCCGGCTAACGATCTTTCATTAACTTGTTCCGTTTTGCCCGTCATACAGCAGCACGGTCATTGGTTTCATCGTGGCTAGCATTTGGAATTCCCTCAAGCGGCGGCAGGTTGCGACAAGAACTGATCATTTCCCGAGCTTTGCAACCAAGTCCGGCATCCAGGTCCACCCCAACGCGGCCTTGGGGTTCACAATCAGAAAGATGCTGCGCTGAAAAGTAGGCGCACCTTGCATTTCGAACAACCGTCCGGCCCGGAGATACGGCAATGCCAGACGTTTTGGCAAATATGCCGTGCCTTCCCGTTCCAACATGTAGGTCAGCGCCCAGATCGCCAATCCGAAACTCACTCTTGCGGTTCCAGCATCCGAAAACGCGAGAGCATGCTGGGTGCGGAACTCAGCCCCAAGATCGACAAAGATATAGCCGGGGTCAAACCGCACCGGGCGGTCTGGCTCGGTCGCGTAAAGCACCAACTCGTCCGGTGGCAAGCGATAGACGGTCTGATCCCCGGGTGCCGCTAGGCGGTATGTCAATGCGACATCCAGCAACCCGGCGGCAAGCATCCGGTAAAGTTCGGCCTGATCGCCCGGCCAGACCGAAAGGGCCATCCGCGGGTTGCAGTTGTTGACATCGTCAAAAACGCATTTGCCGAGGTCGGGCCACAGATCCGGGTCGCAGCCGAAATTGCACACCGACTCGGTTCCTGCTGGTGGCGCGGTTTCCTGCCGCGCCTGTCGCCATAGGCCAATCATGATCTCAGCATAACCGAGAAGCTTTGTGCCGGGGGCAGTGAGTGTGACACCAGATTTTTGACGGTGCAGCAGGGTAGCGCCCAGTTCCTGTTCAAGCGTGCGCAGACACGCGGTCACCGTGGACTGGGTGACATTCAGTTGCTCTGACGCCCGCACAAGGCTGCCGGTTTCGACAATAGAAACGAAGGTCTTCAGTCCGGTGATGTTCAAGTGGCGCCTCTCAATTCGAATTATCCGAATTAAATATGCTAATAATTTCACTATGACAATATGTTGCAGTCTGACAGGTTCGCAGCATATCGACGCTAGAAAGCAGTGACAACAATGGCGCTCATTGGGTTTCCCTCCTCAGACCGCGATGCATTCGTGCGTGCGATGCGCCGCGTTGCGAACTCGGTGGCAGTGGTCACCACAGGCGGCACTGCAGGGCGCCATGGCGCGACAGTCAGCGCCTTTTCGTCGGTTTCAGCGGATCCGCCGATGGTCCTTGTATGCTTACGCACAGGCAGCCGGATCGCCAAAGCCATCGCAGCGAACGGGACGCTCTGCGTCAACGTGCTGCCTTACGACCGGTCCGATTTGGCAAATCGGTTCGCAGGGCGCGATGATCATATTTCGGGCGACCGGTTTCAGGGCGTCGACCTGACGGATGCCGCTGGCGCTGTCCCCCAGATCGACGGGGCAACGGTTTTTGCAGGCGTCGTTGATCAAGCGGTTCCCGCCGGAAGCCACAGCATTTTCATCTGTCGGGTGCAAATGGTCTTCCAAGGTCCCGAAGCACCCCTTGCCTACTTTGATGGTGGTTATCACAACGTCGTGCCGCAAGTCGCTTTCCCCCAATAACACTGCGACCGCCTGAGGATTTCACCGCAATGACGAACATTAAACAATACAAAATGCTGATCGACGGGGCCTGGGTCGGGGCCAGCGACGGCAAGGCGTTCGAAAGCGTCAATCCGACCACCGGCCAAGTCTGGGCCATGATCCCTGAGGCGACTTCCGAGGACGTTGATCGCGCGGTTTGGGCGGCGGACCGGGCGTTTTCAGAAGGCGCGTGGCCCGACATGACGCCAACACAGCGCGGCCAATGCCTGCGAAGACTGGGTGATCTGTTGTCCGAAAGATCCGAAGTTCTGGGCACTGTCGAGACGATTGATACCGGCAAGATGCTGAAAGAAACGCGTTGGCAGGCCAAGTACATCGCTGAATTCTTTCATTTCTTTGCGGGCTGTGCCGACAAGATTCATGGTGATACCCTGCCCATCGACAAGGCCGACATGATGGTTTTCACTCGGCGCGAACCGCTGGGTGTGATTGCCGCCGTTGTGCCGTGGAATTCTCAATTGTTCCTGTCCACGGTCAAGATAGGGCCGGCGCTGGCGGCGGGCAACACCGTGGTTCTGAAGCTGTCAGAACATGCGTCGGCTGCCATGCTAGAGTTTGGCGAATTGATCGCAGCGGCGGGGATACCGCCTGGCGTGGTCAACATCATCACCGGTCATGGCGATCCCTGCGGCAAGGTTCTGACGTCGCACAAACTGGTGGCGCGGGTGTCGTTCACCGGCGGCTTGGGGGCTGCGCGCCAGATCATCCAGAACTCGGCCAGCAACTTTGCCCAAGTCTCGCTTGAACTGGGCGGCAAATCGCCCATTGTCGTGTTTGAAGACGCCAATCTCGACTCAGCGGTCAACGGGGCACTGTCGGGCATCTTTGGCGCCTCGGGGCAAAGTTGTGTCGCGGGGTCGCGGCTTTTGTTGCAAGACACGATTGCGGACGCGTTTCTGGAGCGGATGGTCGCGATGGCAGGCCAGATCAAGATTGGCGATCCCTTGGCGGATGACACCGAAATGGGGCCGATCTGCACCCAAGGCCAGTTGGATTGCATCGAGCGTGAAGTGGCGCGGGCCTTGACAGAGGGAGGGAGGCTGCTGTGTGGCGGCCGACGGGTGGAGGGGATGGCGGGGCGGTTTTATCACCCCACGATCATTGATTGCCCCAGCCCCGACCTGAATATCGTCGACACCGAGATGTTCGGTCCGGTGCTGAGTGTTTTGCGCTTCAAGGACGAGGCGGATGCCGTGCGACTGGCCAACCACACCGAACACGGGCTGGCAGCCGGGGTCTTTACTCGCGACGGTGCGCGGCAGTTGCGTATGGTCAAGGCGATCAAGGCAGGCATCGTTTGGGTCAACACCTACCGCGTCGTATCACCGATCGCGGCGTTCGGAGGCATAAAGAACTCTGGCTATGGCCGCGAAAGCGGATTGCAGGCGGTTTACGATTACACACGGCCAAAAACGGCCTGGATCAACACATCAGACGAACCGTTGGGCAACCAGTTCGTCGCGCGCTGAAGGGATAGGACCATGAAGTTCCAACTTGCGATCAATCTGGAACGGATCGACGGCAGCCTTGATATGCGTGATGTCGCCCGGCACACGCTCGAGATGGTCCAAATGGCCGATCAGGGCGGCTTCAACATCGTCTGGTCAGCCGAACATCACGCGTTGGAAATGACGATAGCACCCAACCCTTTTTCACTTCTAGCTTGGTGGGCCAATCATACGGACCGTGTCCGTCTTGGTACGGCCTGTGTGGCGGCGGCCTATTGGCACCCGATCAAGGTGGCGGGCGAGGCGGCCTTTGTCGATCTGATTTCGGGCGGGCGGTTAGAGTTTGGCATCGGATCTGGTGCCTATCAACGCGAGTTTGACCGTTTGCATCCGGGGCTGAAGCAATCGGATGCTTGGCGCTACATGCAAGAAATGCTACCCGCTGTCCGCGCACTTTGGGCTGGCGATTACGCGCACAACGGCGAGCTCTGGACTTTCCCTACCTCGACCTCTTGTCCCAAGCCGTTGCAGGCGGAAGTGCCGGTCTGGATCGCCGCCCGCGCGCCCATCACCTACGATTACGCCGTGAAAAACGGTTGCAACATCATGTCCTGGCCTTTAACGCGCGAAATGTCTGAGGCCGAACTTTACATGTCGCGCATCGCCGAGGCGATGGCAGCCAACCCCGGTAAAAAACGCCCAATCATGGCGATGATGCGCCAGACTGCCCTATATGACCACAAGGAAGACTGGATGGTGCCGGTGCGCGCCGCGCAGCGCGTGTTGTCGCAGTTTGAAAACCTTTTCAAGAATATGGGCGATGTGGAGAACGGGTTTCCAAAGTCGATCCCGCTGGATCAGCTTGGCAACCGTGCCGAATACGACCCCGAAATGCTGTCGCGCAACCTGATGTTCGGCAGGCCGGACGAGGTGATCGCCAAGCTGAAACAATATGAGGCGTTGGGTGTGGATGAGTTCATCTATTACGCTAGCCTTGGCCTTGGTCATGCTGAACAAAAACGCTCCATGGAACTGTTTTGCAAAGAAGTCATCCCCGCTTTTGCCTGAAAGAACCCCATGCCCGCCGAAATCCGACGTACCCTGCTACACATTCAGACCACCCGCATCGAAGGGGGCAAAGCCGTGCCCACCCCCACCAAGCTGGTGGCCGCCCTTGTCATCATCCGCAACCCGTGGTTCGGGCGCGGCTGGGTTGAAGACCTGTCGCCCGAAGTGCGCGACATCTGCCCCGAGATCGGCAAACTGTTGACCGGCATGATCCTAGAGGTGACCGGCGACAAGATCGAAGGCGTCGGCAAGGCCTCGGTCGTTGGCATGGGCGGCGAGATCGAGCATGCGCAGGCGTTGACCCATTCGCTGTGGTTCGGCAACCAGTTTCGCGACGCGGTCAAGGCCAAGTCCTATCTGGCCTTTACCAACACGCGCGGGTCGGCCGGCTGCTCGCTGATGATCCCCCTGATGGACAAGGACGATGGCGGGCGACGGTCACGCTATCAAACCATCCACTTGACCGTGCCCAACGCTCCGGCCGATGACGAGATCATCGTGGCCCTTGGTGCGTCGATTGGCGGGCATCCCCTGCACCGCATTGGCGATCGGTATCAGGATCTGCGCGACATGGGGCGGGATGTTGACAATCCGGCAGGGGTTTGACTGGTGAACCGCAGCAAGACCGGCACCGCATATGATCTGACCGGACCACCGGGCGCGCCGGTGCTGGTGCTGGTGCATGGCCTAGGTCTGACGCGCAGCACTTGGGACGATTTCGTTCCGGTGCTGGCGAAGGACTATCGGGTGCTGACCTATGATCTGTGCGGTCATGGTCAAAGTGCTGTGCCGCTTGCCAAGCCCAGCCTGACGGTTCTTTCCGAGCAACTGGTGCATCTTATGAATGAATTGGCGATTCCCCATGCCACCATCATCGGGTTTTCTCTGGGCGGCATGATCAACCGCCGCTTTGCTCTTGATCATCCGTCCCGCGTTGCGGCGCTGGTGATCTTGAACTCGCCGCACGAGCGCAGCCCTGTGGCGCAACGGCTGGTCGAAGAGCGCGCAGCCCAAACCGGGGCGGGCGGACCTGCGGCCAACATAGATGCTACTTTGGAACGCTGGTTCACGCCGCAATTCATGACCGGGTCGCCCGAAACGGTGGCGCGCGTCCGCGCGACTGTCCTGGCAAACAACTCCGAAAACTATGCTGGCCACCGTCAGGTTCTGGCCAGTGGTGTCACCGAACTGATCCGGCCCGATCCCCCCCTTTCGACCCCGACCCTGGTGATGACCTGCGAGCATGACAGCGGCAGCACGCCTGCGATGTCCCACGCCATCGCAGGCGAAATTGCGTTGGCGGAGTGCATGATCGTGCCCGGTTTGCAGCACCTTGGCCTTATCGAGCGCCCCGAGGCTTTCACCGCAGAAATTTTGGGCTTTCTGGCGCGCAGCGCATCCCATATCCACATGAACGGACCCAAAGCATGACGACCATGACCGGCGGACAAGCGGCTGTTGCGGCGTTGCAGACCGAAAAGGTCGAACATGTGTTTGGCCTGATCGGCTCGGCCACGATGGAGATGTTCGACGCGCTTTATGATGCCAAGGACATCCAGTTCATCGGGGTTCATGATGAACGCACCGGCACCCATATGGCTGACGGCTATGCCCGCGCCTCTGGCCGCGCCGGGGTGATCCTTGCCGGTCAGAACGGGCCGGGGGCGACCAATCTGGTGACGGGCCTTGCGCAGGCGGCGGCGGCGTTTTCGCCGGTGGTGTCGATTGCGGGCGCGATTTCCTCGGCGCATCTCTACCGCGACGCGTTTCAAGAGGTTGACCAGCAGGCGCTGTTCAAACCCGTCACCAAGAAGACCTGGACCGCAACCGGCGCCGACCGCGTGCCCGAGATGTTCCGCGAGGCGTTCCGCACCGCCCTGACCCCGCGCCGGGGCCCAGTGCAATTGAACCTGCCACGCGATGTGTTGTCTGCTTCTGCCGACTTCCCGGCGTTTCAATTGCCCGATGCGTATCGTTCGAAAACGGTGCCGGGGGGCGCGCAATCTGCCATTGATCGGGCGGCCGGCCTTTTGGCCGGTGCCTCCCGCCCAGTCATTATCGCGGGCGGCGGCATCAAGAATACCGAAGGCCATGCGCAGGCCTTGGCACTGGCTGAGGCCCTGAATTGCCCTATCGTCACCTCGCCTGGACATGGCGACGCTATTCCCTTTGCCCATCCACTGAACGCCGGGCAAATGGGGCCGCGCGGAAATGTTGTGGCCTCGGGGCTCGTGCGCGAGGCGGATGTGATCCTGGCCCTTGGCACGCGTATCGGATTCAACGCGACCTTCTACACCTATGACAACATCAACCGGGATGCGAAGATCATCCATGTCGAGTTGGAGCCGACCGCGATCGGCCGCCATTTCCCAGTCGAGATCGGCATTTGGGCCGATGCCCCCACGGCGGCCCTGCAACTGGTGGCGGCGCTGAATCTGCTGAAAAACCGGCAACTGGCTGATGCATGGACAACGGCCTTCAAAGCAGAACGCAGCGCTTTTCTGGCCAAACGCGACGCCGATGCCGTCACCGATACCCCGCTTATCCAACCCTCAGGCCTGTTCAAGACCCTGCGCAATGTGCTGCCCCATGACGGTGCTATTACCATGGATGCCGGCACTTTGTGTCTCCAGGCAACCGATGCGATGAACTATTGGCAGGCGAAAAGCCTGTTCACACCGCTGGATTTCGGGCTGGTCGGGTTTTCCTTTGCCTGTGGGCTGGGGGTGAAGCTGGCACAGCCCGAGCGGCCGGTTATCAGCTTGATGGGCGATGGCGGGTTCGGGATGACGGTTTCTGAACTCAGCACCGCGGTGGATCACGGCATCAACACCGTGACAATCGTTATGAACAACAAGTGCTGGGGGGCGGAAAAGGCCTATCAGCGCGACTTTTTCAACGGGCGGTACATCGGGGCCGACGTCAGCAGCCCGCCCTTTGACAAGCTGGCCAAATTGTACGGTGCAGCCGGTTTCCGCGCCGACACTTTGGCCGGAGTGGCCGAAGCGGTCGAGGCGGCGCTGGCCTGCGGCAAGCCTGCGGTCATCGACGTGGCGGTTGATCCGGCGGCACTCTATTCTTTCCGCCGCGACAGTTTCAAACACCGTGGAGGCTGATCCAATGACCGACGAGAAATCCTATCCCAATATGGACGCCCAACGCGCCACTGGCGACTGGAACCCGATGTGGGACCTGCTGAAAGAGCTGGACCCGGATTATCTAGAGGCCTTTCTGGGCTTTCGCGCGGTGCCGCAGCGCAAAGGTCCTCTCGAACAGAAGTACAAAGAAATGATCTTTATCGCCATCAACGCGGCGACAACCCATCTGCACGGGCCCGGCGTGCGCCGACATATCCAGAATGCCTTAGCGGCCGGCGCCACGAAGGAGGAGATCCTTGAGGTGATCCAACTGACCACCATCATGGGCATCCATTCGATGACCCTCGCCGCCCCGATCCTGCAGGAAGAGGTCGAGAGGTTCGCGAACGGCGCATGAATGCAGCACGTGGGGTGCAAACCCCAAAGTCCCGAGCAGCAGGTGGACCGTCGGGTACGGTGCAGTTGTTTGTCGCGCTCAAACCTACTGAATTTTCCAGCGCGATCTTTAGCAAAAGCAAGCTGCGCCTTGCGGCCTCTCTAAGCGATCAGCGTGGCGCACGCCTGCCTAGATCGAGGCGCAAGGCTAACGGTGAAAGATCTAACCGGAGGGCGCTTTCCTGGACGACGCTTTGCTCGACCGGATCGGATAAACTTAAGCTCATATTCCCCAAGTAATCCGCTGATTTTGCTATCGTCAGCATGGAATTTTCAGTATAATTGTGCTGATGACTACTAGGGACGTGTTTTATGGATCACCCAGAGGGTGCGGTCTTGCCGCAGGCAGATCGGGTGGATTTCGACCCTCGTGTGCGGTTGGAAATTCTCGGCGCCCAGCTCAGTTCGGACGGCGGCCTTCTGGTGATGCCTGAGCTGGCCGCTGCGCTCGGGTTGTCTGGCCTCGCGTCTGCGGCGTTCTGCGACAACCGCACTGGTAAGAATATTGTTCATCGTGTCGAGGAGCTGTTTCGGCTGTCGGTCTATGGTCGGCTGGCGGGATGCGAAGAAGTTAAAGTTGCTGACCTTCTAGCCCTCGATTCAGTCATACGTCAGGTCGTTGACTGCCGTGCTGTCGATGCACAAACGGCCTCGGCCTCTCAGATGGGTCGGTTCGAGACCGAGACACTGACCCAGTCTGAGAACTGGGCCGCGCTGGCAGACTTGAACGGGCAGTGGATCGACCGGTTTCACGACCACAATGGCCTGATGTATATTGTGCTGGACATGGATACTTCGGTCAGCCCAACCCAAGGTGATCCGGAGGGGTCTGCTTGGAACGGGCATTTCTACTGCACCTGTTACCAACCGCTGTTTTTATTCAACCAGTTTGGCATGCTGGAACGCTGCGCCCTGCGCCATGGCAACGTGCATAGTGCCGATGACTGCCAGGAGGTGCTCTATCCACTAATCGACCGTCACGCCAAGCGTGACCTTATGCGGTTCTTGCGCGCCGATGCCGCCAACGCCAGCCCTGCTATCAAAGCGCGGCTTGAAGAGGCGGACTACTTATACGCCATCCGTCTGCCTAGACCTGTCATAGGCAAACATCATTCAGCCAAGGTTGGCATGCCTGCCTTTGACGCTGACAAGTTCAAGCGCCTGACGGATGCCAATTGTGCCAACCCCGAAGCAACGGGCTGTCTTGCCGCTAGCTCCCAGTAGCTGTGATTAGAGGAAAAAATAAATGACGATGGAAACTCGGAACCATATCGCCGGCCGCTGGCATGAAGGCGCGAGCACCATTGAAAATCGCAACCCTTCCGACCTTCGCGACGTGATAGGGCATTTTGCGCAGGCTGATGTTCAACAGTTGGACGTGGCTATCGCTGCTGCCCGCTTGGCGCAGCCACTGTGGTGGGCTATGGGACTGCAAAAGCGACACGATGTGCTGATGGCCATCGGTACTGAACTGATGGCGCGCGCAACTGAGATTGGGGCACTTCTCGCCCGTGAAGAGGGGAAAACCCTGCCCGAAGGCAAGGGTGAGGTTTACCGCGCCGGTCAGTTTTTCACATACTACGCCGCCGAGGCGTTGCGAGTTATTGGCGACCATGCGCAAAGCTTGCGTCCTGGCGTCGAGATTGACGTGCGCCGCGAACCTGTAGGCGTGGTGGCCATCATCAGTCCATGGAACTTTCCCATCGCAACCCCCGCTTGGAAAATCGCGCCTGCGCTGGCTTTCGGCAATGCCTTGGTATGGAAACCTGCCAATTTGACACCTGCTAGCGCCGTGGCCCTGACCGAGATCATCACGCGGCAAGACATTCCGGCGGGTCTTTTCAACCTTGTGGTCGGGTCGGGGCGCGATCTGGGGCAAAAGCTGGCCGAACATCGTGGTATTGATGCTTTAAGCTTTACAGGCTCTGTGACTGTCGGGCGGGGTATTGCGGCGGCGGCTATGGCGAATTTGACCAAGGTGCAGATGGAAATGGGATCGAAAAACCCGATGCTGATTATGGACGACGCTGATCTTGATCTGGCAGTGGCCCATGCGACTGGGGCGGCCTTTGGTGGCACGGGACAGAAATGCACAGCGGCCTCGCGGTTGATCGTTCATTCCGCCATTCATGACGCCTTTTTGGACAGGCTGGTGGCCGCGGCAGGGGCGTTGAAAGTGGGCCATGCACTGGAAGAGGCAACGCAGATTGGCCCCGTAGTGAGCGCCGATCAATTGGCTCAGAACTTGAATTATGTGGCCCTTGGCTGCGGCGAAGGTGCCGAGTTGGTGTGTGGCGGCACAAGGCTGGATCGCTTAACCGAGGGATATTACATGGCCCCGACTGTCTTTGCCCGCACAAGGAATGATATGCGCATTAATCGCGAAGAAATGTTCGCGCCCATTACGTGCATCCTCAAAGTCGACAGCTATGCCGAGGCGTTGGCCGTCGCAAACGACAGCGAGTTTGGCCTGACGGCAGGAATTATGACCCGCAGCCTTGCCCGTGCCAGCCACTTTCGCGCCAATATGCGGGCGGGTTGTGTGATGGTAAACCTGCCCACGGCGGGGACGGACTATCATGTGCCATTCGGCGGGCGCGGCGCTTCCAGCTATGGGGCGCGCGAGCAGGGCTCTTACGCGGCAGAGTTTTACACCACAGTCAAAACTGCCTATGTGGCAGCAGGTGTGCCCGAATGATGCTCAGAATAGACGGCTTACAATATGCCAACTGGTCAGAAAAGGTCTTCCGTCAAATGTGCCAGGGCAAGGTCAATGCGGTGCATGTCACCATCACCTACCACGAAAACTTTCGTGAAACCGTTCTGAACATCGAAGCTTGGAATCGTTGGTTCGAACGATTCCCAGACTTGATTTTTCAAGGCCGCAGCGCCGAGGATGTCGATATAGCCCGCACTACCGGACGCACTGCCATCTTCTTTGGCGCACAAAACCCCAGTTGCATCGAAGATGACATCGGGCTGGTCGAGGTTTTACACACCCTTGGCCTGCGCTTTATGCAACTGACTTATAACAACCAATCCCTACTCGCCACGGGCTGTTACGAGGCAGAGGATGCCGGCCTGACCCGCATGGGCCGCGCCGTTGTGACAGAGATGAACAGAGTGGGCATGGTGGTCGACATGAGCCATTCAGCCGAACGATCGACGCTTGAAGCCATCGAACACTCTTCAAGGCCCATCGCTATCACCCATGCCAACCCTGCGACTTGGCACCCAGCACTCCGCAACAAATCTGACACGGTTTTGCGCGCCTTGGCCACAAGCGGCGGAATCTTAGGTTTCTCACTTTATCCCCACCACCTTAAGGGTGGTCCAGCCTGCACGTTAAAAGACTTCTGCCAAATGGTGGCCAGAACGGCAGAGGTCCTGGGCACAGGCGCTTTGGCGATAGGCTCTGACCTTTGTCAGGATCAAACCGACAAAGTGTTAGAATGGATGCGCTCTGGCCGATGGACCAAGGCAGTTCAATATGGCGAGGGCAGTGCGACAGCCCCTGGGTTTCCGCCGATGCCCGCATGGTTCCATGACAACCGCGACTTTGGTGCTATTGAAGGCGGTTTGCGCGCTGTTGGCCTTTCGGAACAAGACGTCGCAGGGGTCATGGGCGGGAACTGGCTGGACTTTTTCGAGCGCAGCTTTAAGTATGAAGTTCTAAAAGACTAAGGGGATGCCCAATGATCGCAACAAAGCACGCAGAAAGGCCCGACGTATCTGCCTTTCGTCGCCAGCCCGCGCAGGTCATGAAGTTGGCCCGGATGGGCACGGCCCATCCCACACGGCTTTCGTTCTTGCGTGTGCTTCTGCGCAGGATGACCGCAGAGGCCTGGACGTTTGATCGCTCGGTTTGGCAGGTGGATGCCAAAGGCGTGGGCCACGCCGTATATCGGGCTATCGGCCCTGAGCGTACCTATAGCCTTGTAGCTTTCGCCCATGATCTGCCAGATCATCTGCGTTCGGATCGGGTGATCGCAACGGCTTGGGATGCAACATTCGCACTCTTCGATGGTACGCCCGATGCGGCAGATCTTGATCGCCTTGCAGCCAACGTGCCGCTGCAAGAGGCTGGCCGCGTTTCCTCCAAAGAACTGACGCTCAGCCGCGCTAATCGTTCCGTTCGGCTCTTTGGCCATGTTGTAGACTGTCTTTCCGCAGGCCTGCAGCCCGACTTGGCTGAGATCGAGGCGGTGGGATACCTGATGCGCACGACAGCCGTGTATGGCTCTGGCAAGTTCGGGGCCGCGGACCGGACAGTGATAAAAGATCGCCATGAACTATCGGGACCGTTTTGTGCCGAAATGCTGACGGTCTGGCTGATCCGTACCTTTACAGTCGATTTGGTGGAACACATGGCGTGCGTTAAGGGTAACCGCCAGGCTGTGCTTTTAGACCAAGGTCTGCGCCTTCGACTTGGGGTCGGCAATTCGACCGGGCTCGGCATGGCACCCTTTGTCGTCCGCCACCCAAGGTTGTTGAACAACTGGGTCTGGGCCCGCGAAGAGGCCTTGGCCCGCGTGCGCTCGCAAGAACAAGCCTCGCATGAGGCGGTTGTGGGGCTGCGCCTTGCCCTGACGGCGGCGGTGGAAAATGCGCGCATTTGGCGTTCGGACCACTCTGTGCAGGTGGCAAAACTCTCGGACCTTCGCAATGATCTGACCAAGATCGAGATGGCGCTGGAGCGGTTTCCGCAGGGTGACAGACCGTGGAACGCGCTCTGGCTTTGGGCAGACGCGATGCTGACATTGGAAGGCCAGGAGGCGTTGGTGGCGCTTATGCTGGAACCACATGGCGATTTGATTGACGATTTAGCAGAGACGATGAGCGCTGATGAAGCGACCGGCTTTGCCGTAAACGGCAGTGTCAAGGTAGCAGACTTTCTCGCTGATCTTGCTTCGCGTTATGCTTGGGCGCTGGGGCGGGACTACTCTGATCCAGACGATACGGCGCGTTTTTGGTATGTGTCGGAAGAAAAACTGGAACCGCGGATTGGCGACAGGCGGATCGATGAGGGTGCCGAGCGCGAACAGCCCTTAGGCATCGCCCAACTGGCTGCTGATCTAGCCCGTGATCTAACGCTCTGGCCAGGAGATGACGCCCTTGCCAGCTTTCTCTTGGTTCATCCTGAACACCGACTGATGGCGCGGCGCGTGCAGCAAAGCGCCCAATCCCCTTATGCCGAGATCCAAGACAATCTCTTGGCCGCTGACATACTGCCAATCGACATTTTGCGCAGCAAACTGGCCTTCTTTGGCGCCAGCCATTTTGATCCACGCTCTGACAAATGGTTGCGCATCAGCTTGTTTAAAGGTGAACCCTTTCCCCAAGATCTGAATGGGCCGCAGGCCTCTTGGGCATGAGCGATGCTGCCGATTGGCTGACCCTTTCGCAGAATGAAACTGAAAGTCTATGCATGAAGGCCGCGCGGGGCGTGGGCTTTTCTTGGGGATTGGCTGAAGAAGCCGGTTTTGCAGCGGGCTGGCTTGCCGCGCGCAACTTTGACGCGATAACACCTCTTGTTGCACTGTTAACCCCCAAAATGGTGAACGCAATAACACGGGGTGCTCCAAAACCAATGCCGGCACATTGGCGGACTTTGGATGGAAATCCTTTATGCCCGATACAATTGGGTGCTGCCTTGATCGACCATGCAGAACTTTCAGACGGACCTTTCAGACAAGATACGCAAATTGATCCAGTCGAAAGACCAATCTTGCTGCTACCATTTTTCGCAAGAGCCGCGCAAATTCTCCAGAGGTCGGTAACAGTGGTCTGGGCAGAAGGTGGCGTGCAAATCATGCCCGATGGTGTATTTAAAAATTTTGATGCGATGGCTTGGGCCAGCACGCAGCCAGTCGCCTTGCGCATCTTGACATCTGAGTTCTCAGATAGCCACGCTGGTTCGGCAGGATCTACCATCCTTGCGCGAATTCCTGTCGCAACTTTGCGCGCAATTGACGCCCTTGCTTTGAGAACAACGGTTCCAGGCTCAAACTCCTCGCGCAGTGGTGCTGGCAGCGGCGTCAAGAATGATGACTAGAGCCAAAGAGAGCAATCGGTGACCATGGACGGCCTACGTAGATCAGCCGACGACGACATGAGCAATTCCAGCACATGCTATGACAAACAACAGCTTCAGGATCTGAAGATACTGCTTATATGGCCTTTTTGGCCTGCGCTTGCGCGGCCAAGCGGGCAGCGATGGGGTGATGCCGCAGGTTTGGCCCGTGGGCAGCTATTTCCTGCTGATGGACAGCGCTGTGCCGCAGATTGAACTGGGGTCTGCCGCGCGGGGCTTGGTGCGCAG
>CAMAQR010000076.1 GCA_945860375.1 Pseudorhodobacter antarcticus
GGCATCGAGATCGGCTTGCCAATCACCCGGCAGAACATATCGGACATGACCGGCACCACCCTGCACACCGTCAGCCGCCTGCTGAGCGGGTGGGAGCGGGACGGCATCGTGATGTCGGAACGGCGCAAGATCACGGTCACAGCGCCGCATCAACTAGTGATCCTCAGCGGCGCGTCCGCCTGACCTCAGCCGCCATTCGGCTGACGCCGCGCCGGGTTGGGCAGGGTCAGCACAGGGGCAAAGTGCCAGACAAAGACACCGAAACCCGCTGTCCAAAGCGACGCCGCGATCCACAGGCCCAAGGGCAGCGGGACAGCCACCCGCGCAACCGCCGCCAAAGCCACGCAAGCAAAGGCCAGCGTCAAGGCAGGCCCCGCCTCTAAGGCGCCCCCTGTATGCCCCAGCGAGGCGCGCATCATTACCGCAAGCGTCATGCCGCCAAAGCCGCCGATCCCCAGCAGATGATACCCGATGGCAGGCGGGGCATCCGCAAGGGCCGACAAACCCAAGGCCGCGAGCCCCGCCGGAATGAACCCAAAGGCCACATGCAGCATCAGGACCAGCGGTGACGACCAGACCCGCCACCCCCGCCAGCGCAGCATCCGCACGCCCTGCCCCGCACCGGCCAGCCCCAGCAAGATGCCCGTCGGCAGCGACGTCGGCCAGATCACCCAAACCAGCAGCGACAGCAGCACCCCGCCCAGGCTGACCGAATCAAACCGCCCGAACGGAACTGGAAGCGCCCCCGGCTCGGGTGACTGCTTGACCAGCCAGTTGCGGGTAAAGCTGGGGATGATCCGCCCGCCGATCAGCCCGATCAGCATCACCACCATCGCAAACCCAAGGCGGCGGCCATAATCGGCAGTCCCCCCCACCATCGCCTCAAGGTGAAAGGTGATGTTGGCCGCCAGATACAGCAGCACAGGTACCACGACCTTCAGATTGCTCCAGTTGCGCCCCGCCACGATCTCGACCGTGACCATTGCCCCGATCACTGTCATGAAGGCGCATTCGGCCACCATCATCGCGACCGGCCCAAGCCCAAACTACCCGCCACCGCCAGCCTCCCCGCCAGCCACAGCGCCGTCAGCGCCATCAGAGGCCAGCCGCGTGTGGGCATCCGACCTGTCCAATTCGGAATGGCCGTGAACAGAAATCCCGCGATCACCGCCGAGGTATAGCCAAACAGCATCTCGTGGATGTGCCAGTCCAGCGGCGAAAACGAACCGCCCAGCGCGATCTTCCCCGACCAGATCGCCATCCACAACGGCACGATCAGCACCGCAAATGCGCCCGCCGCCAGAAACAGCGGGCGAAAGCCATAGCTGAACAGGGCGGGGCCACCATAGGGCGCTGGCGTGGGTTTGGTCATTCTCAGGGCCTTTGTCGTTGCGTCACACGCATGCCGGGCCTGCGTGTGAAAGGGTGCGCTTCACCCGGCAACCGCCGCGCGCAATTCGGCGCGGAACAGCGCCTCATCCAGCCCGTATTCGGCACAAGCGTCGATCACCGTGTGAAACGGGGCTATCGGACAGCCAAAGCAGACCATGCGATGCGACAGAAAAATGCTCGCCGCAGCGGGCCAGCGGCAAAACAGCACTGCCAGCGGCAAATCCGGGTCATCCATCTTTGGGCCGAACATGGTGCCTCCGCTGCGCTTTGCGTGCCGTTCGTAAACACTGCCCGCACCAACCGTCCTGGTCGTTGTGCTGGAACAACGTCCGCGCGTTCTGCCGTGGCTAGAACCCAGTCATCCGAAACCATCGCCAGGACCGACCCAATGTCAGATATCCTTACGAAATCACGGGCCAGGAACATCTTTTACGGTGGATCACTGTTTTTCATCGTCGTGTTCGTGGCCATGACCATCCATTCCCACACCTATGTCGTGAAGGTTTCCACCGCCGGAATGCCGCTGTCGCCCGAAGTGCGGTTGGGCAAGCATGTGTGGGAACGCCACAGCTGCATCAACTGCCACACGCTGCACGGCGAGGGCGCGTATTTCGCCCCCGAACTGGGCAATGTGATGACCCGCTGGGGCGTGATGGACGACCCAGAAGCAGCTTTTGAAACGTTGGACGGCTGGATGGCAGCCCAGCCCAGCGGGATCGAGGGGCGTCGTCAGATGCCCCATTTCGCTATCACCCCCGAAGAGATGAAAGCCTTGGCCGAATTCCTGAGGTGGGCCGATCAGACAGACACCCAAGGCTGGCCGCCCACGGACGCGGGCTAGGAGAAAGACATGAAATATCAAACGCAAAAAGTGGCTTATGCCTATTTCCTTGTCGCCATGGGCCTGTTCGGCATCCAGGTGCTGGGGGGGTTGCTGGCGGGCTGGATCTACGTCTCGCCCAACACGCTGTCCGAGGTGCTGCCCTTCAACATCATTCGCATGATCCACACCAACGCCCTGATCGTCTGGTTGCTCCTGGGCTTTTTCGGTGCAGCCTATTTCCTTGTGCCCGAAGAGTCGGAGCGGGAAATCTGGTCGGTCAAACTGGCCTATCTTCAGCTGATCATCCTGGTTATCGGCACGCTGGGTGCTGTCGGCAGCTATCTTGTCGGCATCCACGGCGGGCGCGAGTTTCTGGAGCAGCCACTCTGGGTCAAGTTCGGCATCCTCGTCGCGGCCGTGATCTTCCTTGTGAACATCTCGATGACCGTGTTGGCCGGGCGTAAGACCGCGATCACCGGCGTCTTGCTGACCGGCCTGTGGCTCTTGTCGCTCTTGTGGATCTTCGCCTTCATCAACCCCGACAACCTGAGCCTCGACAAGATGTACTGGTGGTTCGTTGTCCACCTCTGGGTCGAAGGCACCTGGGAGCTGGTGATGGCTGCGATCCTTGCCTTCCTGATGCTGAAGCTGACGGGCGTCGACCGCGAGGTGGTGGAGAAATGGCTCTATGTCATTGTCGCCACCGCGCTTTTCTCGGGCATCCTTGGCACCGGCCACCACTTCTACTGGATCGGCCTGCCGGAGTACTGGCAGTGGACGGGTTCGATCTTCTCGGCCTTCGAGGTGGTGCCGTTCTTCGCGATGATGTCGTTCGCCTTCATCATGGTCTGGAAAGGGCGGCGCAACCACCCAAACAAGGCGGCCCTGCTCTGGGCGCTCGGTTCGGCCACGGTGGCGTTCTTCGGGGCGGGGGTCTGGGGGTTCCTGCACACCTTCCACGGCGTGAACTTCTACACCCACGGCACGCAGATCACCGCCGCACACGGGCACCTTGCGTTCTACGGTGCCTATGTGGCCATGAACCTGGCCATCATCACCTATGCCATGCCACTGCTGCGGGGGCGGGCACCCTACAATCAGGTGCTGAACATGATCTCGTTCTGGCTGATGACCGGGGGCATGGCGTTCATGACCTTCGTGCTGACCTTCGCCGGTACGATCCAGACCCACATGCAGCGGATCGTAGGTGACTACTACATGGACGTGCAGGACCAGCTTGGCCTGTTCTACATGATGCGCTTCGGGGCGGGCATCGCCGTGGTGCTCGGCGCGATCCTGTTCATCTACTCCCAGGTCGTCGTCCGGCGCGAAGTCATCACGCCCGGCCCGGTGGCCCTTCCCGAAGGAGAGGTCCTGTGAACGCCCTGTCCCCCGAACGCACCGCGCCCTTCTACCGCCCCGTCGCACAGGAAGTTGTCCTGTTTGAAGCCGCCCATGCCAACGGCCTGCCCCTTCTTTTGAAGGGGCCGACCGGCTGCGGCAAGACGCGGTTCGTGGAACACATGGCGGCCCGGCTGGGCCGCCCACTCTACACCGTCGCCTGCCACGATGACCTGTCCGCCGCTGATCTGATCGGGCGCTATCTGCTGCGCGGCGGGGCGACGGAGTGGGTCGATGGCCCCCTGACCCGCGCCGTGCGGGAAGGGGCGATCTGCTATCTGGATGAGGTGATCGAGGCGCGCAAGGACGTGACCGTGGTCCTCCACCCGCTGACCGACAACCGCCGCACCTTGATGATCGACCGCACCGGCGAGGAGTTGGTCGCCCCGCCCGGCTTCATGCTGGTGGCCAGCTACAACCCCGGCTACCAGAGCATCCTGAAACGGCTGAAGCCATCCACCCGCCAGCGGTTCCTGTCGATCACCTTCGGCTTTCCCGACCCCGCCACCGAAACCGCCGTTGTGGCGCGCGAAAGTGGGCTGGATGCCGCCCGCGTTGCTCCCTTGGTGCGGCTGGCCGGGCATATCCGCGCCCTTTCGGGGATGGATCTGGAGGAAGGGGTTTCCACCCGCCTGCTGATCTACGCCGCCACCCTGATCGCCGGGGGGATGCCGATCGAACGCGCCATGCAGGCCGCCGTCATCGAACCCCTGACGGATGAGCCGGACGTGGCCCAAGCCCTGCGCGACGTCATCGCTTCGGTTTACGGTTAGGCCATGGCGCTGCACCCCAAAGACCTGATGGAGCCCGAGGAAACCGTGGGCAACCTGTGGCACGGGGTGGCCCAGCGTCTGGCCCCGGTGGCAGGCTTTGCCGCCCATGCCGTGGCGCTGGAATCCGTGCGCCCCGGTGTGACGCTTCTTTTCCGCGCGCTCGGCGGCAATTCGGGGGTCGAGGTGGCGGCCAGCCCTGCCACCGCATCGCGCCATCGCCGGGGGGTCGGCGCGCAGCTGGCCGAAGCGCGAGTGATGGAACACGTTGCGGCCTTTGACGGTGGTGCCCTTCGCCTGCCCCCGGTCATCGATGCGTTCCCGACCACAGATTTGAATCGCACCGCCTATCTGTGGCTGGCCGCACTGGCCGCCACCGCCAAGCCCTATGCGCCCCCCAGCGATGCTTTCGCCGCCGATCTCTCCCACCTTTCCGCGATGGAGGCCGCCACCAACCGCGCCCTTGCGCTATGCCCCGGCCTGCGTGCGCCCCATGCCGCCCTATGTGCCCATCTCTCGGGTGCGCTGCGGCTGTATCCCGCCAGTGCCCCCGAACGGCTGGCCGCCGACGGTCTGCGCGCCCTTCTGAAGGGCAACCCACTTCCCCACTACGCAGCACCCGCCCCGCGCAGCTATGCGCCGCTCCCGGCCCTGCCGCTCCACTTGCGCCTTGACCGCCCGGCGCACAGCCAAGGCGCCGCCCCCGGTGACGAGACCACCACCGCGCCCCCCGGCCTTGCCACCGCCACCCGCAAGCAAGCCAAGCGGGAGGATAACGACCAAGCCAACCGCACCGACAGCTTCATCATGCACCGGTTCGAATCCATCTTCTCATGGGTCGAAAGCATGGGCCTGAACCGCGCGACCGACGACGATGATCTGGAAAACGCCCAGAAGGCCGCCGAGGATCAGGACCACATCGCCCTGACCAAACACCACAAGCGCGCCGCCACCCGCCTGCGCCTGCACCTCGACCTTGCCCCGCAGGACGCCGAACACGAGCGTCTTTCCGATACCTTCACCTATCCCGAATGGAACTACCGCGCCCGCGCCTACATGCCCGACCACACCCGCGTGCTGGTGGCCGAGGCCACCCCCGGCGAACGCTTTGCCCCCGATCCGCGCCTGATGGCCCGCGTCCGCCAGCAGTTTCAGGCGATGCACCCCCGTCGCATCCTGTTGCCCCGGCAAGTGGACGGGGCGGAGTTGGACCTTGACGCGCTGATCGCGGCGCAGGTCGCCATCCGCGCGACGGGGCAAGGCAGCGACCGCATCTTTCGCAACCTGCACAATGTGGAGCGCGACCTGTCGGTGGCGATCCTGATGGACTGCTCCCGCTCCACCGAATCCGTCGTCGGGACCCGCAGCATCATCGACACCATGCGCGAGGCGCTGGCGGCCTTTGCAGGTGGGATCGAAGCGGCGGGCGACCGGCTGGCGATCTGGGGCTTTTCCTCACTCCGCCGCGACCGGGTGTTCCTGACCCTCTGCAAGGGCTTTGATGGCCGCGTCACGCCCGATGTCACCGCCCGCATCGGCGGCCTGCGCCCCGGCCACTATACCCGCCTTGGAGCCGCGATCCGCCACGCCACGGCGCAACTGGCAACCGAGCCTTCGGCGCGCAAACTGCTGCTGGTGCTGACGGATGGCAAGCCGAATGACCTTGACCATTACGAGGGCACCCACGGCATCGAAGACAGCCACATGGCCGTGCGCGAGGCCCGCCGGATGGGCCATGCGGTGCATGGCGTGATCGTCGATGCCGACGGGCAGGACTGGTTCGCCCGCATCTTCGGCGGCGCCGGGTTCACCCTGCTGCCCGACCCCGCCCGGCTTGGCCGTGCCCTGCCCGACATCTACCGATCCCTGACCCTGGAGACCTGACATGCGCCTGCCCATGATCCTTTTCGCGATCCTGACCCCCGCCCTTGCCGTCGCCGAAACCTTCCAACGTCCCATTCCACAACCACAAACTGCGCAAGCCGAAATCAGCTACCTTGCCGCCGCTATGCTGCTGCTGGCGGCGCTGATCGCGGTGCAACGGCTGGTCAATCGCAGATGACCGCACAGTCCGGCCTTGGGCGTCTGTTCCTTTACCTATACCCGTTCGGAGCCGGAGCGATGGCGGTCAATGTGTTCTTCGCATCCCTGATCTGGTCGTGGATCGGTTGGCCAGTGCTGACGCCTGTACAGTCGGTCGTAGGAGGCGCGGTGCTGGGCATGCCTGCCACATGGGCCTTTGCCCGCCATATCAGACACCTGATGGAAAAGGCGGATGAATGATGCTTTCGGGTTGGGCAGCATCCGCCGCATCATTCTTCTGCCGCTTGACGAATGGCTTCACATAGACCGGCGGGATCAAGCGCACAGAGTGGCCAAGCTTCTCGAGTTCGCGTGCCCAACCATGTGCCGTAGCGCAAGCCTCCATGGCAACGACGCAGTTGGGTTGCTGGGCAAAGAACGCCAGCACCTGACCGCGGGAAAGCTTCTTGCGAAACACAACCGACCCGTCGTCGCGCGCGCCATGCAACTGGAAGATGCGCTTTGCAAGGTCAATGCCGATGATGGCAACTTCCGACATGGATGTCTTCTCCTTCTATGATGGCTTCAACAATCATCACATTGGCACATTGCGATGCCGTCAGGAGGGGGCATCCATGCCATCAACAAATGCAGGTGTGCCGGACCAATGCGCGCCAGAGGGGCCGCGCACAAAGCCGTCAGACAGCCGCCCGCCCGGCACTTGCGGGACAAGCGTTGCGGCAAGATCAGCGGCGGTGATCTGGCCCGCAATGCGCGCGGCGTAGTCCGCGCAAATGGCGGCAAAATCACCGCTTTGGGGTGACAGGCGCAGCGAGGTGACACCGGTCTCGCGCAAGACTTCAATCTGATAGGCCATGCTGGCGGTGCTTTGGCTCAGGGTTTGCACGCCGTTGACAGCCAGAAACTGCTGCCCATCCAGGGTTTCGACATCCCGGCCATCCGGGTCCAGCCCACAGACGAACTGGCAGTTGTCCTTGGCGTGGTCATGCAGGCGCGCATGATAGCAACGCCCCGAGATCGCCAATGGCAAGCGGCCATGGCCCCAAACCTCGATGGCCACGCCCAATTCACGGCCCAGCCGGGCCAGAACGGCAATCGAGTCCAGGGGCAGCTCGGGCGGCAGGCAGACCCGCACCGCCCCGCGCAAAGCCAACCAACGCAGCGTGCCTTCGTTATAGACGTTGATCAGCGGCCCGACCCAGAACGCCTGCCCCAAGGGCAAGGACTGCAGTGCGGTCAGATCGTTAACCTCGACGGGCAGACCGATCTCGGCCAGCGCGGCGGTGGCCTTGCGTTCGCGTTTCAGCGTGACCAGCGCAAGGGTGGTCAGGGCAACCGCCTTGCCCGCCGAAACCAGATTGTCCGCAGCCTCGGCGATTTCGTCTTGCCAGTAGGGCAGGCGTTTGGAACAGACCACCTCTCCCAGAACCACGCGGGATACCGGCGCTGTGACAAGGCTTCGGTAAAAGGCGCGCACGGTGTCGGCCTGCCAGAAGAACGGGTTCGGGCCGACGGTCAGATCCATGACTGCGGGCATCGCTATCTCCACGTCTTGGCGTAGGCGCCGGTGGTTGCGGCCTGTCCTTCGCTTAGTTTGGCAAGTGCGGCTGCGGGCATCGGGTGGCCTGCAGCGTGAGCCTCAAGGGCGGCACGGAAGCTGCGCACCACCTCGGCCACATAGGCGCGGCTGCGTTGGCGGCCCTCGATTTTCAGCGCCGTCACACCGGCGCGCGCCAAGGCCGGGATCAATTGGGTGGCGTCAAGGCTGACCGGGTCTTCGAACACATGCCCAGTCTGGCCGCCAGAGGTGAAACAGCCCTTGCACAGAGTCGGATAAGGTGCCGGCTGGCCCTTGGCCGTGCGGTGGATGGTAAAGCCGCCAAGCCGGGCCGTGAGGCCGGCGGGTTCCTCGGTATAGTGAACATGGCTGGCAGGCGAGCACACGCCGTTCATGTTGGGCGATTTTCCGGTGGCATAGGACGATAGCGAACAGCGGCCCTCGGCCATCACGCACAGCCCGCCGAAAACGAAAACCTCGGTTTCCACGTCAATCTCGCGACTGATCGCGGCGATTTCATCGACCGTCAGAACGCGAGGCAACACGACGCGTTTCACCCCGAAGGTTTCGGAGTAAAAGTTGATCACGTCGGGGTTGGCGGCGGCGGCCTGCACCGACAGGTGGCGGCGCAGGCCGGTGTGGTATTCCGCCGCATGAGCCAGAAGCCCGATATCGGCAAGGATCACCGCATCGGCACCTGCCGTTTCGGCATCGGCAATCGCGCGGTGCCATAGCGGCTCGGCCCCGGCTTGGGGAAAGGTGTTGATGGCGATCAGCACTTTGCTGCCACGCGCGTGGGCGTAGGCGATACCCGCCGCCATCTCGGCGCGGTCGAAATTCAGACCGGGAAAGTTGCGGGCATTTGTTTCATCGGCAAAGCCACAATAAATCGTTTGCGCCCCGGCTTCGACGGCGGCGCGCAGAGCGGCTGGGGTGCCAGCGGGGCAAACCAGTTCCATCATAGCGATGCTCCGGAGGGCTGATCCATTCGGTGCAGCGCGACCCCGCTAAAGCGTTCCGCCGAGGGCAGCAAGTGCGCCAGCAGCGGTGCCAATGGTTTGACCAGCACGCCCAATTCAACCGTCAGGTCAAGTTCGGCATCGTCGATGGCATTGCGCAGCGCCAAGCCCGCCGCCGTATCTCCCTCAATCACCAGATCGCGAGAGAAGAACAGCGCGTCGCCATCAAGGCTGCCGTGCATCATGCCCAGAAACGCGGCGGTCACGCCAGCGATACGGGCATCGTAGGGCGGTGGTTGGCGTCGGGAAAAGGCGATGACCTGAGGGGCCGATGTGGCGGGCTTCAACAGCAACAAAAGCGGCAGGTCGGTCAGATCCAGCAAGAAGCGGCGCTGGGCATACTCTCCAAGCCGCTTCTGCAGGCCAGGGTGGCGGCGCATCAGTTGCCGCGCCAGCGCGGTCAAGATTAGAGTAACCGGCGCAAGCGGTAACGGCCTTGCAGCCAGCGCAAAAGCGCGCGGCAGGTGCGGCAATGTCAGGTTCGTCATCTTGTCCTCGGCCAAGGCTGTCCGTTCACTTTAGGGGAACGTTAGCGGATTTGACTTGATCTTAATCAAGTCACTTCGAGTTAAGGGCTGCTAAAGGTCGTTTTGCTTCAACTGCTGTGCCGATGGAGGCCGCGATCCGTTCCTTGCCCGTCTTTGCCGATTTGCGCGCCTTTCTGGGCTGGGTTGAAATGCAAGGCGACCTTCTGCGAATTTCCGAACCGGTTGGGCTGTGTCACGAGATGACGGCCGTTCAAGTGGCCACCTTGCGCAAGGCGGGTCCGGTGCTGCGGTTTGATACGGCGATTCACAAAGACGGGGCGCGGGCGGGGATGCCGGTCATAGCGAACTTGTTTGGCACCCAAGCAAGGGTGGCCGCCGGACTGGGGCTGACTCGCGATCAGATTGCGGATTTCGGCGAATTTCTGGCCTCGTTGCGCAACCCTGCGCCGGTTGAGGGCATACGTGACGCCTGGTCGCGCTGGCCGATGCTGCGGGCGGCACTGCTGACCCGGCCGCACACGCTGCGGCGTGCTTCTGTGCAGCAGGTAATGGCAGCACCCGATCTGTTGAGTCTGCCGGTGCAGACACCATGGCCGGGCGATGCCGGGCCACTGATCACCTGGCCCGTGGTCGTAACACGGCCCCATGGCAGCGAGGCCGCACAGGTGGCGCACTATAACTTGGGGGTGTATCGGGCGCAGGTACTGGGGCCAGATCGGCTGATCTTGCGCTGGCTGGCGCACCGGGGCGGGGCCGCTCATGCCCGCACATGGGCGCGGGCGGGCCAGCCAATGCCGGTTGCAATCGCACTGGGGGCCGATCCGGCAACCTTGCTTGCGGCGGCGCTGCCATTGCCCGAAGCAGTATCGGAGATCGCATTCTCAGGCGTATTGCGCGGGGCGCGGGCGGAACTGGTGCCGGCCCGCACTGTGCCTTTGCTGGTGCCCGCTAATGCCGAGATCATGCTGGAAGGCTGGGTTCACCCCGACGAGCTCGCTCCGGAAGGGCCGTTTGGCGACCATACCGGCTATTATAACTCGGTCGAATCCTTCCCTGTTATGCGGATCACCGCCATCACTCATCGTCGCGATCCCCTCTATCTTACCACCACCACCGGACGCCCGCCCGACGAGCCTTCGGTGATCGGCGAGGTGTTCAACGATCTCGCCCTGCCACTGATCCGCGCGCAAATCCCCGAGGTCCACGATCTGTGGCTGCCGCCCGCAGCTTGTTCCTATCGCATCGCGGTGGTCAGCATCGACAAGCGCTATCCGGGGCAGGCGCGACGGGTGATGCTGGCGCTGTGGGGGATGCTGGCGCAATTCAGCTACACCAAGATGGTGATCGTGGTCGATGCCGACATTGATGCGCGCAACTGGGACGATATTGCCTGGGCGCTGGCTACAAGGATGGACCCGGCCCGCGATGTCATGGTGCTGGACAGCACCCCGATGGATTATCTGGATTTCGCCAGCCCACGCCAGGGGTTGGCGGGCAAGATCGGTATCGATGCCACCACCAAGATCGGTGCGGAAACCACGCGCGATTGGGGCGAGGTCATGGCACTGGACCCAAATGACGAGGCCTTTGCCGCCGATCTTTTGGCGCGACACCTGCCGGGTGCTCGATGAGCGCGCGGGTGATCCTTGGGGTTTCCGGCGCGTCGGGTGCCATATTGGCGCTGGAATGTGCGCGGGTACTGGCGCGCATTGGCGTCGAAATTGATCTCACGCTTTCGCCGATGGCAAAGCGTACTCTGGCGCTGGAAATCGGGCCGGGCGCGCATGCAGAGCTTGCAGCTTTGGTAAGCCTTGTGCATCCGATCCGCGATCTGGGGGCCAGCATCGCCTCGGGGTCCTACCCGGTCGCCGGCATGATCGTGGCGCCGTGCTCGATGCGCAGTCTGGCCGCGATCGCCCATGGGCTGGATGACAATCTGCTGATCCGCGCCGCAGGTGTGCAACTGAAAGAGCGTCGCCCGCTGATCCTGCTGGCCCGCGAGGCGCCGCTGACACTGGCGCATCTGCGCAACATGACGGCGGTAACCGAAATGGGCGGCATCATCCTGCCGCCGGTGCCCGCGTTTTATCTGCGCCCGCAAACCACGATTGAAATCGCCCAACAGATCGCCGCCCGCGCAGTCGATCTGTTGCGCCTTGCCCCGCCGCAGGCAGCCGCCTGGGGCGCTTTGACTAGAGACTGAAATGACCCAATTATCCCCCGACATGACGGTTAGCGCCATCGCGGCCGACCTGCCCGGCGCCGCAGAAATGTTCCGCACCAAGGGCATCAAATTTTGCTGCGGCGGCAACATTGCGCTGTCCGAGGCCGCGACCAAAGTCGGCGTGCTGCCAGATGCTTTGATTGCCGATCTGCAAGCTCTCGCTGATGCGGCTGGTCGCGATGCTCCCGAAGCCACTCCGGCGCTCATCGACCATATCCTCAGCCGCTACCACGAAACCCACCGGGCCGAACTGGAGTGGCTTATCCCGCTGGCCCAAAAAGTTGAGCGCGTGCACGGTGACCATGAAGAGGCACCGCTCGGCCTGACCGGGGCCTTGATTGCGCTGCGCGACGATCTGGACGCTCATATGGCCAAGGAAGAGGCGGTACTGTTTCCCTTGATGCGGCAAGGCGGCAATCCGATAATCGTGCATCCCATCGCGCAGATGCGCCATGAACATGACCACACCGCAAGGCTGCTGGCCGGGCTGGACCATGTGACGCATGGGTTGGCGTTGCCCGAGGGCGCCTGCGGGTCGTGGACGGCACTTTACATCGGGGTGCGCAAACTCGCCGACGATCTCGTGACCCATCTGCACTTGGAAAACAACGTCCTCTTTGCGCGGTTCGAACCGGCGAACGTTTGACGGAAATGCTGCGGTCAAGCCATCCGCTGTGGCAAGCGGCGCATCGGCCGCTGTTCTTTTGCGCTGGGCTTTGCGCGGCTCTGGCGCCAGCGGTCTGGCTATGGCCGGGCGGGTTTGGCACTGATCCGGTGCGCTGGCACCTGCATGAGTTGTTGTTTGGAATGGGTGGCGCGGCGGTTGGCGGGTATCTGCTGACTGCCCTGCCAAGCTGGACTGGCGCGGGCCCGGTTTCGCCGCAAAACGTGCGGGCGCTGACCCTGCTTTGGGTCTTGGCGCGGCTTGCGCCGCTTTGGGCAAAGATCTTGCCGTTTGAGCTGCTTCTGCCCCTCGCTTTGGGGTATTTCGGGCTACTGGCCATGGTTTTGGCACGCCAACTGATCGCGGTGCGGGCTTGGTCCCGGCTGTGGTCTGTTGCGGCAATTGTCGGATTGGTGTTGGGGGATGCGGTCTTTCTTGCCGATTTGCGCGGGCTGCATGATGCATCAGCCGCCTCTGCGGCGATGGTTCTGCTGTTCGCATCTCTTATCACCGTCATTGGCGGTCGCGCCGTTCCCGCCTTCACCCGCAGCTGGCTGCAAGGCTTTGCGCCTCTGCGGCATGTGCACGATCAGCAGACACCTTCAACTCTGGCGATTGCCGGGACGGTGCTGGGCGGCGGCCTGGCCCTGAGTGGGCAAGATGCCGCGGCGGGCCTCTTCCTTCTGCTGGCGGGCGTTCGGTTGGCGGGTTGGCAGACCCTGCGCGCGCGGCACTATCCGGCGCTGTTTATGTTGCATTTGGCATGGGTCTGGGTGCCCACCGGGCTAATCTTGCTGGGGGTCGCGATGCTGCGCCCTGACGTGCTGCCACAAAGCGCGGCCTTGCACGCCCTGACGATGGGGGCGATGGGCGCAATGATTCTGGCGATTGCGGCACGGGCGGCGATGGCGCGCCTTGACGACAAGCTAATTGCAGGGCGCGGTCTTGCCGTTGCGTTTGCACCGGTTTGGTCGGCAGCCCTGCTGCGCGTGGCGTCACCGTTCATTCCGTGGGGCTGGCCCGATCCAGTCACGGCGTCTGCTACAATGTGGATGCTGGGTTGGGCGATCTTTCTTTGGGCCTATCGCCCGGCCCTGCAAGGCGCTCTACCATGGCCAATCCTCAGCGCGCGGCGGCGCGACACGAAAGTGCGGCCCGCGCCAGTCGTCTCCGCCCGGCCTTAGCCCGCTACTAGCAGCACCGCCATCAACGGCCTCGGCGCATGGTGGATGACATAGCCGATCCAGTTGTTGCCAGCCTCGGTCGCGCCGACTTGCGCTGCCTTCATGAACGAGATGCGCTGGGCCGGATGGCGTGGCGACAGAGCGTCCGTTATTTCGCGCAGATAGGGCGTTCGAGCCATGCGATAGCGCCCGGGTTCGGCGCTGGCACGCGACGACAGCGGACGATGCTGGTCCGCCCATTCCGAAACAGTCAGATCGGGGTCGGGCCGCTTCCCCCGGCGCCAAGAGCGCAAGATATCCTCGGCCCCGTCAGACCCGAGGTCGAGAGCGGCGGTCAGGTCATCTCGATCCGAGGCTGACCCTGACATCAGCGAGGGCGTCGAGGTGCTGTTTGGCATGGGCTTCCAACACCCTTTGCAGGATCACGGCCTCGATGATCACCGGCGTTCTGGTTTGCTTCTCCACTCCCAAGGCCACTTCCGCCGCCATCAGCGCTGCCACTCTGTTGGGCCAAGTGACCCAAGTATCGCGTTCCTGTCGGGCCAACCGGAACACCAGCGCCTCCGCTCGGGCCCGGTCGACCAGCGTGCGGCTCTGTTGATGGCGTGGATGCCTCCTCCTGACGGCATCGGATGACAAAACGCAGCCCATTCCGTTACGTCAAAACGTCTCCGGAGATCATCCGCCTGACGGTGATGATGCTTGTTCGGTTGCCGATTTCGCTGCGTGGCGCGATTTCCGCACCGGTTCACAGACTGCCAATGCCGGAAAACCGGGACTGACACATTTGGGCCTGAGAGCCTCTGGTCCTAGTTGACGCCTTCATACTCGGACAGTATCGCGTTGATCTGGTTTACGATCTCTTGCGGCAGGTCTGCGGCTGGGGGGGCTTTTAGCCGTTGTTTCAGGTCCTGATCAATCCGTTCGAAAAGGCTGGCGTCTGCGGCGCCGGAGTTTGAACGTGGCATGTTCGCACCGAAATAACGAGAATTCCAGACCTGCGAACGGCAGTTTTCAGCGGTGTGTTTTTGCCCGAGAAAGTTTCCGGCCGGTCCCAGCTCGTTGGCCAGACCTAATGCCAGTTGGTCATCGTTAACTTCAAAGCCTTCCCACATCCGGCGCAGCAGCCCCGCAACATCGTCGCAAAACAGCAGGGCGTGCGCCGAATAGGTCAAACCTTGATCCAGTGATCCAAGGTAATCGCAGGTTGCGGGCCGACTGTAAAAGGTCTGCATCATATTCGAAGAGAGTTCCCAAACTGCGTCCTGATTGAACCGCCGCGCATTGGTTGCGCCGGCAATGCCGGTCAGCGAAGGAATACCCATCGACCGCCGGATCTGGCACATGGCCAGATCGGCGATTGACGTTTGCGAGAAACTTCCGATCGCCCCGCTTGCCGGCTCCATAAAGCAAACATCGGAGCTGCCGATGCAAAAAGCCCCTGGCGATGCCTGCTGGGCTAGGACCATTGCGGCGAAATCGGTTGCAAGGCTATGGGCGATGCCGCCGGCTAGCGTGATCGGTGTCGATGCCCCGCCTATGGGCAGTGTGCCCACACTCACCGGAATGCCGGCCCTTGCGGCCATGATGATCTGCTCGATGTGCGTATCGGCGAACTTCAGGGGCAGCGGCGTGATGATTTGCAGGAAATAGGGTTTGGCCCTGAGATTCGCGTGGCCGTGACGCAGCGCGGCCGAAATGTCGATGACCGCCTTGAGTGAGGAGGCGTGTTCACAAAGATATTCAAGCGGCTTGGTGGTGTTCTCGATCATGCAGACGAATTCATCTATTTCACCATACTGATCGATGCGCGACACGTCTTTGCACGATATACACACCCCATCAATATTGGGCAGGCCGTCCGCCAAGCGCGTGATCATCGCCAGATC
>CAMAQR010000077.1 GCA_945860375.1 Pseudorhodobacter antarcticus
TACTCATCGCGGTGTTCCATAACCAGCCGCACCGCACGTTCGCGGAACTCGGGGGAATACGGCTTCGCGGTCTTCTTCTTTTGTGTCTGTTCCATAATGGGCAATTCTCCGAGAGTTTTGCCCTCCGGTAAACCCGGGGCGGTTCAAACAGTTCGTTGATCTCAGTGTCGGTGAGAACCTCCGGTAGCGATGCCAATCGCCAGTGAGCTGCCCGCGGAATGCCGGTCACCAGTTCACTGACCCGGTCGCCGGACAGGGCACGGAACCGCAAATAGCAGCCGATGGTGCCGCCGATTACACCGATGGAGCCAGCGCTACGCCCATCCTGGCCGAGAACGAAACGCCGCACAGAGGCGGTGCTGATCTTCGACATCGTGATCGGTTGGCCGCCGAAATGGGCAAGCAGAAACGCGCTGACGATCCGACTGCGTTGACGGCGGGTATTGTCCGCCAGGCCCCAGACATCACGCATGTGGGCGTCAAAGCGCGCCAACTCTTGCGCAACGGCCGTTTCCGAAGCGGGATCCAGGGCTCCCACGCCATCGGCCCGTAACACTTCGAGCAACTGGGCGAGTGCCGCTCGCAGCTCGTGGCGCAAGCGCCGGACCGGATCGGGACAACTGCAGGCTGGCATATGTTCTGCCAGGAATCGTGCCACCAAGGCCTCGCCGATCGCGCTCAGGCTGCATCGTTCCCCGGTCACCCAATGGGCGAAGTGCGCAACGCAGCACAAATAGACACGCTGGGTGCTCGGGGCATACCGCCCACGGCGCAGATGAGCGCCAAATCGCGAAACGTAAGGCTGAATAACGCTGCCCTCCAACCACGTGCGGGGCTGCGAATGGACGACGATCACTTGGGACATGTTGACCTCCTGTCGGGCTGAACGAGACCAGGAGGAGACCAGGATTATGTGCAGTTCGTCGTGCCGAAAATCGCTGGCGCGTTAGCCTTGCAGGCACTTCACGCAGCGGGCTGCACATAATCACACTGTGCGCATAATTGCGATTATGCAGAACTCAACATAATCGCAAGAACGCCCTCTTCGCCGGTCACGATGCCGGGGCGCAGAACTGGGCCACCATCGCCTCACTGGTCGAGACCTGCAAACTCAATGCCATCGAGCCCCATGCCTATCTGACCACCACACTTCTGGCCATCGTCAACGGCCACAAGCAAAGCCAGATCGACGACCTGCTGCCATGGAATTACGACGCCAAGGTGTGATCGGGGCACCGCTTACAGTTTTTTGCGCTGCTCGGAAGGTGGGGTTGGTGCACCGCTTACCCTTCGTCAGACCTGCCCATCATCAAACGAAGCGTGATTTGCCTTGTAAAGCCTTGCATATGTGCCACCCAAGGCGATCAGTTCCGCATGGCTGCCTTGTTCAACGATCTGCCCCGCACTGAGGATCAGAATCCTGTCCGCATTGCGAACCGTCGCCAGCCGATGCGCAATGATCAAGCCGCTCCTGCCACGCAGTAGAACGGCGAGCGCCTTCTGTATCTGCCTTTCCGTCTGGCTGTCGATGCTGGAGGTCGCCTCATCAAGCACAAGGATGGGCGCATCGGCCACCAGCGCGCGCGCAAAGCTGATGAGTTGGCGCTGGCCCATCGACAGATTCGCGCCGCGTTCGTTCAGTTCGGTCATGTAGCCGTTCGGCAGTCGCTGGATCAGGTCATGCGCACCCACGGTGCGCGCGGCCTCCATCACGTCGGAGTCGGTGGCGGTGGTCTTGTTGTACCGGATGTTGTCCATCACGGTGCCAGTAAACAGGAACGGCTCTTGCAGCACCATCGCGATCTGCGCGCCAAGCGAGCGTTGCGTGACGCGGCGCACGTCATGTCCACCAACCAGCACCACCCCGTCGGAGACCTCGTAGAACCGATGGATCAGCGACATGACGCTGGACTTCCCCGACCCGGTCGGGCCGACCAGTGCGACCGTCTCGCCGGGGGCCACGGTGAAGCTGACGCCCTGCAGCACCGGCTGGTCGGGCAGGTATGAGAACCGCACGTCGCGAAACTCCACAGCGCCGGGGGTGCCGGGGGGCAGGTCGATTGCGTCTGGGGCATCCTCGATCCCGATGGGCACGTCCAGAACCTCGGTCAGACGCTGGCCCGAGGCCATGGCGCGCTGCATCACCGAATACTGCATGGTCAGCGACCGCACCGGATCAAAGAACCTTTGGATGAAGAACAGGAACGCGACCATCACGCCCACTTCCATCTCGCGGTTCAGCACCATCCCTCCACCGACCACCACGACCGCCGCCATCGCCAGCCCGGTCAGCGCATCGACGATCGGCACCAGCACCTGCGCATAGCGCGCCGCCACCAAATGGGTGCGCAGGTTGGCCTGCGCTTTGTCCTCGAAAAGCTGCATGTTGACGGTCTGGCGGGTCATGCCCTGCACCGTGCGCACTCCGTGGATCCCCTCGGCCAGCGCACCCGCCGTGACCGAGTTCGTGTCATGCGCCGCGATGAAGGCGGCACGCGCGCGCGGGAGCCAAACGATGCGGACCAGAAACAGGATCGGCAGGATTGACAGCGTCAGAAGACCCAGTGGCCAGTCCAGCCACAGCATGCAGCCGACGATGCCGAACAGCAGCACCAGATCGCCCACCGAAATGACCGAGGTTTCTAAGAACTCCTGCATCGCGTTCACGTCGCCCTGCAGCCGCGACATCAGGCGGCCCACCTCGGTCTGGTCCATGAAGCTTTGCGACACGCGTTGAAGATGGGCGAACATCGCCTCACGGATGTCGAACAGAACGTTTTCGGCCACGCGCCCGACCAGCTTTTCCTGAGTGAAGCTGGACAGGAAATTGACGACGATGGCAACCGCAAAGGCCAGCACCGACCAAAGCAGCGCGCTGCGCCCGTCGGGGGCCAAAAGGCCGTCGTCGATGGCGGTGCGGATGATGATCGGGATAGAGAGTTGCGACAGGGTGAAGACCAACACCGCGACGACCGAGATCATCAACTGCCGCCGGTAGGGGCGCACAAAGACCCAGATCCGGCGCATCACATTGGTATCGAAGACGCGGCCGAACATCTCTTCGCGGATGCGGTGAGAGCCGACAACGGCACGCGGCGGGCGGCGACCGTCCTCGCGCACCTCGTTGCGCTCCATTTCGGTTTCGCCGCTCACGACCGGTCTCCAAAAGATTCGTGCTGAAGGTCGTAGAGCGCGCGGTAGCGGCCGTTCAGAGCCAGCAGGTCGTCATGCGTCCCCTCTTCGGCGACGCGGCCCCCGTCCAGCACCAGAATGCGGTCGGCATGCATCAGAGTGTTCAGCCGGTGCGCGATCAGGATGGTGACGCGGTTCGCAGCCTTGGCGCGGATGGCGGCAAAGATCCGCTCTTCGGTGCGGGCGTCGATGGCGGCGGTGCTGTCGTCGAAGATCAGCACCGCAGGCTCCAAGATCAGGCTGCGCGCGATCGACATGCGCTGGCGTTGCCCGCCCGACAGCGAGGCGCCACGTTCGCCCACCACCGTGCGATAGCGTTCGGGCAGCCCGTCGATATAGTCGTGCAACTGCGCGTCGCTGCTGGAGGTCTCGATTCCTGCCTCGGGCACCCAGGGGTCGCCATAAGCGATGTTGTTTTCCATCGTTGTGGTAAACATGAACACGTCCTGTGTGACCACCGCGACGGCCTTGCGCACCGACGGCAGCGTGACGCTGCGGATATCCTGGCCGTCCAGCGTGATCGCACCGCCGGTGACGTCGTAAAAACGTGGGATCAGTTGCGCCACCGTGGTCTTGCCGCTGCCCTGTTCGCCGACGATGCCTCTGGTCTCGCCCCGGCGCGCGGTGAAGGAGATGTCGCGCAGCACCAGATGGTTGGGCGCCGAGGGATAGGCAAAGCTGACATGGTCCAGCTGCAGCGTGCCTTCAGTCAGGGTTAGGGCGGGCGCGTCGGGGGCGGTCGACACCGCAGGCTCCAGATCCAGAAGCGCAAAGATCCTCGCGCCGCAGGTCGAGGTGCGAGCGACCGAATTGACCAGCATCCCCAGTTGACGGACCGGCATCTGCAGAATCATCATGAAGGTCAGGAACGCGGTCAGCGTGCCCACCGTCATCTCACCGGCTTGGACCTTTAAGCCGCCGACTAGCAGGACCAGCCCCATCGCCGCAAAAAACGACAGTGTCATCGCCGACGTGCTGCGCACCCTCAGGTCCACCCGTTCATGCGCAAGGTCTAAGGCCCGCAAGGACGCAGCACGGAACTTGGCCAGTTCATGCTCCTGCGCGGCAAAGGCCCGCACGACGCGGATGCCGGCCAGGTTTTCCTCCATCACACGGGTCAGGACGGACAGGCGCTCCTGCAGGTCAAGCCAGGTTTGCCGTAGTTCCAGCTGCGAGGTCGACGAACGCCACCCGACATATGGCACGAAGCTGAGCGCCAGCAGCCCAAGCACGGGGTCTATGGCGATCAGTCCCCATCCGCCAAAGCCGATCAGTACCACCAAGAGCAGAAGTCGCACCACACCTGTGGCAAAGAACATCCGCGCGCCTTCAAGGTCCAGCAGCCCCAGCGTGATCAGATCGCCCGAATGCATCCGGTCATGGAAACTGAAACTCAGATGCTGGATCTTGTCGTAATAGGCCAGCCTCAGACGCAGGCCGGTGTGATGGCCCACCGCCTCACTGAAGTAGTTCTGAAAGGTCGCGAACAGGCCGCGCAAGGTCGACACTGCCAAAACCAGCAGCGCGGTGATGAGCAACGCCCTCGTCGCGGCGTCGTCACCGCCGGTCGCCACCACTTGCGTCTGGTCCACCGCACGGCCCAGAAGCTGCGGGATGATCAGTTGCAGCACGGCGGCGAACAGGGTGGAGACCAGAGCGAAGGCCACCTGCCAAGGCGTTTCCATCCCGATGCGCAGCACGCGCCACATCGTACGCAACCCCTTGGATGGGCTGACGGTGTCGGTCAGGCCAAGCACCTCAACCGGGCGCGAGCCGGGGTGCGCCTGCGCCTCAGGCATGACCACCGTCCACCGACAGAACCTGACCCGTGATCCAGCTTGCGTCCGGTCCCACCAGAAAGGCCACGGCCCCGGCGATGTCTTCGGGCTGGCCCAGCCTACGGGTGTAAGTGGAAGCCAGAATGCCTGCCTGCCCTTCTGGCCCATAGCTGTCCCATTGCGCGCGGCTTGCCGGGTTCGACAACACAAAGCCGGGGGCGACGGAATTCACAGTGAGGCCGAAGGGTCCCAGTTCCAGCGCCAACTGGCGGGTCAGGCCGACCAGTGCGTGCTTGGCGGCGGCATAGGCTTGGATACCGGTCAGGCTGGCGCGTAGGCCCGCGCCCGAGCTGATGGTGACCAAACGTCCCTGCCGCGCCGCTTTCATCGCAGGTGCAAAGGCCTGGGCGAGGTGAAAGGCGCTGTCGACGTTGGCGGCAAAGATCGCCCGCCAGTCGTCTTCTGACACCTCTTCTACTGGACGGCTGACTTGGCCGCGCACGCCGCCCGCCGCGCTGACCACGATCAGGGGAGGGGTATCGGCCAACCGGTCAGCCAGCCCGCGGGCATCGGCGATCTGGCCAAGGTCGGCTGCAACGCCCGGTAGGCCTAGAGCTGCGCAGGCGGCGTCGAAGGCGGGTCCGGGAAGGTCGGTCACGGTGACGCGCGCGCCGTCGGCGGCCAGGCGGCGGGCGATGGCCGCGCCGATGCCGCCAACCACACCCGTGACAAGCGCGGGCGTCCCATCCAGGATCAGGCCCATGGCCCCTCCAGCGCGGCGCGGGTTTCTTCGACGCCGATCTGCCACAGGGCTCGGGTCACGGCGTCGGGCTTTTGCCATGCACCGCCAAAGTTGCCGTCCCCCAATATTGCGCGTGCAGCGGCGGGAGGGCTGGCGCGCAACAGGTCGAAATCGGTCAACGGCTTGTCACCCGCCGGGGCCGGGGCATGGTGCAGCCGGGTCCAAGGGAAGTTTTCCATCCAGCTGGCATGACTGCCGCCGCCGTTGTCTTGAACGAAGGCCCAGGTCCTCGGCGCGCGCCACCAGTTGTGGAATTTGATCGACGTATCGCCCCAGTCGGCCATCAGTTCCTGCGCCAGCGCATCGACGGGCGCGTTGCCGCCATGACCGTTCACGATCAAGATCTGCCGGAACCCTGCCCGGCGGATCGATGCGAGGGTGTCGCGCATCACCGCCAGCAGCGTTTCCACTCGCAGCGTCACCGTGCCGGGATATTCGACGAAATAGGGCGCAAGGCCGAAGGGCATCACCGGCCAAACCGGAACGCCCAAGGGTTCAGCCGCATCCAGCGCCACCTTTTCAGCCAAGATCATATCGACGCAGAGCGACAGTTGCGCATGCTGTTCGACTGACCCGATGGGCAAAACAGCCCGCGGCCCGCGCAGGGCTGCGGCCGCCACATCGGCCCAGTTCATATCAGCAAGTTTCATAACATCGTCTCAAACCTATGGGTGCCGCCCTTTTCAGAGCGTGCAGTGACGGTGACGCGACCGGTTCCGCGCACCAGCCATTCGACCTTGCGGGCCACGGGCGACCATTGCTGGCCCCAATTTGAGTATTCATAGTTGCGTTCGTTGCGGCCCGCCAGATGGCCCAGATCCGCGGCCATCGGATTCATCAACACCTCGGCCCCTTCGATGGTCACGGTCACCGGGCGCGCAACCTTGTTCTTGACCGCGACGTCCGAAAGGTTCGTTGGCAGAAAGCCATGGTTGGCGACGATCGCCGTCACCTTGTGCAGATCGCCCCCCAACGGGGTGACGGTGACGCACTCGACCCGCACGCGGGGCGCGGCGGCCGCGTGGCGCAAGTTGAAAAGCGTGTTGTCGTGGCAGACCTTTTCCAGAAGGTGGCCGGGCGGATTCCGGTAGCTCCAGATATAGACCATCCCGCCGACCTCGACCGGACCAAGCTGGGGGTGATCGAAGGTTTTCCAGTCGCGGAAGCCATGGTCGCCGACATTCGCCAAGACCCAGTTGAAAAGCTTGCGCTGCACGTCCGCATCCCGGGGGCGGAGGTTGTAGTAGCCCTTTTTCTCGACCCCGGCGGCGATCTCGATGTCCCAAAGCTCGGTCGAGAAGCAAATGATCCCCTTCTCTTCATAGACCCAATCCTTGAGCGAGCCATGGCGCACCTTGGACTTGTCCGGCGTGAAATCTTCATAGGTGGAGATCACGGGGTAGCCGGTCAGACGTGTGCCAACCTCGCCCAGCGCCTTGTAAAGCGCCAGGTCGCGCGGGCTCATCTCGGCATCGGTGGCCATCATCGAGGGGCGCAGGATGATGCCGCCATGAGTGTGATAGGCGCACATGCCGCAGATGTTGGGATGGTCGAGGATCAGACGCGCCATGCCCATCGTCTCGGGTTCCGAGAAAGGGTATTCGCCCGCGCCGTATTCCTGCGGCGACCAATTGATCGGAAAGTTGCGGTTCATGTTGCCGTCGGCCTGGGGCAGGATCTTCACATCGGCGCCGTTATAGTCGGGGATCAGGCCTTCGGGGTAGATGCGGAAGTATTCGCCGCCCTCTTCGCCCGGTTCGCGCTGGATCATCAGGCGCGGTTCGGCGGGGTCTTTCTTCCATTCGCCCTTGGGGTCTGGGACGCGCATGTTGACGATGTAGCCATCGCCGTCGATGTCTTGCGCCTGCAAGCCGTCCAACCGGTCCTCGCCGGGCAGGCAGCGCCCGTTGCCGCACCAGGGGTGGTAGGGTGCCTTCAGCGCATATTCGGCGCCGTCGGGATTGATGCGGGGGATAATGTAGAAGACCTGACCGTCGACCAGCCGCGTCACCTCAGAGTCGGTGCCGTAGCGGGTCAGCAGGTAGTGGATCGCGTAAAGCGCTGTGGCCGAGGTGGCGTGTTCCTCTGCGTGGATCTGGGCATCGATGTAGAAGCCCGGCTTCTCCAGCGCGGGGCCGGTATCGGGGTTGGTGATCTGCATGAACCACACCTCGCGCCCACGATGGGTTCGGCCGATTGAAGTCAGCTTTGTCAAATGCGGATAGGCGGCGGCCAGAGCCTGCAGATGCCCGGTCATTGCGTCGTAGTCGTGGTAGGTGTCGAATGGGATGTCCATCATAGAGTATCTCCGCTGCGGCCAAAGTGTTCCATGATCGCGGCGGCATATTTTATGCCCTTGATATACTTGTCGATATGGATGTTCTCGTCCGGGGCGTGCAGGTTCGCGCCGGGATTGGCAAAGCCGGTCAGCACGCAGGGAATCCAGACGTGGCGCAGGATCGCGCCTTCGGCCGAGACGCCGTTGACGATGGGCAATTCGCCATAGACCTCGGTCGCGGCGGCGATGATGGCTTGGCTGATGTCTTCCTTAACGCTGATCTTGTAGGGCGGCTCAGCCCCGTCAAAGGCCTTGACCTCGATATGACCAAAGCCGTGCTTGACCAGATGGGCCTTAAGGCGGCGGATCGCGGCGTCGGGCTGGATGTTCGGGATCAGGCGGAAATCAAGCCTTGCGCGCGCTTCGTTCGGGACGATGGTCTTGGTGCCCGGGCCGGTGTACCCCGCGATCAGCCCCTGGATGTTGGCGGTGGGTTCATAGCTGCGCGCGCGCAGAGCGTCGATACCGTCGCGGCCCATCGCAAATTGGTCGATCCCCCATTCTTCCTTCATCGCAGCAAGGTCGACCCGGGCAGCTTTGTCGGCCAGTTGCGCCTCGTCATCGGGCCCAAGCTGCCAGAGGCCTTCGTACCAATCCTCGATCAGGATGCGGCGGTTTTCGTCCATGATGGAGTTAAGCGCCCGGATCAGGTCCCAGACAGGTGCGGGCACCAGCGGGAAGTTCAGCGAGTGGATGTCCTTGCTGGCTCCCCGCGCGATCAGTTCGACGAACAGCACCGATTTCAAGCCCAAGGAGACATCCGGCACCTCGGTGCCCGTCTCGATGGAGCCGTCAAGGCAGTGCATACCGTCGGCGGCCAGCAAATCCTTGTTCTGTTCAGCCCAGGCGGCGAGGTTCGGCGAGCCGATCTCTTCCTCGCCCTCGATCAGGAATTTCAAGTTGGCTGGCACCTCACCACGCACCTGAAGGAACGCTTTGGCCGCCTTGGTAAAGGCCAGGACGCCAGACTTGTTGTCGGTGGCACCACGTCCGTAAAGGACGCCGTCCACCACTGCGCCCGACCAAGGGCCGCCATGCGTCCAAGCGTCAATCGGTTCGGGGGGCTGCACGTCGTAATGCGCGTAGCACAGGATGGTTTTGGCCTTCGCCTTCGCCTCAAGGTGGCCAAAGACCACCGGCGGGCCTTCGGCCAGTTCGTGAAAATCGGCGGGCAGGCCATCACGGCGCATCATGTCGCGGATCAGCGTGGCCCCTTCGCGCAGGCCGATGTTCTGGGCACTGATCGAGGGTTGCTGAACGAAGGTTTGCAGATCACGGATGCATTCGTCGGCATTCGCATCGATCCAGTCGTAGATGGCTTGCATGGTCATGTATCGGCTCCTGTGGACAAGGCCCAGGCGTCCAACCGCTGGCCTGACAGCTGCATGGGACGCATCTGTGCCAGACGGGCGAAGGCGGGGGCGAGGCGGATCGGGTCAACCCAGCGGGCGCGCTGTTCGGCGCCGTAGGTTGTCTCGCTCATGGGGGTATGCATCAGCATGCCCGGCGTGATGGTGTAGGAGGCGATGCCGTGCGCTGCGCCCTCCATAGCAAGGCATTTGGAAAAGCCTTCAAGCGCGTGCTTGGCGGCGCAATAAGCGGTCTCGTTCTCGAACCCTTCGATGCCAGAGCGGGAGGAGACGAAGATCAGCGTGCCCCCCCGCGCCTTCATCTGCGGCCAGAGGGCTTGGGTCAGTTGGAAGGCGGCTTGGATGCCGACGTTCAGCGTTGCCTGAAAGGTGGCAAGGCTGGTGGCGTCGACCGCCTCAACCCGCAGGATGGCGGCGTTGTGGATCAGGGTGTCGACAGCAGCGGGCAGTTGGGCAATGGCAGCGGCGGTGGCGGTGGCGTCGGACAGATCCACCGTCAGCGCGATGGCGCCGGGGCACTGGGCTTGCGTTGTCGCCAGCGCGTCCGCGTGGCGATCCATCAGGAACAGCCGCGCGCCTTGTGCCGACAGGTGGCGCGCGATGGCGGCACCCAGGCCCTGGGCTGCGCCGGTGACAACGATGGTCTGCGAGGAAAGCGCAATCACGGCTGGACCCAGCGCCTTTCGGTGCCCGATAGGCGGACCGCGTCCAGCACCTTCTGGTTTGCCAGCCCGTCGCGGAACGTAGCCCCGCGCGCCAGAGGGCGACCTTCCGCGATTGCGGCGGCCATCTCACGCAGGACGGCCACGACCGAGACGTTCCAGATGCCGGCGTTCAGGCCCGGCAGCGCGGCGTTGGGGTCTGGCTGGGTGATGTCTTCAAACCCCTGCCCCGGCTTGGCAAACCACAGGTTTTCATCGGCATTGTCGAGGGTGATCGTCCCCTTCGATCCGAAGACCTGGGTCTGGTTGCCCATGTTGTGCGCCGCGACGCCGGACATGAAGACCTGCGCAAGCACGCCGCTTGCCATTTCAAGCCCCATCCAGGCCAGATCGTCCGCGGTTGCAGTCCAGGCTGCGCCAGTGGCCTTGTCCAGACGGTCGGGGACCAGGGTCGGCGCGGCACCGGTGACCCAGGCCACATCGCCCAGCCACCAGCGCAGCATGTCGACCTGATGGCTGCCGTTGGCACCAAGACGGCCGCCGCCCTGATCGGCCAGCGACCACCAGTCGCCCTTGGGCCGGCTGGAGGGGTTGGCCCAAGAATTGCCAATATTGGCGATGTTGACGTGGCGGATCTGGCCGAGATCTCCTTCAGCGATCATCCGGGCGATGTAGGCGCGGTTCGGGTTGAAGCGCAGTTCGTGGTCGATCATGTGGATGCGGCCCGCAGCCTCGGCCGCGTGCAGCATCTGCGCGGCTTCAGCGGCATTCATCGCGGTGGGCTTTTCGCACAAGACATGTGCCCCGGCTGCCAGCGCACCCAGCGTCTGGGCTGCGTGCAGGTTGGTGGGGGTGGCGATGCAGACCAGATCGAAAGTGTGGTCAGCCAGCATGGCCTGCCAGTCATCATAGGCATGCGGAACGCCGAACGCATCCGCGGCTGACCGGGCACTTTCCAGCCGACCCGAGGCGATGGCAACAACCTCGGCCCCGGGCACATGGGCCAATGCGGGCAGGTAAGCCGCACGGGCGAAGCTGGCCCCAATAATTCCGACTTTCATGATTTATCCCCGTTCCTTGAGGCGCGGGTCAAGCAGGTCACGCAACCAATCGCCAATGATGTTGAAGCTGAGCACGGTGACCACGATCGCCATGCCGGGAAACACCGCCAGCCACCACTTGTTGGCGATCAGCTGGTCGCGGCTTTGGGCCAGCATGCTGCCCCAGGTGGGCGTTTCGGGCGGGACGCCAAGGCCAAGGAAGGAAAGCGATGCCTCGGCCAAGATCACGCTCGCCACATTGAACGAGGCGATGACCGTCAGCGGGGCCACGATATTGGGCAGGATGGTCCGGAACATGATTGACGTGGTGCTGTCGCCCATGGCGCGCGCCGCTTCGACAAACTCCTTTTCGCGCAAGGAAAGCGTCTGGGCGCGCACGATGCGGGCATAGGTGACCCATTGGCCTATCCCCAGAACCAGGATCAGGTTCAGCAGCCCGGGGCCAAGAACGACAAGAAACATGATCGCCAGCAGGATGAAGGGAAACGCCAGCTGAATGTCGCCGAGCCGCATGATTACGTCATCGATCCAGCCGCCGAAATAGCCCGACAAAAGGCCCGCGACGGTGCCGATGGTGCCGCCCACCAGGATCGCCGATATGCCGACCATCAGCGAAACCCGCGCGCCGTACAGCAGTCGCGAAAACACGTCCCGCCCAAGCGCGTCCGATCCCATGACAAAGGTCGCCCCGTTGGGACCGGGGGCCATTGGACCAGCCAATCGCATCATGATGTTCTGCCGGTTCGGGTCCAGTGGCGACAGCCACGGGCCGAAGATCGCGACGACCAGCACGACGAACAGGATCGCCAGCGCCAGCAGGGGCCATTTCGCGGCCACCATGCTGCGACCTGCGCGGCGCAACTCGCGGCTGAAGTTCGATCCGGTGACGGGCGAGACGGCGAAGGTATCGGGAATGTTGGTCATCTGGCGCGCCCTTCAGAGTTTCACGCGCGGGTCGATCCGCGCATAGATCAAGTCGACGATCAGGTTGAGGGCGATGAAGATCACCGATAGCACGATGACCGAGGCCTGGACGAGGGGAATGTCCTTCTGGTTGATCGCGTTGAACACCAATCGGCCGATCCCCGGCCAGGAAAACACCGTCTCGATCACCACGACACCGCCAAGAAGGAAGCCGAATTCAAGCCCGACCATGGTGACGACCGGCAGCCAGGCGTTGCGCAGCGCGTGGTTGACCACCACGGCGCGTTCGCTGATCCCCTTCGACCTTGCGGTGCGGACGTAATCCTGGCTGAGCACCTCAAGCATCGAGGATCGCACCAGCCGGGCATTCCGGGACAGCGAATAGAACCCGACGGCGACGCCTGGCAGGACCATGTAGTAGACCGAACTGGGGACGTTGGTCAGCGCGGTCATGAACTCGCCCTTCAAGAGCGGCATGATTAGCGGCACATGCCCCGAGATCGGGAACCAGTTGAGGTAAAGGCCGAAGAACAGAATCATCATGATGCCAAGCCAGAAATTCGGGATCGACTGGCCGAACATCGCCAGCGTCATAATGCCCCCGTCCACGGGCGTGCCGCGGTAGAGGGCGGCAAAGACGCCGAAGGGAATGGCAAGGCCGATAGCGAAGATCATCGAAAAGACGGTCAGCTCGATCGTGGCAGGCAGGGCGCCAAGCACGATATCCATCGCGGGCTGGCGGTAGCTGAGAGAATTGCCGAAGTTGCCCTGCAGGATGTTGCCGAGGTAGGTCAGATACTGGATATGCAGCGGTTGGTCGAAACCAAGCGCCTTGCGGATCATCTCGATCTCCTCTGGGGTCGCGCGTTCGCTGACAAAGAGGAACGTCGGATCGCCGCCAATCTGCAGGGCCACGAAACTGATCAAAGTCACCCCGAAGATGACAATGATGCTTTGAAGAAGCCTTCGGATGATGAACGTCCACATGGTGCCGGGGGCCTTTCCAAGCAGGGATCGCAGGGTGTGGCGGCACGCGGGGCATGAAGCCCCCCGCGTGCCGCCGGGTTGCGTCAGTTCAAGGTGGCCTTGAAGAGGTAGACCTTCTCATCCGGACGCGCGGTCCAGTTCAGGCGCTTGGAGACACCGTAGAAGTCGGGCTGGAAGTACATGTGCAGCCAAGGGCCGTCATCGTAGAACACCTTCAGCATCTCATCGATGATGGCACGGGTTTCTTCAGGCGACTTCGAGGCGGAAATGTCAGCCCAGCGGTCGAACCAGCTCGGGTCGTTCCAGTGGGTGTAGTTGGTGCCACTGTCGACTTTCGCAAGGTCGGTCATGTCGTAGATCGGCGACCAGAGCGCGCCGCCGGAGCCCAGGAAGAACAACGGGCCGACATTGCGTTCACGGATCAACGGCACATAGACCGAGCCCCATTCCATGATGTCGGTCTCCACCTTCAGGCCGACATCCGACAGATACTGTGCCACGGCCAGAACAACGTTCTCGTCGTTCAGGTAACGTCCACGGCCCGCCTGGAAGCGGATCGTAAACCGCGTTCCGTCCGCCTGACGCGGCCAGCCGGCAGCGTCCAGCAACTCTTCGGCCTTTTTTGGGTCATAAGCATAAGGCGTCAGCGACTTGTTGGCGTTCGGCGGGTTGACGATGCCGGTCATACGTTCGCAGGGAAAGTTCAGCAGTTGCGCACAGATCGTCGGCACATCGACTGCATATTGCAGCGCGCGGCGCACATCGGGGTTCTGGATCGCATCGCCACCTGGCATCTTGGCGAATTCTTCAGACAGGTTGAAGCCGACATACATGCGCCGGGTTCCCTGCACCGCCTGCACCGCCGACGTGCTGGACCCGTTGATCGCGTCGATCTGGTCGGGAGCCACGTTGGTGATGATGTCGACATTGCCTGCCATCAATTCGGCGGACCGGGTCGAAGCTTCCGGGATGATCCGGTAGACGATATTCTGGAAGTTGCCTGGTTCAGCCACCTTGCTCAGACGCACTTCAGCGCCTGGCGTCCAGCTTTCCAGCTTGTACGAACCGGACCCGATCGGAGAGATCGCGGCCTGTTCCAGCGTCATCTTTTCGTAGCTGTCCTTGCAGTGGACATAGACCTCGGCCAACAAGCCGAAGGCGATCTGGTTCGGGGCGCTGATATTGACCTGCACTTCAGTATCGCTCAGCGCGACCGCATCGACGAACCCGACGGAAGAAAACACGAAACCGGGCGTGTTGCCAGTAAAGGCGTTCGCAGGATCCTTGGCGCGGTTGAAGCTGTAAGCCACGTCTTCTGCCGTCAGCGCTTCACCATCGTGGCAGGTGCGCCCGGACTCGATAGTGTAGGTGTAGGCCAGACCGTCTTCCGAGATGACCAGATTGGTCGCAAGATCAGGGACCACCGATCCATCTGCTTCGATCGACTGCAGCGTGTCAAAAATGTGGCGGACCACGTTGGCATTGTCGCGGCTGGAAATGGCAGCCGGTTCAAAAGTGGTGATATCTGCACTGAGACCGACAACAAGTGTGTCGTCGGAGACCTGCGCAAATGCCGTACCCGCAAGCAACAGGCCTGCGGTAGTTGCCATTAAAAGATGTCTTGTCTTGGGCATTAGGACGTCCTCTTTGCTGTTGGAGTTGGTCGGGAGGTGTGGCTGACTGGCCCCGCCAGGTCATTCAGTTCAGCCGGATTGATGTTTTTGCCTTGGGAGGAAGAGGCGATGCACGCCTCGACCATGCGGAGCGATTTCAGGTGGTCCGCGCCGGAACAGAGCAGGGGCGCGGCGTCGATCAGGTGGGCCAGAAAGTCGGCCAGCAAGGCTGCGGCATCATCGCGCCACATCTCGGTCTGCGGCAGATCGACCGGGGTAAAACTGCGGTCGTCGCGCCGGGCGTAGGACAGGTCGCCGAACATCTCGGCCTGAACCGCGACGCCGTTGGCGCAGTCGGTGCGCCAGTTGAAGGCGAGGTGATCATGGTTGCCAGCCCAGGTGCCTTGATAGGTCACCTCGATACCACCCTCGAAGCTGATCAGGGCCGAGACGTTGGCGTCGCC
>CAMAQR010000078.1 GCA_945860375.1 Pseudorhodobacter antarcticus
TTGCCATTCTGAAAGTTGGCCCGGGCCTGACGTTTGCTTTGCGTGAGGCAATTTATGGGCTTGATCGCATCGCATCGTTTCTGAGCGACGTGCCTCATTGCGAAACGTTGCAAAATGGGATGGAGCAGTTGATGCTGCGTGATCCGCAAAATTGGGAAAAATACTACCATGGCACTGAAGCCAACCTGCGCCTGCAACGCCATTTCAGCTATAGCGACCGCATTCGCTAGTACTGGCCGCACGTTGATGCCAAAGCGGCCGTCAACGCTTTGATGGCGCGCTTGCCCGACAAGCCAATTTCCGAAACCCTGATCAGTCAATACATAGGCGCGCGCTATCCTGACGTCGCTGAAGGCCGGCTTGTTGCAACGCCGCACAACATTCTTATCGCGCATGTGCAAGCAGTGATCGAAACTTACGCGCGCGCCTGCCATTCTCTTGGCTCTGGCGTTTAGCATTTTTCACAGGTCACCCTTCTCTCCAAGGCGAGTAAAGGTTATGTAGGTACGAGCAGAGCCACCATAACTTGGTGGCGACTTGATGTCGGCCGATACGATGCGCGACAAGACCTACCTGCTCGATCTGATGTTGGCGCCACACCAACCAGATCCGGCGCCAGAATGGCATGAAACTACTTTTAATGTTAAATTCTGCGAAAAATGTTGTGATATTACATCTCTTGAAGATAGTTCCGGCCGCATTTCGAACATGGTCGCTCGCCTATTCCCGATTTGGGTTCAACAACACAGCTTTTTGCTCGGTAGCTTCGCGACCATTCGGGGCGAACTATTCTCATCGCTGGGCTTAACATCGTCGAGGCTCTATGGGGCAGCGCTCATTATATGATCATGGTGCAGGGGGGAACTTTACGTTTCGAAGCTAGGGCATTGACCGGGCTCCCTCTTGAAAGCTCGCTGTAAAACATGTAGTTTGAAGTAGCGTATTTTGGTGCCGACAGCATTGATCCTGAGTTGGGATTGAGCACGTTCAACGAGGCTGAGGCCCACCAGTGCCTCACGATGATGGCGGCCTGTCAACGTGTCGTCGTTCTGGTGGACTCGACGAAATTCCGGGCGCCAAGTCTGCATCGGTTTTGCAATATCGACCAGATCGACGCGATTGTCACCGACAGCAATATTCCCGATGCCGTCGCTAAAAAGTTACTGGATCAGGGGGTAAACCTTCTGATCGCCAACCTCAGCCCAAGTGAGACATTATTATGATACCTGCCAACGGCAAGACACCCGGCGCACTGGCAAAGTGGCGCACCTTTCAGGAGGCAACTGCTCAACCCAAGGTTTGGCGGGCTTGGGCTGGGACGCTTGCAAGCCAAGCAGAGGAGATTTCAACGTGGATCCGGTCGCGTGATTACGACGAGATCTGGTTCTGCGGTGCAGGGACGTCGGCCTTTATCGGCGAAACGCTGTCCACATACTTCAACAGCCGGCCAGGGCGCGCAAGGTATCGCTGCGTTGCGACGACTGATCTGGTAAGCTGCCCCAGAAACTACATACGGCCGCGTGTAAAGGTACTGGTCGTTTCCTTCGGTCGTAGCGGCAACAGTTCTGAAACCATTGGCACGCTTGATCTGCTTGACCGCCATGCGCCTGATACGGATCGGTTGAATTTTACCTGCAATGCAGACGGGGTTCTTGCGACGCGCAAAGCACCAGGGCCCGGCACGCAGCGTCTTGTCCTATTGCCGCGTGAGACAAATGATCAGGCGCTTGCGATGACATCAAGCTATAGCACCATGTTGCTAAGTGCATTGGCTTGTCTGGATGATCACCCACCGATGCCCGTTGCCGAGGCAATATCGCTGTTGGCAAGCGCGGCCGAGGCCGTGATGGCACAATCGCTTGACCTTGCGCGCCCAGCGGGTGCCAAAACGCCGTCGCGCGCAGTGTTCCTAGGCTCGGGTGTGCTTCAGGGTGCAGCGCACGAAAGCGCCCTGAAGGTGCTGGAACTTTCGGCCGGGGCCATTTCGACACTGTGGGACTCGACCTTGGGGTTTCGTCATGGTCCAAAAGCCATTGTCGACGCCAACACGAGGGTCCATGTTTTGGTATCTGGCGATGCGCATACTCGGCGTTATGATATGGACGCCGCGAACGAGATTAAGGCGCAATATGGAGCAAACACCGTGCTGACCCTTGGTCCCAACAAGCACGAGGTCGATCTACATGTGCCCACTGTCGGCAACGACGCATGGACAGCAGTCCTTTATGTGGTGGCAGCGCAAATGCAGGCGATTGTCTGGTCCGAGGTATTGGGCCTCGAAATCGACAATCCGTTCAGCGGCGGCACCGTCAGGCGGGTGGTCGAGGGCGTGATCCTCTACCCAATGGAACAATGAACCATCAGATGTATGGCGGAATCGACCTTGGCGGAACAAGAATCGAGGCTTGTCTTTTCGATGCAAATCTTGTTCCGCTGAAGTCGCGCCGCATTGCATCCCTGTCGCCGCGGCGTGTATCGTGCCGCCGCTACGGTTCCCCACGCGATGAGGCGCGTGGACCTAGTCCAGATCACGGGTCCGTCAACCCAGATGATGGGTCTGTGGGGTGCCATAGACTGGCGTCGGGATGCCTTCCATCCTTGCCTTTAGCTGCAGGGACAAAAATTGGGAATAATGGCGCGACTGGTGCAGGTTGCCGCCGTGGAACCACAGGCCGTTTTGGTGGGTTGGCTTCCACATATTGCGTTGTTCGCCCACCCAAGGGCCGGGATCCTTGGTGGTGGCAGACCCAATCCCCCAGCATTTGCCCACCTTGTCGGCTACATCCTGCCCGATCAGGTCTGCCGCCCAGCCGTTCATCGAGCCAAAGCCCGTGGCATAGACGATCACATCGGCGGGCAGCACCGTGCCATCCTCCAGCACCACGGCGTCTTGTGTTATCTCCTTCACATTGCCATGCGCCAGCTTGATCTTGCCGTCGATGATCAACTGACTTGCCCCCACGTCGATGTAATACCCCGACCCGCGCCGCAGGTATTTCATCGACAGGCCGGAATTGTCATCGCCATAATCCAGCCAGAACCCGGCCTTCTTCAGCGCTGCGTAAAAGGTGGAATCGCGCTCGCGCATCTTTTGGGTAAGTTCGGTCTGGCCCTTGTGCATGATGCGGTAGGGCATGCTGGCCGAGATCATGTCGGCCTTGTCGGTGGTGATACCTGCCCGCAGGGCGCGTTCCGAATAAAGTTCGCCCATCCCGATGTCCATCAGCGTGTCGGACTTCACAATCATCGTGGAGGACCGCTGCACCATGGTCACATCAACATCGTTCTCCCAAAGGGCGGCGCTGATGTCATGGGCCGAATTGTTCGACCCGATCACAACGGCCCGCTTGCCCTTGAAAGCATCAGGTCCGGGGTGTCTGGAAGAGTGGTGCTGTTCGCCCTTGAACTGCGCCATGCCCTGAAATTTCGGCATATTGGCCTTGGCCGACATGCCGGTGGCCAACACCAGTTGCTTGGGCTTGAGGGTGACTTCGCTGCCATCGCGGTCAACTACCACCGTCCATTCGCGTGCTTTCTCATCGTAAGAGGCATGTTTGCAGGTGGTCTTTGTCCAGTAATTCAGCTCCATGACCTTGGTGTACATTTCCAGCCAGTCGCCAATCTTGTCCTTGGGTGCGAAAATCGGCCAATTCGGCGGGAAGGGCAGATAGGGCAGATGGTCATACCAGACCGGGTCATGCAGACAGAGGGATTTGTAGCGGTTGCGCCAACTGTCACCGGGCCGGGCGTTCTTCTCGACGATAATGGTCGGCACCCCCAGTTGCCGCAGCCGCGCGCCCAAGGCGATACCGCCCTGCCCACCGCCAATTATCAAAACTTCGGGCTGTTGCATGGTGCCCAAGTCGCGCGCCTCGGCGTCACGCTCTTCGGCCCAAGTCGGTCGATGCTTGTCGGAACCGTGCCTGGCGCCAAGAGGTCGGTCGTCCCCCAAAGGTTCCTCGTGGCCCTTCAACGCCATCATCGAGGTGAGAAGCGTCCAAATCTTGCCAGCCTTCAGGCGGATCAGGCCATAACCCCGCGCCACCCCCGTCTCGAAGGTGATCCAGGCGGTCACAACACCGGCCTCCTCGGTCACCGCCTCGCCGTTTGCGATCTGCCAATTCGATGGCTTGGTCGCCGCCAATTGATGGCGCAGCATATGGGCCACCTCGTCGCGGCCTTCGACGGTCTTAATGTTCCAAGTGAAAGTGACAAGGTCACGCCAATAACAGTCTTCCTGAAACATCGCCACGGTGCTGTCAATGTCACCGGCCGTGAGTGCCGCCCCAAACTCTGTCAGGATCGCCGAGACCTGATCCTCCATCGTCGTGTCGAGCATGGGTGTCCTCCCTCAAGTTATCCCTCAGGCAGACTGGCGCATTTCTGCCGAAATGAACAAAGAAATTACGACATCAAGGATACGCTTCATGAGATGGCGCTTGCCCTTGATCTGCCCCGCGGGTTCATCGAAATCAGTGCTGACCTGTCAAATCGTCCTGCGTGGCACCGCACGGGCCACCCTCCATGTTCACCGCAATCTCATGCTTGGCGCCATCAAAACTCAACGCCTCATAATAGTGGCTCATCTCGATCGTGCTTTTCGGGACGTAGTGGAAGATGAGCGAGCGGCGGAAGCGGTCGGCGCTGGTATTTGGCGTTGAACCATGGATAACGCTGCCGTTGAAAAACAGCACGTCACCCGCCTTAAGCCGCATCATCTGTGGATGAAGTCCCGGCGGCGGTTCCACATGCTCGGTGGTGAAGGAAAGGGAGGGGTCGGCCATCTCGGGACAGACAATGTCCAGTGATGCCGTTTGCGGAACAAACATCATGCCGCCGTTGTCTTCGTCGGCATCGTCGACCGCCACCCATGCTGCCATGCAGGTCCCCGGCTTGACGCGCAGATAGAAATTATCCTGATGCAGGTCCTGCCCACGCGCCCCGGGTGGCTTGAAGTAGAACATCGAACTGCAGGCGAACGGCTCTTCTGCGAAGAGTTCGGCCAGAATCGGCCGCAACCTAGCATCGCGCATGTATCGCATCGCAAGTCGCCCGACCGGTTTGTCTACATGTTTATGCGGACTCAACATCCGCGGATAGAAGGAGAGCGGGTCGATTGACACCGCAGGCGCCCCCTCACGTGCCTTCGGCACGTCAGACAAACCGGGCACCGGCCCATCCTTGGCAGCCGCCATGAAGGTCGAGCGGATGTCGTCGACCTCGTCTGCGCTGAAAAGACCGCGCATTGCAAGGAAACCGTCGCGGTCAAACTGGGCGCGTTGCACGCCTGAGAGCATAATCCTGTTCAATGCCGACCTCCTTTAAGATTGAAAGAACAATAGCAAGGCACAGCGCCTTGCCAATGGTGCATCATGCAGAAAGCATATAATATCGTGCTATGATAAACTTCACCACTCCTACTGAATCGGCGGGCATCGAACTTCTGGCCGGGCACTTTCATGAAGGATCAAGCTACCGCATCGTCCGCCGCGATGGCGTTGGCGACTGGCTGCTCATCGCCACGGTCAGCGGCAAGGGCCGCTTCGCATATGCCGGCGGAGAACTCATAACAGAGCCTGGCGAGTGGGTGCTGATCCGCCCTGGAACTCCCCATGGCTACGGCGTCGAAGCGTCGCTGAAGCGGTGGGAACTCCTCTGGGTCCATTTTCAGCCACGCGCCCACTGGCTGCCATGGCTCGACTGGCCGGCGGTCAGCCCTGGGCTCTTCAAGCTCACGATCCACGATGATAAAACGATGGGCCGCTTCCGCGAAGTGTACCGGCTCTTTGCCGGTGATCTCCGCCGCAGCGAAGCCTTTGCGATGAATGCACTTGAGGCCCTGCTTCTCGAATGCGATCACCATAACCCACTGGCTGCGATGTCCAGTTACGATCAGCGTATCCGACGTGCGATCAACTACATCGAGCGCAACCTCGCCCGGAAAGTCACGCTCGCTGATGTCGCCACCGCCGTCGGCCTTTCCACATCGCGCCTAGCACATCTCTTTCGCGAGCAATCCGGCCAAACGCCGCAGCAGCATCTCGAGGGCCTCCGAATGCAGCGTGCCACAGAACTGCTCAAGAGGACTGGCTTGAGCATCAAGCTGATCGCGGATTCGGTTGGTTTCGACAGCCAGTTCTATTTCTCGCAACGTTTCAAGGCTCGGACTGGCCAAAGTCCGAGAGACTTTCGCTCCAGTGCCAAAAGCAGAACGGATGCTGGGTCACCGTGATATTGCAGCCCTGAATCTTGGTTGTGGGCCATGGGGCGGTGCTCCCCTAACAGCATTTTTGACCGGATAGGGCAATCGCCCAAGCTGTATTTAGATTTTAAAAAGACAATTTTCGGTTGAGCAGCAGGGCAGTCTTCAGCTTTCACCGAAGTGATGGACCCGCACGTCTGACGCGCGATGCACTGCTTCGATCAGGCTCCGGGTGTAGGGATGCTCGGGGGTCGAACAGACCGTCCGCGCGGGGCCTTCCTCTACGATCCGGCCCCGATGCAGCACCGCCACCCGGTCGCAAAGGGCTGCCACCACCGCAAGGTCGTGGGCGACGAACAGGCAGGATGTGCCGCGGGCGTGACAAAGGTCATGGATCAGGGCAAGGACACTCGCCTGTACAGAGACGTCCAGCGCAGAGGTCACCTCGTCGCACAGGATCACGTCCGGCTCGGCTGCAAAGGCACGTGCCAGCGCGACCCTCTGGCGTTCGCCGCCTGATAGCTGGGCTGGACGTCGGCCCAGATGAGCGGGGTCCAGCCTAACATCAGCAATCAGGCGGCGCGCGCGGGTCTCAACCTCGGTCGGGCCGGCGTTGAAGTAAAGACGCAAGGGCTGTGCGAGGATCTCGCGCACCGTATGGCGGGGGTTGAGCGAGGCGTCAGGGTTCTGGAACACTACTTGTACCCGGCGCAAAGCGGTCCGATCGCGCTCGGTGACACGGGCGGGCAGATTTGTACCGTCCAGTGTGATGCTGCCGGCGCTGGGGGGCCAGAGGCCAGCGATGGCGCGCAGGATGGTGGATTTACCACTGCCAGATTCGCCGACCAGCCCCAGAATCTCGCCTTTTGCCAAGGTCAGCGAAATGCCCGCCACGACAGGCTCTGGCAGGCTGCGCCGCGTGAGCCGTGAAAGAAGTGATGCTCGCCGATATTGCACGACAAGACCGCGCACGGCGATGACTGGGGCTCCAGCTTCTTGCGCAACCATTGGGTCGGACATCTGGGTCGGGGCAAGCGGCCCATGATCCGGTGCGTGGCAGGCGATGCGGCCACCCTCTTTCATGGGCGACAATGCGGGCTCCTCTTCGCAGGCAGCATGGGCGCGGCTACAACGGGTGGCGAAGGCGCAGCCTTGACCTGTCTCCCCTGGTGGCGGTGGGCTGCCGTGGATCGATGGCGGCAGTCCGGGGCTTTCGATCCGCGGTACCGAGGCCATAAGCGCCCGGGCATAAGGATGGGCTGGCCGCGTCAACAGGTCGGCTGTAAGTCGATCTTCAACGATGCGGCCACCATACATGACCGCCACCCGGGCGGTCAGTCGGGCCAGAACGCCAATATCGTGGCTGACGCAGACCATCGCCATCCCGGTCTCGCGTCGCAGTTCGTCCAATAAGTCCAGAATTCCAGCCTGAGTGGTGACATCGAGGCCCGTCGTGGGTTCGTCGAGCAGCAAGAGTTTCGGCCCGCACGCGAGCGCCATCGCAATAGCCACCCGTTGCATTTGCCCACCTGACAATTCGTGCGGATAACGTGCGCCAATCTGGTCGGGCTCTGGCAGACGTACCCGCGCGAAAAGTTTGGTCGTGTGGGCTGCGATAGCATCCGGTGGTATGGCGTCATGCACCGCCATCGCCTCGGCCAGTTGGGCCCCAACCCGCATGGTGGGTGTTAAGGCCATTGCAGCACTTTGCGGTACCATTGCAACCGACTGCCCACGCAAACGCCGCATTTCTTCGGGTGCGATCAGTCGAAGATCTTGACCCATCACGTGGACCTGTCCGCCGGTCAACGACAGCCCCTGCTTGACCACACCGATGAGCGCGAGCAGAAGTGTGCTCTTGCCGCAGCCAGATTCTCCTGCGATACCAAGGGTTTGCCCGGACTCGAGGGAAAAGTTGGCTGAGCGGACGATGTGCGCATCGCTTCCTGTACGGGAAATCGTCAGGTCCTGAACCCTGAGAAGTGTCATGCGGCCACTGTCCGCAATTGCCGGTCCACACCCAGGGCCTTGGCAAATGCATCTGCTGCAAGGTTCACGCCAACGATTAGGGTAGACAGCATCGCCATCGGCCAGAGTACTGCCCAGGGTGCAGTTGGCATCACGCCGCGCGCATCCGCAATCATCAGACCCCAATCGGGCGTTGGGGGTGCGACGCCCAGACCCAGAAATGACAGCGACGTGATGCCCAGCATCAACCATGACCATTGCATGGCACCCTGCACGGCTAGGGTGTCGCGCACATTCGGTAGGATTTCGCGGATCAGGATCGTTGAGCGAGCCTCGCCGCGGGCTTGAGCTGCCAGTACGAAATCGCGGGCAACGAAATCAAGCGCCGCAGCACGCGCGATGTAAATCACTGAAAGACCATAGGAATAGCCAAGGATTGGGATAAGCGCCGCCGCCCCGACACCCAAAGCGGCAACAAAGATCATCACGATGAGAATTCCGGGGATCGAACTGAGGGCATCGACAATCCGCATCACATAGGTATCGATCCACCCGCCGATCAACGCCAGAAACAGCCCCACCACCGTGCCCCAGACTAAGGCGATAAGCGTGGCAAGTGTGGCAACAAGCATCGCCTCACGCCCGCCCAACATGGCTCGCGATAAGATATCTCGCCCCAGCCGGTCGGTGCCGAAGGGTTGGGACAGGCTGGGCGCCTGCAGGATCAGGTCGGTACTTTGTGCAAGTGGATCGTGCGGCAGCAAAATTGGCGACAGCAAGGCCAGCATCACATGGCCCACAACCAAAGTTAAGCCAATGGCACCAGAGGGTTGCGACAGGACAGAGCGCAGAACGGATGTGCTGCTCATAGCCGTCTGGTCCGCAGTCGGGGGTTCAGCGCCATCGCCAGAAGATCGGCGGTCAGCGTCATGCCGACATAGATCAGCCCGAAGATCAGGGTGATGGCTTGAACCAGCGGCAAGTCGCGGTCCGCCACCGCATTGACAGCCAGCCGTCCGAGGCCGGGATAGTTGAACGCACTTTCCACGATCACCACGCCCGACAAGAGCCAGGCGAGCGTAAGGCCGATCACTGGGATCGTTGGCAGGATCGCATTGGGCAACAGATGGCGCCGAACTATCTGCCGTTCGGGCACACCTTTCATTCGAGCCATCAGGATGTAATCCGCACCCGCCGTATCAATCACCGACGAGCGGACCATGCGCAGAATATGCGCCATGTAGACAAGTGCCAGCGTGACAGCAGGCAAGGGCGTGGCGAACAAGAGAGCTAGTGCAGGTGCATCATAGGCCGCAGTCACTACTCCGGAGCTCCAGCCGAGCCAGATGGCAAAAATAAGGATCAAAAGGGCCGCTACGACGAATTCCGGCATCGTCATCGCCACAAGGGCGGTGGTCGACACGATTATGTCAAACGGGCGCTCACGACGCAGCGCGACCACCACGCCCAGACCAATGGCCAGAGGCACACCGGCCAGGGCGGCTGCAACAGCGAGGATCAACGTATTTCGCAGGCGGGGACCGATGATGTCCGCGATCGGACGCTCGCGCTTCATCGACACACCCAGATCGAACTGCGCAAGATCGCCCGCCCACGCACTAAACCGTTCGACCGGCGGGCGGTTTAGGCCCATCCGGTCGCGGCAGTTTTCCAGCACCTCATCCCGCGCGGCATCGCGGCCAAGCATCGCGGTGCAGGCATCCCCGGGCATCACTTCGACGCCTACAAACACCACCACCGCCACGATAACAACGGTGATCCAGCCCGCAGCCAGCCTGCGCAGGATCAGACCCAGCATCAGATCACTCGGTCAGGTCGACCAGATGCCAGCGGATGAACTCCTCGGGCTTCGGCAGGATCCCGGTAACCTTGCCACTCAGCACGCGGCGACTGTTCTTCAGGAAGGGGATCGACGTGCCCCCATCCTCGAACTGCATTTGCTGGGCCTGGACGTAAAGGGCACGCGCAGCCTCGACATCGACCGTCGAGCGTGCCTTATCCAGTAGCGCATCAAAGGCGGGGTCACTATAGAAGCTTTCATTGTTGCCTGCGCCGGTGCGGAAGATTTCGTTCAGGAACTGGTCCGCAGGCCGACCATCCCAAGCGGTGACGAAGGCAGGTTCCTTCAACCAGACATCATCCCAATAGCCGTCCGATGGAGCAAGGTTGACCTTGACGCGAATTCCAGCCGGGGCGACCTGAGCCTGATAGACTTCGGCAAAGCGCACCATGCCGGGCGAGACGTCCGATGTGAACAACTCAATGTCGATCCCATCAGGATAACCGGCCTCGGCCAAAAGGGCCTTGGCACCCTCGATGTCTTGCGGACACTCAAGGTTGGCGCGGTAGGGGTCACTGCCCTTGACGGGCGTGTCGCAGCCCACGGCGCCGCCGTCGGCGCCTTCCAGCAAGGTCAGCATGGCATTGCGGTCAACCGCGATTCGCAACGCACGACGCACGCGTGGGTCGGTGAAGGGTTCCGCGTTGGTCCGGAAGACCGCGCCAACCCACTGGCCGCCTGGGAAAGACTGGGCCTGAAAGGCCGGGTTGTTCGCATAAAGCGGGGCTTGTTCCGCCGTCAAAAGGTTATAATCAAGCTGACCGGCCAGCATGGCCTGGTTGCGCGCCTCGGCATCGGGGATCGCGGTGAATTGGATCTTGTCCAGTTTTGGGCGCCCTTCCCAATAGCCTTCATTGACCACAAGGGTCGTCGTGCCCTCGGCGTCAACCTTCTCGACACGGAACGGTCCGGTGCCCACAGGGTTTTCATTGATCGTCGGGCCAGATCCATCGGGGATCATCCGCACGCGGTAGTCTAGCAAAAGCAGCGGCAGACCGGCATGCGGCGCTTCGAGGATGATCTTGACAGTCAGGGGATCCACGACCTCGACTTGGTCGATGATGCCCAGAACCGATGCGACGGGGGATTCGAGCGCAGGGTCTTCGATCCGGCTTAGCGAATAGGCGACGTCAGCGGCATCAAAGTCCGATCCGTCGTGAAACTTAACGCCGGGTTGAAGGGTCAGGGTCCATTCCGTTGCCTCGGCATTGGCGGTCCAGCTGGTCGCGAGTTCCGGCGAGGCTTCGCCGCTCTCACCTTCGCGCATCAGGCGGGAATAGATCAGAGCGACGACCTCGATGAACCGGTTGGACGACAGCGGGTCCAAGCTTTCGGCACCGCCAAAACTCAGGTCATTGGCCTGGCGGAACACCTTTTCGGCCGAAGCCGGAGCAACAAAACCCACCGCAAGTGCTGCGGCAAGGCCAAGGACTTGATAACGCAATCCCATGGGACGTACCCTTTCCTGTTGATTAGAATTTTTCTTGTTGTGAAACTGAACATACATGGCATGTTGATTCCCGCAATATAAAGATTTTGGGCCGTAGGGCAAAGCCAGGCAGCTTTATTCGGCGGTTACGAAGAGGCAGGAGAAGCTAGCCATCTTCTTGATTTAGCACAATTTACGTGCTTGATTTTTGCGAAGGCGGGGGGGCTGAAGACCCGGCGACTTGCCTGTTGGAATGTAATTTTCCAAAGGTGAACTGGGATCATTCCCTGAGCCCATTCTGTGATTCTCACCCATGACAGCAAGAAGGACAACGATGACGCCAGCCCCACAACCCCGCAAGAACATCCTGATGATCATTCCCGATCAGTGGCGCTATGATCAACTGGGCATGGACCCGGCCTTGACCCCGAATTTCCACGCGCTGATGCGTGATGGTGTCGCGTTTGAAAATCACTACGGCCAGATGGTCCCCTGCGCGCCGTCGCGCGCCAGCATGTATACTGGGCTTTACGGCATGACTCACCGCGTTGTCGTCAACCGATCGCCATTGGCAGAACACCACAGAACCTTTGCCCAGCATCTGCGCACAGTTGGCTATGCCCCCACAGTTTTCGGCTATTCCGACACCGCCGCCGATCCGACCCATCGGCACCCCAACGATCCGGCGCTCTTGGACAGCGATGGGTTTGGACTGCTTAAGGGGTTGGATGTTGGCTGCATGATGGTGGGCCGGCACTGGGCTTGGCTGGGCGAGTTGCGGCGGCGGGGCTATGTCTTTGACCATAACGACGATCTCTTTGCCGCCGATTACACCAAGCCCAGCCCCAATGGCGGCATCTCCGGCCACCCTGCCCGCTATAAGGCCGAAGACAGCGACACCGCCTTCTTAACCGACCAGACGATTGCTTGGCTTGGGGCGCAGGACCAAGGTTGGTGTGCGATGCTGTGCTATCTGCGCCCTCACCCGCCCTTCATTGCGCCAGAACCCTATAATGGGTTAGTCGATCCGGCCACGCTTACACCGATGAACCGTCTGCCCGAACGACTGGATGAAGTGAACCACCCCTTTATGGCGTTTCAACTTGAGGTTGGCCGCGCCAACGAGGTGCATCCCGACCTCAAGGGCCGCGCCCGCGACGTGTCCAACACTGACTGGCAATCGGTCCGGGCCACCTATTGCGGGTTGATGGCCGAAGTTGACCACAACATCGGACGGCTGATCGCCTGGCTGAAGGCGAGCGGGCAGTATGACAACACGCTGATTATCTTTACCTCAGACCATGGCGACCCGATCGGTGATCACTGGCTGGCCAATCAGGCCTCGTGGCATGACTATCAGGCGCATATGCCACTTGTGATCCGCGACCCAGCGCCTGAGGCCCGGGCCTTTGATGGCATGAAGGTTAGCGCCTTTACCGAAGGCGTTGATCTGGTACCCACACTGCTTGATTACCTCGGGATTGACCAACCCACTGAACTCGACGGCCAGTCCGTCATGCCCTTCGTGCGGGGTGAGACGCCGGAGCGGTGGCGCGACTTCGTGCATTGGGAATACCACTTCAAAAGCCCGCCGGAAAACCCCTTCTCGGGCCCCATGGGCATTTCCGAAGATGAATGCATGCTCAGCGTGATCCGGGATGAGCGCTACAAGCATGTTTTCTTTCCCAGTCTGCCGTCCCTGCTTTTCGATATGGTCAACGACCCGGGCGAGCGGCGCAATCTGGGCTCCGACCCCGCATTTTCCGCCGTGGAACGCGAGTATCTGGCCAAGCAATTGACCCTGCGAATCCTGCACGCAGACCGTCGCACCAGTACGACCGTTCTGGGCCGCGATGGAATGGTGCGGTATCAAGGCTACCGAAGGAGTTAAGGCCCTCGTAACGACCGGTCTATCAAGCCGGAAAGGCCGGGGCTTTTAGTTCTGGCAGACGGGGCCGGCCGGGTTCAACCCCGCGGGGGGGATAGGTCAGCCGTGACCAGTCATGGGGCGGCTGGCCGAAATCGGGTACCTCCAGCAATGCACCGCCCTGCAAAGCGGACTGATGCGCCACAAGCCCAGGCGCACACCAAGCGGCCGAGGCCCAAATATGCGTGGGTGGCAGGGCATCCTCGACGCAGGCGCGAATGAAGTCATCGATCAGATATTGGTGTGACCCAGAATGGCCATTGGCAAGGCCGTGGTATTCCCTCGGCAGGCGGGCGGGATGATGTGCAGGGGCCAGTCCAATATGGCGGTTCTGTGCCGACCCGTGTTCGAAATAGGGGCCGTCGACCCAGGGACCTAGATCGACCGTCACGCCGGGATGTTCATAGCTGAGCGATCCTTCCGCGCCCTGCCGGCCGGTCAGAAAGGTCGAGGCCATGCTCGATTCCATGCAGGCGTCCGATGCATAGAAGGTCGGCATCATCACTTCGCGCCCGTTGCGCAGGGGAAACCAGCCCAACCGCCGGAACTCACCAATCCGCAGGGTGCCGCCATCGGATGTGCGGGCCAGTGCGACAGTGTTGGAAAACGGATTGTCCCACGGGTTCCGCCCCACGCCGTAACCCGCGTCGGTCCCGCGATCGACAAAGCCATGCGCCGAAATATGCGTCACCCGCGCCCCGGTGATCGACAGCGGCATGGAAAAGCTGTGAGTCGGGTAGAACATTGGCGGGATTGCTGCATATTTCTGCCAGTCATCACCGAAGGTCAGGCGGAAATGCGGGCCCCAGGTTGCCCAGTCATGGACATATTGGGCATCGGCATGAATGAACTGGCCCCAGCGCCCGGTGGCAAACTCTTCGCGCGCAAAGACAATCTCGGGAGAGTAATAGCTCGTCTCGCCCGTCATGCAGACCCGCCGATGCTTTGCGGCAGCGGCCGTCAGGGCGTGCAACTCGTCCAAGGCCACGGCGGCCGGTACGGCAATGTATACATGCGCGCCAGCCTGCATGGCCTGAAGCGCCAGTGCCGCATGGGTATGGCGTGGCGTAAAGATCGCAACCGCATCAACCCCGATGGCGAGAAGTTCGTCTAAACTGCTCGCGGCCCCAGCAAGGCCGAATTCTGCAACTAGAGCCTCTGCCCGCTCTGTCACCAGATCGGCAGCATACACGGCACCAACGCCGGGGTGGGCAGCAAACATTGCAGTAAAGTGAGGCAAAAACTCTCCCGCCCCAACTAGCCCTATGCGAATTGTCATGGCTCTGATCGCTCCTATTGCCTTTTGGTAGACGCTATTGTGATTTCGACAGTTCTGACGAAAGCCAGCACCGAAAGCAACAACAGCGACAGCGGCTGATGTGCGGACCCCATAGTTTGACTTTTAGTTAGCCTGGCAAGCGCCCGCCCAGTTAGCCCAAACCTTCGCTCCGCAATGGTGCCTGACGGGCGTTCTTGGCCCTGTAGAGGCCCCTCCGTGCGTCCTGCAAACGGCCTTGCCCTTCATTGCGGCCTTAAGGCACTGGTTTCCGCTGCGTTTGGATTTGGCTTGGCAACGTGGCATCGTGATGCCGAAAGTGACGGTGTAGGGTGCCCGCTGTTGCATAGTCGTGTCCCATGTTTTAGGCTTCACCTTAGCACAAAGTGTCAAAAACTTCAGAAAAGAAAACCGTTCAGCTGTCCACAGGCCTACGAATACCGACC
>CAMAQR010000079.1 GCA_945860375.1 Pseudorhodobacter antarcticus
AGTCCAGGCATAACGCAGACCCTCACCGTTCATTCTCCAGCGATTACACCGAAGAAAAGGGCATTATCGCCATCAGTAAACTTGAAATTCCGCGCAACCAAAACCCAAAAACCACTTTTTACCGCCCCGTCAACTTTCAGCTATAGCTCAAGATGACCACCGCGCTCCTGGACCGCCTAACCCATCACTGCGAGATCGTCGAAACCGGAAACGAATCCTGGCGCTTCAAAAACCGCGCCTGACGCCCCCGGGTTTTGGTCTGACCCGCCTTCGTCACATGACCCACTCCGCCGGGTCAGACCAAAATCCCACGCAGCACTGGGGTCAAAATTGGATGCCGATAGGGGGTCAGTATTGCGTGCTGATTGACAGTGACGCCGCGACATAACTTCCGGTGCGCGCTGCCGCCTCGAAGGCACGCAATGCATTGAGCGGCGGCAGTGTCAGGGGCATGGGTGATCCGCCTTCGTTTTTCGATGTTATCCTAGCAGATGTGAAAGCAAGGTGAAGTCACCGATACCCGAACAAAGCCTGCAAAAGGACGAAAGGTCGGTGCCGAGCCAGTGGATGACGCCAAATATGGCCCTGTCATCCGTCCCTGCATGCGGATAGGAAGCAAAACAGAGATATTGGCCCTGCTTCTGATCAAGCCATCGCCGCAGCCGCCTCCGTGAACCAAGACCAGAGGTAGGCCGCCAAACCTCGATCGACGTGTGTGCGGAACGTATCAGCGCTTTCGTACCGGTACAGCGAGACGTTGATCCCGGCAAAAGTCACGACGGCACAGGGCCCCGGCTCGGTCGGGTCCAGAGTCGTGCCGCGACGGATGAGCGCCAGGGCATCTGCGCCGGAGATTTCGAAGATATGCAGTGCGGCGCTAAGGGTTGTCGTCGCATAGCCGCCACCATTCCAGCCCGGCACGAGCATTCCTGGCACCGGACCGACGACAAGCAGGCGATCACGGGCAAGGCGGACCGTATAGGCTGATCCGTGCGCGAGCCCGAGCGCGCCGACGCCCTCTGTGTCATACCCGGTGTCAAGCCCGAAAGCCGAGAGATCGCCACTGACAACGAACTGTTCGACTGTCGGTCCACTTCGGACGATCAGACCACCGGTCCTGATCTCTGCGGATCGCCAGTCCGGGATTTCCGGCCATTTCAGGGCATGATTACGCATTGAGTCGCCCTCCTTCGGGGTCGAAGGCGCAGGCGGGCGCGATCCTCGCCCGACGCGATTTCCCCAGATGTTGCAATTCGATGACCTCACCGGTGCGGGTAAGACCGTCTTCGACGAGACCAAGCGCCACAGGTCGGTTCAAGATTGGGCTGTCATAGCTTGATGTCACATAGCCGATGCTGCGCAACCTTCCCGAACTGCGGTCGATGGCATGGGCACCGGGCGGAAGCGCGCTGCCACCGTCTGCAACCTCGAGGCCAACGAACTGATTGCGCCCCTTGCGCTGCGCTTCCTCTTGCAGAAGAGAGCGGCGACCGATGAACTCGACTTTCTTCTTCGCAAGGGGTGCGCTCACGCCCAGATCCATCGGGCGGGTCATGCCGTCAGTATCCTTTCCAATCACCAGATAGCCCTTTTCGGCCCGAAGGATCATCAACGCCTCGCTGCCAAGCAGGGTTGCATCAAAAGCGCGACCCACATCTTTCAAGGCCCGCCAAAGCTCGGGCGCGCGATCTGCGCGGATGGAAACTTCGTACGAGCGGTCTCCGGTAAAGCTGACCCGCGTGGCACGGATCGGTTGCCCCGTGAAAGTGCCCCACCCAAGCGCCATGTGCGGCAGGCTGGCATCATCCAGCGCAAGGCCAAGGCCTGCGGCATCAAGCAGCGCCCGCGACTTCGGGCCGGTAACGGTAAGGGTCGCGGTTTCGGCGGTCGCATTGTGAATGAAGACCCGGCGGCAATCGAAGCGGTCTTGCCGCCATTCTTCAAGCAGGCGATGCACGCCTGGAACGTGCGAGGATGAACAGGAAACGACGAACCGGTTTTCATCCAGCCGCACCAGAACGCCATCGTCATAAACAATGCCCGATTCCGCCAGAATGAAGCCGTAGCGGCAATGTCCCGGCTTCAGAGTGGACATGGTGTTGTAATAGATAAAGTCTAGGAACGCCGCCGCATCCGGCCCGATGACCTCGATCTTGCCAAGGGGCGATCCGTCGAACAACGCGACGCTCTCTCGGGCCTGCCGGGCCTCGCGCTGAACCGACTCCGTCTCGGGGGCGGGGCCATACCAGGCCGGCCGCAGCCAGCTGCCGTATTCTCGGAAATAGGCTCCATCCGCGCGGTGTTCAGGCTCCAAAGCCAGACGCCGAACCGGGTTCATCAATTGTCCGCCGCGCAGCCCGGCAAAACTGGCCAGGGGAACCGGAACGAACGGCGGCCGGTAAGTCGTGGTGCCGGTCGCCTCGATCGTCTTTCCGGTGATCGCGGCCATTAGGGCAAGGCCGGGGAGGTTCGAAGTCTTGCCCTGATCGGTCGCCATCCCAAGTGTGGTATAGCGCTTGACATGCTCGACCGACACGAAGTTCTCACGCGCCGCAAGTTCGACATCTTTCGCAGTCACGTCGTTTTGCAGATCGATCCAGACCCGCCCTTTCATCTTCGGTTCGGGCCAGGCGGCAACCATGCCCGGGTCGTGGCGCGGTGTTCTTGTGGCAAACGGCTGCCCGCTTCCCGTCTCCGCGCCGCTGTTGAGAACTTCATCCAGTCCGAACCGTCCTGCTGCCGCGCCGACGACTGTCAGTCCGGGCATCTCAAGCGCCGGAACGAAGCCAAGGATGTGGTCATCCCAGCGCAACTTGCCTTGCGCCTGGCAATAAAGATGCACGCTGGGCGTATGCCCGCCAGACACCAGCACAGCATCTGCCGCGAGTCTTTCGCCATTCGAAAGCAGGACAGATTGCACCCGCCCGCGCCCCTCGGCGCGGATGATCCGCTGCCGATCGATCAGCCGAACACCTTCGGCGTCGGAAAAGCCGCCAGAGCGCATATCGACAAGGGTCACCTCGGCACCCGCGCCCGCAAGCGAAGTCGCCGTTTCGACCGACTGGCCGTTGTTGGTCGCGACGACGACTTTTCGCCCCGCAATGATGCCATAGCGGGCGAGATAAACAAGCGCCGCGTCGGCCGACATCACACCGGGAAGATCGTTGTTGGCGAAGGGCAGTCCGCGCTCGATTGCGCCCGTGGCAAGGACGGTCTTCTTCGGGCGGATGCGCCAGAGGCGGTCGGCTTTGCCACTCGGCTGGCGTTCGGCCAAGGCGACCAGCCCGTGATCATAGCGCCCGAAAGCAGTCGTGCCGGTCAGAACTCGCCCACCGTGCGAACGCAGGCACTGCACCGACTGGCGCACCCAATCTGGCCCTGCCAACCCGTCAATTTCGGCCTGACGGTACAGCAGGCTGCCTCCTGGTTCGCGCTGATCGTCACAAAGGATGACGGACAGCCCCTGTGCGGCGGCGGCCAAGGCAGCCGCGATACCAGCCGGGCCCGCGCCAACCACCAGAACGTCGCAGTGATCGTTCACCTGATCCGCAGCCTGAGGCCCCTGCGCGCCGGGATCGATCCGCCCCAGCCCGGCCATGGCGCGAATGCGCGGCTCGAACAGGTGCCAGTCAGGGAACATGAATGTCTTGTAATAGAAGGCCGCCGGAATGAAGCGGGAAAACCTGTCGATGATGGCATAACGGTCGCGCGCCGCTGTCGGCCCACCATTGACGCTGCGCACCTCCATTCCGTCCCGCGCGGCTTCTGTGGTCGCCCGCACGTTCGGTTGATGCTGCAGCCCACAGACATCGACCAGCGCGTTTGGATCCTCCACACCCGCGCCCCAAACACCGCGGGGGCGATGGTATTTGAAGCTGCGTCCGACCACTTCGACGCCGCTCGCCAGAAGGGCCGAGGCGATCGTGTCTCCGGCAAAACCGTGGACGTTGCGGCCATCAAATGTGAAGGTCAGCGGGTGGGTGCGGTCAATGGCGGACCCGCTGTCGTTGCGCCAAGCGGTCATTCCCGGGGCTCCTCTCGCAGGGATTGCGTCCCGGCCACTTCATGAGTCACGGTATCGCGTTCCATGACAAAAACTTCCTGACAGGTAAGATGCATCCAGATTTCGCGCGCTGCCCCCTTCGGGTTGCGGCGGACGTAAAGATAGTCGGCCCAGTCGGTGTCACTTACCGTTGTGTGGCCCTCGGGGCGAATTTTTCCGGCATCGCCGCCGAAGTGAAATTCGACCTCGCTGCGCGGCCCGCAGAACGGACAGTTGAAAAGTTGCATGGTTGGGCCCTTTCAATGCGCAATGCCGGAACCGGCTGCTTCGTCAATCAGCCGGCCGGTGCGGAAACGATCCAGATCGAAGGGGCGGCTGATATCGTGGTGCCCGCCGGTGGCCAACAGGTGCGCCAGCAGCGTTCCGCCAGCCGGGATGGCCTTGAAGCCGCCGGTCCCCCAGCCGCAGTTGAGAAACAGGCCGGGCAACGGGCTTTCGCCGATGATCGGCGAACTGTCGGGTGTCACGTCGACAATTCCGGCCCATTGGCGCAGCAGTCGCAGCTGCCGGAACATTGGGAACATCTCCAGCAGACCGGACAGCACCGTTTCGAGCATCGGCAGATTGCCGCGCTGGCCGTAGGACGGCACCCGGTCCAGCGCGCCGCCGATCACAATTTCGCCCTTGTCGGATTGCATGGCATAGGTGCCGGTCGCCGGGGACACCAGAACCGTGTCAAAGATCGGTTTCACCGGTTCGGACACACAGGCCTGCAGCGCGTAGGAGGTGATTGGCAAACGGAAGCCGGCCTTGTCGGCCAGCACTGTCGAATGCCCGGCCACCGCCATCGCCACCCGGTCGGCCCGGATCGTGCCACGACTGGTGCGCACGCCAGCGCAGCGGCCGTTCTCGATCAGAAAATCCTGAACCTCGCAGTTCTGGATGATGTCAACGCCCAACCGGTCGGCGGCGCGGGCATAGCCCCAGGCCACAGCGTCGTGCCGCGCGGTTCCGGCGCGCTGCTGGAACACGCCTCCATGCACCGGATAGCGGGCATCGGGGGCGAAATTGTAGATCGGCGCCAGGCGTCGGACCTCGTCTGGCCCGAGAAGTTCGGCATCAACCCCGTTGATCTGCATCGCGTTGACGATGCGCGCCGCCATTTCCATCTCGCCGACGCTGTGCGCGAGCTGAACCACGCCACGCTGCGACAACATGATATTGTAGTTCAGTTCGCGGGTCAGACCTTCGTAAAGTCGGAGCGACAGATCATAGAGCGCGGTGCTTTCCGGAAAGAAGTAATTCGAGCGCACGGTGGTCGTGTTCCGTCCGGTGTTGCCGCCTCCGATCCAGCCCTTTTCAATGACCGCCACGTTGCGGATGCCGTGGGTCTTGGCCAGATAATAGGCCGTGGCCAGTCCGTGCCCGCCACCGCCGATGATGACAATGTCGTAGCGCCCTTTGGGATCGGGTGACCGCCAGGCCGGCTGCCACCCTTTCTGGGCGTTCATCCCTTCCTTCAGTAGAGAGAAAGCCGAGTAATGCCGGGTCATGACCGTCTCCGCATATCAGACAGGGATTGAGGTTGCAGCGCCACTCTCAGCCGCGCATGGCTTTGCCGTCCGGATCGTAGGGCGACGCTGGGATCACTCTGGCGCGGCACTCTTGAGCGACAATATGCACCGACAGGTCGGTGCCGGGTGTCGTCACTGCGCGATCCACCATGGCCATCGCAAGGCTGCGCCCGATCGAATGGCCATATCCGCCCGAGGTCACAAAGCCGACAAGTTTGCCCTCATGCCAGATCGGCTCATAGCCGCTGGCATCGGCGTCGGTCGCATCGACCTCCAGCGTGACAAGCACCTTGGCCGATCCCGGCCCGTCACGTTCTGCGCGGGCGGCCGCAGCCCCGATGAAATCGCCCTTGTCGTAGGCGACGAAGCGATCAAATCCGGTCATCCCCGGCGTGTAACCTTGGGTGAATTCCCGTGACCAGATGCCGATGCTTTTCTCCAGCCGCAGCGAATTTCCGGCACCAAATCCGAACTCGGTCAGGCCGAACTCGGCCCCTGCTTCCAGCAGAAGTCGGCGCAAGGGGCTGTGTTCCAGCGCGCCACAACTGATTTCAAAACCCATCTCGCCTGTGTAGGACATGCGGGCGACACGGGCGCGCTGCAGGCCCACGTCCATGTGCTGACAGCTTAGCAGCGACATTGTGCTTAGGTCCGTTTCTGTCACTTTCTGCAAGATCTCGCGCGATTTCGGCCCCACCAGGCCAAAACCGGTGACGATGTCCGAAATGTCACGCAGAGTGACGCCTTCCGACATATGGTCTTCGAACCAGCGCATGTGCCATTGGCGCAGATAGTAGGATCCCATGATCCACCAGGTTCCGTCGCCCCAGTTCATCACGGTCAGATCGCCCTTTAGGCGGCCGTCGTGGCCCAGCATCGGGGCAAGCCGGGCGCGCCCGGGCTTGGGCAACGCGCAGGCCAGAAGACGGTCGAGCCATTCGGCCGCTTTCGGCCCCGACACTTCGTAGCGCGAAAACGCGCTGATATCGAGCAGACCTGCCCGTTCGCGCACGGCTTTGACCTCGTTTGCGATGATGGGTGTTGCGTTGGACCGCTTCAGCGTTGGGTTTTCGGCAAATCCTTCGGGCGCGAAATAGAGCGGCGCTTCAAGGCCATAAAGGCCGGTCCAGCGCGCGCCCGCCGTAGTCATGGCATCATAGGCGCCCGGCGTTTTCAGTGGCCGCCCGGCCGGCAGATGTTCGTTCGGGTAGGTCATGATGAAGCGGCGCGAATAGAATTGCCCGGTGGTCTGCCGGATGAATTCTCGGTTGGCAGCAAAGTCGCCATAACGGGCGATGTCCATGCCGAATACGTCCACTTCGGTTTCGCCCGTGACCATCCACTCGGCCAGCGACTTGCCGACGCCGCCGCCCTGCACGAAACCTGCCATCACGCCACAGGCCACCCAATAGTTTGGCACTCCGCGCACCGGACCGACCAGCGGGTTGCCATCGGGCGAGAAGGTGAAAGCCCCGTTCACCCAACGCTTGATCCCGGTCGTTTCCAGGCAGGGATAGCGGTGAAATGCCATCGCGAGCTCGTCGGAAATCCGGTCGGTGTCTTCCTGGATAAGTTCGATGCCATAATCCCAGGGCGCGCCGTCCATGTTCCAATGCTTGTGGTTGATCTCGTAGATGCCCAGAAGCATCCCCTTTTGTTCCTGCCGCATGTAGGAAAAACCGTCGAGATCAACGATCGTCGGGATTTCCTTGGGCAGTGCGGCGATCTCGGGGATGGATTCGGTCACCAGATAATGATGCTCCATCGGCGAAACCGGCAATTCAACGCCGGCCATCCGGCCCAGTTGCTTGGCCCAAAGCCCGCCCGCGTTGACCACATGCTCGGCGATGATCACGCCCTTTTCGGTGGTGACCTCCCAACTCATGTCCGGACGCTGGCGAAGGGACAGGACGCGGTTGTGTTCGATGATGTCGGCGCCGCGATTCCTGGCGCATTTGGCATAGGCATGCACGACCCCCGAGGGATCGACATAGCCTTCGTTCGCAAACACCATCCCGCCAAGAAGATCCGAGGTGTTCAGCAGCGAACATTGAGCCTTGAGTTCGTCGGGAGAGGCAATCCAGGCGTCGTCGATGCCCATCGACTGCAGCACGCGGCAGTTGGATTGCAGCCATTCCCAGCGGTCCGGCGTCCTCGCCAGCATCAGGCCGCCGGTCATGTGCAGGCCGACACTCTGCCCGGACTCCTTCTCGATCTCGTGCATCAGGTCGATTGTATAGGCCTGAAGCGCCGCCACGTTCGGGTCAGCGTTGAGCGTGTGGACCCCGCCTGCGGCGTGCCAGCTTGATCCGGCGGTCAGGACGCTGCGTTCAAGGATCGCAATGTCCGCCCAGCCGAGCTTGGTCAGGTGATAGGCAACTGAGGCACCGATGACACCGCCACCGATAATGACTGCGCGATAGTGAGATTTCATTTGATGATTCCAGACCCGTCGTATGATTGCCAGCAATGGTATCCAGTATGTTCATATGTGTCCATATTGAAATTCAAAAACTGTCGAAACACGGCGTATGTAGTCCCAAGTCAATCCAAATAACCCGCAATATCTGCAAAGCTCCATGAACTCAAATCAGACATTAATGTACACAAAAATGGAAGTTACGCCTGATCGCAGTATGTGATCTGGCGTAGAAGTGATCCGTCTGCTCGGGAGTTCAGTCTTCCGGCTTCGCTCCGCCGGCATCGGAATGCTTGCGGATGAAGTCTTCAAGCCGCTCGTCCACGCCGACACATGCAGACGGCTGGGTGTATTGGTCCAATTTCTGCTTCCAGATCGCCGTGGCCCGCGCGTCTGCGGTCTTAGAGCCGGCGGCGACCCAGTTACCGTAGTTTGAAAGATCGGCAAGCAATGGCCGGTAGAACGCCGTCTGATAGCGTTCCATCGTATGCGCGGTCGAAAAGAAATGGCCGCCCGGTTGCACTTCGGCGATCGCATCGAACCCCAGCGCCGCTGCATCTGCGGGCGCGGGCCGCGCCAGTTCGGCAAAGGTCTGCACCGCCTCTATGTCGATGATGAACTGTTCGTAGCCCAGCGTCAGACCGCCCTCCAGCCAACCGGCGGCATGCACCGTAAGGGTTGCGCCGCCCAGGGCCGCTCCCCAAAGTCCCATAGCGGTTTCCTGCGCCGCCTGAGCATCGGCGGTGTTCGAAGCCGCCCCCGCCGCTGCGCGCCAGGGCAGACCGATATGGCGGGCCAATTGACCCGACCCGATCGTGGCCCGGACATGTTCCGGCGTGCCAAATGCAGGTGAGCCCGACTTCATGTCGACATTTGATGAGAAAGAACCATAGGAGACCGGCGCACCCGGTCGGGCAAGCTGCGACAGGGTGATGCCTGCCAACGCCTCGGCATGTTGCAGCATCAGCGCGCCCGAAACCGTGATGGGCGCCATAGCCCCCGCCAGACAGAAGGGCGTAATGATTGCAAGTTGGCCCGCGCGCGCGAAGTCGATGATGCCATTCGCCATCGGATTGTCATAGAGCCGGGGAGAGTTGGAATTGATGATCGTTGTTGCCCAGGCGCCGTCCGCGAACGCCGCAGAGTCAAGGCCGCGCCCAAGCTGGATCATTTCGAAACACTGTTCAACCTGCGCCCGACCGCGCGAATAGACATGCATCGGCTTGTCGCAAGTCACCATTTGGGCCCGCGTCATCGCATAGTGGCGCAGATGGGTCGGCACGTCTTGCGGCTCGACGGTTGGGCCAAGGATGTGCATCACGTCGAAAGATTGCTGAAGCCGAAGGGTTTCGAGGTAGTCACTCATCATGCCCGGCCGCCGTCCGCGTTCGCGGTCATAGGCATTCGGGCAGCCGCACCCGGCCATGAACAGCATCGATCCAAGGGCATAATCCTGCTCGCGCATCGGATTTGCTGCGCGCATTCGGATCGATTTGGGTGCGCTCGCCAGTGCCGCCTCGACCATCTCGCGGCCAATGCGCACCATCTGGCCTTCATCATCGACGATGGCACCGCCCGCCTTGAACAGTTGACGTGCATCGGCAAGAAGGAAGCGGATCCCTAATTCTTCAAGGATACGCAGCGCGCCGTCGTGCATCGCGGCGATTTGATCTTCGGAAAAAGCCGCCTGCGGCGCGAAAGGGTGGGTCAGGTGCACATAGACGCTCGTGTCCGCCTGGCCAGCCTCTGCGCCGCTGCGCGCTCCCCGTCCACCGCCGCGGCGTGTCGTTTCTACCTCACTCATTTTGCACCTCCGTTGCTGCGACTGCGGCATTTCCGCAGGCCGCCGCTTCCCGTCATTCATAGACATTAATGTCTATTGTTGTATAGTCAGAATTATCGAGGCTCGCAACGCCGCCAGCCACACCACTTGCGCCGGCCACAATGCAGGGGCTAGGTTGCCGGGACAATTTTGGGACGAAACAATCAGCATGAGGATGTCCATGAATGTCGAAATGACGTCCGAGCCATCACAAGGCGCGCCACAGGGCCGGTCAACCAAGGAAGACTGGCTCAACCTCGCCATGGAAACGCTGATCCGCGACGGTATCGACCGCGTCAAGATCCAGATCATGGCCAAGCAACTGAATGTGTCCCGGTCCAGCTTCTACTGGTTTTTCGAAAGTTCGCAGGATCTGCACAGTCAGATCCTTGATTGCTGGCTCGCCAAGAACACCGGCCCGATTATCCAGCGCGCCCTGCGCCCGTCGCAGACGATCACCGAGGCCATTTTGAATGTGTTCGTCTGCTGGATGGACGAAAAGCTGTTCGATCCGCAATTGGATGTTGCCGTCAGGCTTTGGGCGCGCCGCGACGCTGGCGTGCATGCCGTTGTCAGTGGGGCCGACCAGCAACGACTTGATGCCCTTACCCGGATGTTCAGCCGACATGGTTATGAAGATGGCGAGGCGCTGGTCCGGGCGCGGGTTCTCTATTTCACCCAGATTGGGCATTACACTCTGGATATTCGTGAAGATGTCGCGCAACGCTTGACCCGCACCCGCTATTATCTGCGCGCCTTCAGCGGGGTCGAACCGTCCGATCAAGAACTTGCGCGGTTCCGGACCTTGGCATTCGACTTGGAAAAGGCCTGAGACTGCGCTTTCCTGCCAGTTGAAGCGGCTTGCTTGTTGGTCATCGAACGTCTGCCGAAGCAACCTGAGTTTGGTTGATCGTCTGGATCGCGCTCTGAGCGCGGGTGATCATCCGATGTGTGGCCTAGGATTGCTGCCTATTTCGGCTTCAAGCGGGCATCAGAACCATATGCAATCGTCCCGGCCCATCTCTTCAAAGGCTCTGCCGTTTTGTGCTTCCAGCCGATAGCGAAATCCTAGATAGATGAGACGCGCCACCGAAACGATCCATGTTTGCGATCAGGTGCGGCGGCGAATCGCCGGGCAGGGCTCGGAACCGAGGATCGGCAGCAATTTGCGCTCCCATGGCTTGGTTCGTCGCCATCATGCAGGCGCCAAGCTTAGCCACCCCTTCGGTCTCTAACGGGATCCGGTGCTTTGGCTGTCATTCCCAACTTTGAATTCTGTCTCGGATCATCTGCGTGACGTCAGCGTAAAGCGTGGCGCGGCCAGCCTCTGCAAGGGTGCGCCTGATCTCAACCTATTGTTCCATTGCGATTCCTTTATTCCCAGCGGAAGAATCTTGCGCGAGACCCAATTCCGGCTTGCATAATGGTGGGGATCTCGTATGGTTCCATACACAACAGTACAGAAGATATGCTGCGAAATAAGCACTCCCCGAAGCCGGCAGGGATCGCGCCAAACAACAACAGGGTCGGCACATCCACATAGGAGACTACCAGAAATGAAGATCGACAAAGTGCTTGTTATCTGCGCAATGGCAGTCGCCGGCGTGCCGGCTGCGGCCAAAGACTGGAAGACCGTGACGATCACGCTCGAAGGCGCCTATGCGCCCTGGAACATGACCAGTTCGGACGGAACACTCATCGGTTTCGAGCCGGAACTTGCCAAGATCCTGTGCGAACGCGCGAAGCTCGAATGCACACTTGTTGCTTCGGGCTGGGACGGCATGATCCCCGCTCTCAACGCCGGCAAGTTTGACGTCATCATGGACGCGCTGGCAATTACCGAAGAGCGCAAGCAGGTCATCGACTTCACCATTCCCTACGCAACCACGCCAGCCGCCTTCGCCACCGCGAAGGACAGCTCTGTCGCGAATGTCGCAGGAACCGGCGAGACGGTCAGCATGATGCTGGGCCAAAAAGGCGGCAAGGAAATCGACGCGCTCCGGGAAGCGCTAAAAGGCAAGACGATCGGCATCATGGGTGCCACAGCCTATTCCACGTTCATCTATGACAACTTCGGCGACGTGGCGACGATCCGCGAATACAAGACCGGTGCCGAGCGCGATCTCGACCTTGAAACCGGGCGCATTGATGTCGGCTTTGACGACGCGATCTATTTCGGCAGCGCATTCGACGCAGCAGAAGGACGTCTGGTTTTCACCGGTCCGCAGATCGGCGGTCCGATCTGGGGCGAGGGCGAGGCGCTTGGCATCCGCAAAGAGGACACCGATTTGCGCGACAAGTTCAGCGAAGCGATCAAGTCAGCGCTGGAGGACGGCACGATCAGGGAATTGTCGATGAAGTGGTTCAAGGCAGACGTCAGTCCGCAGTGACGCTATCGCAGGGCGTCCAGCATACATGCCAGACGCCCTGCCTTCGTAAACAGGTTTTTCAGCAGAAGGGCCGATGTCTGTGAGGGCGAGGAAGAATGTCGATCATTGAACTGATTGGTTTCGGCCCGACGGGTTGGGGTGTGATGCTGCTTGGCGCCACTCTGATGACGGTCGCCGTAACCGTGACCGCGATGGTGATCGGTGCTGTATTCGGTGCCGCCGTGGCAGCGGCCAAGCTCTCAGACAACCGGGCTTTGGCAATGCTTGGTGGTATCTATACGACCGTCTTTAGGGCCGTGCCCGAGCTTCTCATTATCTATCTGATCTATTTCGGTGGTTCGGCGGCCGTGACGGCATTGGGAGCCATGTTCGGCTTCAGCGGGTTTCTCGGGTTGCCGTCCTTTTTGGCCGGGGCGTTGGCCGTCGGAGTCATTTCCGGCGCCTACCAGGCCGAAGTCTACCGTGGTGCCTATCTTGCGATTTCCAGAGGTGAGCTTGAGGCCGCAGCCTCGATCGGCATGAGCCGGGCGCAGCGCTTCCGCCGGATCATCATACCGCAAGTTTTGCGCTACGCGATTCCGGGTGTTGGCAATGTGTGGCAACTTACTGTCAAGGATTCTGCCCTGATTTCGGTGACCGGCCTCGCCGAATTGATGCGCACCAGTCAAGTTGCGGCCGGCTCAACCCGTCAGTATTTCCTGTTCTTCATGGTTGGCGGAGGCATCTATCTACTCCTCACAAGCCTGTCAGACCAGGTATTTGCCCATGCGGAACGTCGTGCAAATCGTAGCATGCCATCGGCCATGATGGGCGGGGCGTAGGAGGCGAGTATGGATTTTGCCTTTCTCGGCCAAACCACTGTGACCTTGCTCAAGGCTGTGCCGATGACACTAGCGTTGTTCTTCCTGTCGGTCCTCAGCGGCGGCGTCATGGCCCTCTTTATCGTTTGGATGCGCGTGGGCGGAAACCCCGTCTTGTCTGCTTTCGCCAAGGCTTACATCTTTGTCTTTCGCGGCTCGCCACTGATGATCCAGTTGTTCCTCATCTTCTATGGCCTCGGGCAGTTCCACTTTATCCGTGACGGTTTCCTCTGGCCGTTTCTGCGAGAGCCATTCATTTGCGCGGTGCTGTCACTGGCGCTCTGCACGGCAGGCTACTCGGCCGAGATCTTCCGCGGCGGAATTCGCGCGGTGTCGCCGCGCGAAATCGAAGCGGCCCGCTCCATCGGGATGTCCGGATTCCTGCTGGTCAGGCGGATCTTGGCGCCGATCGCGTTCCGGCATGCACTGCCGGCCTATTCGACCGAGATCGTCCTGATGATGAAGTCGACCGCCCTCGCCAGTCTGGTCACGGTCTGGGAAGTGACCGGCGTTGCGCAGCGATTGATCTCGGAGACCTATCGCACGATGGAAGTCTTTCTGTGCGCGGCGATCATCTATCTCGTCCTCAATTTCGTCATTCTGCAGGCCATGGCTCTGCTGGAACGATCCCTATCTCGCCATCGCAGGGCACTCCCGCCTGCGGTCAAAATGTAGAGTCGGCATTCTCATCTCAAAGGAGCGATCATGCCAGGAGTAACCCGCCTCTCGGTCCGCAATATCCGCAAGAGTTTTGGCACGCACGAAGTCCTGCGCGGCATTTCCCTTGAGGCCAATGATGGTGACGTCATTTCACTGCTCGGCGCGTCCGGCTCGGGGAAATCTACCCTTCTGAGATGTGTCAACCTGCTGGAAGTTGCAAATGACGGTGAAATCTGGGTCGATGGCGAACAGGTCATGATGACCCGCAAGCGCGGCAGATACCTGCCCGTCAGCCACAAGCAGGTCGACCACATCCGCTCTGAATTGGGCATGGTGTTTCAGTCGTTCAATCTCTGGTCACATATGACCGTGCTGCAAAACATCATCGAAGGGCCGATCCATGTCCTAAAACGGCCAAGGGCAGAATGTATTGCCGAGGCAGAGGCGCTTCTGGAAAAGGTGGGAATCGCCGACAAACGCCACTTCTACCCCGCCCATCTTTCCGGCGGCCAGCAGCAGCGCGCGGCCATCGCCCGCTCGTTGGCGATGCGGCCAAAGGTTATGCTGTTTGACGAGCCGACCTCTGCGCTGGACCCCGAATTGGTCGGCGAAGTGCTGCGAGTCATGCGCGCCCTTGCAGAAGAGGGAATGACCATGCTTGTAGTGACGCATGAAATGGGCTTCGCGCGCAACGTTTCCAATCGGGTGGTGTTCATGCGCCAAGGGCTGATCGAAAGCAGCGGCACGCCGGACGAGATGTTCGGTAGCGGGGCTTCGCCTGCCTTTCGTCAATTCACTGGCAACAAGGAATACTGAAACCATGACAGTCACTATTGAAACCACCCCGACATGGCGCGACATCGCGCGCGTTGCCGATAGGGAAGGTTTGGCGCTCTCGGCGACGGTATGGGACCGGATCGATCTGGCAAGCCGCATTGTCGAACGGATCGTTGCGACCGGAATGCGGGCCTATGGGTTTAACACTGGCGTCGGGGCGCTGTCGGACGGAGCTATATCTGAAAGTTGACGGGGCGGTAAAAAGTCGATTCATTTTGGGTGCTGGACCGTCTATATTCGGGCATGATTACATTGCGCGACAGAAGGACCGGTGATTTGTTTGATCGCTGGTCGGAAATGGGCGACAAGCGGCGTCGGCTGCTTGACT
>CAMAQR010000080.1 GCA_945860375.1 Pseudorhodobacter antarcticus
CAGAGGGGACTCTTCAAACGTTGACATGGCGTTGACACAAAATGTGGAAGCAAAAACCCGACTGTTTAGGTCGGGTTCTAAGTCTCTGATATATTTAGATAATTTGGTTGCGGGGACAGGATTTGAACCTGTGACCTTCAGGTTATGAGCCGAAAGCCCAACGATTCCAACAATTTATGAAAATCAACGGTTTAGCCTATAAGTCTTTGATTTTCAAAATTTTCTTCCCCAACACTCGACCAAGTTCACGGACAGCGGACGCCAGACAATTGTTTTTAAACCACTTTCGACTGTTGATGTGGCGTTGATGTAAGCGCGCCAACCGCGATCAACAATAATCATCCGACGTGAGCACCGAAAGCGCCATGTGACCCGCAGCCCCCGTGTGAAAGACGGAACGGAATGGTCACTCATCGGATAAACAAACAACGCTGGCTGGCACCGGTTCGGCTTCGAAAAGGCTACTCAGGTTCGACCGAGCAAGGGGTGAGCCCATCGACCCGATCCAAGCCCGCAGGCAAAAGCACGTTCTCGAGCCAAACAATGGCTTGTCCACGCTCCCTGCAATAGGAAAAGAAGGCTCTTTGCATAGCGCGGGTAAACGCCACGAAGAAGGAGTTAAGCTCCTCTTCCCGACCGGGCGAAAGGCTCCACCAGGTCTGCATATCAAGGCCGAAGAAAATTATGGTATGAAACTCAAGGCCTTTGCTCTTATGGATCGTCATCAAAGGCACTTGGCCTATGCCTTCGAAGCGATCGAGAGCGTCGCACCAAGTGTCCGCAGCCTCGCTACATTCGGAAAGCAAGGTGATGAACCCCCTCCTTACCCGCTCGAAGTCCGCTTCGCGTCGATAAGCCGGAAAGGCTTGGCGCAGCCGATCGGCACCAACGAATTTCAGTGCAATCCGAAAAATCTCCGCCGCGCTATCGCCTGTCGGTTCGTTATCGCGCATGGCTGTCCGTAAAGAAGAGGAGAATTCCTCAATGCTCCGCTGTAGACCTTCCTGCGCTCGTTCGTCATCGGGATCAATTGCGAAGAGCGCCTGCAGCTCTTCTTGCGCTGCGTTCCAAGAACCTGGGCTCCGCTTCCCTGTCCCGAGCCTCAAAAGGGGCAGGATGACATCGGTTATCTCTTCGGCAAGCAGTTCCTGAAGCGCAATCTCGCCGACATTGCGCGCGAGGTTCCTGATCGTTAGCCCCTCTGTGGCGAAGACTTCGGCAAGCTCGGCTTCAACGTAATCAGCGCGCATACGTACTAAGATCGCGCAATCGTGCGGTTCGACCCTGCCATTCTCCACTTCGTTCGCAATCCAGGCTGCAATCTGCTGCGCTTCTTGCTCCCGCGTATCGAAGCGCCACAGAGCGGCCACCTGACCGTCGACAGCGCACTGCCCTTTGGCTTCGACCTCGTCTGCATCCGGATCGATACGCTGCGCAATTACCTGCTGAATAGCGACCAAATCGGCGTGGGAGCGCCAGTTGAAGCGAAGCGCAAGATTTACGGCGTTAACAGGCCGCTGAAGAAGTCGGCTGTGCGGAACGATTTTCTTTCGGCGCATCTGTCCGGGTTTGGCTTCGTGCGCCTTGTCGCAGAAAGCATGCTTGTTTGACGAGGTTTGCCATTATCAAGCAGCCAGCAGCCGGGGTAGTCGGGCGAGGTTGTTGGCGGCCATCGTCAGGATGAAGCGGGCGCGCACCCGCTCAACGCCGCGATAGACGGTCTGTGCCATGCCGCCGACGGTCTTGGCCCAGCCGAACGCCTCTTCGATGCGTTTGCGGTGCTTGATCGACAGGGCATATCCCTCGTGCCGGGTGGTTCTGGCGTCGATCGCTGAATATCTCGATTTCTGCGCGACATGCGGGGTGACACAGGCCTGCCTGAGATCAGCGACGAACTCGGCTGCGTCGAAGCCCTTGTCCGCACCCAGCGTCAACTGTCGGGTCGACCCCGGAGAATGGCGATGGATCATGTCGAGGGCGGCGCGCCGTTCCGCATGACCGTCGGCCTGTGTCAGGTCGCCCTGCACGATCAAACCGGAGCGGTTCTCCATCAGAGCATGACCCATGAAGCAGAGCATGGCGCCCGTTCCGGGAGACTTCTTGTAGAGCCGTGCATCCGGGTCGGTGATCGAGGTATGCGTGGCATTGGACCGCTTCTCGCCCCGGAAGTCGACCTCGGCATTGCGGTTCTGGCGGGTGGGGCGGGGCATCGGGGCGGTCTCGGTTTCGGTCGGTTCAAGCGGATCTTCGGCGGCACCTTCGGAGCCGGGCGGGCTGCCGGGGTCGTCGTCGGGTGACGTGTCTCCGGCCTTCGGCTGGAAACTCTTCATGGACGCCCAAGCCTTCACCAGTGTGCCATCGACCGAGAAGTGATCATCCGACAGAAGCGGCGCGACTTCGCGATGCGCCAGGATCGCCGCCATCACCTTGCGCGACATCTCGGTCGTCAGCAGCCGGTCGCGGTTCTTGGTGAATACGGTCGGCACCCAAACGGCGTCGTCGATGCCGAGCCCTACAAACCAGCGGAACAGCAGGTTGTATTGCATCTGTTCCATCAACTGCCGCTCGGAGCGGACCGAGAACAGGATCTGGAGCAGGCTGGCCCGGATCAGCCATTCCGGCGGGATCGAGGGGCGACCGAAATCGGGGTAAAGCGCCTCGAACTCCGCATCGAGGCTGGCCAGCGCCGCGTTCACCACCTGACGGATTTTGCGCAGCGGATGCTTCGCGGGGATGCGCGCCTCCAAGTCGACATAGCTGAACAGCGACCCGCTCGTCTCGTCCGTCCCGCGCATCATAACCTCCGCCGTTATCGTGCGAAGGGTGAATCATGTTCTCAAACCACTGTCGAGGCACCACTATTTCAGCAGCCTGTTAAAGTCGGCTGCGAACTCTTGGAACGCGTTGTCCATCGCCCCGGCCCAGCCCATGATCCGCTGCTTGTCATCTCCGACTGCGGTGAACACTGCATCGCTACCGTGAAACGCGGTCTTCACTAGATCGTACTGTGCGTGGGTCGTGTCCTGGAACTCGTCGAGGAATACGAAGGGATAGGTTAGCTGCAAAGCACGCCGTACCGCTGGGTTCTCGCGCAGTAGATAATTGACCAGCCTGTTGATCATGGCAAACGACAGCAACGCCCCGGCCGGACGCCCATACTGTTCTTGCCAGTAGGCGTTCAGGAGCTCGCGCCACGCTGGTGAAATGCCTTCTGCGTCGAATGGCAGAGGCGCACGGGCAATCGCCATTTCCAGCTTCTGCGGTCCGATCGCGCCCCGGTCGTGACGCGTGAGAAAATTCTCCAGATCGTTGCGCCGCGGAAAGCCGATCTCATAGTCAGCAGGTGGTCTAAATGGCTGCGGTACTGCAGCCCGAAAGCGATCTAGCATGCCTTTCGTAAAAGCATCGAAAGTGACCGAGTTGAAGCGACGCGCCTGATCGGGCGGGCAGCGCTTTCCTACGCGCGACATGAGAGTCTGCGCGGCATCTCGTTTGAAGCTGATGGCCAAGATGCGCTTGGGCGGCGGACAAATTCCGGCCTGCAGAAGGTAGGCCGCTTTCTGTGCAAGAAATTCTGTCTTCCCTGCGCCCGCCCCAGCGGTAAGGCAAACGCTTCTACCGGTCTCGCGCAGCGCCTGCCACGCACCCGGTTCTAGGTCGGCTACGCCCTGCGGAAGCCAGTCTTCGGGATCCGCCGGCATCACGACCCGCCGCCGTCGAGACCAAGTTTGCTTTTGACATTCGCGATCAACGCGCGGAGTTCTGCGGGCGCATTCGCGGCAAGATCGGCGGCCGGGATGCGACTAAGCGCGGCAAGATGCGTTTCGGGCTTGCTACGGTTCAAGAAAAGATAGGGATACCAGACGAAACACTCATCCCAATCAGGTGAGTAGAGATCTGCATTCCCCCCTTTTTTAAGAGTGGCCGCCTTCTTCCCTTTCAGAGCTTCTTCGCTGTTGTCGGGGCCGCGTGCGCCGGCTTCCAGCACCTTGTAGGCATCCGGAAAGGCTGCGAACATCGCGAAGTCCAGATCAAGTGGATCGGAAAAGAAGACGCCTTCGTCTTTGAGCGCTTGCATCCAATTATTATCTGTAAAGCCATCAGTCATCTCTTCGTCGGAGAGTGCGGAAAGCTCGTTGAGATCGATATCGCCCATCAAGGCATCGAAATTGTCGCTCAGATCGTTTCCTATGGAGGCCAGCGCGTTGACGGTGGACCTGATCATGTTCGCTCCGCCGTGCGCACGTCCGAGATCAAGATCGAGCAGCGTTGCGTGCGGTATCTGCAGCGCGTCCAGCAGCCGCCAAAAATGTTCAACATGGCGCCCGCCTAACGGCACAACAGGCACGAAGGACGGATCGAGAGGTATGCCCATAGCGTCGGCGAGAAGTGGCAGCACGATTCGTTCGGAGTCCCCTTCTCCGAGAATGACGAACCGCGCGAAGTACAGTTCGGGGTAAGCTCGCACGGCAAGCCGTACATACTTGCCGGCCTCGGTAGCATCTTCGGGCAAGGTCAGTGACTTGACTGATGAAGACCTACTGTTCCTGTCAAGCCTGAAGTATCGTACCTCATCGGGTTCGATGCGGCTCAGAATACTGGCGCTGTGGCTCGAGATCAGTACCTGAGCCGATTCTAGTGCCGCGATATCGCGTGCCTGGTTCATAATGCGTGACAGGAAGAATGGCGACAGGCTGTTCTCCGGCTCTTCGATCGCCAGGATCGTGAGATGAGCGCGACGAAGCTTCTCCTGGTCGAAGGGGCTGTCTGGAGCGACCAGACGCAAAGAATCCCTTTCAGTTTCGAGTGTCGCAGCAGTCAGAGCAATATGAAACAGGGACCGCTGACCGTCGCTCAGATCGGCAAGCGCCCGTTCACGGCCTGCCTCATCAGGAAGGAATGCAAATTCGACGTTCCTGACGAGTGCTTCGAGCCTGCTTTCCACCAGCCTTAGAACCGGCGTGGTATCGGTGTCTGCTTCATGGACCTGTTGCCAGCGTTTCGTGAGACGCTCAACGATGAATTCCGAAGGCCCTTCGCGCTCGAAGCGCTTCTGGATCAGCTTCGCACCGCGCTCGGTCGTTTTAGACATGCGGTCCGACCATTTGGCAGCGCGCCATAGCCGCCCTTTTAGCAAGTCAGTGACTCGATCTGCCGGATTGCGCGTTGCCGGCACATAGACGAGTTGGATGGTGCCTCTATCGACAGCGGCGACGCGTTGGCATTCGTCCCAAACGTAGTGATTGTCGAGCGTGCCAATCCATCGAATGTCTTCTTCGACCGTGCCGTCCGGCGTTCCATCATCAGTCCAAGTCGCCTGCAGCCGTATCCGAGCCTTCAGCGGCTCGCCAGGACCGGTCGCCGCCATATGGTTGAAGAAATCAGGTACAGAATCGGCAACTACGTCATCATCTCGACCGTCCAACTCCGGGAAAGACAGAACGCACTCGATGGCGAGCGTGGCTCCAGAGACGAGCTCGGTCTCCCCGGGCCGAAGATGGAAATCGCGCTTCTGGATCTGCCGCTGCGCTGAAGAAACGCCGAAGAGCCGCGCGAGCGCTTGCAATCCTGCCGTCTTTCCAGCCCCGTTTCCGCCGACCATTGCTGTGACGCCAGATTCGAGCGACAGAGTTTCAGGCTCAGGACCGAAGCAGCGGAAGTTCTTTATCGTGAGCGTGTCGATCTTCATCCTACCGTCTTTCGCGCCGTCATGGCAGCACCCTCAAATCAGCCCGCTGAAACCCTTGGACCATCGCTCGTAGGGCGTCGGGCTCGACGACCTCGACCTGATCCCCCCACTGGTAGAGATGCCAGATCATTTCGATCCACCCCGAGGCCATGAACTCGATGCGAAGGCCGCCATCAGGCTCTTCGGTCGCTGTCTGCGTCGGATGGAATTCGAACTCCCGCGCGACAGCGGCGGCGCTGGGTGCAAACCTCCACACGACGCGCCCGTACTCGTCGTCCGAATGGTATGATCCGAAGGCCTGGACAGCGAAGGCGTCGAGGTCGAAGTCGGGATCCCTGGCGAAGGATTGACCCGTGATCTTGGCGCTGGTGATCCGATCCATGCGGTAACGTCGATAGGCACGGCCATTCTCGATGTCCCGGGCAATCAGATACTGCCGCGTCCCCAGCAGAAGTCCGTAGGGCTCAACCTTCCGCACACGCGGCTCGGGATCTCGGGCGGCCTGATAGACAATATCCATCGAGAACGGCGCCTTGATACCCTCGGCGATGGCCCCGAGGATGTTGGGCGCAAGCTTTGCCTTCGGCCCAGGGCGGCATGCCAATCCTTGCGCCTCCAGGATCGCGGCAGCGTCGGTCTCCGTTTTGCGTGCATGGATGGACGGCATGCTGGCCAACAAGCGATCGCGCAGAGAAACCAGCCCCCGCACATCCATGACGGCGCCTTCGTGCTGCGCGCGCTTAATGGCCATATCGAGGGCAGAAAGCTCGCTCGCGCGAACACCTTGCATGTGCATTAAGGTCGTGTCGCTCAGCTTCCACCAGCGGCGTCGATCGCTGTCGGTTGAGCAGATGTAGGACGGGAAAGCCTCCTCGAACTCGCGCATCATGCGCTGGGCAGTCCGCTGTTTGACCCCGAAGGCGTCACTGACGTCGTTCAGACACACGCCGCGGTATCGCGAGCCGGCCATCTCAGCCAGCCGGATAAGTTCCTGTGCTTTTCGGAAGGCCATAGGGGGCTCCACGTCGCGTTCTTACGCCCACGCTAGTGCAGGATCGCTTCGCAAGCGAGTCGGAATCGGCTCCGGGGAATGCTGACGGCCGCTTGCACTCCAAAGAACACGGTGCCGGTCGTTTGCGCGGGCGGCACATGCATCAGAAAAGGAGCAAGCATGAAGCTGCCAAAACGCGAATTCTATACCGTCCATGAAGTAGCTGCACGGTGGGGCTATACCATCGCCGATGTCGCAGGCTGGTCTGCCGCCGGACATTTTGACATCCTGACCGGCATTCCGCCAGCCATGTGCGGCGAGAAGGTCGTCGCCGGCGAGGTCATCATTTCCGCCTTCGACATCCTGCCGATGTTCCGCCGCTGCGGGACAGGACCGCAGACCGCCTGGCTACGCCGCCTCCGCACGAAAGCCGAAACAGACTGGCAGCTGATCACCGAACCTGTTTCAGGCGTCGAGGTTTCAGTGGCGGACCTTTTGATTTCTGGCCAGCACGTCCACCGCTTCGAGGAAAAGAACGAACTTTTTCGGCGGGTCAGTGGTAGCAGTGGTTCAGTGTCGCCCTACGACTGGGAGGGCATGCTGCAAGCCTTGGCCCTGCGCATCCACGAGCGCGGCCTGCCTGCCTCGCAAGGTGAACTCGTAGCCGAAATGCAAGATTGGTTCGTGGAACACTCTGACGGCAACGACGTGCCAGACGAGCGCTCGATACGTCGCCGGATCACGCCGATCTGGAGAGAGCTGACCAAGAAGCCTGAAAACAAATGACCAAGGCCAAACATGACCACGGTTGCAGTCAACCACGAAGATGGCCCACCCTTCGAGCATCATGTAACACTGAACTCAACTAATGACTTCCGAAAGCTCTACGATGACCAATTATCAGATCAAACCGTTCGAGCTGACCCCTGAGTTCGAAGCATGTTGGATGGCAGCGGGTCGTCACCTGAATTTGCGCATACTTGATGCTGGCGCATCTTGGCTACGCGCTGACTTACCTCCGTTCCGCGAGCATCTCTCTTTTGCGCTCGGCAACCAGTTGTTTTTCATTCAGATCATTGATGTGAGTTCGCTGGATAACGGGTGGTACCAAGAAGGACGACTGACAGCGGCAGTGGAAGACGCAAATGGCATAGGCTGTATCATGCCTATGAAACGCGTCGGCTCCTCTTGGGAGGTTGTTGAAAAAGGATGGGGCTTGATTGATTGGAAAAGCCAAATACCCCTTAATCCGTTCGAGCTAGTTACCGATGAACCTGTCTTGATGACACCTTGGGAAATTCACGACGTTGGCGTGCAAGCCGTGCGCCAGCACCTGGTGTCAAATGGATGGACAATCGCAAGCTGGCAGTCTGATCTGCATGTGGATCCGTCTATATTTGCCCACAAAAATGGTAAGCTTTGCGGTTTCGTCGTGCGAAATTCGAACAAGGGTCCGGATAAAGGCGAGCGACCGGAAAACGCGGCGCGGATCGCAGAACAGATGCTTGCGCGCGGTTGGGGCGCAAAATTCGTTGGCTTAAAAGTTGCCGCTGACTACGATCCGGAGAACCCACAGTATTATGACGCCGCAAGTGTCGATCCTATGTTTCAGCATCTAACGCGTCGTATCAAAAGGCGTTCAAGGATGCTCTTGTCTCCGATCGAGATCGAAGAACTTGTTCCATAACTCGCAGATCATGCTGACTTACGGTCGACCCGTTCGTTCTGCACAATCGTCAGCCGTGGGCGGACTGCACTGGCCACGGCATCGAGCCCCGCCCGCAGCGGGGCGTCGAGCAGATGGGCGTATCGCTGCGTCGTCTGCATTTGGGTGTGCCCCAAGAGCTTGCCGATCATCTCGAGCGACGCCCCGCCGCTGACGAGGAGCGAGGCAAAGGTGTGACGAAGGTCGTGGATCCGTGCGTCACCAATCCCGGCTTCCGCTTGAATGCGGCGCCAGAACCGTCGGATTTCCTTCACGGGCTGCCCCGGCACATCGCCAGGGAAAAGCCAGGGATTGCCCTTTGGCACCAGCAACTGGCGCTGGCGCACAATCGCCGCGACCTCGTCCGAGATCGGCACGCGGTGGACCTTGCGCTGCTTGGTGGTCGCCGCTGGCTTGGCCCAGATGCCGAGTTCAAGGTTGAACTGTTCAAAGCGCGACTGGCGGACCTCGCCAACGCGAGCACCGGTCAAGAGGCACATCCGGATAATGCCCGCGGCACGCTGATCCTCATCGGACTCCAGCGCCTTGGCCAGCCGATCGATCTCCTCCTTGGTCAGGAAGCGTTCGCGGGCATTCTCGATCCGACGATAGAAGCTGCTGGCCGGATTGTCGGCGCGCATCTCCCACTCGACAGCAAGGTTGAACATCTTGCGCAACGCCTCCCCCAAGCGATTTGCCCGCACCGGCGTGGGTCGCGCGGGTTGAAGCTTGCGGGCGCGATTGTTTGGCTTTTCCTTGTGGGGCCGCGCCCTGCCCTCCGCGACCTTCGCGAGGAGCTTCTCGACATCGGCCTTGGTGATTTCCGTGACGAGCTTCTTGCCCCAGTGCGGCGCGACCAGTTTCATCATCATGGATTTCTGGTCGGACGCGTTCGTTGGTGCGAGCCGGACGCAGTGCTCCTTGAGATAGCGATCGATCAAGTCATTGACGCGCGCCGCCTCGCGGATCTGATCACGGTCGCCAAGCGGGTCACCACCAAGGTCAACCTCACGCCGCAGGGCGCGCGCGCGGTCGCGCGCAGCTGTCACGGTCCATTCCGGCCAGCGCCCGAAAGTCATCCGGCGCTGTCGTCCAGCCACGCGATAGTCGAAGGTGAAGGCGCGGCCACCTCCTCGATAGATGCAGACCGCAAAGCCGCGGATGTCGTCATCGAAGATCTGGTAATCGCGTCCTTCGGCGGGGATGGCATCCCGCACCAGTTTCTCTGTTAGGCGTTCTCGTGTTGGCATCGACGCACCTCCTTTCCCCGTTCATGACGCGTAGATTCGCGGGTCTATCAAGGTAATCATGGCGCTCTGACCGGCAGGGTGGCAGCGACCGGCAATGACCCTGCATGGCGTGCCACCCCTGTGCCGCCTCGCTGCCACCCACATGCCGCTGCCTTTTGGGACGGTTAGCGCGCCGAGCCTGCCAAAACTGCTTCCGTTGAAAACATCACTCGCGCTTCAACACTCGATCTCGGACGCGTCGCGCATCGATTTCTCAAGAAAATCAGGGACCGGCACGGTAAGCGGCACGCCACTGCCGGTCACTGCCACCCATTGCCACCCCTGAATGTCGCCGAAATCTGGCCAATGTTGACGAATAAGCGGAAATTCCGTCGATCGGGCTTGTCTGCGACATCGCGGGTGGTGGGCCGTCGGGTTTGTAAAGCCTGCAAATCGCGCTGCGACGCAGCGAAGATTTCGACTCGATCAATAAAACAAGGGGTGGCACGGGGGGTGGCGGCGACCGCAATCTCACTGCCGGTCACTGCCACCCTGCCACCCCTGCGTCTGTGCTTCTGCTGGCTCACGACATTCGCCCACTGCGGGCGACAATCGGGAGAACACAGATGACGCAACTTGAAACGAGCGCTGAGGCCCCGAAGACAAGGGGAAACGAAGGCGCGCTGTTGCAGGGCTGGATCAGCCGCACCGACCTCGCCCAGGAACTTGGGGTGTGCGAGGAAACCCTTCGGCGCTGGGCCGATGCCCGGCGCGGACCGGCCTTCGTGAAAGCGGGACGAAAGATCCTCTATCGCAGGACAGCCGTCCTCGACTGGCTGGAAGCCCAAGAGGTGCGTGAGCCGCGGCGTGCGCGTTCGGGTGGACATCGATGAGCATCCCCCTGCCCTTCCGCCAGAAAAGCCGCCGCGACCATGTGCGCCAGGAATGGATCGATGATCGACGGCGCGAGGCACGCATCGTCGTGGCCGATGTCGTGAACCATTCCGATCACCTGATCAGGCTGGCCTGCAATGTCCTGGTCCAGCATGGCGAAACGCCCGAAGAGCGCGAGGACGCCCGGATCCTGCTTGTCGTCCTCGATGCGAAGTCGCCCGGGCGAGTGGACCGTGATCGACCCGAACGGGAGGGCCACCGATGAAGCGCCGTGGCACACCCGAAGCGGATCTGCAGCGCGCTGTGGTCACGGCGCTGCGTTTCGCGCTGCCCAAAGGCGCGATCATTCACCATTGCCCGAACGAGATCACCGAAGCCGGCCCGCGCGGCGCCAAGCGGCAAGCGATCCTCGTAGGGATGGGTGTCCATCCTGGCTTCGCCGATCTGATGGTGCTCTGCGCTGGGCGCGTGCTGTTCCTCGAGCTGAAGTCCTTGAAGGGTCGGCTGAGCCAAGCGCAGGAGGCGTTTCGTGATGCGGTGACCGCGCAGGGCTTTGGCTGGGCACTGGTACGATCACTGGACGATGCGCTGGGCGCCTTGGCGGATCATGGCTTCACCACGCGTGTGGCGCCTCCGGTGAGGAGGCCTGCGCCATGAGCCATGCCGCCACCAACTGGGCCATCCAGCAGCGCGGGCTGAAACCCACGACCAAGATCGTGCTTTGGCATCTCTGCGATCGGTTCAATCCCGATTTCGGCTGCTTCCCCTCCCAAGAGCAGCTGGCCGAGGACTGCGAGATTAGCCGATCGACGCTGAACGAGCATCTGGCCCTGCTCGAGGCATCAGGCCTGATCCGTCGCGTGCAGCGTCTCAATCCCGGCAACAAGCGACAGATGCCGACCCGCTACATCTTGGCCTTCGAGCCAGGCTTTACGCAAAATCAGGGGGCCCCGTGTCCGGAAACCGGACATGGCGACAACGTGCAAGACGACCTGACCTTCGCGATCCCCGAAAACGCTGCCGAAACTGCCAGTTCGCCGGTGGATAGCCAGCCCCCGTGTCCGGAAACCGGACGCGGAGCCGTGTCCGATTTTGCCTCCAAGCCGTGTCCGGAAAATGCCCCGAGCCGTGTCCGAAATCCGGACAGTAACCTTGTAAGAGAACCAGTAAGTAAACCAGTAAAGGAGGAGGAGGGCGCGGGCGCGCGTGACGGCCTCGATGAGGAGTTTTTCGGATCGCTGCTCTCAGCGCTGGGCTTTGACCCCAACGGGCCCCTGCCCGGCTGGTGGCAAGGCTGGCCGCCGCGTGAACATGTTCGGCGCTGGCAGACTGACCTCGGGCTGAGCGAGGCTGAAATCCTCGAGGCGGCAGAGGCGTCACGGCACGAACATCCCGAGCCCCCCGATGGGCCAAAAGCGCTGGACCGTGTTATGCAGCGCGCCGACCAGCGCAAGGCGGATGCGGCCTCGCTAAAACGACGCAAGGCAAAGACGGCCACGGCGCAGGAACCCCGACCAATCACGGATCTGCCGGTCTTCTATGCCGAGATGGTCAACTCCGATCGCTACTTACCGGTGAGTGCGATCTCGAATTCCATGCGCGACGCAATGCTTGCCCGTGGTCTCGTGACAGCGGAGCGCCTCCGTGAGCGGGGCATCCGATGAAACACGATCGTAGTTTGCAGTCCCGCACAGGGCATCTTGGGTCGGGGCGCCCAAAGCGGTCCATGTCGGTTCAGCAGGCACTGGAATGGGCATTCCGGGTCGAGCACGCCCAGCTTGAGTTGCCGGAGCCGCCCGATCCCGAGCGAGAGCACGGGTTTGGCTTTGGCCTCGAATACGTTCTGCTCCAACGCGCAGTTCTCGGCTGCAAGGTGGATGGCGGCCAGTACAAGATCGGCAGCTACACACATGAGGACGCCGAGGTCATCGCGGCAACCGTTGCCGGAATGCCAGACAGCCTCGGAGGCAAGCGCATGGCAATCCGGGTTGCCGAGCTCGCCCGCGCTGCGCTGACGCCGGACTGGATGCCGGGGGCGACGCCAAGATGTGTACCGGTAGAAGTAAAGCGCAACCAGCATGGGGAGCGGGCCACCACCACCGTGGTCGGGACCGAGCGCGTGCTGTCGCGCGGGAAGTGGCGAACGGTGGAGGTGCTGGCGTGCCCGGTGACGTTCTCGCCACATCCGCAGCAGATCGAGGCGGCGCGGCGGGCGTACAGAGACTGGTGGCGGGCGCTGGACTCGGTACGGGAAGGGCTGCTGGCTGGCGGAATGTTAAGAGATGTTGAGCTGATCAATCGGATGCCAAAGGCTGAACCGTGGATCAACCGGTCCGGCTCCGCAACACCGCCGTGATTTCGGACGCAACATCGTCACCATATGCTGATCCCCCACGGCGGCTTGCACACAACATCTATTGCGCCCTATGATTTGTGGATTGAGGGGCGCTCTAAATGCGGCAAGGACAACACCAAATCCAAAGAAAAAACCCGCCGCAAGCGACGGGTTTTCATTCGTTCTGCCATGAGGGGAGCCGAAGCCGCATTCTCAAAGCTCCCTTCTTAGGTGGCCCGTCAGAGCAGGCTTGTCAAGATGTATGAGTTCTCTCCAGGGGAGTTGCACCATCTTCCAAACGTGCTGTCTGCACCAAGATTTGCGACGTACCTTCAGACAAGCGACAATAATCGCGAAGATGCTCTTCGGCTATACCTCTGGAATCTCAAGATTTCTGCTGCTCTGATGGTCCCGCTGCACATCGTGGAGGTCACCCTTCGCAACGCCGTGGTTGAGGCCATCGAGACCGTTCACGGCGGGACGTGGCCCTGGTCCGCAGGTTTCTTGCGCTCCCTGCCCAACCCAACGCCCCCGAATTACAGCCCCCAGCGCGATCTGACTGTCCTCGGCGGCAAGCACGCGACATCGGGTAAGATCATCGCCGACCTGAAGTTCGTTTTCTGGGAGCGCATGCTGACGAAACGTCACGATGGGCGAATCTGGAACCAGCACTTTGCTACCGTTTTCCCCAACGCGCCGACAAACCGCCAAGCCAGTGCTCTCAGGAACGAAGTCTACTCGCACGTGAATGAAGTCCGCGAGCTACGAAATCGTATCGCGCATCATGAACCAATCTTCTCTCGAGACCTTCGGGCTGACCTTGGGAGAATGGACACGATTGTTAGGTGGCGGAACAACGAGACCGCGGACTGGATGGCCAAGATCAACGGCACGTCAGAATTGCTCGAGAGCGATCCGCGTCGGGCGTGATCCCCCCCGGCATGGTTCCTCCCGGACCCCATCCGTATACGGGGGGGCGCAGCCCGAGACTTTTCTAGCGTCTGGCCTTTTCACCGGGGAATCCACCCGGAAGCCACCTGCGCCGGCTCGGCGGAGATTTCGACTCATTTTCAGGGGCTTGCGCAACCAGCGCTCAGGGAAAGGTGGATTCCTGACCGGATCCAGGGAATCCACCCAGAGGAATCCACGGACCTCGGAAGCCACTCCAGGAAGCCACCTTCGCCTGGGCTGGCCAGAAGGTATTGATTCAAAGTCAAAAAACGGTTTGACAAAGCTGCCCCCCTTGACGTACCCCTTGATCATCGAAGAATTGCGCCCGGAGGAAACCCTCGCGGGCGTTTCGTTTTCCTGACATCGTGGATCGCAAAACCTGGCGCCTGAGCGCGGCCACAGGACATTGCGCACGCCCATGCGAGCCCTGCCCTATGGATCTCCCATTCATGCCGAGCCAGATTGAACTCTGGCCGATCGAACGCTTGCGGCCCTATGCCCGCAATGCGCGCTTACACAGCGACAATCAGATCGCGGTCTTGGCAGCCAACATGGTCAAGTTCGGCTGGA
>CAMAQR010000081.1 GCA_945860375.1 Pseudorhodobacter antarcticus
ACACTCCCTTGCGGTATGTGAAAGCTAGGTTCAATCACACGGGACTGGTCGACGCCGATGGCAAGCAGGTCCCCCCATGCCAAGGCCTTCTGACAACACCCAACTCCGTTGGCCAACCAACCAATCTCAGCTTAGCGGATTTGCGTGACAAGTTGCCCGCGCAGCTTTCGGCAAGCTATGCCGCGCAAGGGGGGCGAACATCGGCTCAATCACCTCCAGCATCAGGTCTATCGTCGCGTCCGGATCCGACAGGTCAAGCCTGTTCTGCGTCAGCAGAATCGTTCGACGAGATTCGCGCAGGACCTGGGATCGCACGCCCAAAGCTGCGTTGACCCGCCAGCCGATGTCCACGTCATCAAACCAAGGGGTGGTCTGGCGCAGGCATGTGATCACGGCTTGATGTGCAGCAATTTGATCGACCAGCGGCTGTAGCACAGTCGCAGCTCCGTTGCCGCCGGTTAGGGTGTTGATATAGTCAAATACGGCATAGGGGCGCTGCGGGTCCCGCGACCACCGCACCGAAGGGCCGATCAGGGCGATCAGTATGTCGCGCAGCGGGGCCGGTTCCGGTCGGCTGCGGTCAATCGCCATTTGCAGCGCCATCATCCGTTCATAGTTTACCTGCGCATAAAGTTTCTTGGCCGTCGCGATCACAAGGGCATCCAGAGATGGATAGAATTGATAGAGGCCGGAAACGCTGATGTCAGCCACACGGGCAATTTCGCGCACAGACACATCTCGTCTGGTCTTGGCACCGCAAATCACCAAGGTCGTCGCATCCATCAGGCGGTTTCGCACGACGATTTCGGATTGGGTCATAAAGCACCTCTTGATGAACAAACCGGATAGTGGAAATCTATGTCTGGCGGATGACAAGACCGCTGCCTCAGCGCAATCCTGCCTTGACGAAGCTGTCGATCACTTGGCGCTGCACAACGAGATAGATCACCAGTACCGGCAGGCAAGCCAGCGTCGAGACGGCCATCAAGGGCCCCCACTGGCTGCCCTCTTCGGTCAAAAACATCTGGATGCCGATCTGGATCACCGTTTTGTCTTCGCTGCGGGTCAGCAGCAGCGGCCAGAAATACTCGTTCCAAGCCGAGATGAAGAGCAGGATCGACAACGCCGCCAGCGGTGCGCGCAGGTTCGGCACAAGGATGCGCCACAAGATGCGCCAGTGGCTAGCCCCATCCATATGTGCCGCATCGATCACTTCGACTGGAAACGACCGCATCGCCTGCACCAGCAGCAGAATGGCAAAGGCCGAGGCCATGTTTGGTAGCACCAGCGCGGTCAGCGTATCGACCAGACCCATCTGTGCGATCACCACGTAGTTCGGGATCATCACCACCTGAAACGGCACCAGCCAGGTCATCGCCACCAGCGCAAACAGCACCCGGTCGCCAAAGAATCGCCAGCGTGCAAAGCCGTAGGCCGCCAGCACCGCCGTCAGCAATTGCAACGCGGTCGATATGATCGAAAAGATCATCGTGTTGGCTAGCATCGTCCAGACCGGGATGACCCCGGTGGCATAGCTGTAGTTTTCCAGCGTCATCGCTGCGGGCCAGGGCAGGGGGCTGTAGATCTCAGCTAACGGGCGCAGTGAGGTGACCAGCATCCACCACACCGGAAAGACGGAAATGAAGGCCAGCGGGATCATCACGGCATGCGCGGTCCAGTCACCGGGGCGGCGGGGCTTGGCGTCAGTTGTCATGAAAACTCGCCCTGTTCATCAGCCAGATCAGCCCTGCCGCCACCACGCCAAAGCCCACGAACAGCAGCATCCCCGCAGCAGAAGCCCACCCCGCCGCCAAACTGCCAAATCCGAACTGCCACAGCAGGTAATAAACGTTGCTAGTGCTGCCCAATGGACCGCCTTGGGTTAGGACATGGATGTAGGCAAAGCTCCACTGTGCGCCCAGAAGGATGGTCAGCAGCACCAGCAGAAAGATCGTGGGCGACAGCAGCGGCAACCGGATGCGCCGGGTGATCTGCCACTCTTTGCCGCCGTCCATCCGTGCGGCCTCAATCAGGGCGGGGTTGATGTTTGACAGGCTGGCCGAAATGACCAGCGTGGAAAACCCGATAAGCTTCCATCCAGTAATCCAGATGATCGTCCAGATCGCGGTGTCATCGTCTTTCAGAAAGTCGACGGCGGACAGTCCCATGCCGCGCAGTGCCATGTTCACGATGCCGAAATCGACGTTCAGCATCCAGCGCCAGACTGCCGCCGCAGCCACCGGTGCAATGATCAACGGCACAAAGATCAGGGCGCGGTACAGGTCGCGCCACCGCCCTGACAACTCGTTCGTCAGGATCGCAATCGCAACTGGCAAAATGACCGTCAGCGGCAAGAGGCCTATCAGATAGATCCCAGTGTTCCACAGGGCCGCCTTCATGTCGGGCAGTCCGATCAGGCGTTCATAATTCAGTAAGCCCACATACCGACGCGGGGCGGTGGGCAACATGTTCCATTCGTGAAAACTCAGCCAGAATGCATAGGCCAGCGGGCCGTATATCCAGATGACCAGCAGGACCAGCGCGGGGGCCAGATACAGCCACGGCGCCCACGGCTGACGGCGAAGCCAGGCCTTTCGGCGAGCGATGGAGGAGGTGGCAAGGGCGGTCATCTTCGGTGATCCTGCAAGAAAAGATGCGGCGCACACCCGGCGCCGCATCAAGGGTGTCCCGAAAGGTTCAGGGCATCAACGGCTGTGCATTCGCCTGCGCGTCTGTCATCAGCGTTGCGATATCGCCCTCGCCGAACACGGCTTGTTCTGCCGCCGTCATCATCGTCGTCATGATCTGGCGATAGTTCGGGCCGGGGAACGACTGCCAAGGCGTCAGCGACTGCAACTGCGCGATGTTCGGGGCCATTACCGGATTGTCGCGCAGAAAGGGGGCCAGGAACTCTTCACTTTCCACGGTCGACTGGCGCAAGGGCACGTAGCCGATCTTTGATGTGATGATGTTATAGCCGTAGTCCGAGGTGAGATGCTTCATCAGTTCCCAAGCCGCGCGCTGCTTGACTGGGTCTTGCGTCATTATCATCAGGGCTGAGCCGGAATTGGTGGGCGTGGCCGGTTTGTCGCCAAAGGTCGGCATCGGGGCGGAGCGCAGCTCGAACTTGTCTTTCGCACCCTTCAGCAGCACCGCCTGCACGGCACTGGTGATCAGGAACATGCCCGCGTTGCCGGTCGACATTGCCTCGATGCTGTCAGCCGAAGTGCTGTTGGGCATCGCACCTGACTGTGCCAGCCCGCGCATCATGGACAGCGCTTCGATGCTTTCAGTACCGCCAAAGGTCAGCGTCTTGCGGTCATCCGACATCACCGAGCCGCCGTTCGACTTGACGAACCCCTGATACAGCCAGTCATAGGACGACGGGCCGAAGATGCCGGTCAGCAGGCCCGGTTTGCCGGTGGCCTTGGTTATGGCATTGGCGGCAACGCCAACCTCGTCCCAAGTGCGGGGCGGCGCGTCGGGGTTCAGGCCCGCCGCGCGGAACAAGTCGGCGTTGTAAAACAACACCGGGGTCGAGAACACATAGGCCAGACCATAGGTCTTGCCGTCCAGACGACCAAGTTCCAGCCCCCTAGGGAAAAGCCCGCCGAAATGACCAGCCAGTTCGTCCGCTGGTACGATGTCTTCCAGGGCTGGCACGCCAAAGTTTTCGGCCGCATAGCCAAAATCGGCAAAGATAATCTGCGCGATGTCCGGCCCGTTTCCGGCGATCACATCGGCCTGCACGATGCTGATCACATCGGGGGCGGGGGTGGGGATGCCTTCGACGGTGATTTTGGGATTGGCAGCCATGAAACTGTCGATCATCTCGACCGTCGCATCCTTGCCGATCCCGGCTCCGGCGAGGTTGTAATTGTAAAACCGGATGGTGACCGGTTCGTCAATTGTGGCGGGCATCGGCTGGGCCGCAGCCGTCAGGACAGAAGCCCCAAACAGCAGAGCCGCAGCACCGCCACGTAGGGTGGAAAGGGTATGTGTCATCGGACAACTCCTTTGGGTGGAGGGAAAAACAAAGATCATTCGGCCGTGGCGCGGGCAGCCTCATAGGCGCGCAGGTCGGCCAGCGTATGCCGCCCCGTCTCGGCGCGGGTCGAAGGCAGCGGCACGCAGGTGACTGTCAGCCCGCTGTCGCGCAGCACGCAGACCGAAAAAGACGTTCCCTGCACCATGCGGATGCCTTGGCCGTGAAACAGCGGGTCTAGGGCCGCGTGCTGGCCCATCCCCACGACCAGCGGAATGCCGTACCACTGGCTGAAACGGTCCATGTGGATGTGACCGCAAAAGATGCCGGCGATGGCGTGGCCCTTGACAACCTCTGCCAGACGCGCGGTGGCGGCGAAGGACAGGCATTCCCATTCCCAGTCCGGGTCCATCACCAGCGCGGGGGCATGGTGGAACATCAAGATCTTGGGCAGGCCCGGCTGGTTGGCCAGCGCCGCCTGCAGGAAGGCAAACTGCGCGTCGTCCAACTCTCCGCCGATCTTGTCAGGCCGGCTTGTGTCTAGCGTGATGACATGCACGCCCTCAATCACCGCCTCGTGGTCATAAGACGCCAAGGTCGTCTCGGCGCGATCCAGCATCCCGGCATAAAAGCCCGCACGCGTGTCGTGGTTGCCCAAGGCGTAAAGCACTGGCATCTGCAGGTCCGACATCATCGTGCGAAGAGACTGATACGAGGCCAGATCGCCATGGTTCGTCAGGTCGCCGCTGACCAGAATGAAGGCAGGTGGCGTTGCCATGCCGTCTATCATTTCGCGCACGGCATGCTGCGTGGCGGTGGTGTCAGAGTGCAGGCCCGTATCGACAGGCTCGGGGGCGCTGATGTGAAGGTCGGTCAGATGCACGAAAGTGGTCATTATTTTTCCTTTTTCAAAGGCCCGGAATGCCGAGCGGTGTCAGATCAGGCTGCGATGGATCCACTGATCCAGGGCAGCCTTTCCCAGAACGTCACGGGCGAAGGTGCACGCCCCGCCGTGCAACCGGTCCATCTCGTCGAAAGCCGCCGTCAGATAGGCAGGCCGCACGCCAAGAACGGCGGCCCGCGCCGCTGGGGCGATGTGCGCGACAAGATCAGCATCGGGCTGCCACAGTGCCGCCGTGGCCATGTAGTCGGTCATGATCACGGGCATTGGCACGCCAAGCGTGGCCAGGATCAGGCCAGCGGCAAAGCCGGTCCTGTCTTTGCCGGCGGTGCAGTGAAACAGTGCCGGTCCGGGGGCCGCAGCAATGGCGCGCAGGAAGGCTCCATAGACATCGGCATTCAGCCGGACGAAATCGCGGTAAACCTCGATCATAACTGCGGCTGCAACTGCGTCTTCAAGGATCGCCTCAGGGTTTGACGCCATCACGCGCATGGAGGCCCCGGTGCGAATGGGCAAAGACATGCGCCGCACGCCACGGTCGGCGGCAAAGCTGACGGGGGCTGTCGCAGCTTCATGCGGCTGGCGGAAGTCCACGATCAGCGCCAAATCAAGACCCGCCAGCGCCGCATCGGCTGTGGCGTCAAGCGCCCGCAACACTGGCGCGCGCAAAAAAATACCGCGCCGAACGCGGCGCCCGTCCTGCGCGATTAGGCCCCCCAGACAGCGCAGATTTGGATGCGTCGGAAGGATCGATCCTGTCGACTTGTCTGGCTCTGTCGATGTGTTCGAGTGGTCCACAAAGGGCGATCCCTGTTTTGACGCATTCCTCGTAAGAAACAGGACGGGCGATTCATCTGTCTGACCCCCCAGCGAATTTTCTGTGAAATCTGATGAACGCAGTTCAGCTGTTTTCACGAAAGGTTTTTTGAACTGGCACGTGATTGAATCGTCTGCGCGGCTTCATGGGGTCATCGAGTATCAAGGTGGCTTCCGAATGTCGGGTCTTTCCTTTAACGACGTCAGCAAACGTTTCGGCACATCGACGGTCGTCGACCGGTTCACACTTGACGTTGCTGAAGGCGAATTTGTTGCCCTTGTCGGCCCGTCAGGTTGCGGCAAGACCACCTCGTTGCGCATCCTTGCAGGTCTGGAAGAGGCCAGTGCCGGACAGCTGCTGGTGGGCGCGCGCGATGTCACCGAGTTACCCGCGCGCGACCGCAATCTGGCGATGGTATTTCAGTCTTACGCGCTTTACCCGCACATGACGGCGGCGCAAAACATTGGGTTTGCACTGTCGTTGCAGGGGCTGGACAAGGTGACCATCACCGACCGCGTGCAGCGCGCGGCAGACCGGCTGGCCATCGGGCACCTGCTGGAGCGCCGCCCGAAGGAGCTGTCGGGTGGCCAGCGTCAGCGCGTCGCCGTTGCACGCTGCATCGTGCGCGAACCAGCCGCGTTTCTGTTCGACGAGCCGCTGTCGAACCTTGACGCCAAGCTGCGCGGCACGGCGCGGGTGGAGATCGCCCGGTTGCAAAAAACCCTTGGCATCACGACACTGTACGTCACGCATGATCAGGTCGAGGCGATGACGATGGCCGACCGCGTGGTGCTGATGGACGCGGGGCGTATCCGTCAGATTGGCACCCCGATGCAGCTTTATCACCACCCGGTTGACCTGTTTGTGGCGACGTTCCTTGGCTCGCCCGCGATGAACTTGCTGGCCGGCGAGGTGCGGCATGACCGTGGCGAGGTTCGTTTTTCCGCGCCTGGGCTTGATCTGCGGCTGCCCGAAACCACCCATTGCGCGCCCGGCCCAGTGACCCTAGGCCTGCGCCCTGAGGCGCTGGAGCGGATGCCAACAGCGCCAGACCGCATCGCGCTGACAGGGGTCGTGGATCATGTCGAGCATCTTGGCGCGGAAACGCTGGTGCAGTTTGCCGTGCAAGGGTCGCGCGACGCCTCAATGACTGCGCGCATTCCGGGCGGTTGGCCGGTGCGCGCGGGCGCGCCTGTTACGCTTAGCGCAGCACATGTCGCCCTGCATCTGTTCGATGCGACCGGCAGTGCTGTGGCGCTGCATTTCGCCGGATCGGCGCGAGCCTCTGTCGGCCAACGCGTGCCGGCATGATGCGAAACGAAACCTGGAGTACAGCATGTCTCATCTTGAACTGACCGGATTGTCCAAATCCTTTGGCACCACCAAGGTGCTGAACGATGTGTCGCTGTCGGTGCGAAACGGCGAATTCCTGACGCTGGTGGGCGCATCGGGGTGCGGCAAATCAACCATCCTGCGAGTGATCGCTGGGTTGGAGCCGCAAGACAGCGGCACCGTGCAGATCGGCGGGCGCGGCGTTGATCATCTGCGCCCCAAACAGCGCAACGTAGCGATGGTGTTCCAGTCCTATGCGCTTTACCCGCACATGAGCGTTGCCGAAAACATGTCGATGCCGCTGGTGATGCAGCGGCTGAACCTTGCCGAACGCCTGCCGCTGATCGGGCGGCTCAGCGCTAATTGCCGCCGCGTGATGACTGAAATCGCCGCCGAGGTCGACGCCGTGGCCAAGCAGCTGCAGATCGAGGCGCTGCTGACGCGCAAACCTGCACAGCTTTCGGGCGGGCAGCGCCAGCGCGTGGCGCTGGGCCGATCGATGGTGCGGCACCCGGACGTGTTCTTGATGGATGAGCCGCTGTCGAACCTGGACGCCAAGCTGCGCGTGCACATGCGGGCCGAGTTGACAGACCTGCACCGCCGTCTGGGTGTAACCTTCATCTACGTCACCCATGACCAGGTCGAGGCGATGACGATGTCCGACCGCGTGGCTCTGATGGACGAAGGTCGCATCGTACAACTCGGCACGCCGTCGGACCTTTATCACAACCCATCCGATCTGCGCGTGGCGCGGTTCATCGGCAGCCCGCAGATCAACATCGTGTCGGGCACCACCACAGCGCAGGGCATTCTGGTCGGCGAGGCGCTGCTGCCGATTGCTGTATCTTCCCCCGCCGGGCAGGTGGTGTCGGTCGGCCTGCGCCCCGAGGCGTTGTCGCTGGACCCGGTCGTCGGGCAGCCGAATTTGGCGGCGCGACTTACCCGGGTGGAAAACCTTGGGGCCGAGTTGTTCCTGCACTTTGCCTTGCAGGAGTCCGGCGCGCCCTTGGTGCTGCGGGCCACGCTGCAGGACTACGAACGCCACAAGGCGCGGCTGAATTCACCCGTGGCACTAGGCGTCGAATGCGCCCGCGCATTGGTGTTTGATGCCGCAGGCCACCGGGTTGATCAGGCCAGCCGGGCCGCACTGCGCCTAGAGGTGCCCGCATGACCGTCGCATTAAAGATCGGAAGGGTTTCGGCAAGCCGCAATGCCCAACTGCGGGCAGAAGCTGCGGCAGGCTATGCTTTTGTAACCCCTGCGCTGATCCTGATCATGGTCCTGCTGATCGCGCCGATCGTAGTTGTTCTTCTGCTGAGCCTGACGGATTATCAATTAGGTGCGCTGGAATGGTCTTGGGTCGGGCTGGCAAATTACTCCGACATGCTGGGTGACCGAATTTTCCTGCGGTCCTTGGGCAATACGTTCATCTATGTGGCCATCGTCGTGCCAGGATCGGTTGTTCTGGGGCTGGTGGTGGCCATTCTGGTTCAGGAACGCACCAAGTCCAAGGCGATCTACCAGACAATTTTTTTCCTGCCCGTCACCACCACGCTGATCGCGATGTCGGTGGTCTGGCACTTCTTGCTAAACCCGTCGCTGGGGCCGATCACGTCGCTGACGCGCGCGCTTGGTCTGGGCGAATTCGATGTGTTCGGCGACCCGGATCTGGTGCTGGTGGGCCTTGCGGTAATCGGGATCTGGCAGTTGGTCGGCTTCAACATGATCCTGTTTCTGGCAGGCCTGACCGCCATCCCGCGCGATCTTTATGACGCGGCAGATATCGATGGGGCCGATGGCGCATGGGACCGATTTGCGCGTGTCACCTGGCCGATGCTGGGGCCGACCACGCTGTTTGTGGTGGTGACCACCACCATCACCGCGTTTCGAGTGTTCGACACTGTCGCCGTCATAACGCGCGGCAACCCACAGGGGCGGAGCGATGTGCTGCTTTATACGCTCTACAAGGTCGGGTTTCAGGATTTCAACATGGGCCCTGCTTCGGCCATGACCATCGCCTTTCTGGTCTTCGTGCTGGTGATCGCCTTGGCTCAGGCCTTTCTCATCGACAGAAGGACGCATTACTGATGTCTCGCGCAACGCTCCGTACCGACCGGCTGATCGGGTCGGCCGTGTCTCACGCCTTCCTGTTGCTGGGGGCCGCCTTCATCCTGCTGCCGTTCGTCTGGATGCTGCTGACCTCAATCCGCCCGGCGTCCGAGGTGTTCACCGCAGGCTTCAACCCTATCCCGTCCCGCTTGGCCGCAGGCATCAACTATTCCGAGGCACTGACCAAATCGCCCTTGCTGCAGTACATGCTCAACGGGGTGCTCGTCTGCGCGGGCATTCTGATCATCCAACTGCTGGTCGCCATTCCCGGGGGCTATGCGCTGGCCAAGCTGTCGTTTCGCGCACAACCCGTCATCTTCGGGCTGGTGCTGTTCGGTCTGACCGTGCCGGTGCAGGTGACAGCCCTTCCGATCTACATCGCGCTGGCGAAACTGAACCTCTTGAACACCTATTTCGCAATCATGCTGCCGTTCTTTCTGTCGGTCTTTGGCATCTTTCTGTTCCGGCAGTTTTTCAAAAGCTTCCCGCAGGAAATCATCCACGCCGCCCGGCTGGACGGATTTACCGAGCTTGAAATCATCATCCGCATCATCACGCCGTCGGCGGTGCCCGCCATCGCGGCCTTTGCGGTGTTCTCGATCACATCACACTGGAATGACCTGTACTGGCCGCTGATCGTGACGACCTCGGCCGATCATGCCACGCCGCCCTTGGGCATGATGATCTTCCGCGATCAGGAAACCGGGTCGAACTACGGCGCGCTGATGGCGGGGGCTGCGATCATCACAGCCCCGCTGATCCTCGTTTTCCTGTTCGCGCAGCGCCAATTCGTGCGCGGCATCACCATGACCGGAGTGAAGTAGCCCGGTCCCTTCCTTCCCCCCCACCACAAGAGGTTACCATGAACCGCAGAACGCTTCTTCAATCCGCCGCAGGCTTCACCGCCCTTGGCCTTGCCGCCCCCATGATGGCTCGCGCCCAAACTGGCGTCGAGCTTTCGGTCACCCACTGCTTTCCGGGTCACGACGGCTTTCACACCGAAATCGCAGCCGCCTTCATGGCTGCCAACCCCGATGTGATGATCACCTTCAACACGTCGCCGTCCACCTACGAGGAAGGTCACTCGCTGATCCTGCGTCAGGCGATGACCAACCAGCTGCCCGATGTCTATTACTCGGGCTTCCACCTGCTGCCCCCCCTGTCGCGCACCTTGACAGAGCGTGGCCAGATCACCCATCTCGACAGCTTCATCGCCACCGAAGGCGACGCCTGGAAGGCCGAGAACTATTCACAGCGCATCCTTGATCTGGGCAACTTTGACGGCGTGCAGATGGCGATGCCCTTCAACACCTCGACCCCGATCTTCTATTTCAACGAAGAGCTGGTGAAACAGGCTGGCGGCGATCCGGCGAATTTCCCCGACACTTGGGAAGGCGTGTTCGAACTTGCAGCCAAAATCGACGCACTGGGCGACGATATCGATGGGTTCTACATGGGCATCCACACCGAGGCGGGCGACTGGTTCTGGCAGGCACTGGTCTATTCCAACGGCGGCGAGCTGATGGATGCGGCGGAAAAGACTGTGGCATTTGGGGACGAAAGCGGTCTGGCAGCCCTGACGCTGACGAAGCGTTTTGTCGATGAAGCCAAGATGAACCTGCGGGAAAACCAGCAGGGCGTGCAGCAGTTCTATGCCGGCAAGACAGGTATCTTGGTGCAATCGACGGCAGGTCTGCGCGGCACCACCGACAGCGTCGGGACCAACTTTACCCTTCGCACCGCCCGCTATCCGCTGGCGGATGCCACCAACGGCCGCCTGCCCACCGGCGGTAACGCGCAAATCATCCTGACCACCGATGCCGCCAAGCTGGACGCCGCCTGGCGTTTCTCCAAATGGGTGTCCGGCCCCGAAGGCCAGACCGTCGCCGTCAAGTTCTCGGGCTACATGCCGACCAGTCTGATTGCCGAGCAGGACCAGTATCTGGGCACCTTCTACAAGGAAAACCCGAACTACACGACATCGGTCGGCCAGATCCCGGTTGCCCGCAAGTGGTTCGGTTATCCTGGCAAGAACTCCAACAAGATCATCGACATCCAGCGCGAGAACATCAACCTTGCGATGCGCGGCGAAATGCCGGTGGCCGATGTTCTGGCCAAGATGGTGACCGACACTCAGGGCTTGATCTGATGCAATCCGGGCCGGAGGCTTGCGCCTCCGGCCCCCTTCTTTTTTTGTGGGGCGAACTATGACCAAATTCACACTTGTCCAGTTGACCGACACGCATCTAAGCGGCTCTCGCCCGTTCTTTCAGTTTAACTTCGAAATGGTGATCGAGGCTATGACCGACATCGCCCCCGACCATGTCGTGATCACTGGGGACCTCGCTCTGAACGGCCCCGACGACATCGCAGACGTTGCTTTTGCCAAGCGGCAGTTCGACCGGCTGGGCGCGCCGTGGTCAGCAGTGCCCGGCAACCATGATGTCGGCCTTGTGCCCTTCGAAGGTGGTCTGCACCAGCCGATCAATGAGGCGCGCCATGCGGCCTATCTGGACGTCATGGGCGCAGATCGCTTCATTCAGGATATAGGTGACTGGCGGCTGATTGGCATAAACAGCCAGCTTTTGGGCAGCGGATTGCCCGCCGAGGCCGCTCAGCACGACTGGCTTGCAGCTTCGCTTGTCGAAACGACCCGCTCTGTCGCACTTTTCCTGCATTATCCGATTTATCTGGACGATCCGGTTGATCCGACGCGCAGCCATGCCGTGATCCTGCCCGAAGCGCGCAAGGCGCTGCTGGCCTTGATCGACGCCCATCCGACAGTGCGGCTGGTGGCATCGGGCCACCTGCACGAGGAACGCCGGGCCGAACGCAATGGCGTCGTCTACCAATGGGCGCCTGCAACCTCGTTCCTTACGACGACGGGCGGCCATGGCGGCACGGCGACTGTCGGCTTTCTGGTGTACCGGTTCAATGGCATATCCTTTACCATCGAACGCCGCGTCGCCCAATGGATGATCGCTCATGACATCGCAAGCTGGGGCAACACTGAACCGCATGGATATTATGAGATCGTCAAACGCCCGTTCCCCAGTGTCTCCTGAGGCAATCGTATGACGCCGCTCGCCGAGCGGCCCGTTACGCACCGGATCGGGGCGATGACCCCCGATCTGAAAGCCTCAATCCTGATGATCCTAGCCTTCATCGTGTTCAGCGCGATGGCTGTGTTCATGCGGATGATCGCTGGCCAAATTGCGGTTCCGCAGGTGATTTTTCTTCGGCAGGTTGTGGCGCTGTTGCTGATGGCTCCACTTTTCTGGACCAGTCGCCACGTGATCTTGCATCCGACGGGTCTTGTCTTGCACCTGACACGGGGCCTGCTGGCTGTCGGGGCGATGTTCTGTGGGCTGACCTCTATCATCTTCATCCCGCTGGCCGATGCGACGGCCATCGGGATGGCAGAAGTGCTGGTCGCCACCGCCTTTGCAGCCATTGTGTTGCGCGAACCCGTGGGCTGGCGACGCTGGACGGCAACAGCTGTGGGATTTCTGGGCGTGGTGATCATGATCCGCCCCTTTGGCGAAGGTTTCGACGTCTTTGCGCTGGTGGCGCTGGCGGGGTCGGTCTGTGGGGCGGCGAGCATGATCGCTCTCCGGTTGGGGTCGGGACATGACACAACGGTGACGGTTCTATTCTGGCAGGGGTTGGTTGTGGCGCTGGTGTCCGCCCCGGTAGCCGCGCTGCAATGGGTCACCCCGACCCTGAACGAGACGCTGATCCTGCTCGTCATGGGCCTGATCTTCACAGCCGGCATCTGGCTGTTCACCGCCGCGATCCGGTTGGGCCGGGCATCTGCCGTGGCCCCCTTGGGCTATCTGCGCCTGGTGTTGATGGCGGCCACCGGCTGGCTGTTTTACGGCGAGATCCCGACCTGGGCCACGGTGATCGGCGGTGTGCTGGTCATTGCATCGGCCACCTACACCATCACCCGCAACGCCGCACGCGCGTTGCCGATCCCATCTGTCAACCCGTCAACCCAGTGAGGCAACGATGATCCTTTCCCCGTTCGACAAACCCGGCCAATTCTGGCGTGGCAACCTGCATTGCCACTCTACCCGATCAGACGGCGACCTGCCGCCCGAAGAGGTCGCTCGCCGCTACCGTGCCCAAGGCTATCACTTCTATTGCCAGTCAGACCATTTCATGGCCGAGTTCGATTACCCCATCACCGACACCACCGCCTTGCGCACCCCCGGCTTTACGACCCTTTTGGGGGCAGAACTGCACGCGCCAGCCTTAGCCAATGGCGAAATCTGGCACATCCTTGCCGTAGGCCTGCCCGCCGATTTCGCTCCGAATGACGAGGGCGAGACTGGCCCCGAACTTGCCCGCCGCGCCAGCCAGGCCGGGGCCTTTGTGGCCCTCGCCCATCCACAATGGTACGGATTGACACTGGAAGACGCCCGCCAGATCGACTTTGCCGACGCGATCGAAGTGTTCAACACCACCTGTGCCGTACAGGCCGACCGCCCTGATGGAACCTACCTACTGGACCAGATGCTGCTGGATGGCATGACCCCCTACGCCATCGCCACCGACGACGCCCATTTCCGTGATGCCGTAAATTCCAACGCTGATGCCTTTGGCGGCTGGGTCATGGTCAAAGCCGAAACGCTGGAACCTTCGTCCCTGCTGGCGGCGCT